>NZ_VCCH02000034.1 GCF_005938675.2 Mycobacterium sp. KBS0706
TTTGGCTGCCGATGCCTGGCGGTATAGGTCCATCAGGGGCAGAAGTCCGGGCGTTATCGGAGGTCCGCTTTCCGCCCCTAGCCGACTCACCAGGCGGGTACCAAGTGTCAGACTGTGACCACTAGGGTGTCTCGCCGGCTAAACGGCGGCATTCGGCGGGCGCCGCCAGGAGACCAAGGGGCGCCCCGCGATCGCCAATCCAGGCCGCAGATCCCGTTCCTTCGCCGCGTAGAGGCGGGTGTCGGCGATAGCCGATAGACCGCCGTCATCCTTGGCGTCGTCGGGCAGGAAAGCCCACCCGAAGCTGGCGCCGACAGAAACCATCGCATCCCCGACCTGGATCGGGGCTGCAAGAGCTTCCCCGATCTGGCGTGCGAGAGCTTCGGCACCGCCCGCGCCAGGATCCGGTCCGACGATAGCGAACTCGTCGCCGCCGATGCGGGCGGCCACCATCGCTCCGGGAACTTCGTCCCTCAGGCGCCGCGCCAGCACGCGCAGAACAGTGTCGCCAGCCAGATGCCCGTGACCATCGTTCACGGCCTTGAAGCCGTCCAGGTCGAGCACCATCAACAATGTTCTGGACCCGTCCTTTTGATATGCCGCGATCCGCTCCCGCAGGGCAGCATCCAGGGCATGCCGGTTCGCCAGCTCGGTGAGCGCATCGTGGTTCGCCATGTGCTCGATCCGCTGCTCGAGCGCTTTGCGCGCGGTCACATCCATGAACGATCCGACAAGCCGCACAGGCCGGCCGGTGTGATCGCGCTCCACTGCTCGCCCGCGAGCCAGAAGCCAGATCCACCCGTCATCGGGGCTCGGCCAGCGATATTCGACCACGCATCCTGGCGAACCACCAGCCAGGTGACGATCCAGTTCCGCCGCGACGCGATCACGATCTTCCGGGTGCATCCGACTGAGCCACTCTTCAAATGGGCGTCGGGGCGCCGATTGGCTCCGGGTTACGAGAGATGAGGCATTGAGGGCGGCGAGCTGGCCCGACGGCACATCCAGGTCCCAGATCCCGTCGTTGGTCCCCTCGAAGACAAGCGCCAAGCGCCGCTCGCTTTCGGCCAGGCGCGCCTCGACCCTCCGTCGCCCGGCCATGATGCTGGCAACCAGGACTGCAGCGAGCGCGACCAGTGCGACCGACAAGCGGACCGTCAGAAGGACTCGGAGCGGATCTTCGTTGAGTGTGTGTGAGGGCAGCCGGTCGAGGCCGAGGCCGAGGGCAGCGAAGATCCAAAGCCCGGCTAGCGCAGCCAGAACCGTCGTCACGAAAATGCCGCAGCGCATAGCGGACCAGATCAGCGGCAGCAACAGGAAGCCAGTTGTGCCGATCCCACCGGTGACCGCGCCGACGACGGCCATGATGACCAGCAGGACCATTGGCCCGATCAATTCCGGCCCCTCTTGGCGGACCGCGCTGACAAATTGTTCTAGCCGCCAGGGCCTGGCCGGGATTGTGAGCGCGACGGGAAGGATCGCCGCCACGCTGGCCATTCCTGACATCCACCAGGTCGCGGTGTTCAACAGAATCGCCGGATCACCGAGCCAGGCGAAGCCGAGTGCAGAGGCGATGCCGCCGGCCAGCGACAGCAGAACGCAGCCCACGGTGACGCGCAGGACCGCCTGAGGGTGTGCCAGCTCGCGGTCGTCGGGCCCCATAGGCGCGAGGAACAGTACGCCGGTCACGATCTCGGCGAGATTGGCGAGAAGCAGTACCAGCGCCAATTGGATGCTGCGCCCATAGCAGAGATCCGCTGCGACGAAGGCCACAATAACACCAGCCCAGCACAGCGGATGAGGGCGGTTTGGTCGACGTAGGAACCAGCCGATCAGCGCGGCATTCGCCGGCCAGAACAAGGCCAGGGGCTCGACCCCCTTGGTGGCAATGCCGACCACCGCCAGGACGAAGGTAAGGCCCGTCGCCTCCAGCACGTCGCGAGGATAAGCGCGCATCAGAAATGTCGCATCAAGCTGTCTGGCGGGTAACCACGGCCGCTGGCTGTGCCTTGCCCACAGGCACACGGATACGGATGGTGGTGCCGACACCGGGCTTTGAGATGATCCTGAGATGTCCCTTTAGGGTCTGGACCAGCTGCAGGCAGCCGGTAAGGCCAAGCCCCACGTGTCTGCCCGCCCTCGTCGAGAAGAACGGCGTCGTCGCTTTGCGCCGAGCCGCCCGGTTCATGCCAATGCCGTTGTCCGCAACTTCGATCACGAGTTGACGCCAGAAGAACCATTGGCGTTGAATCCTGTGTGACACAATGATGCGTGGTTCATCGGCACTCCCGACGCGCGCTGCGATCGCATGCTTTGCATTCTGGGCTAGCTCGCTGAGGATCAGGCGCAGATGCGGCGTAGGGACAAGAATCTCCTCGGCCTCCGAGACATCGTTGATCGAGACGGCGTGGCCGTGCTCGATTTGCAGGGCGACCAAGACCGACGCCAGCGATTCTTTATCCGAAGTCGGCCTCGTCGTGCCCGACATCAGGAGAATGCTGTTGTTGATGGAATCGAGTTCCTTGGCCGCCCTCTCCGCAGCTGAGACTAGCTCAGGGTCGGGCAGTGTATTGAGGTCGATGGCTTTGAAAAACAGCACGAGCGCTGCGATTCGGGTGCGGGTCTGGTGGGCGAAAAGCGACGTGAAACTACGGCTGCGTTGATCCTGGCGCTTCGACAGCGTCGCCGCATGGACGAACATCGCCAACATTACGAGCACGAGCAGCGCAGCGACAGCGAACAGCGCGGCATTGCGCGCAGCGCTCGATGAGATCCAGGCCGTCTCGCTGAGAGTTTGGCTATGGGCCGTGGACGAGCCGGCGACACTCCAAACATCCTCTTGCATCGCCTCGAGCCTGCTCATGGCCGCGCCATACGATGTGATGGGATCGTTTCCCCGGGCACTGGCCAGAATCTCGTCGACGACCGCTATCGATCGGTCGAGGGCCGCCATGTCGTGCTCTTGCAGGAACCGAGGGGAATAATCCAGGTTCCGCAGGGTGATCAAATTTGTCTTCAGGAGACGAAGTTCCTTTTCCAAGCCGACTTCGTCTTTGCCGGTCGCGCGCACCACCTTGATATCGGCGATAGCGTTTGCCAGCCTTTCCCGTACTTGGCTGGCCCGGTCCTGGACCTCGAACGTCTGCGACATGATCGTTTCCGTAGCCTGGCGATATTCTTCGGACCGCTTGAAGGCATAGACGGTCAGGACCAGGGCAACGGCGATCACAAGCAGGCCGATCGCCGTACCGCGGGCCGCGAGGAAACGATAGGTTCTCTGCAGGAATTCGACTGCGTTGCGCATGATCAGTCCGGAGGCTGTATCGAGGTGACGAACCAAACCCAAATGGAGTTACGCTGCGGAGAGTAGTATGCAGGCATCTGATCTAGTGGCCACATCAACAGAAAGGGGCCATGTTCTTCCAGTGTTAGTGGGCGATAATCGCCGGGTTCCAAGCAGGCGTTCTGAGCGATTACCTTTGGCGAGCACGCGATCTCCAGGGCCAAGATAGGCTTGTAGGTATCTATTTCTTCCATCTTAACGTAGGCTTTGAATCCGTCATAGGCACCAAACTTGATGGTCACCATGCTCGGCAATCGGCTCTGAGCGAGAACATCCGTCATGGCCGGGCCCCGGTAGCGGAGGGCGGCACCGCCTTTGCTCCATGGCGTGATTGTTTCCATTTCGTGCTGTGGAAATGTGGTCCGAAGCTGTTCGTAGGTGAAGGTCCGGAGGACCTGTTTGTCAGCGCCATAGACGACGATGCTTTGAGCGTCGTCATCGGCTCCCTCGGCGGCTGAGGCTGCCAGGAGTGTGATGGCCGCGCAGAAAAGCTTGGGCCAACTACGCATCCGTGTCCTCCGGGCAATATTCTCGCGGTGATCGATCCCGATTGAAGAGCACACAAGGCCCGCGGGACCCTCGGGGATCATAGGCCCAGCCCTTCCGTGCCAGCTGAACCGTGATCTCCTGGATACCCTCGAGTCCGTACAGGTGGTCATGCAGCTCGCAGAAGATGCGTTCGACTCCCGGGAGCTCCGCGCGGGAGAGAAGCTCCAGCTCGGCCCCCTCGATGTCCATGACGAGCAGACTGATCGCGTGGCGCCGCACGACGGCGTCGATATCCTGCGAGACCAGACCGATCACGTCGTCATAGCTGCCCTGGTGCTCCACCAGAGAGGACATCCAGAGATCACGGCGCTTGTAGAATGTGAATTCCCGCGGCTCGCCGGCGGCCAGGAGACCTTGATGCAGTTCGACGTTGCTCAGGCCGTTCGCCTTGAGCACCCGACGTGCGAGGTCGGCGGAGTCAGGGTCGGCCTCGAAGGCCCAGACCGTCACATCAGGCACTGACGCCAGAAGAGACGTGATCACTCCGATCCCCGCGCCTAGCTCGAGAATGCGATCACCTGGCCGGGCTGCCTTGGGCGCCCATCGGGCTTCCTTCGCCTCGTAGGTTCCTTCCACGAGGGCGGACCAAATCGTCGGCGAAACTTCCCCTCGGTCAACCGGCACCCGCAAACCGTGTACGAGCACTGGCTTCATTCAAGCTCCTTTTGGATAGACGCCGTTTCTCAACAGCTTGGCACGAGCTTGCTTGTAGTATTTCTCCACCGTATACGGGTCAATGCCGAAGCGTTCTCCCATTGATTCATATATGTCCTTGCGCTTAACTCCGCTTGAGCGCCGGCGCATGTAGTCAATTATATCCTGCTCGCGAGGTGTGAGCGCAGAGTAGTGGTACTCTGGTGGCCTATTTGGAATTTCCGACAATGAAATATAGAAACCCTCCTCGGAAATTCTTTGCAGGGCCGCAACGAGGCGATCGCCGTCAAGGCCCGTCTTCGCGATATAGGCATTGGCGCCGAGCTTCTGGGCGGCCAGGCCCTCCTCCATCTTGTCCGAGCCGGTGATCACCACGTGAAGGGCCCGTGGACAAGCTTCGACAGCCTCTCTGATCACTGCGAGCCGGTGCGAGGGGGCTGTGGGGTCGAATCCAGGTAGGCCAGGGTCGGTGATGACCAGATCGAAATCGCTTTCCGCCATGAGCGCGGCGGCGGTCTCCCAGGTCGCAGCGCCCAAGACGATGCAACTGCGGAAATACCGCTTGAGTTCGTTGATTAAGCTCAGGCGCATGAGATCGTGGTCCTCGATAACGAGTGCACGAACCGTCTGCTCGTCGGAGATCATCATAGGTTTGTCCATGCCTCATAGGACCACCTGCACCGTACTCCTAATAGGGTGGAGCGCGCCCCTTTTTTCGAGTTCCGGAATGAGTTTCATAGGGAAGCAGTCATACCGACAGTTGATTCTACACAACCGCTGGGCTTTTGAAGACGAGAGGAGCAGATGAAAGGGATGTCGGCCACACTGCTTTACGGCTACTCACCTTACGGTTTGGCTAGCTTCTTATTGAGTTCCTGCAGCTTTGCCAACTTTTTCTCTAAAATTCGATATTGTTTGATGGAAACGGTATCAGCGCCATCGTCCGCCGTCGTGCTGTCGGAGACGGCACGCTCATGTTCGACGGCCGCAAGCCACTGCTGGCGCTGCTCGGGCGCGAGCATTTCCCAGACAATGATCGCCGCCTTCACGTGCTGGGGAACGCCGCTTTGCCAATGGCCGCGGAGCTGGCTCGACACGGTTCGTTCGTGGTGCCCAAGCAAGCGTGCGAGCAGGCGCTGCGTCAGCCCGGCCTTCTTTGCACGAATCTGCCATGGGTAATTTTCCATGGCCGCATCCGGTATCGAAATCGCCCTCATTCGTCCATTGCTCCCAACCCGCGCTTGACACGATTAGGCGTAGGATCAAATGTGATGTAACACTCAATTTCGAGCACACAAAGGGGCGGGCCGGTGTGAGCGAGGCTGCAGGAGCCCGACACACGAGTCCCGGCGCGGTCACGACGGATTGATCGGCAACAGAAGGAGGAAAACGAAAGGGAAAGACGCAGCACACGCAATTTTGGACGGGAGGGTGATTCTAGCACCCCGACGTCCGAAGGCGGCCGGACGGGTGATTCCAGCACCCGCCCGGCCAGTCTCCAAATCGACCACCGGGTTTAGCAATGGCACGTCTGAAGACGGCGGACTGTAACATGTCCGCACAAATTGTGGGTACTCACCTGCAACGCCTCAGCCGGATCCTGGCCTTGACGGGCCGCGTCCATGGCTGACGGCACTCATTCCTCATCGGGGAACATCGCCGGCAACGACGAGCTGCGGAGCGGCAGCTCCATTCTCGGCGCTCCGGCCAAGCACCTCATGACCTTCGTCATGGCCAGCTTCCTGCTCGCCATCGGCGTCAACACCATCGCCGGAATCGTTCTCGGGATCCTCAGCGTCGGCGGCCTCCTGGTCATGCACCGAGACGACCCGGACGCCCTCGACATCTGGATCGCGCGGCTTCGGCCGCCCTGGTGCGCGGCTTGGACCATCGGCGCGAAGCGCCGCCCCATCCTTTGGATCGAATGACGGAGCACGGCAGATGATGAGAAAGTCTGCGGCCTCGGCCCTGGCACTCGCCGCGATGGCGGGCCGGGCCGTCGCTCAACAGCAGGTCAGCATCGGCACAGTTGCCACTGGCAACCAGGGAACGACGCTTCTGACCACCTTCCTGCAGGCCTGGGTGACCTTCGCCACCGGCCCGTGGGCGATCGCCGTGATCGCGGCGTCGGTCGCGATCGGCATCGCGATCTGGGTCTTCATGCCGCGAGAGGGGCCCATGGGGTGGGTCGCGCGCGGCGCCATCGGCGGGATCTTCCTCCTCAACATGGCGACCTGGATGGCCGACCTCGGCCTCACCGCCGGGACTGGCGGCTAGGCGGGATCGGCGACATGCGAGCAGAGCAGGACATCACCGAAGCCTTTCCCGTCTTCGCCCCGTTCGGCGACCGGTTCGTGGTCACCAAGCGTGGGACGTTGCTGACGGCGGTAGCCGTCGAAGGCGCGGATTTCGACGCCCTCACCCGCGGCGATCTCTCGCATGTCGCCCTCGTCGCCGCCCAGATCGCCGAGCAGCTGCCTCACGGCGCCGGCGTGACCCAGTACTACATCCACCTCGACCGGGTGCCAGTGCGGCTCCGCCAGCGGCCGAATCCGCTCAACGAAGCGGTGTCTCGGGCCCGGGAGACCTTTCTGAACGATCGCGGCCTCGCCCGATCGTGGCTGTATCACGTCTATGAGTTCGCCGATGACGGGGCTGCGACCACGTCGTTGTTCGGCGACCTGCGGGATATCCTCGGCGGCGGCCTCTTCGACCCGCGCCGCCGCGACAAGCTCACAAAGCGCTTGCGCAATCCGTCGGCGACCATCTTCAGCCGGGAAGGCATGAGCCACCTGGCGAAGCGCTCGAGCGACAGCCTGGACAAGATCGTCGGCCTCTGGGGCAAGCTCGGCCAGGCACGTATCGTCGACCGAAGCGAATTCTGGTCGCTGCTGCGCTATCTGGCGACATTCGACCCGGCGCACCTCGCCGAGGAGCGGCACGGGCGTCTGCCGATGCCGGATGACGAGCTGGACATTCAGCTGCCGGCCGGCGACATCGAGACGATCGAGATCCGCGGCGCGGCTCATCTGAAGCTCCACGGGGCCGTCACGCGATACGCGCGCATCGGATCCGTCACGGGAACCCCAACCGATCCTCTCGGCTGGCTCGCGAACGGCGCCGACGCGCCACTGCGGCAGAAGGGCGACTACACGATCGTCCATCACTTCGAGCCGCTGGGCGAGCTGGCGAAGACCGCCAAGTTTGCCGCGGCGCGAAACGCCGTTGAGCGCACGCGCATCAATCTCGTCAACATCGTTAAGGGCGAGACGACCACCACGACCGAGGAACGACGACCGAAACACAAGGACAAGCTCGCGGCCATCGAGGCGGCGGATGCCCGCACCGACCGATGGGGAACCGCTTTCTCAGCTCTCGTCGTCCCGCATGAGGACCCTGCCGCGATCGCGGGCCTCGTCCGCTCTATGAACGCGGCCATGACCAACCGTAGCGTCGGCCTGGTGTGGGAGAACGTCGGCCTGCCCTTCGCCTTCCGATCGGTCCAGCCCGGCGGCGCCAGCGCCTCAAAGCGGCTCAGCACCATCGCATCATCCCGCCATGGCGTGCTGTCCCTGGCGCTGAAGAGCCGGATCGGCCAGCCGGTCATCGCCGACCTCGGGGACGAGGAGTCGACCTTTATCTTCGAGACCTCGACCGGCGAGCCCTTCCACTTCTCGGCCTACGTCAACGGCCGCGCCTTCAGCGTTGGCGTTGGCCCGGTCAGGTCGGGAAAGACATTCTTGATGAACACGGTCGCCAGCCACTTCCTGAAATATGGCGGGTTCATTCGGTCCGTCGACATCGATCCTGGCGGCAAGTGCGTCTGCGACGTGTTTTCCGAGGGCGGCCGCGGCTACCTGGCGCTCGGCGAGAGCGGCGGCCTGAACCCCTTCATCTCGCAGCAGGGCGAGGATGACCCGGGCTTCGCCACCTACCTGGCACAGCAGCTGCAGCTCCTCCTCCAGGCCAACGATTCCGAAGGCGATCGTCACCTCGATCGGGAGGAGCAGAGGGATGTCGACCGGTCGATCCGGGCCGTCATGAACATGCCGGCCGATATGCGCAGCCTCTCCCAGCTGTTCGGTCACCTCAACCACAATACACGGCGCAAATTCGAGCGCTGGATGCGGCGCGGCCTTTTCGAAGGGCTGATGAACGCCGAGAGCGACGCCATAGGCGAACTCGACAAGTCGATCTCGACCTGGAATCTCGGCAAGTACCGCGACTATCCTAATGTGCTGAAGCCGGTCCTGTTCGACCTCTTCTACCGCGTGACGCGGTCATTCGAGGATCCGGCCTACCAGTCGATCCCGAAGATGCTGCAGATCGACGAGGCCCACCATGCCCTCTCGATCCCAGCCTTCCGGGACTATCTGGTCCAGAAGGTCCGGACTTGGGGGAAGTGGGGCGCCGGCATCACCCTGTGGAGCCAGTCGCCGACAGAATATGCCCGGATTCCCGATTGGACGGCGATCCGCAGCGCCGCCGGCAGCTTCTTCTTCATGGCCGACCGGCACATGGACGCCGACCAGTATCGCGAAACCTTCAACCTGACCGAAGGCGATATCGCCGCGATCCGGCAGCTCGAGCCCCGCAAGCAGGTCTACCTCGTCCAGCCCGAGCTCGACGTCCGCAAGACGCTGACCCTTCGAGTCGACCCGACCCAGCACGTCATCAACACCTCGCACCCACGGGAAGCGGCAATCCGCGATCGGCTGATCCGGGAGCACGGTCTGACCGAGGGTATCGCCCGCGCCGCGGTGGAGATCGCGGCTCTCGGGACGTCCCAGATCGAAGGCAAGGCAGCGTGAACCGGAGGATCGCCATGCGAAGCGCAACCACCCTCGTCGCTCTCTCGCTCGCGGCCATGCCGCTCGGTGCTGCGCACGCGGGGGGCGTGCCGACGATAGACCCGTCGGCCATTGCCCAGGACGCCGACTATTATTTCAAGCAGCTACAGGCGATGAAGCAGCAATTCGACGAATTGGCCCGCCAGACCACCCAGGCGATCCAGAACGCCAAGCGGCTGGGCAACCTCGATTGGCTCACCGACGAGCTGAAGCAGTACAGCGACCTCCTCAACAGCGACGCGGCGAAGACGGTGCTGTCGGAGTTCTATGGGATCCAATCGGACGCCCAGAACTTCCAGCAGCTGGCCCGGCAGAAGCTCGGCCAGCTGTTCGACCTGCCGCGGACGGATACGGATATCCGCCAGATCCTCGGCGAGGCCGGGGCCTCGCCCGGCGTCGTCGATTCCATCGCCACCAGCAACGGCCTCCTCCTCGACGATCAGGAGGCCATCCTGAAGACGACGCAGAGCCTCAACCAGAGTGCGGAGCAGAGCGCGAAGGCCCGGCAGGTTCTCGACGATCGTGCCGCCGACCTCGCGGGCCTCGGCGACAACGACATGGCGGCGACCATGCAGCTCAGCGCCGGCGTGCAGATCCAGCAGGGCTACCAACTCGACCAGGTGGTGGGCGAACTGCGAGCGATGCGGACGGAGGACGTGCAGAAGCGCCTCGTCGACCTCGAGGCTCGGAAGCGAGAGCTGGAGGCGCAGCTGGCCCGCCAGCAGGAGTTGGCCCGGATCCGGTCCGGCACCCATGCGCCTGTTCCTCTCTCCTCGTTCGGGAACTGAGCCGATGCGGTGCGCCATTGCCATCGTGATCGCTGGCGTTGCCATGATCGGCACCGCAATCGCTGCACAGCCGCGCGGCGTCTACGACCCCGCCTACCAGGCCGAGAGCCAGCGCATCGAGCGGGCTGTGGCCGCGGCCTGCCGGCGCGGCAACATCGCCGCGCGGGGTTTCTGCCGCGACCGGGAGCGGGAGGAGCTGCAGCGTGACAATCCGCGGCTGCGCGGCACCAATGCCTATTGCGATGCCAACTACGCCACGCTCGGCAACGCCACGCTTCGCGACACGGCAAACCAGCTTGCCGGCGACCGGCTGCAAGCCCGCTATGCGGTCAGCCTGCGCGGCAGCGAAGCCGCTGCGCGCGGGGAGGTTTCGCGCGAGGGCATCGAATTTGAATATCGCTGCGTCCACGACATTCTCGCGCGTCGCGGCGTCCGAACCGGCATCGACCTCGAGGGCTCCCACATCCCCGACAACGAGGTGTGCCAGCAGGTCAACTGTAGGGCAGGCCAGCGGCCGCCCTCGCCATCAGGAGGGCCGCTCGACGGCGTCACCGACACCCTGAGAGAGTTCAACTCCCTCTTCGATTGACCCCACCCCCACCGACGGGATTCTGCGCATGCCCTGGGCAGCGAACGCTCGACGATTCTCTGTTGCGATCCTCGGCCTGGCCGCCTTCGGGCAGGCACGGGCAGCCTGGTCGGCCGACGGCGACACGACCGGCAACTTCGAAACTGTCGGCGCCTGGACCGCGACGATCAACCGGTTCAATCGGGATATCGCCGGCAAGATCAACGAGATCACGAGTCTGGGCAGCGACTACTACAACATCGGCTTGGTCTTCATGACAGCGCTGGCCGCGATCTACCTGGTCATCGCGGTGACGCGCTACGTGTTCCAAGACAAGAACTGGCCGCAGCTGCTCGGCAGCATCGTCTACACCGCTATCGTCATGGCGATTTTCGTCACCTATGGCGAAGTTGTCCGGGCGTTCAGCGCCGCCCCCTACGCGATCGCGACCACACTGCAAACGGCGGCCCTCGGGACCGACGATGCCTTTGCCCCGATGGTCTACCTTTACAAGGTCGTCACCAACGTCACGTTCAAGACCGACACGGCTTGGTACGACATCGTCGGTCAGATCGATTCCGCGCTGAGCAGCGGGCTCTTCGCCGTCGCCTTCCTCTTCGTCCAGGCCGTCTACCTGCTGGCGATCGCCTGGGCGACGCTCTGGCCGATTATTTACCTGTTCGCCCTGAAGATCATCGGCTTCATCACGATCCCGTTTCTGTTCGCAGGCCAGTTGGAGTTCGTCTTTTACGGCTGGCTCCGTCAGTTCTTCATGCTGTTGCTGTTCATCCTCCTGGTGAACGGCGTGCTGATCGCCAATGTCCTGCTGGTCGCCTTCGCCTTCAACCTCCCGTTCTCGGCGGCCGACACGATCGGTCAGACCATCGTCTCTGGCCTGCTCGCCCGTGCGCTGGTCATTGCCATCATCGTGTTCGGCACGGTCGCCCTGTTTCAGGCGCAACGCATCGCCGCGGCCTGGACGGGCTCGGATGCCCTCTCATCCGGCCTCGCGCGGACCGCCGCCATGGCCTTCACCAAGGGGCTCGTGAAGTGATCCGCAGACACCTCCTCCCCGCCGTCGTCGCGGCCGGGTTGCTGGCGGCCGCCGTGGCGCCGGCTTGCGCGCAAGATCAGGAGTTCGCTCCGATCCCTCTGAAGAAGATCGCTGACGCCACCAGCGGCGACCCGCTTGCGATCTGGTCTGACCAGGAGGTCGCGGAGGTTGTCGCCGGCGCGCCCAACATCTTCGCCGGTTCCCTTCGCACCAACCGCGGAACCGTGGTCGTCTCCCAGTTGGTCGGCCGAGGCTTATGTGACACCCCACAGGATTGCCCTGTCCGTGTCGTCCTGCAGGATCCCGCCGGCACGCGTCGGGTGCTGCTGGAGCGTGAACAGCTCTGCGCCTCGCCGAGCTTCTACTCGATCCGGCTCGATCTGAAGGCGCTGCGCGCCTGCGATCGCGTCGTCGAGCTACCCTAGGGGCCGGCGATGCGCAGCCTCTGGAAAGCGCTCCTCGGCCTGCTGCTGCTCCACGGCACCGCCGCGGCGGCCGTGCCGGTCGACGAGCTGATCGCTGTCGGCGCTCCGTCGAGCGTCGCCCCTTTCCTGTCGTCGGTGACGGTCAACGAGGGGAGCTGGGGGTCGAAGAACCAGTTCGGTTGCGCTGGCGCGTTCCAGTTCTGCCCGGGCACCTTGGAACAGTACTACAAGGGCTCTGTCGATAATTTCCTGAGCGACCCGAAGGCTCAGGTCGACGCGTACATGGAGTACGCGCAAGACGAATGGGGCAAGGCACAGCGCAACGGCCTCACCTCGGCCGTCGGACATGAGGTTTGCTACAACGGCGTCTGCACGACTCTCACGGAATCATCGATCCTGATGGCCTGCCAGTTCGGCTGCGGCGCCGGCGGCAAGCTCGATAATTTCGTTCGCAACGGCTACAGCTGCGATGGTCCGAACAAGACGACCGACGGCAACGGCACCTCGATCTGCAAGTACCTGGTCAGCGGTGCCGGCCACAACATCGAGGCGATCACCGGCAATGCCTCGCTAGAGACTGGCTCCCCGGAGATCCCCGGCGGCGGCGGTAATCCCGGCATTGGCCAGGACGAGACCACCGGCAACTTCGCGACGATCGCGGCCTGGACGGCCACGATCAACCGCTTCAACCAGAACATCGCCAGCAAGCTGATAGACCTTGTCCAGGAAGGCAGCGACCTCTACCGCCTCGGCGTGCTGCTGCTGACCGCGATCGGCGCCCTCTACCTGGTCGGCGTCATCATGCTCTACGTCATCCAGCGGGCGACCGGCGCCCAGACACTTGGCCGCGTTGCCTATGCCGGCTTCGTTGCCGCCGCCTTCGCCACCTATGCCGTGGTGGCAACCGTAATCAGCTGGACGCCCTATTCCATCGCCAGCCTTCTTCAGTCGACGGCGTTGGGCTCGGACGATGCCTTTGCCCCGATGGCCTATCTCTACAAGGTCGTCACCAATATACAGTTCCGGGACGAGGAAGGCGGGTGGAGCGCCCTTGGTGGAACGGGCGGGATCGCCTCGGCCGGGTTCGCCGTCGCCTTCCTGTTCGTCCAGACCCTGTATCTCCTTGCGATCGCCTGGGCGACGATCTGGCCGATCGTCTACTTCTTCGCGCTCAAGCTGATTGGCTTGATCACCATCCCCTTCATGATGGCGGGCCGGCTCGAGTTCGTCTTCGCCGGCTGGATCCGCCAGATCATCTCGCTGGCGATCTTCGTCCTGATCGTCAACGCCGTGATGATCGCCAACGTCCTGTTGGTCTCCTATGCCTTCGACATCCAGTTCTCGGCCGACACCGTCGGCCAGACCGTCGTGTCCGGCCTGCTCGCCCGGGCCCTCATCGTCGCCGTCATCCTGTTCGGGACCATGGCCATTTTCCAGGCCCAGCGGATCGCCGCGGCCTGGTCCGGCGCCGGCGCCGCCCTGTCCACCAGCTTCTCCAGGACCCTCACGACCATCGTTTCCAGGGGGATCAAGTGATCGACAGCACCTATCAGGACCAGCTGGCCCGCACCCGCACCATCACCGCCCTCGCACGCAGCACCAGGACCCGGAACGCGCTGCTGCTTCTCGTCCTGCTGCTCGCCTCCGCCGTCGCGATCCTGGCCTTCGCTTATGTCCGGATGGTCGACCAGTACGCCAACAATGTCCGGGTCGCCTGGGTCAAGCTCAGCCCCAATGGGGACGGCTACGCCGAATACCTGGACGATGGGGGCCAGGCCGACCGCTACTTCGACAAGGCGGTCTACGGCTCCCTGACGAACTACCTGACCTGGCGCTTCCGGATCGAACCGAAGACCATCGACACCGACTACGGCAATGCCTCGACCTTCCTCGGCCCGACCGAGGCCGCCAAATTCCTCAGCGAATTTAAGGCAGCCGACAAGGCCCGGGCCGCCGTCACCTGCGTCTCCTGCCCCCGCGCTCAGGTGACGGTGCGCGGCATCGACAACACGCTCCTGAAGCCAGCCCAAGGTTCGCAGGCGGCCATCTACAAGTCGGCCGCCTTCATCACCGTTACGGAGCGCGACGCCGCCGGGGGCGTCCTCTCGCGCACGAACAAGATCATCTCGCTCGACTGGACCCTGCGACCCGCCAGCCAGGCGTCGCAGGGTCCGAACCTTGAACGTCTCGCCGTCAACCCGCTCTCCATCGAAATCATCTCCCAGGACGAAAGGGAGGACCACGCCTGATGCGCGCCGTTACCCTCATCACCACCACCACGATCCTCTCGATGATCACCGCCGCCGGCGCTGCCCACGCGCAGACGGCCACTTCCAGGCCCGCAGCCCCCGTCTACGCCGCCTGCGGAACGCTCAATGTCGATGCAGACCTTCGGATCACGCTGTCAGCGCATCCGCAGGTGGCCACCAGGGTCAATTTCCCTTCGCCGATCGCCGACGTGTCCAACTCGGCGCCGTCGCTGTGGGACGACTTCACCGCTCCGACGGGGGAGACATCGCTGTGGGTGCGCCCGAAGACCACCACGATCGCCGGGTCCACCGCCGGCGTGTCGGTGCTCACCCAGGATGGCCGCAGCTATGATTTCGTATTCGAGATCTCGCCGGATGTACCGGCGACATCCTGCTGGGCTGTGGCGGACACCCGCCCGATTCGGGGTGCGGCGGACCGCCTGCAGGAACTGGAGACCGAACGTGTCGCGCTGTCCAACGAGCGGCGCCGACTGCAGATCGAACGGGAGGACCAGCGACGGCGCACAGCCGCGCTGAACCGCCAGCAGCAAGCGACCATCAGTGCCTTGTCGGACACCGCAGCGAAGCAGGCGCGAGACGCCATCTCGGCGTTCAAATACTCGGTCAACACCTCCTACAGCTGGGGCTACTCCAAGGTCCCCCCGCCCTTCGAGATCAGCGCCGCATTCGACGATGGCCGGAACACCTACGTTCGGATCCTGAGCGACGCCGCCGGCGCCCCGGCCGTCGTCGCCATCCAGGGCGACGAGACTATGGCGCTCAACTACGCCTATGACGATCTGACGGGCGTCTACACGATCCAGGGCCTGCATGAGCGGATCGAGCTCCGATTCGCCGGGATCCTTGCCCGCGTCGATCGGAAGCTCTGATCATGACGGCCGAGCCCATTCCTGCGGCGACCCCGACCCAGGCCAGGCCCGACCACATCAAGCGCGGCTTGATCGTGCTCGGCATCTTCCTGGTCATCGTCGTCGTGGCGGTCGCGGTGCAGATGGCACTTCGGACCCCGAAGCAGTTCGCCACCGACCAAGCCACCAAGCCCGAGGCTCCCGCCCCGGATCCGCAAAACACCTTCCTGCAGCAGCTCGAGGCCAACAAGCCCAAGGACGCGTCACCCGCCCCGAGCGTGGCCCCGACGCCGGTCCTTGCCCAGGGCGAGGTCGACGCCATGCAGGAGCTTCGCAAGAGCATGTCGGTGAAGTCCGCGCCCGCCCGATCCCAGCCGTCGGCTGCCGGCGCGAGCCAGGCTTCCGCGCCGATTGCGCAGCAGCGCGCCGAGGACCTCGACCAGCAGATCCAGGACCTGAACCGTCGTCTGGAGGAGGGACAGCGGAAATGAGGCCAATTCATCTCTTCGTCGCCGGCCTGGCCCTCTTGGCGCCGTGCAAGGGAGCGCCCGCACAGGACCAGCTCGACGGGCTTCGCCGCGAGATCGAGGGCGCCCTGCGCGACCAGGCGGGGCCGCCCGTCGATCCGCGGAATCTTCCGAGTCGTCCCGATGGAGACGCCACGGAGCGGGCGCCGGGTCAGCCGTACCGGACCGAGGACCAGTCGTCTATCGACCGCACCAAGCCGACCGGCTTCGAGGCGGTCACTGCCATGCCGGAAGGCTACAGCGGGCCGACGGCCAAGATCGCTGTCGGCACCATCGCTTCGGCCGTCGTCAATATGACCGCTAATTCCGACTACCCGGGCCCGTGGCGCGCGACGCTGACCCAGCCGCTCATGAACATCGATCGCAGCGCCGTCATCGCGCCGATGGGCTCCACAATCGTCGGCATGACCCAGCGCTCGGCCGGGCCCAACGAGCCGATCAACAATCGCCTCGTCTTCACGCCGCTGATGATCGTGCTGCCGGACTCCCGGACCATCCCCCTGATCGGACAGTACCAGCTCGACGGCACCGGCATCGCCGGCGTGCAGGACAAGGTCGACTATCACTTCGACATCCAGGCCGCGGCCGTTGGCGGCAGCTCCATTGCCGACGCTCTACCCTCGGTCATCGCCGAGGCGCTTGGCGTCGACAGCGCGTCCCGGATTGGAGACACGACCGTCAACGCGCTCAGCGACAACGGCAAGGCCATCATCGAGCGCTACACCCAGCTCGTTCCGACCGTCGAGATCCGCCCCGGCGCCCCGGTGAACATCTTCTTCATGCGCGAGACGATCGCGCCGGTCTGGGGATCGCCGGAGCGCTACAGCTTCCAGAAGGCGCGCCGATGAGGAAGGCATTCACCCTCGCGGCGGTCGTCCTATCGCTCGGGGCCTGCGCTGCCCAGCCTGGCGCCCGTCCTGTCACGGCGGCCGTGAAGCCGGCCCGGCCAGATCTGCGCTCACAGGCCGTGCGCATGACCTTGCCGCCCGATGCCCGCACCATCGGCGACGCGGCCGAATACCTCCTCGAGGGCAGCGGCTACAGCCTCGTCCTCTTCTGCAAACGGTGCCCGAAGGAGGCGCCGCGGCTCGCCGCCGAGCCCGTGTCGCCCCTCGCTTTCGCGAAGCCCAACGAGATCACCAGCGCCACCAGGGCGCTGCTTCTCATCCTCGGTGAGGGCCGCCGGCTGATCGTCGACGACCAGCTGCGCCTCGTCACCTTCGACAGGACCGGAGGAGCTTCATGATCCGCGTCATGCTCCTCGGCCTGGCGCTCGTCGCCCTCGGAGCCTGCTCCTCGAAATATCCCGACTACGAGGACATGGAGACCCAGCCCTACTACTCGAATATGCGCAACAGCTTCCAGCGCTCGCCCCCATCTCGGGTCTCCTTCCAGTCGCTCGACGGGATCGGGGCCACCGACCGGCCGCGCGTGGGTGCGCGCCGGCGGCACTCGGCCATTGTCGTCCAGCCGCTGCCAAACGCCACGGCGGCACCGACTCCTCTCATCCAGAATGGAGGCTGAGGTGATCTGCAGGATACTGCTAGCGACCCTTCTAACCGTCGTCCTCGGCGTCGCCGGCGACGCCCATGCCCAGGAGAAGGACGGCGTCGACCTCGATTGCGCGCTTCTCCTCTGCATCCCGGGCGGCTTCCCGAACGACGGCATGGGGATCTGCTCCGCCGCCTACAGCTACATGATCCAGCGTCTCCGGGACACAAAGCCGCCGATCGGGACGTGCAGCACCTCCGACGGCACGGACTACGACGACTTCACCTACAGCATGGGGTCACACTTCTACTGCGATGCCGGGCTGACCATGGCTGCATCGGACAGCGATAATGAGAACGGCTATCGCGACCTGCCGGACAACTACCGGCGGCCGTTCGGCGTGGCCGGAAGTGCTGCCTGCTACCAGAAGACCCCCCACAAGGAATATGTGTGCCGCGGAAGCTACGGGCGCGAAGGCAATTGCCGCTATCAGTGGGTGACGCTCTACAAATACGCGCGCATTTCTGGGCCGAAGGGTGGTCGATTTATCAGTATCACCATCTCCCCGGGCCAGAGCGATGCCTACAACTCGGGCCGGATCTACTACTGATGCGGACCGTCGCCCACCTTGCAGGCCAACTTTGGGGTGTCGGGGGCAACCCCGACGGATGCCCCTTGCCAGCAATGCCGCCAGCGCCGGCCCGTCGCCCCGCGAGGCTCAGCCCTCGACGTCGGCGCAAAAGGTACTCGCGACCTGGCGGCGAAATGGCCGGCGCATGCGCCGGCGGGTTCCGGTTTCGGTTCTGACACGAGACGGGGAGGGGGGCCTAACCGGGCTCCCGTCCCTCCATGCATGACTCATCTCGAATGGAGGACAATTCAGATGCAGAGAATCGGCTCGTTCACCCGTAGGGACGAAATCTTCGAGGGCCAGATCACCACGCTCACCGTCAAGCTTGAGGTTCGCCTGGTCCCCAATCCGGAACAGGATGACGGCAACGGCAGGGCTCCTGACCTACTGGCATTCTCCGGCGATGCCGAGGTTGGTGCCGCCTGGGCCAAGCAGGAGAACGGGCGGCCGCCCTACTACACGATTCGCCTCGACGATCCGAGCTGGCCGTCGCCGCTGAGCGCCGCCCTGTTCCAGAACCGACTCGATGCCAAGCGTTTCGACATGGTGTGGTCCCGCAATCCAGGAAGGGACGGATCTGCCCCCTAATGGGCAGATCCGTCCCTTCTCCGCAGCGAACTCAGTTCAACGCCTAGTCGGGATTCACCATGACGCTTCGCTCCGTCGTCATCGTCAGTTGGACGGCAATCGGCTGTGCCGTCGGCACCGGCATATTCAACTACGTGGTCCCTTACCGAACGGCCTCTCGCGCTCGGTGTCGAACTCCTGGCCAAGGGCGCGGCGGTCATCGAGGTCGGGGCACTCTGCGGCCTCGGCAGCGGCCTTTGAGTCGCGCTCGATTCCCGACGGACCGGCCGACGAAGAAGCGATCGCGCGCCTCCGCCGGACCACCATGACCCTTGCACTGCTGATCTATGCGGCTGTGGCCGAGTTTTTCATGTCTGGCGCCTCGCGAGAGGTGCCGGAGCTTGCGCCATCTCGGCCGACAGGAGGCCATCTGGCGGTCAGCAGCGCAAACTCGCAGGGACCTGTGGCCTATGCCGTCAAATTTCACATCACGCGATCGGAGACTGACTAATGCGCCAGCGCACCGCTGTCGTCATCTGGGCCACAGCCCTTGGCTGCGGCGCGGGGTTTGTCGTCGCCTGCATCACGACCATCGGTGCGAACCCGAAGCCACTGTCCGGCGTGATGGTCGGGCACATCGTCGGATGCCTCGCCGGCGCAACCGAAGCTCATGACCGAGCGAGCGCGCCGGTGTACCCGCGGTGCACGACACCCAGGACGACATGAACCCGGGGCGGATCGGCACAGCGAAGTGGTTCGCGCGGGGCAACACCGACCAGCACTTCCGCGACAACGCGTCGCAGCTGGTGAAGACCGCCGCCCTGCTTTGCGTTGCCGCTCTGATTGACGGCGATATCCATGCGCAGATGACGCTCATCCGGCAGTTCCTGAACCCGGACCGGATGCTCGGGCTGGCGTGATGACGAAGGCGGTCGCCAGACCTTCCATTCTCCCGCGCGTGTTGAGCGCTGCGCAGGTGGCGGCCTATCTTGGCCGTTCACTGACCTGGTTCTCCGAGCATCGCGCGGAGTTGGAGGCTGCCGGCTTCCCGCCGCCGCTGCCGCTGATCGGAGGGTTCGACAAGCGCGCAATTGACCAATGGCTTGACCGAAACAGCGGCATGATCCCCGATAATCCGGCCGTCGAAGACTACGACGACGCGTGGATGAGGGCGAGCCATGGCTAGGCCGAAAATCCGGTACCTTGTCGCCAAGCTCCAGAAGGGCGGGCACGTGCTCTACTATTGGCAGCCGGCGGTGGCACTTCGGTCGGCAGGCTTTCTGCCGCGCCGGATCGCCGAAGCCACCAACGCTCTGGCCGACGCCATCGCCGAGGCCGAGAGGCTGAATGCGCAACTCGACGCTTGGCGCACCGGCAACCTGCCCGTGCCGTTGAAGCCGGAGACGATTCCCTGGCTGGTGCGGCTCTACCAGACCGACCCGCGCTACACCGACCTCGCCGAAAAGACGAAGCAGAGCTACGACTGGTGCATGAAGGTGCTTGAGGCGTGGTCCGAACGCGCCGGGCATCCGCCGCTCCGCTCGATCACTCGGAGAATCGTCCGTACCTTCTACCGGTCGATGGTGGACAAGACGCCATCGAAGGCGAACGCCGTCATGCGGATGCTGAGCATCCTGATGTCCGTCGCGAAGGATGAAGGCTTTGTCGGAGAGAACCCGGCAGAGAAGCAGCACCTCCGCGGGACTCAGCCCCGGCAGCAGGTCTGGACGATGGACGAGGTGCAGGCTTTCTGCACCCGCGCCGCAGACGTCGGCCGCCGGTCGATCGCGCTCGCTGTCCTGCTGGCCTACAACCTGGGACAGCGCGAGACCGATGTCCTGGCAATGCCGTGGTCGAAGTACGACGGCGATGTCATCCGGCTGCGCCAGAGCAAGACGAAAGTGCTGCTGGACGTTCCGGTGCTCGCGGAGCTTCGGGACGCGCTCGATGCGACGGAGAAGAAGTCACCGACCATGGTGGTTTCCGAGTCGACCGGGCGGCCCTACAGGGTCCACAACTTCACCCATCTATTCGCGGAGATACGCGACGCGATCGGGCTGGGGCATCTGCAATATCGGGATCTGCGCCGCTCGGCGGTGGTCGCCCTGGCCGAAGCCGGTTGCGAGATACCGGAAATTAGCGCGATAACGGGGCACAGCTTGGCCCGCTGCGTGTCGATCCTGGAGACCTATCTACCGCGCAATTCGGTGATGGCCCGCAACGCCATCGCCAAGCTGGAGGAGTACCGAAAGAGAACGAAAGTTGGAAGTCCGAACGGAGAAACGGGAAGCCGAGTTGGAAGGAATGGTGCCGAAGCGGGGATTTGAACCCCGGACCTACTGATTACGAATCAGTTGCTCTACCCCTGAGCTACTTCGGCGCCGCAGGGCGGGCACCCTATACAGGGCGCACGCCGCAGCGTCAACGGCCGTGGCGCCCGGCGCGGCCGCCGAGACCGCTCCCCCTACCGCCGCCGAACTCGCTCGTGGCACCAAATATTGAATATAATATTATGATAAGATTTCGAGCATCTGAGCCGATATGATGTCTGTTGACTCCAAAAGGCTTTGCATCCTAATATCCGTTTGCTCGATTTCTGTGAAAAGTGTCAAATATACTTATAGTTTTAGCAATCGCCGTCGCGATATTGCCTCCTGACGGCGTCCGGTATGGAGCGTGCCGGGGTCAAGCTTGGCTTGTGAGCATTCCGTGATCGAACGGGCCGGCGGTGGCCGTGACCGTGACCTCGCGCGGGCAGTTCCACAGTGACGTGACCGCGGCCGTTTCGGCCGCCCGATGCCATTCAATCAACCCATTCCAATGGAGATTCTCGATGAGCAATGGAACCATCGTCATCCAATCCGGCATGCTGCCGGATCTGGTCGTCTCGGCCAATCCCTCGGGCGACGGCTTCGTCAGCCTGCAGTGGCTGAACGGCAACGACCCGAACCAGCAATGGACGATGGAATCCGCCAATGGCGGCTTCTATCTGCGCAACGCGGCGACCGGCACCTATCTGGCCGCGACCGGCAGCGACAGCCGGGTCATCCTCAACGCCCATGGCGATGTCTGGCAGAAGACCGGGCCCGACGACAAGTTCACCGCCATCCGCCTGGCCCTCAACACCAGCCAGAACCTGAACGCCCTGGGCGCGCATGCGGTCGTCGGCACGGCGATCGGCACCTGGGGCTGGAGCGGCGGCGACGGCAACGAGGTCTGGACGATCTCCAGCGTCGCCTCGGTCTGGCCGCGCCCGACCCGGATGCAGTCCTTCGTCAGCGGCATGGCGGCCTATCTCCAGCTCTCGGTCCATCCGGGCGACATCGCCGGGGCACTGGTGGTCGATGACAACTTCTCGTCGGGCGCGCCGTTCGGCAACTTCGCCTTCACCGTGACCAGCTGGATGTCCGGCTTCTCGATCGTGAACAAGACCAGCGGCCTGCTGGCCTATGTCAACGGCTACGGCAACGGCGCCCGCCTGCTGCAGCGGCCGGCCAGCCAGATGAACACGGACGCGGTCTGGACCTATGGCGCCAGCGGCACCTTCCAGGCCATCCGGCCCTGGGCCGACAGCGATCAGAACTGGAACGTTTTCGGCAACCCGCATCCGATCCCGAAGGGACCTCTGGGGATGGGGACCTGGAACTGGGGCGGCGGCCAGGCGAACGAGGTCTGGCAGACCGTGGCGGCGGCCGAATCCCGCCAGGTGGTGCTGGGCGCGGCCTGGCAGCCCGGCGCGGCTGCGACGGCCGAGGCCCGGGCCGGCAACGGCCACTCCGCATCGCACTGAAGGAAGGTGACCGCAGGCCGGCGCCCAGCGCGCCGGCCTGCGGCATGACCGGGATCAGGCCGTGGCGGCCGGGACCGGGGCCACCGCGGTGCCGCCGGCGGGCGGCACCGGCGCGGGCAGGAAGGCGTCGATCTCGACCGGCGCGGGCGCCAGGCCGCGGGCCGGGCCGGGGATGCGCCAGGCCAGCGTGTCGAAGCCGTGGCAATGGTCGCACAGCGCCGACCAGCGCCCGGCCTGGGCGCCGCAGGCATCGCAGTCCCAGGCCTCGTCCGGCGCCGCGGTCTGCGCCTTGGCCAGCCAACTGCGCGCCGCGATCGGGTCGTTGCGCTCGGCGGTCTCCAGATCGGCCAGCAGGCGGTAGACGCGCCGCGACGGCCCCACCTGCTCGGCCTTCAGCAGATGCGAGCGGGCGCTGCCCCAGAGCTGCGCCGACAGCTCGGCCTCGGCCAGGGTCAGGAGGCCGGTCGCCGAATCCGGCCGCAGCCGCACCAGCTTCTCCAGCCGCTTGACCTTGAGGAGCGTGCCCTCGTCGGCCGGGCCCAGCGCGGCATAGGCGCGGGCGATCTCCGGATGCGCCGCGCGGCCCCAGCTCTTCTCCAGGAGGCGCGCGGCCTGGCTGTCGCGGCCGGTGCGCTGCAGCAGCGCGCTCTCCTGCAGCGCCGCCGGCACGAAATCCGGCTCCAGCCCCACCGCCTTGTGGGCGAAGTCCAGCGCCTGGGACAGGTCGCCCGCGGTCTCGGCCTCGCGGCTGCGCTCGACCAGGATGCGGGTCTTGAAGCGGCGCCCGTCCTCGGCCGAGATCGCCTTGACCCGCACGGAATGGGCGAGGCTGAGCTGGGCGTCGGCCCAGCGGTGCTGCGCCACCTCGAGGTCGAAGCAGGCGCGGTGGGTCCAGGCCGCGTCCGGCCGCAGCGACCGGGCGCGCTGCGCCATCTCCAGCGCCTGGCCGGATTGCTTGTGGCGCAGCGACTGGTTCAACAGGCCGCGCAGGCCCAGGAACTCCATGTCCGGCCGGCGCAGCATCGCCTCGAAATAGCGGGTGGCGGCGGTGTCGTCGCCCGCCAGCTGCGCCGCCTGGGCGGACAGCAGCAGGGTCAGCGGCGGCTCGTCCAGCAGCACATCGGCCTTGCGGGCGAAGCGCCGCGCCGCCTCGGCATCGCCGGCCGCGACCGCGACCATGCCGCGGGTCAGGGCGCGATAGCCCTTCTCGCGTCGGGCGAAGCGGCGCCCCTCGACGAAGCGGCCGGGGGCCCGGCGCAGCGAGCGCCAGAAGCGGTACAGCCAGGCCGCCAGCAGCATCAGCGCCGCCGCGGCCGCCACCAGCACCGCGACCGAGGTCTCGATCACCCGGCCTTGCCACTGGATCTCGACATGGCCCGGCCGGTCCGCCAGCCAGACCGCGACCGCGATCAGGATGGCAAGCTTGAGGGCGTAGGTCAGCAGACGCTTCATGGCGCCTTCGGGGGCTGGGTGTCACCGGAAGCGGTCGCCGCCGCCAGTCGCTGAACCGCCAGGGCGGACAGGCTTTGCAGCGCCGATTCGGCCGAAAGCCGGGCCTCGGCCTGGCCGCGCCAGGGCGCCATCGCCGAGGCCGCGGGACCGCTCAGGCCCTTGACCGCCTCGACCGCGCCGGCCAGGTCGCCGCGCTGCAGCCGGCCCTCGGCGCGGGCCAACACGGCGTCGGTGCCGGAGCCCTCGACCTCGCCCGGGGCCGGGCGGACCGTGACCAGGTCCTGCACCACCGACAGGCTGCGGTCGACCCAGTCGCCGCCCTCCGGCTGGTCGGCCTTGCGCGCCGCCTCGGCCGCCTGGGCGAAGCCGGTGGCCAGGGCGGCGCGGCTCGGCACGCCCTTCGCCGCCGGCTCCAGCGCCGCCACGGCGTTGGCCAGGCCGGGGTCGTTCTGCGCCAGGCCGCGCAGCAGGCCCAGCGTCTCGTCCAGCGGTGCGCCGGTGTCCAGGGCGCTGCGCAGCTGGCCGGCGGCCAGGCTCAGTGCCTGGGCGCCGGTGTCGCTGTTGCGCAGCCGCTCGACCGTCGCCTTGACCGCGTCGACCTGCTGCTGCAGCGCCGCCAGGGTGCTGCCATTGGCCTGCGATCCGGACGACAGGGTGGCAACGGTGTCGCCCAGCGTCTTGACCGCAGCCTGGGCCGATTCCAGCGCCGCGACCCGGGCCTCCAGCGCTGCCACGGCCTCGGGGGCCGGCGCAGCCGGGGCAGGGGTCGCCGGGGCGGGCTGCTGCGGTTGCGGCTGGCCCTGCTGCGGCGCCGTGCCGGCCAGCTGGTCCAGCTTCTGCTGGATCGCGTCGACCCGGGCGGCCAGGTCGGCGCGGCCCTTCTCGATCGCGGCGGGATCGACCGGGCCGCCGGCCGGCTTCTCCAGAGCCTCGACCCGCTTGCCCAGCCCATCGATCGCTTCGGAGATGCCGGACGGGAAGTCGGCGAGGCGCTTCTCGATGAAGGCGACGCGGTCGCCCAGCGTCGGCGATCCCTGCGGCGCGGGGGTGGGGGTGGAGGCGCCGAAGATCTTCGGCGACCAGACCGGCGCGGTGGCCGAGATCGCGGCGGCGACGATGGCGACGATCGCCGCGGTCCAGGCCGATTTCGCGACATTGCCCGGCGGCTCGGCCGGGGGCGGCGGCGGGATGGTCGGCGGGCCGACGCGCGGCGGGCCGGGCGGGGTCTCGGGCTCGGACAGATCGACCGGCTCGGGCGCGCCTTCCTCCGGCGTCGCCGGGCGGGTGCGGGCCAGCTCGGCCGGGTCGAGCGCGATGCCGTGGGTCCTGGCCGCGGCCAGGATGTCGGCGTGGCGCTGCTCCGGGATGGCGTTGCGCCGTTTCCAGCCCTGCACCGTGGTCACCGGCACGGTCAGCTTCGCCGCCATCGGCCGGATGCCGCCGAAGGCGTCGATCACCCGCTCGGTCGGGGTCAGCGGCCCCTCGCTCGGCAGGGCCAGGGCGTCGTCGGAAAGCGGCGCGGCGGGGGTGCCGGCCGTCTCGTCGGCGGACCCCGGCTGAGCCTGAGAGGTGGCGTCGTCCGGCCGCTGGGAATCAGGGCCGGGGGCCGCTGCTTCGCCTGGCTTGTCGGGGGTCGGGTCCATACCGTTCGCCGTCCTCGTCTCTTGCTCAGCGGGAAAATCGGAAAGCCGCGCCAGCAGCGACGGCGAATCCGGCCTGTCCGCGATTCGCACCGCCCGCCAGGGCGACGGATCCAGCGCCTGGGCGACGGCCGGGCTCAGGCAGACCGCCGTCAGCCCGGCGAGGCGATGGGTCAGTTCGACCCGGGCCGCGAGGGTAGCAAAGACCTTCGCGGTGCGGGGAGAGAAAAACACCACCCCCGCCAGCCCGGGGTCGGCCAGGGCAGCCATCGCCGCCGAAGGCAGCGCTGCCGCGGGCCGGGCGCGGTACAGCACCATTCGCCGCACGGTGAAGCCGGCGGGCGCCAGCAGAGCGGCGTGGTCTCGCGCGATCTCCTCGCCCGAAGGGTGCAGCACCACCCCGGCCGCGGGGTCCAGCCGGGCGCGGGCCAGTTCGGCCAGATCGTCGCCGTCGCCGGCAGCGCTGGCCACGTCGCGGAAGCCCAGCGACCGGGCCAGTTCGGCGGTGGCGTCGCCGACCGCCAGCACCGGCAGGTCGCGCCGCTTCACCCGCCGGGCGAAGGCGTCGATGCCGTTGCGGCTGGTGGCCAGCACCGCCTGCACGCCGCCGAGGTCGATCGGGCCGGGATCGACCGGCTCGATCTCCAGGATCGGGGCGACCACCGGGTCGAGGCCGCGGTCGCGCATCGCGTCGGCGAAGCGCTCGGCCTCTTCCCGCGGCCGGGTGACCAGCCAGCGCGTCATCCGGTCGCGTCCATCCAGCGGCGCCTCATCCGGCTAGGAAGCGCGGGCCGATGCGGCGGCGCAGGGCTTCGCCGGCCTCGCTGCCCAGCCGCGCCGCCTCGGACCGGTGGCCTTGGCGGCGATCCTCATGCATCTCCGTGCCGTCCGGCAGGGCGACGCGGGAGACCAGGGTCAGCGCATCGCCGGGCCCCAGCTCGGCCAGCGCCGCGATCGGGGTGCGGCAACTGCCGTCCAGCGCCGCCAGCAGGGCGCGCTCGGCCGCCACCCGGTCGCCGGTGTCGCGGTCATGGATCGCGGCCAGCAGGGCGCGCACCCGGTCGTCGCCCTCGCGGCATTCGATGCCGATGGCACCCTGGGCCACGGCCGGCAGCATCTCCTGCGGGTCGAGCACGGCGGAGACCCGGTCGGCCTTGCCCAGGCGCTTCAGCCCGGCCAGGGCCAGCAGGGTGGCGTCGACCGTGCCGGCGTCGAGCTTGGCCAGGCGGGTGTCGACATTGCCGCGGAACGGCACGACCCGCAGGTCGGGCCGCAGCGCCAGCAGCTGCGCCTGCCGCCGCAGGCCGGAGGTGCCGACCACCGCGCCGGGCTTCAGCGCCGCCAGGCTGGCCGGGCCGGCCAGGGCCTCGTCGCGGGCGAACAGGGCGTCGCGCGGGTCCTCGCGCGGCAGCAGGGCGCCGATGATCAGCCCGTCCGGCAGCCGGGTCGGCATGTCCTTCATCGAATGGACGGCGATGTCCAGGCTGCCGTCCAGGAGGCCGTCCTCGATCTCCTTGGTGAACAGCCCCTTGCCGCCGATCTCCGACAGGGCGCGGTCCTGCACCCGGTCGCCGGTGGTGCGGATGGCCTGGATCTCGACCGCGCCGGGCGTGGCGAGGGCCGGATGCGCCGCGATCAGACGCCGCCGCGTCTCCTCGGCCTGGGCGAGGGCAAGGGCGCTGCCGCGCGTGCCGATGCGGAGAACGGTGTCCATGGCCCCGACTTCTAGAAGGCCGGGGGCCGGGGGGCAAGCTGTGTGGGACGGTTGCGGCGACGTGGCCGGTGGGCGCCCGTCACCGACGCCAGGATCGGGCTCGTCAACGCTCGCCAAGGCGGCGTAACATCAAGGATGGGCACGACCAGTGATCTCCCGCCTGACGTCGACGACCCGGCCCGGAAGGATCAGGATCGCCGGACGCTTCGAGAGGCATTGCTTCTAGGGGCGAGGTCGCCGCTGACCTCTCCGGTCGACGCCGCCTATTTCGAGTCTCTGCGCGACCGGATCCGCAGGGCAGCGGAGCGTCGCGATCGGGAGTAAAGGCCGAGCGGTCCTTTCGCCGCGCCGGCAGACCGCCTATATCGGGCCGATCATGATCGTGCTCGGCATCGAGACCTCCTGCGACGAGACGGCGGCGGCGCTGGTCGACGACCAGCGACGCATCCTGGCCAATGTCGTGCTCAGCCAGATCGAGGAGCATGCCCCCTATGGCGGCGTGGTGCCCGAGGTGGCGGCGCGTGCCCATCTCGCCCATCTCGACGGCGTGGTCCGCCGGGCGCTGGCCGAGGCCGGCCTCGGCCTCGATGCCGTCGACGGCATCGCCGCCACCGCCGGGCCGGGGCTGATCGGCGGCGTCGCCGTCGGGGTGATGACCGCCAAGGGCATCGCCGCCGCGCGCGGCTTGCCCTTTCTCGGCGTGAATCATCTCGAAGGCCACGCCCTGACGGCGCGGCTGACCGACGGCGTCGACTTCCCCTATCTGCTGCTGCTGGTCTCCGGCGGCCATTGCCAGTTGCTCTGCGTCGAGGGTGTCGGGCGCTACCGGCGCTGGGGCACCACCATCGACGACGCGGTCGGCGAGGCCTTCGACAAGGTCGCCAAGATGCTCGGCCTCGGCCATCCCGGCGGGCCGCTGGTCGAGGCCGCGGCGAAGAATGGCGACCCGAAGCGTTTCGCCCTGCCGCGGCCGATGGTCGGGCGGCCGGATTGCGACTTCTCCTTCTCAGGCCTCAAGACCGCGGTGCGCCGCGCCGTGGCCGGGCTGACGCAGCCGCCGGCCGAGCAGGACATCGCCGATCTCTGCGCCGCCTTCCAGGAGTCGGTCGCGGCCTCGCTGGCCGACCGGGCGAAGCGCGCGATCGCCCGGTTCCGGGCTGAGCATCCGGCCGGCGGCGCCTTCGTGGTGGCCGGCGGCGTCGCCGCCAACCAGCGGCTGCGCGCCCGCCTGTCCGAGGTGTCGGCGGCCGCCGGGCTGCCCTTCGTCGCGCCGCCTCTCAAGCTGTGCACCGACAACGGCGCCATGATCGCCTGGGCCGGGCTGGAGCGGCTTCGCCTCGGCCTGGTCGACGGGCTGGACTGCGCGCCGCGGCCGCGCTGGCCGCTCGACCCCACCGCCAGGGCGGCGATCGGCGCCGGGGTGAAGGCTTGACGCGCCGGATCTCAGTGATCGGCGCCGGCGCCTGGGGCACGGCCCTGGCGCAGAGCTTCGCCGGAGCCGGCCACAAGGTGCTGCTGTGGGCCCGCGATCCGGAGCGCGCCGCGGCGATGCAGGGCAGCCGCGAGAACGCCGCCTACCTGCCCGGCATCGCGCTGCATCCGGGGATCGCGGTCACCGCCGACCTCGGTGCGGCCGATGGGCTGCGGGTGCTCGCCGTGCCGGCGCAGCATCTGCGCGCGATCCTGGGGCAGCTGGCGCCGCGGCCCGGGCCGCTGCTGATCACCGCCAAGGGCATCGAGACCGCGACCGGCCGGTTCATGCACGAGGTCGCGGCCGAGGCGCGGCCGGAGGCGGCGCCGGTGCTGCTGTCCGGCCCCAGCTTCGCCGCCGAGGTGGCGCGCGGCCTGCCCACCGCCCTGACCCTGGCCTGCGCCGATGCCGAGACCGGTGCCGCTTTGGCCCGCAATCTCGGCCACAGGACGCTGCGGCTGTATTGGAGCGAAGATCTGCGCGGTGTCGCCCTCGGCGGCGCGCTGAAGAACGTGCTGGCGATCGCCGCCGGCATCGTCACCGGACGGGGCCTGGGCGAGAACGCCCGGGCGGCGCTGGTCACCCGCGGCCTGGCTGAGATGACGCGGCTCGGTGCCGGGCTTGGGGCGCGGCCGGAGACGCTGATGGGCCTGTCCGGCCTCGGCGACCTGCTGCTGACCGCCTGCAGCGCCACCAGCCGCAACACCTCGCTCGGCATCGCGCTGGGGCAGGGGCGGCTGCTGGCCGAGATCCTGGGCGAGCGCCGGTCGGTCACCGAAGGGGTCTGGACCGCGGCGGCCGCGGCCCGGCTGGCGACGCAGGCGGGCGTCGAGGCGCCGGTGATCGCCGCGGTCGACGCGGTGCTGAACCGCGGCGCCGCGATCGACACCGCCGTCGCCGGCCTGCTGCTGCGTCCGGCGAAACGCGAGACTTGAGGATTGGCCAACTTTGATCGGCCGCTATCTTGAATGGCGGATTTGTAGTAACAAATTTGTATGAGAATCCGGTTCGAGTGGGATCCGATCAAAGCCGCCGGCAACCTGCGCAAGCATGGAGTCAGCTTCGAGACGGCCATGCGTGCCTTTGCCGACCCGTTTGCCCTGACGGATCAGGATCGCATCGAGGGAGCAGCGCTGGCAGACCCTCGGCATGGTCGAAGGGCGCGTCTTGTTGCTGGTGGCGCACACGATCCGGGACGAGGATGAGGACGGCCGGCCGATTGAGATCATTCGCATCATCTCGGCCAGGGCGGCCGACCGGAAAGAGAGAAGACGATATGAGCAGGAAGCCCGTTAGGCACGATGTCGATCTCGCCCATCTGCCACCCCTGACCGAGGAGCAGGAGGCCGAGCTCGCGGCGCTGGCCGCCCGCCCGGACAGCGAGATCGACTTCAGCGATAATCCCCCGCTGACCGAGTCGTTCTGGCAAAACGCCGAGCGCGGCCGGTTCTATCGGCCGGTCAAGACCTCGACCACCCTGCGCATCGATGCCGACGTCCTGGCGTGGCTGCGGTCGCAGGGGAAGGGATACCAGTCGCGGATCAACGCGATTCTGCGACGCGAGATGCTGGCTGCGCTCCGATCTCGAAACGCGGGCTAGCGGCAGGTGGCGCGATGCGTTCTGCACCCTTCCCCAAGCGTTCGTCTTTCCGCTAGCGTCCGCCCAGAGGCGCATCGTCGATCCGAGAGGCTGAGTCGTGAAGCACTGGCTGGTGAAGTCCGAACCCGTCAAATGGGGCTGGGAGCAGATGGTCAAGGCCAAGCGCACTCATTGGGACGGGGTCCGGAACTATGCGGCCTCGAACAACCTGAAGGCGATGAAGCTCGGCGACGAGGCGTTCTTCTACCATTCCAACGAGGGGCTGGAGATCGTCGGCATCGTCGAGATCGTGCGCGAATACTACCCGGACCCGAGCGACGAGAGCGGCCGCTTCGGCATGGTCGACGTGCAGGCCTCCCGGCCGCTGAAGACCTTCGTCACGCTGAAGCAGATGAAGGCCGACCCGGCCCTGTCCGACCTCGTCCTGATCCGCCAGGGCCGGCTGTCGGTCAGCCCCGTGAGCGACGCCGAATGGAAGCACATCTGCAAGCTCGGCGGCGTCGACCCGAAGTGAGCGGGGCGGAGACATGAGCGACGCCCCTGCCGACGCTCATGTCTGGACGGCTGAGGTCCCCGAGGACGACGCCGTGTTCGAGGCCTGCCTGCCGTTCCTGACCGAGGCCGAGCGGGCGCGGGCCGCGCGCTTCCTGATGCCCGGCGACCGCCGCCGCTTCGCCGCCGCCCGGTCGCTGATGCGCCGGCTGCTGCAGGAGATCACCGGGTTGCCGGCGGGCGACTGGGACTTCGCCATCGGCGACCACGGCAAGCCGCTGGTCTGCCGGCCGGAGGCGGGGCGGTCGATCGGCATCAACATCTCCCATGCCGAGGGCATGGTCGCCTGCGCCGCGGCGCCGGACAGCGTCATCGGGGTCGATTTGGAATGGCTCGGCCGGGTGGTCGAGCCCCGCATCGCCGACCGCCGCTTCGCTGCGGCAGAGGCGGCGGCGCTGCGGGCGGTGCCGGCCGATCGCCGCCGCGAGGCCTTCCTGCAGATCTGGACGGTCAAGGAGGCCTATGTGAAGGCGCTGGGCGGCGGCCTGACCATCGCGCTGGACGGCTTCGTGGTCGAGACGCTGTCGGAGCGGCCGGCGGTGCGCTTCCTCGACCCGGCCGTCGATGGGGCCGCCTGGCATTTCCGGCAATGGCGGCCCTCACCCCGGCATCTGCTGGGACTGGCATTGCGCAAGCCTGAGGGCGACCCGGTCATCGCGGTCCGGCCCGTTGCCCTGACACCCTGACGCTCGGCGTCGGCTCGGGCGGGCCGGGCAGGATCTCGCGCAGATAGGCGCCGATGCCGTAGCCCTGCTCCCACTGGTAGGGATAGCCCAGCGACACCTCCTCGAACCGGGTGCCGTCGCGCCAGTCGGTATGGCGGACATGTAGATGGCCGCTGACTGCGACGGTGGCGCGGAAGCGGCGGTGCCAATCTTCGGTGAGCACCGTGCCGCACCAGGGGCTGAAGCGTGGGATGCGGGGGATCCGCACCAGGTCGCGGCGCAGCGGGTAGTGGTTCACCAGCACCGTCGGCAACCCCGCCGGCAGTGCCGCCAGGCGCCGGGCGGTGGCCTCGATCCGGGCGCGGCACCAGTCCTGCCGGGTCGGGTAGGGGTCGGGATACAGCAGCAGCTCGTCGGCGCAGACGGCGCTTTCCTCTGCCGCCCAGGCCACCACCTCCTCGATCGGCAGGCCGGGCGGCCGGAAGCTGTAGTCGTACAGCAGGAACAGCGGCGCGATCGCATGCTCGTCGCCTGGCCCTGTCCAGATCGGATAGGGATCCTCGGGCGTGGTCACGCCGTGCCGCCGGGCCAATGCGACCAGCGATTCGTAGCGCCCCGCCCCGCGCGGAGCGGTCGGGCTGCGCGCCCGGGTCCACAGCTCGTGATTGCCCGGTACCCAGATCAGCCTGGCGAATTTTCCGGCCAGCGCGGTGAAGGCGCGGTCCAGCCCGTCCGCGGTCTCGGCGATGTCGCCGGCCAGGATCAGCCAGTCCTCGGGATGGCCGGGCAGGGCGTCCAGCCGTTCGAAGCTGGCGTCGGAGGCGAGATGCAGGTCGCTGATGGCATAGAGGCGCATGGGGGCAGCTTGGCCGGTCCGGGCCGATCTGGCCAGCTATCCCCTGAATCGGTGCAGCGACACGACCCGGTGCAGCTCGACATCGAGATCGGAGCGCCAGCTGCGCGGCGCGTCGTCGGCCAGGGCGTCCAGGTCGGGGCGGTGCGGCTCGTCCTGTCGGCAGAACAGCTCCGGATACATGCCCTGGGCGCAGAAGGCGAAGCCGTCGATGACGGCCTGCGCGATCTTCGAGACGGTCCGGTGCAGGAGTCCGGGCTCGGCCCGGTCCGCCGCGATCGGCCAGTCCGGTCTCATCACGCTCACCCTTCGCTCGACGCCGCGACCCGCAGGCTCGACGGGTGAGGCTCGCAGCGCGCCGCTACCGGACGATGGCGGAATCGGGCGAAATGGTTGCCGGTGTAACGTTCAGGCGTCCGGCTCGCCGCCCTGCGCCAGGAGACAGTCCATGACCCACGCCCCCAGCCTGACGCCCGAGGACGAGCAACTGCTGCACGAGCTGCGGCAGCAGCGGCGGCACCATCGGGCCAAGCATCACGGCGACCTCAGCTTCGGCCAGCGCCTGGCCGACGGCGTGGCGGCGACGGTCGGCTCCTGGCGCTTCATCATCGTGCAGAGCGGGCTGCTGGCCCTCTGGATCGTCTTGAACGTGGTCGGCTGGATCCAGGCCTGGGACCCGTATCCTTTCATCCTGCTGAACCTGGCGCTGTCGTTCCAGGCGGCCTACACCGCGCCGATCCTGATGATGAGCCAGAACCGCCAGGCCGAGATCGACCGCCACAACGCCGACAGTGACTACAAGATCAACATCAAGGCGGAGCTGGAGATCGAGCAGCTGCACCAGAAGATCGACCTGCTGCGGGAGCAGGAGGTGGTGCGCCTGACCCGGGCGGTGGAACTGCTGCTTCAGCGGCTGGATGCGGCCGAGGGGAAGGGCGCGACTTGACCTACCGAGGACGGCGGCGCTCGGCGAAATGCCGCTCGGCGCGGGCTTCGGCATAGCGGCGGTCTGCCTGGGCCTTGACCTCGGGCCAGCGCAGGGCGGCCTCGGCGCTGCTCATCTTGCCGTACAGCGACATATAGGCTTCGTGGTGCATCAGGGTGCGCGGCTTCTCGGTGGCCTGCCAGGCCTCGAGATGCCAGGGCTCGCCGGCATCCTCGAGCGCGCCGGTCGAGGCGTAGATCTGCGCCTCGGCTCGGCTGCCGTTGGCCAGCGCCACGTCCACCGGCTGCAGCGCGTAGTCGTCGCTCTCGAAGAACTGCATCCGGTCCAACTCGTCACCGGTGAAGCCCTCGACCAGCAGCCCGTCGACCCGGCCGTCGGGATGCGGCAGCAGGATCGGATAGCTCTCGCCCTTCACCTTGCGGCTCTGCCGGCCCAGCAGGGTCGCCGGCTGCGTCGCCAGGGCCGCCATCGGCCGGCCGATCACCAGCGCGAACAGGTCGGGATCCTGCAGCGTGCCGAAGAAGAACAGGCGCATCGGTCGTTTTCCTTCCCGGCCCGGGCGGTTCCGACGGCGGGGTCGGCCGCCCGTCATTGTGGTGGTGCGAGGCGGCGCAATTTGATCCTGCCGCGCCGAAAGTCAAGTCGATTCACCGGCATTTCTTGAAGCTGCGGATCCGGCCATTTCCCTGCTTTGTCAGGATGTTTGCAGGTTTTTCTGTGATCCGGTGCAAATCAGATGTATATTTTTATGTCGCGGCCGGCATCGGCCACCAACAGAGATGTGGGGGCAGCGGATGTTACAGGAGTTCAAGGCCTTCATTGCCCGCGGCAATGTGATCGACTTGGCGGTCGGCATCATCATGGGCGTGGCCTTCACCACGATCGTGAATTCGCTGGTCAACGACATCATCATGCCGCCGATCGGCGTGATGCTGGGCGGTGTCGACTTCTCGAACTACTACATCAACCTGTCGGGGACCCATTACGACAGTCTGGCCGCGGCCAAGGCGGCCGGTGCCGCGACGATCAACTACGGCGTCTTCATCAATGCGATCATCAACTTCCTGATCATCGCCTTCGCCGTGTTCCTGCTGGTGAAGCAGGTCAACCGCTTCATGAAGAAGCCCGAGCCCGCTCCCGCCGCCCCGGCCGCGCCGCCGCGCAGCGAGGTGCTGCTGGAGGAAATCCGCGACACGCTGCGCGCGCAGCGCTGAGGCAGGAAAAGCTTCGTAGGTTGGGTTCGCAAGGGCGAACCCAACCTTGTCCAGCCCCTGGTTCAGTAGGCGAGCCGGATCTCGACCCGGCGCTCGCCGACGGTGACGTCCGGCAAGGCGCCGGCGTCGCCATGGCCCTCGACGCGGTGGATCAGGGTCGGCGGGACGCCGTCCGCCACCAGCGCCCCGGCGACGGCCTCGGCCCGCTTGACCGACAACGCCTCATGGGTGTCGCGCGGGCCGGCCTTGCCGGCAAAGCCGTCGACGCTGATCGACTTCGCGCCCCAGTTCTTGGCCTCCGACGCCGCCTTGGCGACCAGCGCCCGCGCATCCGGCGTCAGCGTGGCGCTCTCATCCGTGAAGAAGATGTCGTAGGCGCCGCCGGCCTTGGGGGCGCAGGCGGCGATTGCCAGGACGGGAACCAGGGCCAGGAGCGCACGACGGCTTGCAATCGGCATGATCGACCTGTTCGGGTTTGTTGTTGGTCGGGAATCCTTACCTGACCGGCACGGCCGATAGAAGCGCTTCCGCTTCGCTGCGTTGCCGAAAGCGCTCACCTCTTGCCGGCCGGCTCGATCCCGCCCTGGGCCAGCAGCGCATCCAGCAGCGCCGCCGCCGCCGGATCGGCCCAGGCCGACTTGGCCTCCTCAGCCGTCAGCCGACCGTCGCCGCACAGGCGCAGCGCCGCCTCGGCGGCGGCACCGGCCGGCGCCGGATGCGCCTCGCCATCGGCGAACAGCACCAGCCCGTCTCCGTCGCGGGCGAAGGCCAGGCGGCTGCCGATCGCCCGGCGCAGCGCTCCGGCCGGACGGCGCTTGCGCGGCGGCGGCGCCTCGCGCTCCTCCTTCGGCTCGGTCAAGAGGCCGCCCAGCCAACCGGCCAGGAAGCCACGGTCGTCCAGCTTCTCGGCCAGATACGCGCGCACCCGCTCGATCGCCGCCTCAGGGATCTCGCCGGGGTTGGCCGGCGGTGCCAGGTCGGGGTCGGCATAGCGTCGCTCCTCATCCTCGGCATCGGCCACGGCAGCGGCGAAGCGGCCGGCCAGCTCGGCCACGCTCGGGGCGCGGAAGCCGATCGAGAAGGTCAGGCAGTCATCCTCGGCGACGCCGTCATGGGCCCAGCCCGGCGGCAGGTACAGCATGTCGCCCGGCTCCAGCACCCATTCCTCGGCGGGCTGGAAATCGGCCAGCAGCTTCAGGGGCTGGTCGGGCACCCAGGCCGGCCGGATCTCGGCCGCGCTGCCGATCCGCCAACGCCGGTGGCCCAGGCCCTGCAGCAGGAACACGTCGTACTGGTCGACATGGGCGCCGACGCCGCCGCCCGCCGGGGCATAGCTGACCATGACGTCGTCCAGCCGCCAGTCCGGCACGAAGCGGAAGCGGTCGCGCAGTGCCGCCACGTCCGGCTCCCACAGGTCGACACCCTGCACCAGCAACGTCCAGTCCGTGGCTGGCAGCTTGCCGAAATCGGCCTCGTCGAACGGCCCGTGCCGCACCGCCCATTTGCCTCGGCGGCGGGTCACGAGGCGGCTCTCCACCCCGTCCTCGCAGGCCAGGCCGGCCAGCTCGTCCGGCGTGACCGGGCTGGCCCAGCCCGGGATCGCCTGGCGGATCAAGAGCGGCGCCTTCTGCCAGTGGCGGGCCAGGAAATCGGCTGCGGACAGGCCGCCGAGCAGGGGATCGGTCATGGAGGCCGCGGTGTTGCCCAGGGAATGACGGCGCACTCTACCGGGTCGATCCGTCCTCGCCCAGGGGCCGCCTGCCCGTGCTAGCATCTGCCCAACGAGACACCGGAGGATGTCATGAGCGCGAATGATCCCGTCGTCATCGCGGGCGCGGCCCGCACCCCGATGGGCGGCTTCCAGGGCGAGCTGAAGGATGTGAAGGCGCCGCAGCTCGGCGCCGTCGCCATCGCCGCGGCGCTGCAGCGCGCCGGCCTCGCCGCCGACGCGGTGGACGAGGTGGTGATGGGCTGCGTGCTGCCGGCCGGCCTGGGCCAGGCCCCGGCGCGCCAGGCCGCCCGCGGCGCCGGCCTGCCCGACGCGGTGCCCTGCACCACGGTCAACAAGATGTGCGGCTCCGGCATGAAGGCGGTGATGCAGATCCATGACGCGATCGCTGCCGGGTCGATCGGCATCGGCGTCGCCGGCGGGCTGGAGAGCATGACCAACGCCCCTTACCTGCTGGACCGCGCCCGCGGCGGCTACCGCATGGGCCACGGAAGGGTGCTGGACCACATGTTCCTCGACGGGCTGGAGGACGCCTATGAGCCGGGCCGGCTGATGGGCACTTATGCCGAGGACACGGCGCAGCACTACCAGTTCACCCGCGAACAGCAGGACAGCTTCGCTCTGGCCAGCCTGGACCGGGCGCGCAAGGCGTCGGAGGACGGTACCTTCGCCCGCGAGATCGCGGCGGTGACGGTGAAGGGCCGCGGCGGCGACGTCAGCATTGCGACCGACGAGCAGCCGCGCAATGCGAGGCCCGAGAAGATCCCGACGCTGAAGCCCGCCTTCCGCCCGGACGGCACGGTGACGGCGGCGAATTCCAGCTCGATCTCCGACGGCGGCGCGGCACTGGTGCTGCTGCGCCGGTCGGAGGCGGAGCGGCGCAGCCTGCCGGTGCTGGCGCAGATCATCGGCCATGCCAGCCACGCCCGGGCGCCGGCCTGGTTCACCACCGCGCCGATCGGGGCGATGGAGACGTTGTTCCAGCGGACCGGCTGGGCGGCGAAGGATGTCGACCTGTTCGAGATCAACGAGGCCTTCGCCGTGGTCACCATGGCGGCCATGCGCGACCTCGACCTGCCGCATGACAAGGTCAATGTCCATGGCGGCGCCTGCGCCCTCGGCCATCCGGTCGGCGCGTCGGGAGCACGGATCATCGTCACCCTGTTGAATGCATTGCAGACCCACGGCCTCAAGCGCGGCGTCGCGGCGCTCTGCATCGGCGGCGGCGAAGCCACGGCGGTGGCGATCGAGCGGGCGGCGGCCTAGCGGCCAGCCCCGTCGGAACGAGAGGACAGGACGATGACGGACAAGACGCAGATCGGCGTGGTCGGCCTCGGCAGCATGGGCGCGGCGATGGCCGGGCGCCTGCTCGACCAGGGCTGGCCGGTCGCGGTGTGGAACCGCAGCGCCGGGGCGGAGGAGCCGCTGCTGGCCAAGGGCGCGGTCCGGGCGGCGACCCCGGCCGAGGCCGCGGCCGGCGGCATCGTCCTGTCCATGGTGGCCGACGATTCGGCGCTGAAGAGCGTGACCACGGGCGACAGCGGCATCCTGTCCGGCCTCGGCCAGGGCGGCGTGCACCTGTCGATGAGCACGGTCAGCCCGTCGATCGCCGCCGATCTCGCGAAGGCGCATGCGGAGGCCGGCTCGGCCTATGTCGGGTCGCCGGTGTTCGGCCGGCCGCCTGCGGCGGGCTCCGGCCAGCTCTGGATCGCCGTCTCCGGCCCGGCCGCGGCCAAGGACAAGGCCCGGCCGGTGCTGGAGGCGCTGGGCCAGTCGGTGCATGATTTCGGCGAGGCGCCGGAGGCGGCGAACGTCGTCAAGATCGGCGGCAACTTCATGATCGCGGCAGCGATCGAGGCAATGGCCGAGACCTTCACCCTGCTGGAGAAGCACGGCGTCTCCGCCCGCCAGGCGCATGAGCTGTATTCCAGCTCGATCTTCGCGGCGCCGATCTACAAGAACTACGGCGGCTTCATCGTCGACCGGAAGTTCTCGCCGCCGGGCTTCCGCATGCCTCTCGGCCTCAAGGATGTCGGCCTGGCCATGGCGGCGGGAGAGAAGGCGGGCGTGCCGCTGCCCTTCGCCGCGGTGCTGCGCGAGCGCTTCATCGGCTCGATCGCCCGCGGCCGCGGCGACCTCGACTGGACCGCCATAGCCCTCGATGCCGCCGAGGCGGCAGGGCTGAAGGTGGATTGAGGCGCTATTCCGCGGCGGGCTCGGCCACCCGGTGCTGGCGCTGCCATAGCGCGGCGTAGAGTCCATCCCGGGCCAGCAGGGCCGCGTGGCTGCCGCGCTCCGCCACCCGGCCGCGGTCCAGCACCAGGATCTCGTCGGCATTGACCACGGTCGACAGGCGGTGGGCGATGATCAGCGTCGAGGTGCCGCGCGAGGCCTCGGCCAAGCGCTCCTGGATCGCCTGCTCGGTGGCGCTGTCCAGCGACGAGGTCGCCTCGTCGAAGATGAACAGCCGCGGCTGCTTCAGGACGGCGCGGGCGATGGCGACGCGCTGCTTCTCGCCGCCCGACAGCTTCAGCCCGCGCTCGCCGACCCGGGTGTCCCAGCCATCCGGCAGCCCGGCGACGAAACGGTCGAGCTGGGCGATCCGCGCCGCCGCCTCGACCTCCTCGCGCGTCGCCTCCGGCCGGCCGAAGACGAGGTTGTCGAACAGCGTCTCGTTCAACAGCACCGTGTCCTGCGGCACCACCGCAATGGCGCCGCGCAGCGAAGCCTGGGTGATGGCGCGCAGATCCTGGCCGTCCATCAGGATCCGGCCGGCGGACGGGTCGTAGAAGCGGAACAGCAGCCGGGCGATGGTCGACTTGCCGGCGCCCGAGGCGCCGACCACCGCCACGGTCCGCCCGGCCGGCAGGGTGAAGGAGACGTCGCGCAGGATCGGCCGGCGCGGATCATAGGCGAAGGAGACGTGCTCGAACACCAGGTCGCCACGGCCGGGCGGCAGCGGCATCGCGCCCGGCGCATCCGTCACCTCCGGCGCCTCGTCCAGCAGCGCGAACATCTGCTCGACCGACCCCAGCGAGTTGCGGATCACCCGGTACAGCCGGCTCAGCTGCTCCAGCGGCCGGGCCAGGCGGACGAAATAGGTGTTCAGCAGCACCAGGTCGCCGACCGACATGGTGCCGGCCTGCACCGCCTGGCCGCCGAGGATCAGCAGGATGGCGAGGCCCAGGCTCAGCACCGTCATCTGGGCGATGCCGTTCAGGCTGCGCAGGGCCAGGCCGCGCGCGGCCAGCCGCTCGACCTCCTCCAGCCGCTCGTCGTAGCGGCGGCCGATCGCGCCCTCGGCGCCGAAATACTTCACCGTCTCGTAGTTGATCAGGCTGTCGATGGCGACGGCATGGGCGCTGCTGCTCTCCCGGTTCATGGTCCGGATCGTGCTGCGCAGGCTGTCGGCGCCCAGCGTCATGGCCCAGGCGAAGGCGGCAAGAGTGGCGGCGGTGACCAGGGCGTAGAAGGGCGGCAGATGCGCCAGCAGGATGGCGCAGGTGGCGGCGATCTCGATCAGCAGCGGCAGGATGCGGAAGGCGACGTCGTAGATCAGCTCGCGGATGCCGGCCAGGCCGCGGCCGAGATCCTCGCTGACCGCGCCGGTGCGGCGGCCGAGATGGAAGCGCAGCGACAGCCCGTGCAGATGGGTGAAGAAGGTGCGGCTCAGCCGCCTGACGAGGCGATGCTCGATCGGGCCGTAGGCGGCGTATTGCAGCTCGCCCAAGATGCGCCCGACCCAGGAGGCGACGGCATAGGCGGTGATCACGCCCATCGCCCCGATCGCCCAGGCATTGGCCTTGCCGGCATAGGCATCGATCGCCAGCGAGAACAGCAGCGGCACCAGCGCCACGGCGAAGGAGGACAGGAACACCAGGGCGACGCAGGCCAGGATGCGCAGCCGCACGCCCCAGCTCTCGCCGCGCCACAGATAGGGCATGACCCGGCCCAGCGTGGCCAGGTCGCCGCGCGCGCTGTGGTCCCCCCGGGGCGGTGTCATCGACATGGCCGGACTCGCATCGTCAGTCTCCCATCCTAATACACGGCCGGGGCCGGCATCCCGTCGCACTTGCCTCGCGGACCGAATCATGTAACTTTCAAAGTTACATGAAACACAGCGAACGCCTTTCCGCCGCCCTCCATGTGCTGGTGCACATGGCCGAGCGGCCCGACGCGGCTCTGACCTCGGCCGAGATGGCGGCCTTCGTCGGCACCAACCCCGTGGTGATCCGGCGCGGCTTCGCCGGGCTGCGCCAGGCCGGCATCGTCACCTCGGTCAAGGGCCATGGCGGCGGCTGGCGCCTGGCGCGGCCGGCGGAAGCGGTCACCCTGGCCGAGATCCAGCACGCCCTGGGCGAGCGGGTGGTCTCGCTCACCGCCTTCGAGGTGGGCCAGCCGACTTGCCTGATCCTGCGGGCGGTCACCGCCGCGCTGGACGAGGCGATGCAGGACGCCGAACGCGCGCTGGACCGGCGCCTCGCCACCCTGACCCTGGCCGACCTCGCGGCCGATGCCCGGCGGCTGAATGGCGGCCGCGGCCTGCCTTACGGAGACTCCCATCATGGCTCATGACGTCATCGTGGTCGGCGGCAGCTTCGCCGGCCTGTCCGCGGCGATGCAGCTGGCCCGCGCCCGCCGCCGGGTGCTGGTGATCGACGCCGGCCGGCCGCGCAACCGCTTCGCCGCCGCGTCGCACGGCTTCCTCGGCCAGGACGGCAAGGCGCCGTTGGCAATCCGGCAGGAGGGCCTGCGGCAGCTGCTCGCCTATCCGACCGTGGCGTTGATCGAGGACGAGGTGGTGTCGGCCCGCCGCACCGACAGCGGCTTCGCGGTGGCGCTGGCCGATGGCGGCGAGGAGGCAGCGTCCTACCTGATCCTGGCCACCGGCGTGGCCGACGAGCCGCCGCCGATCCCGGGGCTGCAGGAGCGCTGGGGCGCCACCGTGCTGCATTGCCCATACTGCCATGGCTACGAGGTCGCTGGCCGCCCCCTCGGCGTGCTGGCCAACCACACGCTCTCCGCCCATCAGGGCGGGATGCTGCCCGATTGGGGGCCGACCACCTATTTCACCCAGGGCGTGTTCGAGCCCGATGCCGCACAGGCGGCATATCTGGCCAGCCGCGGCGTCACGGTCGAGCGCAGCCCGGTGGTGGAGCTGCTGGGCACCGCCCCGGATCTCGAGGCGGTGCGGCTGGCCGATGGCCGGGTGGTGCCGGTCGCCGCGCTGTTCACCGCGGCCCGGATTCGCATGGCCAGCCCGCTGGCGGAGCAGCTGGGCTGCGCCTTCGACGAGGGCCCGCTCGGTCCGCGCCTGCGGGTCGACGACTTCAAGCAGACGACGATTCCAGGCGTCTTCGCCGCCGGCGACGCGGCGACCCCGATGCACAACGCTACTCTGGCCTCGGCTTCCGGGGTGATGGCCGGGGTGTGTGCGCACCGCGCGCTGATGGGTATGGCTGCCTGAGATATCGACAGAGCGACCCCGGCTGGGCGAGGCTGTCGCCCGGCCGGGAGGAGACCAGGATGCCATCGCCGATCGAGTTCTATTTCGACTTCGCCAGCCCCTATGGCTATCTCGGCGCCACGCGGATCGACGCGCTGGCCGCGCGGCACGGCCGCGAGGTGCGATGGAAGCCGGTGCTGCTGGGCCCGATCATGAAGCAGATCGGCACCCGGCCGATCCGCGACCTGCCGGTGCGCGGGCCCTATCTGGAACAGGATGCGGAGCGCTTCGCGGCCTTCCTCGGTGTGCCCTTCACCCTGCCGGCGCAATGGCCGATCGCGGCTTTGGCGCCGTCGCGCGCGGTGTGGTGGCTGGCCGACGACCGGCCGGCGCTGGCCCACGACCTCGCCGTCGCGCTCTACGCAGCGCATTGGGGCCGCGGCGAGGACATCGCGGCGCCCGAGGCGGTGCTGCGCATCGCCGCCGGGCTCGGACTCGACCCGGCGCAGACCGCGGCGGCGATACAGCGGCCGGAGGTCAAGGACCGGCTGCGGGCCGAGACCGAGGCGGCGGCGGCGAAAGGCGTGTTCGGCTCGCCCTTCTTCCTGCTCGACGGCGAGGGCTTCTGGGGCGCCGACCGGCTGGACCAGCTGGCATGGCGCCTCCAGGGCAGCCCGCGCTCGGGTTAGCGAACCTTCTCCGGCTTGTAATACTCCGGCGCCCAGCCCTTGCCGGTCCAGCGGAACAGCCGGCTGCCGTCGATCAGCAGGTCGCGCTTGCCGGCGCTGTAGCTCGGCGCCAGGCCCAGGTCGTGGGCCTTGCCGTCGGCGACCGGGGTCAGCGACTGCGAGCCTTCGGCCAGGATCTCCCAGGGGCAGCCATTGGTGTCGCAGTGCTTGGCGTCGTTCCAGAACACGATCACGTCCGGGGTCAGCTGGCCGGGCTTCTCGTCCAGTTCCATCTCGGCGATCTGGAACGGCGCGTCGCGCCAGTTGATCACCGCCGGCGCCACCATCGGCGCATAGCGCGCCTCCAGCATCGGAATCAGCCGGTCGGGGACCGGGCTCAGCCAGCGCAGGGGCGGCGGCGGGCTCCCCGGGGTGGGCACGCTCGGCGGCGTCGCCTCGGCGGTGTCGGCGGGAGCGACCGGCGGGGCGGCGCCCGTGGCCGGCGCCGTGGACGGCGCGATCGGGGTCGGCGCGCCCGGAGTCGCTTCGACAGCCCGGCCGCCGCTGGCGAGATGGGCCACGGTCTCCACCGTCAGCCCGTCATTGGTCGAGGCCAGGTTGTACTTCTGCTGGTAGTCCTGCACCGCCGCCAGGCTGCGCTGGCCCAGGATGCCGTCGACCGTGCCCAGCCGGTAGCCCGCCCCGTTCAGGGCGCTCTGCACCGCGCCGATCTCGGCCCGGTCGAATTCGACCGTCGGGCTGTCATAGACATAGGACCCGGCGATGCGGGGCGCGCCGTCGCAGTTCTGCGGCAGGGCGTTCGCCGTGTCGACCGATGCCCCGCGGCCGTCGAAGCGGATCGCCAGGGCGGCGCCGCTGTTGCTGGTCCAGGTGATGGTGTCGCCCACCGGCTTCGCCATGCCGGACATCAGGCAGATGCCGCCGCGGCTGGAGCGGTGCAGCAGGAAGGCGACGTTGCCGTCCTGCGTCGGCTGGACCAGAAGCCGGATCGGCGCGCCGCCGCCGGCGACATAGGTGCCGCCCTCGATGTTGGCGGCAAAAGCGGAGCCCGCCCAGCCGGCAGTCGCGGCCAGGCAGGCCAGGGCAAGGAAGGAACGCATCCGGGGTTCTCCGTGTCGTCTCGGTCGCTCAGCGAAACGTCCGGGGCGCAGATCCGGTTCCGATTCCCCGCGGGTGACGGCGGCGGCGCGATCGGCTAAACCGCCACACTCCCTAGGAAGATGACCGTCATGTCCGAGACCCGAATCATCAAGCCCCAGCCGATCAGCGGCTTCCCGGAATGGCTGCCGGAGGAGAAGCTGGTCGAGGACCACGTCCTGCGCATCATCCGCGAGGAGTATGAGCGCTACGGCTTCACCCCGATCGAGACGGCGGCGGTGGAGCGGCGCGAGATCCTGACCGCCAAGGGCATCGTCGAGAAGGAGATCTACGCCCTGTCCCGCCTGGCGGCGGGGGAGGGGGAGGATCCCTCGACCGACATGGCGCTGCATTTCGACCTGACCGTGCCGACGGCGCGCTACGTGGCGCAGAACGCGGCGCGGCTGACCTTCCCGTTCCGGCGCTACCAGATCCAGAAGGTGTGGCGCGGCGAGCGGCCCCAGGCCGGCCGGTTCCGGGAGTTCTACCAGGCCGATATCGACGTCATCGGCAACGGCTCGCTGGGCCTGCTGAACGACGCCGAGATCCCTTGCGTCATCAACGCCATCTTCGCCCGCATCGGCATCGGCGAATTCGTCATCCGCATCAACAACCGCAAGCTGCTGCAGGGCTATCTGCTCGACCAGGGGCTGACGGCCGAGGGCGTCGGCGCGGCGTTGAAGGTGATCGACGCGATCGAGAAGGTCAGCCGCGAGCGCACCCTCGCCGACCTCGCCACCCATGCCGGGATCGACGCGGCGACGGCCGCACGGATCGTCGACCTCGTCACCCGGCCGGTGACCATCGCCGAGCTGCGCGCGATCGAGGGCGGCGCGCTGTATCGCGAGGGGCTGGACGAGCTGGGCCAGGTGGCCGACGGCCTCGCCGCCTTCCAGGTGCCGGCGCATCGCTGGCGCATCGACCTCGCCATCGTCCGCGGCCTCGACTACTACACCGGCACGGTCTACGAGACCCAGCTGGTGGCCAATCCGGAGGTCGGCAGCATCTGCTCCGGCGGCCGCTACGAGGATCTGGCCAGCAACTACACCAAGGCGAAGCTGCCGGGCGTCGGCATCTCGATCGGCGTCACCCGCCTGCTGTCCCGCCTGTTCGATGCCGGTCTCTTGAAGCCCGGCGCCGCCACGCCGGCTGCGGTGCTGGTGACGGTGATGGACCGGGCGCAGCTGCCCTATTATCTCGGCCTGGCCACGACCCTGCGCGCCGCCGGCATCGCCACCGAGCTGTTCACCGAGGGCAAGAAGGTCGGCGACCAGCTGAAATACGCCGACAAGAAGGGCTTCCGCCTGGCCGTGATCGCCGGAGAGACCGAGATCGCGGCGGGGATGGCGGTGCTGAAGCACCTGGCCTCGGGCGACCAATCCACCCACCCGCAGTCCGGCCTGGCCGACGCCGTGCGGCAGGCGCTGGCGGGGTAGTCCGGGTGAGCGCTCTGGCCTGGGAGGGCACCTCTTCACCTCTCCCCAGGGGAGAGGTCGAAATCGCCCTGGCGATTTCGGGTGAGGGGGTAGCCCCGGCCCATCCGGTGTCGAGCCGATGGGAACGGTCTGATTCAACGTCCAGGCCTGCGCTACCCCCTCACCCTCCCGCCCGCTTCGCGGTCGGGCCCCTCCCTCTCCCCGAGGAGAGGGAAAGCAAGGCTTGGCCGACCAAGCGAGGACCCTGACCCATGGAGCTGCCGGCCGCCCTGCGCGTCGCGGTCGACCGGGCGCTGGAGGGCGTTGCCCTGGCCGAGCTGTCGGCCGCGGCGTCGCGGTTGTCGCAGCGCTACCGGGCCGAGCTGCGCGACGGCCGCTTCCATGTCGCGGACGACCGGGCGGTGCAGGCCTATCTCGCCACCCGGCTGCCCGCCACCTATGCCGCGATCCGCGCCTGCCTCGAGGCGATGGCCGAGCGTCGCCCGGACTTCGCCCCCGCCAGCCTGCTCGATGCCGGTGCCGGGCCGGGCACCGCGCTCTGGGCCGCGGCCGAGACCTGGCCCGGGCTTGCCGCCGCCACCCTGCTGGAGGGCAGCGCCGCCTTCCGCGACTGGGGTGCCCGGCTGGCCGGCGACGCGCTGCCGCCGGCGGATTGGCGGACCGCCGACCTGGCGAAGCCGCTGCCGGAGCTGCCGGCGCACGACCTCGTGATCCTATCCTATGTGCTGGACGAGCTGGCGCCCGACCGGCGCGGCGCCCTGGTCGATGGGCTGTGGGCGGCCACCGGTGACCTGCTGCTGATCATCGAGCCCGGCACCCCGGCCGGGTATCGCCGCATCCTCGACGCCCGGGCCCGGCTGATCGCCGCCGGCGGCCATGTCGTGGCGCCGTGCCCGCATGACGGCGCCTGCCCGCTGGTCGATCCCGACTGGTGCCATTTCGCCCGGCGCGTCGCCCGCTCGCGCCTGCACCGCCAGGCCAAGGGCGGCGAGGTGCCGTGGGAGGACGAGAAGTTCGCCTATGTCGCGGTCTCGCGCCGTCCGGCCGCACCAATCATCGGCCGCGTCATCGTCCCGCCGCGTGGCGCCGGCTCCCGCATCGACCTCAGGCTCTGCGCGCCGGAGGGGCTGGTCGAGCGCACCGTGACCAGGCGCGACGGGGCCCTGCTCAAGACGGCGCGTCGGCTGCGCTGGGGCGATGCGCTGGGCGTCGAGGACTTCTAAGGATCTCGATCTTGCAATATCGCATGTGATATCTAACTCACGATATGAGATGGGTGCTCGATACGGACGTCATGGTCGCCGCAATCCGCAGCGATGTCGGCGCATCCCGCCGTCTCCTCGTCGCGTCGCTGCAGCGGCGCATCGGGCTGCTGGTCTCGGTGCCGCTTGTGATCGAATACGAGGCGGTCTTGACGAGGCCGGAGCATCTGCAGGCATCGGGCCTGACTGCCGCGGACGTCAACGCGGTTCTGGATGCGGTCGTTGCGATTGCGGAACCGGTTCGTCTGGCCTTTCTGTGGCGGCCCGCCCTTCGTGATCCGGACGACGACATGGTTCTTGAAGTGGCCGTGAACGGCGCCGCAGACGCAGTGGTGACATTCAACCGCCGAGATTTCGCCCAGGGAGCAAAGGCGTTTGGGCTGGCGGTCCTGACTCCCGGAGATGCCCTCCGGCGACTGGAGGAACGGAAATGAGGAAAAGCAACTTCGCTCTGCGCCTGCAGCCGTCGCTGTTGGACGAGGCGCGCAAGGTGGCCGAGACGGAAGGCGTGGCCTTGAACCAGTTCATCAACGTTGCGGTGGCGGAAAAGCTCTCGGCGCTTCGCACCGAGAGCTACTTCGCCGAGCGCGCGGCGCGGGCGGACATTCCGAAGGCGCTGGGCATCCTCGATCGTGCCGGCGTCGGCAATCCTCCAATGAAAGGCGATGCCCTGCCTCCGGGCCGGAAACGCCAATGATCCGCTTGCCGTGACTACCGGGCGTCCTCGACGCGCAGCAACTCGACCACTGGCGGTGATGTCAGGATATCGCTGAAGGCATGCATCCAGCGGCCCGTCTCCTCGTCATCGCCCACCCCGCGTTCGCGGAACTGGTCGAACTGATCCAGGCTGGTCAGCTCGACCTCGAACTGCAGCGCCGCCCCGCCCTGGCCGCGGGTCAACGGCACCAGCAGCCGCGCCTTGAGCCGGTTGCGCCGGGCCGCCTCGACCTCGCGGTGGATGAAGTCGATCGCGCTCTCGCGGTTGACGGGCTGAACATCGTACGAGAAGCGGGCGATATACATGCCGGTCCCTCCTGGTTGCTGGGGCAGTCCTATGGGGACAACACCCTGGCTCCCGATTTCGGCTCATCGCCGTCTTCGCCATTCAAGGGCCTCCCGCGGACAGCCATCACCCCGAGGTCGGGTTACCGCGTCCAACCCCTGCTGACGCTCTTTGCCCCTGCCGCAGCAATGATGCCCGCCGGCGGAAAAGCATATCCACCGCGCACAGGGGTCATGCCGAGACCCTGGCACAGCCGCTCCATCGGACCGTCGACGCCCACACTGTCGATCACCAGATTAGCGACACCCAGCTCCTGCGCAGCTGCTGCAGCCACACGGTGATAGATGTATCCAATTCCGATCCCGCCAAGCTCATCCGGAAAATCGATGAAGCCGTAGCCGAGAGACGAGCCAGGAGTCAGGTTGTCCTGATCCTGCACGTACATCCTGTGTGTGTATTCGATCGAGGCGCCACTCGGAGGCGTCAGCGTGATGGTGAAGGGGATCTCGCGTCTGTCCGCAGACTTCTCCCCTCGCTGGATCGTGACCGTGCCATATCGGCGATGACTCAGCTGATATGCCTTCGACCCCAGCTCCTTGCGCTCAAAGTTGACGTGCGACCGGGCCTGACGGCTCGGGCCCGGCAGGTCGGCGAGCGGCATCGGCGGTTCGTGATGGGTTGGCGGCGGCTCGTCTTGGGGTGCCGTCTGCTGTGTGAGTCGGGGTGCGTCCACATGGTCCGACTCCAATTCCGATGGACTGCATCCACAGGCCCGGGCCAGCCACTCGGTGAGATTCATCGATCGGACCTCTCGCAGTCGAACATCCGAGTCCAAAGCCTCAGGCCGGCGCCGCGACGCCGCCGGCGTCGCAACCCGCGGGACCAAGCCCGATCTGCGGCGGCGGCGAACGTATGCCGTATCAGGGCATCGTCAGGCAGGTCGTCCGAGTCTGAGACACGCCCCATCCTGCCGCGCCGACCGCGGGCTGCCCAATGCATCGGTGTTATGGCGCCAGCCGTCGCATGAATGTCGGCTCTGGCGCCGAATCTTGCAGCGCCCCTTGCCTCAATCCGCCTCCACCGCCGAGGCGTGGGAACGCAGCTCCTCGATGAACACCCGGCTGTTCTCGGCGTAGTCGACCGGCACGCTGACCAGGTGCACGCCGCCCTGGGCGTAGGCCTTCTCCAGCGTCGGCGCGAAATCCTCGGCCGACTCCACCTTCCAGCCGGTGGCGCCATAGGCCTGGGCGTAGGTCACGAAATCCGGGTTGCCGAAGGTCAGGCCCCAATCGGCGAAGCCCTGCGCCTCCTGCTTCCAGCGGATCATGCCGTAGGCGTTGTCGACCAGGATCACCACGACGAGGTTCAGCTTCAGCCGGATCGCCGTCTCCAGCTCCTGCGAGTTCATCATGAAGCCGCCGTCGCCGCACACCGCCATCACCCGGCGGTCCGGATGCAGCATCGCCGCCACCATGGCCGAGGGCAGGCCGGCGCCCATCGTCGCCAGCGCGTTGTCCAGCAGGATGGTGTTGGCGATGTGGGTGCGGTAGCTGCGGGCGAACCAGATCTTGTACATGCCGTTGTCGAGGGCGACGACGCCGTCCTCCGGCATCACCGCGCGCACGTCGTGGACGATGCGCTGCGGCAGCAGCGGGAATTTCTCGCTGGTCCCGTCCGCCGCCACCTTTTCCAGGATCTTGCGGCGCAGCCCGGCAAAGGCCTCGGTCGCGGTCGGATGCGGCCCGCCGACCGCCTCGGCGATGCGGGCCAGCGAGGCGCCGATGTCGCCCACCACCTCATGGTCCGGGAAATACACCTCGGCGATGTCGGCCGGCTGGTAGCCGACATGGATCACGGTCTGCCCCGCCTGCTCCATGATGAAGGGCGGCTTCTCGACCACGTCGTGGCCGATCGCCAGGATCACGTCGGCGCTTGTCACCGCGTCGTGCAGATAGTCGCCCTCGGACAGGGCGGCGGTGCCGATATAGAGGCCGGAATTGCCGTCGACCGCGCCCTTGCCCATCTGCGTGTTGAAGAACGGGATGCCCATCCGCCGCACGAAGTCGGACAGTGCCGGCACCAGGTGGCGGCGATTGCCGGCGGCGCCGATCATCACCAGCGGGCGCTCGGCCGCGCGCAGCATCGCGGCGGCCTTGGCCACGGCCTCGTCATTGGCCACCGGCAGCTCCAGCGGGTGCAGCGGCACCGGCCCCAGTCCGTCGGGCGCCGGGGCGGCGGCGATGTCCTCCGGCAGCTCCAGATGCACCGGGCCCGGCCGCTCCTCCTGGGCGATGCGGAAGGCGTTGCGCACCAAAGTCGGGATCGCGCCGGTGCTGACGATCTGGCGCGACGACTTGGTCAGCGGCCGCATGGTGGCGACGATGTCGACGATCTGGAACTGCGCCTGGCGGCTCTTCAGGATCGGCTTCTGCCCGGTGATCATCACCATCGGCATGGCGCCCAGCAGGGCATAGGCCGCGCCGGTGGTCAGGTTGAGCGCGCCAGGCCCGAGCGTGGTCAGGCACACGCCGGCCTTGCCGGTCAGCCTGCCATAGGTCGCGGCCATGAAGGCGGCCGACTGCTCGTGCCGGGTGACGACGAGGTCGATGCCGGAGCGGCGGAGCGATTCGACGATGTCGAGATTCTCCTCGCCGGGCACGCCGAAGACGCGGTCCACGCCCTCATTGACCAGGGCCTCGACGAGAAGGTCGGAGCCGGTCCGTTGCGCAGCCATGATGGTCCTCTCCTGCTGGGCGGTGCGTTGTGCCCTGCAAAGATAGGCTGGAAGCGGCGCCGATGACATGATCGTGCCGCAGGGCAGACGGACACCCCGCGCAAGCACGGCATGGCCGCGGCGGTGGCCATGGCCGCCCCGGCAATGCGATGCTGTCCGCGCCAAGCGCCGCATTGACCGCGACCCGCCGAAAGGGTCTTCTCCCGCCATGCAAGACGGATTGCCGCCGGACTGGGACTGCCGACCGATCGCCGAACGGCATCGTGCCGGGCTGCAGGCGCTCGGCCTCTGGCTGGTCGACGCGACGCGGCAGCCGGTGCCGCTCAAGGGCCTGTTCCCGGGCTTCTGCGAGCGGGTGGCGCAGACCATCGTCCCGGCCTGGCGGATCCATATCGGGCTCGAGGTGCTGCATCCCGAGATCAGCGGCACCATGCTGGTGTGGAGCGACGAGACCATCGAGTTCGGGGAGCGCGCCCGGCAGGGCGTGCTGCAGAGCCCGGGCTATCTCAACAGCCCGACCAAGATCGTCGACGACACCGAGCGGGCCTATCGCCGGAAGCTCGACGGCGATGTCAGCGACATGCCGCTGCTGCAGGAGCTGCAGCAGATGGGCTCCACCGATTATTTCATCACGCCACTGCCCTTCCTCGACACCAGCCGCACCCGCTTCCTGTCCTTCGCCACGCGCCAGCCGGGCGGCTTCGATGATGACGATCTGAAGGCGCTGGACACTGCATCCCGGCTGTTCAGCCCCTATGCCGAGCGCCAGGTGTGGAAGCGCATCGCGCTCGACCTGCTCGACACTTATGTCGGTGCCCGCACCAGCCAGCGCATCGTCGAGGGCCAGATCGAGCGCGGCGAGGTCGACTGGATCGAGGCGGCGATCTGGCTGGCCGACATGCGCGCCTTCACCCGGCGCAGCGAGACCAACGCCATCCGCGATGTGGTGGCGATGCTGAACGGCTGGTTCGGCGACATGGGCGTGGCGATCGAGGCCGAGGGCGGCGAGATCTTGAAATTCATCGGCGACGCCGTGCTGGCGATCTTCCCGGTGACGCCGGAGACCGACCGCGGCACCGCCTGCGCCGCCGCTTTGGCCGCGGCCGAGGCGTTCTGCGCCAAGGTCGACGCCACCAATGCCGAACGTGGGCTGGCCGGGCCGGATGCGGTCGATTTCGGCATCGGCCTGCATCTCGGCGAGATCGCCTACGGCAATATCGGCGCCGCCCGGCGGCTGGACTTCACCGTGATCGGCCCGGCGGTGAACCGCGCCAGCCGGCTGGAGGAGCTGACCAAGTCCCTGCGCCGCCGGGTGCTGGTGTCCGAGCCATTCCGCGACGCCTGCGGCCGCCCGCTGCTCGACCTCGGCCGCCACGTCCTGCGCGACGTCGAAGGCACGCACCGGATCTTTGGGATCGGGTAGAGGCAGTCCCTTGTCGTCATGGCGAGCCCCGAAGGGGCGTGGCCATCCAGCCTGTTGCCACCGACAGCGGCGGCTGAAGGACTGGATGGCCACGCTTCGCTCGCCATGACGGTGTTGGGACCCTTCGATCGTTCCGATAAGGTCTCGCCGACAACAGCCACAGGCCGACCCCGATGAAAGCCGTCGTTTTCGAACAGTTCCGCCAGATGCCGACCGTGCAGACCGTGCCGGATCCGACGCCGTCCGCCGAGGGCGTGGTGGTCAAGGTCGAGGCGACCGGGCTGTGCCGCAGCGACTGGCATGGCTGGGTCGGGCACGACGCCGACATCGTGCTGCCGCATGTGCCCGGGCACGAGCTGGCCGGCACCATCGTCGCGGTCGGGGCGCAGGTCCGGCGCTGGCGCACTGGCCAGCGGGTGACGGTGCCCTTCGTCGCCGGCTGCGGCCATTGCCCGGAATGCGCCAGCGGCAACCAGCAGGTGTGCGAGCGGCAGTTCCAGCCCGGCTTCACCGCCTGGGGCTCCTTCGCCGAATACGTTGCGCTCGACTTTGCCGACGCCAATCTCGTCGCCCTGCCAGACGAGATCGATTCGGCCACGGCGGCCAGCCTGGGCTGCCGCTTCGCCACCTCGTTCCGCGCCATCGTCGACCAGGGCCGGGTGCGGGGCGGGGAGTGGGTGGCGGTGCATGGCTGCGGTGGCGTCGGCTTGTCGGCGATCATGATCGCCCGCGCGCTCGGGGCCAATGTCGTGGCCGTCGACCTGACCGAGCAGAAGCTCGACCTCGCCCGCCGGCTCGGCGCCACGGCGACAGTCAATGCCGGCGGCTCGGCCAATGTGGTGCACGCGATCCGCGACCTGACCGGGGGCGGCGCCCATGTCTCGGTCGACGCGCTGGGCCACCCGGCGACCTGCATGAACTCAATCCGCTGCCTGCGTCGGCGCGGCCGGCACATCCAGGTCGGGCTGATGCTGGACGACCACGCCCGGTCGCCGGTGCCGATGGACCGGGTGATCGCCTATGAGCTGGAGATCCTGGGCAGCCACGGCATGCAGGCGTTCCGCTACCAGGCGATGCTGGACATGATCGCCGCCGGCACCCTGGCGCCGCAGCAGCTGATCGGCAGCCGCATCAGCCTCGATGAAGCGGCGGTGGCGCTGACCCAGATGGACCGCTTCGACGGCACCGGCATCAGCGTGGTGACGCGGTTCTGAGGAGGGGGGATCAGGCCTTGCTCTCATCCCAGGGCCATGGACCGCATTTCTCGACCAAGCGTTGCCGTGCAGCCTCGACCCGGGCTTGGTAATCCGGGAGGAAGGGCTCGGAAAGGGTGCGATCGAGGTAGCCCAGCAGCCGTGTCAGACCCCAGAGCTCGCCATCATGCTGGGCTGCTTCGCGAAGCCGCTCGCCGTTCTCGTCGTCCAGCGTCCGTGCCAGAAACTCGAACAGCACGACGGCTTCATCCCGCGTGAGTGACAGGGGGATCGATCCATCGCTGTCCGGCTGCGCTTCGCTCATCTTCCTCTCATGCCAGATCGACGCTCCAGTTCTTCCGTCATGGCGAGGAGCGAAGCGACGTGGCCATCCAGCCTATCGCCATCGAGCGCGGTGGCTGAGGGACTGGATGGCCACGCTTCGCTAACAAGTAACTGACCGCTCAGGCGGCTCGTTACATCAAGGGCGGGTCGGCCTCCGGCCGGTGCTAAACTCGCCATGACGGGGCGCTATTTCGGCTGTTGGTATCACACCCGCCCCGCCCCCAGGATCAGGCGGATGCCCAGCGCGCCCATGACCGAGCCGGCGGCGCGGTCGAACCAGCGCTTCCAGCGCAGATAGACGGCGCGCGGCCGGTCGGCGGAGAACACCAGGGCGACGATGGTGTACCAGCCGGCCTCGATGGCGAAGATCGCCGGCAGCAGCACGGCGAAGGTCCAGCCCGGCACCTGCGGCGGCAGGAAGGCGGCGAAGATGCTGCCATAGACGACCGCGGCCTTGGGGTTGCTCAGCTGGGTGACGGCGGCCAGGGTGAAGGACCGCCGGACGCTGCGCGGCCGGCCCTCCGCCGTCTTCGGCACCGTGATCGGCTGGGCCGCGGTGCGCCACAGGGCGACAGCGAGCCACAGCAGGTACAGGCCGCCCAGCACCTTCAGGATCAGGTACAGCCATTCCACCTGGGCCAGGATCGCCTGCAGGCCGAACAGGCCGAGCCCGCCATAGACCACCCCGCCCACGCCCATGCCCAGCGCGGCGGCCAGCCCGTCGCGGCGCGACAGGGCGATGGCGGTGCGGGTGACGAAGACGAAGCTAGGCCCCGGGCTGGCCGCGCCGACCACGATGGCGCCGAGAATGCTGAGCAGCGGGATGGTGATGTCCATGAGGTCCTCCTGGGGCCGTCAATCTGTCGGATTCCCGGATCCGGAGCCATTCATTCTTGTCTCCCTTGCACGAGAGACGCGTGGCCTGCGCGGCACAGGAAATGATCGCAGTTGTATTATCGGCCATTCATGTTCATGATACGTTCCATGGAAATGACGCCAGAGGATTGCGGATTGGAGGACGGGCCGGTCGATCCGGATCTGGCCTGGACGCGATGGGCGCTGGGCTCGCTGGGCGAGCTGGTCGAGATCGGCCTCCGCTCGGCCCGGATGACGGCGACGGAGCAGATGGCGACGCCGATCACGCGGACGAAGCCGGATTTCGCGCTGGCGCAGGTGCGCCTGGCCCGTTCGGTGCGGCTGTCGATCGCGATGAGCCAGCGGGTCCGAGAGAATTATCAGGATCGCAAGGACGGCAAGGCGGAGCCTGCGCCGGCGGAGGAAGCGTCCGAAGTCGCGGCGGCCGAGGCCGCGCCGGCCGAAGCCGCGCCGGCTGCCGGCCCCAAGGATGGCGAGCCCCGGACGGAGCGTCGCGAATCCCTGACCGAGAGCGAGCGCCTGGAAACCGAGCGCGAACCGGCCGAAGAGGCGGAGGAGCGGCGCGACCTCGACGCAGCCCTGCTGCCACGGGACTGGGACGGCGCCGCCGCCGCCGAGGCCCCCGATCGCCTGCCCCCCGATCACGTGTACAACGACCCTGCCGAAGCCACTCCAGCCGCGCCTCGGCCCGAGCCCGATTGGCGGCGTCCGTCGGATCAGTCCGACACCGGCCGGCCCATGCCGAAGCCGTCGAAACCGGACACCAGTTAGGCGCCGCGTGTTGTCCGGTACCCTCTCACGACAGCTCAGATTGTTTTTTGCCTGTCCCGTTTACGGGAGAGGCCGGAGGCGCTTGCGCCTCCGGCTGAGGGGGGCGAGGCCGGGGCTGCCCTCACCGGGCTGACCCCGGCGAGGGCAGCAGAGGCAGCGCGAACGATGCAGGAAGCCCCGCGAACCGCGCAGACCTCAGGCCGCCGTCTCGATCTCCTCGCCCGCCCCATGGTCGGGATGCAGGCAGTGGCCGTGGCTGTGGTCGGCCAGCACCTCGATCACCCGGCAATGGCCGATGGTGCCGTGGCGGCACTGCTCGACCATCCGCTCCAGCTCCACCTTCAGCGCCTCCAGCCGGGCGATGCGGGCCTGCACCGCGACCAGCTGCTCCTGCGCGATCCGGTCGGCGGTGGCGCAGGGCTGGGCCGGGTCGTCGGCCAAGGTCAGCAGCTGGCGGATGGCGTCCAGCGGGAAGCCCAGCTCGCGGCTGTGGCGGATGAAGGCCAGCCGGTCGCTGTGCGCCCGGCCGTAGATCCGCTGGTTGCCCAGCGTCCGCGCCGCCTCCGGCATCAGCCCGATCTGCTCGTAGTAGCGGATGGTCTGGACCTTGCAGCCGGTGCGGCGGGCCAGCTCGCCGATCGGCATCGCATCGCCGCGCGCGGACATGAATTTTTCCTCTTGAAGCTATAGTCGCTGTAGCTCCTATCTTCCCCTGCGACGGATCTTTCGGCAAGGGAGCGCGTCGCATGGCAGCGGCGAATGACGGGCAGGGCCTGACTCTGCGCTATCGGGTCGACGGCATGGATTGCCCGAGCTGCGTCGGCAAGCTGCAGACGGCGCTGGGCCGGATCGAGGGTGTCAGCGGCGTCGAGGTCAATTTCGCCACCGGCCTGCTGGCCTTCGGCGCGGCGGGCGCCGCCGCGAATGGCCGCGCGGTGGAGGACAAGATCCGCGCCCTCGGCTTCACCCCGACCGCGATCGACGACACAGCACCCCGCGCCCCGGCCCTGGAGGACGCGAAGCCCTGGTCGCGCGAGCGCAAGGCGCAGCTGGTCGGCTTCACCGGCCTGCTGCTGGCCGCCGCCTTCGTCGCCTCGCTGATCGTCCCGGCCGAGGCCGAATGGGCCTATCTCGCCGCGGCGCTGATCGGGCTGGTGCCGGTCGCCCGCCGCGCCCTGACCCTGATCCGCTCCGGCTCGCCTTTCAGCATCGAGACGCTGATGGCGGTCGCCGCGATCGGCGCCATCGCCATCGGCGCGGCGTCCGAGGCGGCGGTGGTGGTGTTCCTGTTCGCCGTCGGCGAGCTGCTGGAGACCGTCGCCGCCGGCCGCGCCCGCCAGGGCATCAAGGCGCTGGTGTCGCTGGTGCCGCGCACGGCGCAGCGCGAGGTGAACGGCGTCCTGAGCACCGTCGCGGTCGACGACCTGGCGATCGGCGACATCGTCCTGGTCCGCCCCGGCGACCGGGTGCCGGCCGATGGCGAGATCGTCGACGGCGCGTCGGAGCTGGACGAGGCGCCGATCACTGGCGAATCCGTGCCGGTGGCCAAGGCGGCGGGCGATGCGGTCTATGCCGGCAGCATCAATGCCGGCGGCGTGCTGCGGCTGAAGGTGACGCGGGCGGCGGCGGACAACACCATCGCCCGGATCATCCACATGGTCGAGACGGCGCAGTCAAGCAAGGCGCCGTCCGCCCGCTTCATCGATCGGTTCAGCGCCTGGTACACCCCGGCCGCCATGGCTGTGGCCGCGCTGGTGATCGCAGTGCCGCCGCTGCTGTTCGGCGGCGACTGGACGGTCTGGACCTATCGCGGCCTGTCGCTGCTGCTGATCGCCTGCCCCTGCGCCCTGGTGCTGTCGACCCCGGCGGCCATCGCCTCCGGCATCGCCGCCGGCACGCGCCGCGGCCTGCTGTTGAAGGGTGGCGCTGCGCTGGAGATGCTGGGCAAGGTCAAGGCCGTGGCCTTCGACAAGACCGGCACGCTGACGATCGGCCGGCCGCAGGTCACCGACATCGTCCCGCTCGTCGGCACCGAGGCCGCGGTGCTGGCCGAGGCCGCCGCGGTCGAAAGCGGCTCCAGCCACCCGCTGGCCCGCGCCATCCTCGACGCGGCGTCCGCGCGCAGGATCGCGGTGCCGGTCGTCGCCGAGGCCTCGGCCATCGCCGGCAAGGCGGTGCTGGGCCGGGTCGGCGGTGCGCTGCTGGCGGTCGGGTCGCCGCGCTACGCCGCCGAGCGCGGCCCGCTGCCGGCCGGGCTGGCCGACCGGGTCGCGGCGCTGGAGGCCGAGGGCAAGACCGTCGTGCTGCTGCTCGGCGAGGCCGGGCCGCGCGGGCTGATCGCGCTGCGCGACGAGCCGCGCGAGGACGCCGCTGCCGCCGTGGCGGCGCTGCGCCGGGCCGGGGTGCAGCCGGTGATGCTGACCGGCGACAATCGCCGCACCGCCGCGGCCGTCGCCGGCACGCTCGGCATCGCGGTCGAGGCCGAACTGCTGCCCGACGACAAGCTGGCGGCAATCGGCAGGCTGAAGGCGCAGGGCCCGGTGGCGATGGTCGGCGACGGCATCAACGATGCCCCGGCACTGGCCGCGGCCTCGGTCGGCATCGCCATGGGCGGCGGCACCGACGTGGCGCTGGAGACGGCGGATGCGGCGCTGCTGAACAACCGCGTCACCGGCGTCGCCGAGCTGATCGGCCTGTCCCGCGCCACCCTGGCCAACATCCACCAGAACATCGCCGTCGCCCTCGGCCTCAAGGGGCTGTTCCTGGCCACCACGCTGCTCGGCGCCACCTCGCTGTGGATGGCGATCCTGGCCGATACCGGCGCGACCGTGCTGGTGACGCTGAACGCGCTCCGGCTGCTGCGCCTGCTGCCCACGGTCCGGCCGGCGGCGGCCCCTGCGGCCCAGGCCCATGATCACGACCATGGGCACGATCACGATCACGCGCATGATCACGGCGCCGGGTCCAGGGAGGCGGATGATTGCTGCGCCCATGGCGCCTGCGGCTCCCCGCCCGCGAGCGTCGCCTGCGGATCATGCCGGGCGCCGAACCAGGGCTCGGCCCGCTTCTGCAGCCAGTGCGGGCAGGCGATGGCGGCGTAAGGGCAACCGCCGCGCCGGGCCTTCATTCCCATGTCGCGCCACCCGCCGTTGCGCTATCAGCAGGGAAAGCGCATGCGGGAGTACTTCGGGCTTGGCCAACGTCCTGTTCATCACCGCCGACCAATGGCGCGGCGACACGCTGTCGGCGGTGGGGCATCCCTGTATCCGCACCCCGGTGCTGGACGCGCTGGCGGGGGAGGGCACGCTGTTCCGGCGCCATTACACCGTGGCCTATCCCTGCGGCCCGTCGCGCGCCTCGCTGCTGACCGGCCTGTACCCGCACACCCACCGCAGCGTGCGCAACGGCACGCCGCTCGACGCCAGGCACAGCAACCTGGCGCTTGAGGTGCGGCGCGGCGGCTGGGACCCGCTGCTGTTCGGCTACACCGACACCTCCCTGGACCCGCGCGGACGGGCGCCGGACGATCCGGCGCGCCACAGCTACGAAGGCGTGGCCCCGGGCTTCACCCCGGTGCTCAACCTGTCCGAATCCAGCCGCGCCTGGATCGCCGACCTGATCGCCAAGGGCTATGACGTGCCGGCGCCGGGGGAGGGACGGGAGCCGCTCTACGACCCCGATCCTGCGGCCGAGGCGGCGCCAGGCGGCTTCGGCCCGACCCGGATCCGGGCCGAGGACAGCGAGACCGCCTTCATGACCGACCAGGTGCTGCGCCACCTGGCGGTGCTGCAGGGCAAGCCCTGGTTCGCGCACCTGACCTATATCTGCCCGCACCCGCCCTTCGCCGCCCCGGCGCCCTGGCACCGGGCCTATGACCCGGTCGCGATGCCGGCGCCTTTGCGCGGCCCGACCGCGGCGGAAGAAGGGTCGCAGCACCCGCTGCTGGCCGGGCTGCACCGGGCGGTGCGGCTCGACAAGTTCCTGAACCACGCCGAGGGACCGGCCTCGGCGCTCGACGCCGCCGGCGTCGCCGCGGTCCGCGCCGCCTATTACGGGCTGGCGTCGGAGGTCGACCACCATCTCGGCCGGGTCTTCGAATTCCTGAAGGCGAGCGGCCAGTGGGACGACACGCTGATCGTCTTCACCTCCGACCATGGCGAGCAGCTCGGCGATCATTACCTGTTCGGCAAGCTCGGCTATTTCGACCAGCCGGCCCATATCCCGCTGATCGTCCGCGACCCGCGCCCCGAGTCGGATGCCGGCCGCGGCCGGCAGGTCGACGATTTCACCGAATCGGTCGACATCATGCCGACCATCCTCGGCTGGCTCGGCCTGCCGGTGCCGCGGCACTGCGACGGCGGCTCGCTGCTGCCCTTCTGCGCGGGCGGGCGGCCGCCGGATTGGCGCGACGCGGCGCACTGGTTCTACGATTTCGGCAATGTCCGCGAGCGCGTCGGCGCGGCCCGGCTGCATGCCGACCAGTGCGGCGTCCAGGTGATCCGCGACGCCCGCCGCAAATACGTGCACTGCACCGCTTTGCCGCCGCTGTTCTTCGACCTGGAGCGCGACCCCGGCGAGTTCGAGGACCGCAGCCGCGACCCGGCCTATGCCGCGGAGATGCTGGCCTATGCCCAGAAGCTGCTGTCCTGGCGCATGCGGCATGAGGACCGGACGCTGAGCCATATCACGCTCGAAGGCGGCTATTTCGAGGAAGCGGCGCGATGAGCACGGTGGAGATCGGCGGCATCCTGTTCGACAAGGACGGCACGCTGATCGACTATGAGGCGACCTGGCTGCCGCTGAACCGCGAGGCCGCGCTGTTCGCCGCGGCCGGCGACCTGGAGCTGGCCCTGCGGCTGCTCGAGGTCGGCGGCGCCGACCCGCACACCGGCGCGGTCCGTGCCGACAGCCTGCTCGCCGCCGGGGCGACGCCGGAGATCGCGGCCGCCTGGATCGCCGCCGGCAGTCCCTACGGCGTCGACCTGCTGGTGCCGGAGATGGACCGCATCTTCCGTGGTGCCACCACGGCCGTGATCCGGCCGACCGTTGCCGACCCGGCCGGGCTGTTCCGCCGGCTGCGCGGCCGCGGGCTGAAGCTCGGCGTGGCCTCCAGCGACGGCGAGGCCGCGATCCGCGCCACGCTGGCGCTGTTCGATCTGCTCGACCTGGTCGATTTCATCGCCGGTTATGACAGCGGCCACGGCCACAAGCCGAACCCCGGCATGGTCTACGGCTTCTGCGACGCCACCGGCCTGCCGCCCGGCGCCGTGCTGATGGTCGGCGACAACCGGCACGACATGGCGATGGGCCGCGCCGCCGGGGCCGGCCTCTGCGTCGGCGTGCTCAGCGGCACCGGCACGGTCCAGACCCTGGCCGGGCTTGCCGATCTCTGCCTGCCGGATATCGGCGGACTGGAAGATCTTCTCAGCGGGCGGCAAAGCGTCTGATGGGCATCGGCGGCTTTTTAGACTAAAGTCCTGCAAACATAACGCGTCGTCGGTGGTGGAGGTTTCACGTGCCCGGTTTTCCGATCGTGGACAGCCACGTCCATATTTATGATCCAGACATATTGTCCTATCCATGGATGGATCAGGTCCCCAGCCTGAAGTCGCGCCATCTGCCGGACGTGTACGACCGGCAGCGCGACGGCGTGGCGATCGACCGCTACGTCTTCGTCGAGGTCGACGTCGCCCCGGTGCAGCGGGTGGAGGAGGCGCGCTGGGTCGATGCCCTCGCCGACCCCCGACTCGGCGCCCTGGTCGCCGCGGCGGCGGTCGAGGACGGCCAGGCGGTGCGGACCGAGCTCGACGCGCTGCATGCCGCCACCCCGAAGCTGCGCGGCATCCGCCGGCTGATCCAGGGCGAGGCGGTGGATTTCTGCATCCGGCCCGGCTTCGTCGAAGGCGTGCAGCTCCTGTCGGAATACGACCTGTCCTTCGACCTCTGTATCTTCCATCCGCAATTCGACGCCGCGATCGAGCTGGTGCGCCGCTGCCCGGAGATCCGCTTCGTCCTCGACCATATCGGCAAGCCCGGCATCCGGGACGGCATCGACCGGCCCTGGCGCGACCAGATGCGGGCCCTGGCGGCGCTGCCGAATGTCTGGTGCAAGCTGTCGGGCGTGGTCACCGAAGCCGATCGCCAGGGCTGGACCCGGGACCAGATCGAGCCCTACATATGTCATACGATTGACTGCTTCGGCTTCGACCGCACCATGTTCGGCAGCGACTGGCCCGTCAGCGAGCTGGCCTCCAGCTATCGCCGCTGGGTCGACACGCTGGACGCCATCCTCGCGGACGTCCCGGAGGCGCAGCTGCGGCAGCTCTATCGCGACACTGCCATCGCCTTCTACCGGCTCGGCTGAGCCCAACGATCTGAGACTGAGAGGACCCGCCCATGGACCCGATCGCCACGCGCCCGCTGGGCAAGAGCGGCGTTCCCGTCACCCAGCTCGGCTTCGGCGGGGCGCCGCTCGGCGACCTCTACCAGAAGCTGCCGGACGCGCAGGCGATCCAGACCATGGCCAAGGCGCTGGAGCTGGGCGTCACCCTTGTCGACACCTCGCCGCTTTACGGCTACGGCCTGTCCGAGCACCGCTTCGGCCAGGTGCTGCGGCCGCGGCCGCGCGACAGCTACATGCTGTCGACCAAGGTCGGGCGCGTCTTCGTGCCGCCGGGGCGCGGCGGCGTCGACCGCGGCACCTGGGCCGGTGGGCTCGAGTTCAACCCGGTGTTCGACTACAGCTATGACGGCGCCATGCGCTCCTTCGAGCAGAGCCTGATGCGCCTCGGCATCTCCTCGGTCGACATCCTCTTGATCCACGACGTCGACATCTGGACCCACGGCTCGCGCGAGGCCTATGAGCAGCGGCTGCAGGAGGCCCTGGCCGGGGCCTATAAGGCGCTGTTCAAGCTGCGCGAGGAGGGTGTGGTCAAGGCGATCGGCGTCGGCGTCAACGAGGTCGAATCCTGTATGCGCTTCGCCGAGGGCGGCGATTTCGACTGTTTCCTGCTGGCCGGTCGCTACACCCTCTTGGAGCAGACGGCACTCGACGACTTCCTGCCGCTGTGCCAGCGCCGCAACATCGGCATCATGCTGGGCGGGCCGTATAATTCCGGCATCCTGGCCACCGGCGCCGTGCCCGGCGCCCGCTACAACTACACGGAGGCGCCGCCGGAGATCCTGGAGCGGGTCAACCGGATCGAGGCGGTGTGCCGTCGTCACGGCGTGCCCCTTCCGGCCGCGGCGATCCAGTTCCCGCTGGCCCATCCGGTGGTCGCCTCGATGATCCCGGGCGCGGTCAAGCCGGAGGAGGTGGAGCGCAACCACGCCTTGATCGCCACCCCGATCCCGGCCGATTTCTGGGCCGAGCTGAAGCGCGAAGGCCTGGTGCGGGAGGATGCGCCGGTTCCGGGCTGACGCCGGGGCGAGCCAGCCGCCTCCCTGCGCGCCGTCCCGGTGGTAGACTGCAGCGGAAGCACAGGGGGCGGGAATGGCACAGCAAGTGGTTCCTGCGGCCGGCGGCGTCGGCCTGCGGCTGCAGCGCGGGCAGCGGCTGCGGATCGTCGACCCGGTGGGCGGGCAGACGGGCGACCTCATGGCCTATGCCGCGGATGGCAGCGAGCGGCTGTCGAACGGCCGCAGCTTCGACTATGGCGGCAAGATCTATCTGTCGACCGGGGACGTGCTGTGGTCCGACCGCAGCAGACCGATGCTGACGATCGTCGCCGACGAGGTCGGCCGGCACGACTTCCTCTACGCGCCCTGCAGCCTCGAGATGTACCGGATGCAGTACGGCGCGACGGAGTATCACCCGAACTGCCACGACAACTTGCGGGCGGCGCTGCGCGGGCTGGGGATCGAGCCGGATCCGCTACCCAACGCCTTCAACCTGTTCATGAATGTCGAGATCGCGGCCGATGGCCGGCTGGCCATCGTGCCGCCGCGGTCCCGCGCCGGCGACGCCATCGTGCTGCGCGCCGAGATGGACCTGGCGGTCGCGATCTCATCCTGCCCGGCCTCGGCCTGCAACGGCGGCGACCCGCCGCGACCCCTTGCCTTCGAGATCCTGGTGGACTGAGACGCCGCTTCAGGCGGCCGTGGGAAAAAACCCATGACGACGATTTCATTTGACGTGGGCAAAAATCCCACAGATTGATCGTGGGACAAATTCCCACGTATCAGGATCCGACCATGCGATCGCCCGACCCGACCGTCGTCCGCAAGGCCTCCGAATCGGGGCCGACGAGCGGTAAGCCAGTGATCTATTTCGACGTCAGCGACGTGGTCGAGTTCGTCCGCTCGAACAACCGGCTCAGCGGCATCCAGCGGGTATCGATCGAGATCGTCAAACACCTGTCCCGGACCATCGGCCATCACGACATCCGGCTGATCTGCCATCACCCGACCCTGAAGCGGATGATATGGTTTTCGGCCGAGCCGTTCGGCAGCGGCTACGTGTTCGATCACGCGGAGTTCTGCCAATACTTCGGCATCAATCCGCGCCGGGCCGGCGCGGTCAAGATCAGGGACTATCTGAAGAGGCGCTACGCGAGCTCCTTCAAGCGCTCCTTCCATGGCGTGCGGCTGCGCCTCCGCAACCTGCTCGATGGCGGCCGGACCTTCGACCGGCACAGGATTGCGTCGAAACGGCCGCGCCGGCTCGTGCCGAAGAACGCCATCGATGTCCGCTTCAACCGCGGCGATCGCGTCTTCATCTCCGGGGCGACCTGGGGCGGCCTGTTCCACAGCTACATCGATGCCCTCGAGGACGCGAAGCGGCGCCCGGGCATCGAGGTGTCCCTGTTCGTGCACGACCTGATCCCGCTGATCGCGCCCGAGCATGTGGTGAACGACGTGCCGGAGCAATTCTCGGATTGGATCGAGCGGATGTGCCGCCTGGTCGACCAGTTCCTGGTGAACTCCGAATCGACCGGACGGGATCTCGAACGCTTCATGCGGGCGCATGCCGTCCGGTCCGTGCCGGTCCGGGTCGTGCCGCTGGCCCATGAGTTCCTGCTGCCGGAGGACGTCCGGCGGCCGGCGCCGGCCAAGTTCTTCGATCCGGACCGGCACAGCTTCGGCGACCGCCGGATCCGCTGCGAGGTGCTGAACGCCGCCCTGCTGCCCTATGTCCTGGTCGTCGGCACCATCGAATCCCGCAAGAACGTCTGGACGCTCGCCGTCGTCTGGCAGGAGATCTACCGGCGCCTCGGCCTCGACACGCCGCGGCTGGTCTTCGCCGGCAAGCAGGGCTGGGCCAAGGGGGCCTTCGACGACTTCCTGCGCGGCACCGGCAATCTCGACGGCTATATCCGCATCCTCGACCGGCCGGACGATGCCGAGCTGGCCTATCTCTACGAGCATTGCCTGTTTTCGGTCTCGGCCAGCTATTACGAAGGCTGGGGGCTGCCGATCGGCGAAGGCCTGTGGTTCGGGCGGCCCGTCGTCGCCTCGAATGTCAGCGCGATGCCGGAGGTCGGCGGGGCGCTGGTGGAATATGTGGATCCGTATGATCCGAAATCGATCCGCGACGCCTGCCTGAAGTTGATCACCGACGACGACTACCGCGAGGCCATGGCCCGGCGGATCCGGCGCGAGGATCTGCGCCGCTGGTCCGATGTGGCGGAGGGCATCTGGCAGGCGCTGACCGCGCCGGCCGGGGCGAAGCCGGAGGTGAGGGCTGCCCCGGCGGCGACGGGAACGCTCGCCCTCGCGAGCTGAAGCCGCTCAGATCAGTCCCAGGCTGCGGAAGCTGGAATGGCCCTTGCGGCCGACGATGACGTGGTCGTGCAGGGTCACCCCGACCGTCTCCAGCGCCCGCGCCACCGCCTTGGTCATCTCGATGTCGGCCCGTGACGGCGTCGGATCGCCGGACGGGTGGTTGTGCACCAGGATCAACGCGCTGGCGCCGAGCTCCAGCGCCCGCCTCGCCACCTCACGCGGATAGATCGGCGCCTGGTCGACCGTGCCCTGGGCCGAGGCGTCGTCGGCCAGGAGCGCGTTCTTGCGGTCGAGATACAGCACCCGCACCTGCTCGATCCCGCCGAACTTCATGGCGACGCCGAGATAGTCCAAGAGCGCCTGCCAGGAGCCGAGCACGGGGCGGTCGGTGACCTGTTCCTTCAGCAGGCGTTCCGCCGCGGCCTGCACCACCTTCAGCAGGGCGACGCTGATGTCGCTCAGGCCGCCGCGCTGGGCCAGCTGGGTCGGCGTCGCCGCCAGCACCGCGCCCAGGCTGCCGAAGGTGCCGATCAGCTGCTTGGCCAGGGGCTTGGTGTCGCGCCGCGGAATCGCCGAGAACAGCAGCAGCTCGAGGATCTCATGATCGGCCAGCGCCGCCGCGCCGGCGGTGAGGAAGCGCTGCCGCAGCCGGTCGCGATGGCCGCTGTAGTGGGGAACCGGGTCCGTCGCGTCCGGCGCTTCGGTCACGGCGCCCGCCTGGTCACGCGGCCGGGTAGGGCGGCTGGGTGTGGCCGGCGGGGGACAGGGTGAAAATCTCCACCCCGTCCTTGGTGACGCCGATCGTGTGCTCGAACTGGGCCGACAGGCTGCGGTCGCGGGTCACGGCGGTCCAGCCGTCGGACAGGATCTTCACCGCCCAGTGGCCGGCATTGATCATCGGCTCGATGGTGAAGATCATGCCCTCGCGCAGCGCCAGCCCGTCGCCGCGCCGGCCGTAATGCAGGATGCTCGGCGGGGCATGGAACACCTTGCCGACGCCGTGGCCGCAGAAGTCGCGCACCACCGAGAAGCGGTGGCCTTCGGCATAGCTCTGGATGGCGTGGCCGATATCGCCCAGCGTGGCGCCGGGCTTGACCGCGGCGATACCGCGCATCATCGACTCATAGGTCACCTCGATCAGCCGCCTGGCCTTGACCGCGACCTTGTCGCCGGCGACGTACATCCGGCTCGAATCCCCGTACCAGCCGTCCAGGATCGGGGTGACGTCGATGTTCAGGATGTCGCCGTTCTCCAGCGCCCGGTCGCCCGGGATGCCGTGGCAGACGACATGGTTCAGCGAGATGCAGCTCGATTTCGGATAGCCGCGATAGCCCAGCGTCGCCGGCACCGCGCCGTGGTCGCGCATGAAGCCGTCGCACAGTCGGTCCAGCTCGTCGGTGGTCACGCCGGGGCGCACATGCGGGGCGATGAAGTCGAGGGTCTCGGCCGCCAGCCGGCCGGCACGCCGCATCGCCGCGAACTCGGCCTCGCCATGCAGGGGGATGTGGCCTTCCTCGCGGGTCTGGGGTTCCACCTCGGTCACGCTTTCTGTCCTGTCTCGCATCGCCTCTAGCCTATAGCACCGCCGCCGCGCGGTCGCCACCCGGCGGAATATGGGGGCGACTCGGCCGAAGACCGAGGGGTGCTGCCGCAGGACCGGCATGCGGACCGCGACCGGCTTGACTCCAGTTTATAACCAAACGATCATTTATAAACTCGATAGGCCGATGGAGGAGACGATGGCGCTGCCGCTGGACGGAACGGTCGCCCTGGTCGCAGGCGCAACCCGCGGGTGCGGGCGGGGGATCGCGGTGGAGCTGGGGGCGGCCGGTGCCACCGTCTACGTCACCGGGCGCAGCATTCGCGGCCAGCCCTCGGAGTATCAGCGGCCGGAGACCATCGAGGAGACGGCGGAGCTGGTCTCGGCCGCCGGCGGCACGGGCATCGCCGTGCAGACCGACCATCTGGTGCCCGAGCAGGTCGAGCGCCTGGTCGCCCGCATTCAGGCCGAGCAGGGTCGGCTCGACATCCTGGTCAACGACCTCTGGGGCGGCGAGACGCTGTTCGAGTGGAACAAGTCGGTGTGGGAGCATGACCTGCAGAAGGGCCTGCGCCTGCTGCAGCTCGGCGTGCACACCCATCTGATCACCGCGCATTACGCCATGCCGCTCCTGATCCGGCGTCCCGGCGGCCTGCTGGTCGAGGTCACCGACGGCACCGCCGAGTACAATGCCGACCATTATCGGCTGTCGCCCTTCTACGACCTCGCCAAGGTCTCGGTGAACCGGATGGCCTGGGCCCATGCCAGGGACCTGGCGCCGCACGGCGCCACCGCGGTGTCGCTGACGCCCGGCTGGATGCGCTCGGAGATGATGCTGGAGGCCTATCGCGTCACCGAGGACAACTGGCGCGACGCCACGAAGATCCAGCCGCATTTCATCATCTCGGAGACGCCGCGCTTCACCGGCCGGGCCGTGGCGGCGCTGGCGGCCGATCCGGAGCGGGCGCGCTGGAACGGCCAGTCCCTGTCCAGCGGCCAGCTGGCCCGGGTCTACGGCTTCACCGATCTCGACGGGTCGCAGCCCGACGCCTGGCGCTATGTGCCGGAGGTGCAGGACGCCGGCAAGCCGGCCGACGCTACCGGCTACCGCTAGATTCGGCCTGTCTCGCGGCCCGTCCAGGCGATAGCATCGCCCGATTCGAGCCCAGGGCAGGACCATGACCGATACGCGCATCGTGACCGCCGCCGTTCTGGTGATCGGGGACGAGATCCTTTCCGGCCGCACCAAGGACGCCAATATGGGCTTCCTGGCCGAGCGGCTGACCGGGCTCGGCATCCGCCTGCGCGAGGCGCGGGTGGTGCCGGACGTGCCGGAGGAGATCGTCGCGGCGGTCAATGCCCTCAGGGCCCGCTACGACCACGTCTTCACCACCGGTGGCATCGGTCCGACCCATGACGACATCACCGCCGAATGCATCGCCCGCGCCTTCGGCGTGAAGCTGCTGCGCCACCCCGAGGCGGTGCGGCGGCTGGAGGCGCATTACGAGGCCGGCCAGCTGAACGAGGCGCGGCTGCGCATGGCCAATGTGCCGGAGGGCGGCACGCTGATCGACAACCCGGTCAGCGCCGCGCCCGGCTTCCGCATCGGCAATGTCTACGTCATGGCCGGGGTGCCACGGATCATGCAGGCGATGTTCGACGGCATCGCCACCACCCTGGCCGGCGGCGACAAGGTGCTCAGCCGCACCGTGGCCTGCGACCTCGGCGAGGGGGTGATCGCCGCCGGCCTCGGCGCCATCGCCGCCGAATATCCGGAGCTGTCGGTCGGCAGCTACCCGTATTTTCGCGCCGGCAAGTTCGGCACCAGCCTGGTGCTGCGCGGCACCGATGCCGGGCGGCTGTCCTCGGCCACCGAGGCGGTGCGCGTCCTGGTGGTCTCGCTCGGCGGCAGCGCCGGTCCCGAGCCGGAGCCGGAGAAGAGCGAGTAGGCCAGGCCGATCAGCAGCGCGATGCCGAGCCAGAGGGCGGCGTAGAACAGGCCGTGGCCGCCCCAGCCGCCGCGGCGCAGCACGGCCGGCGCCACCAGGATCAGGGCGGCGACCAGCCAGGCCAGTCGGATCCAGTCGAGATCATCCATGCCGGGACAATGGGGATCGGCCCGCCCGCCGGCAAGGCGCATTCGGCTTGCGCGCCGGCCGAGGCCGGGCGATAGAGGCCCGGTGCGGACGTGGTGGAACCGGTAGACACAGCAGACTTAAAATCTGCGTCCCTCGGGAGTGCGGGTTCGAGTCCCGCCGTCCGCACCAGGCATCTTACGGCCCGAAACATTGACGGGAAAGGGGCCGGAGAGCCGGTCTCGAGGGCCGCCGGTCTCAACCCTCTGCAGACCACTGCGTGATCGCCGGGCGGTCGGATCCGGCTTTGGCTGGCGAGGCGCCGTTTCGGCGGCATGCCGCGCGCCTGGCCGCCCACGTCCTCCCGCATATGAGACCGGTCCGCAGCGTCGGCTGGCTGTATTCAGTTCGACCTTATAAAATGAAGAGCACAGTTTAAAAGTATTGATTCATTTTTGAAGTGCCTCTCATCGCGCGAGGTGCGCCATCTGCGATAACAATTGCCCGTTTTGGGAGATCGGCCTGCACCAAACGGCATAGTGAATGATGCAGTATGCAAAAATATGCAGATCACTTTCGCCGTTATGCAGATGGTCTGGCAGACGATCCATCGTCGAGGGGCAATGCTTGAGAAAAGCAGATCCGCGGCCCTTGCCGTTGTGGCATCCGCCGCAAGCGGAACCGGCGGTGAAGGCCGCCGAGGAGCCTGCCCCTCTCCGATGCATCCGCGCAGATCGTCAAGCCGTTTCGGCGAGTCGTGAGGGACGGCGGAATGAATCGATCGAGCGTTCGGCCTTTCGGGGATGACACGGCGGCGCGTGCGCCGGTCGGGCTCGCCCCGGCGATTCCGGACAGGCCCGCCCCGGCACTGTCGCTGCCGCCGATCGGGCCATCCTTCGATCCCGGTGCGCTGTCGGGCGTGCCGGGAGGAGATTCCCAATTCCTGCAATTCGTGCAACCTGGATGGCAGGATCGCGTTCAGCTCGGTCACTATCGCGACGTGCTGGGGTGGGAACCGTTTCCGCCGACGCCGCGCGATGTCGGCGACCGGCGGCCGTCGGTCCCGCGCGGCATCTCGACCCTGGCCTATGCGCCGGAGCAGCAGTTCGAGGTCTGGCGCTCTCATAGGGGCCCGATCATGGGTGTCGGCCTGCCGCCCGGGGTGGCGCCCGCGGACGGCTTCGTCGCGGAGTTCATGACCTGCGGCCTGGGCGGCCTGCACGTGGCCTTCGGCCATGCCGACGCCTATTCCTTCAGCCATGCCCTGGGGGCCCGCCGCGCGCCGATCGGCTGCTGGCGCCTGATGCTGCTGACGGTCGGGGAGATCTGGATCGACACCCCCGACCGCCAGACCCATATCCGGCCGGGCGACCTGTTCCTGCTGTCCCTGGACGAGCCGTTCCGGGGCCGCGCCACCCATCATGGCGGCCTGTCCCTGACGGTGCCGCGGGACCTGTTCGCCGCCGCCGCCGCCAACTTCGACGGCGCCGCAGGCGACATCCTGACCGGGCCCCTGGCCGGCCTCCTGGTCGACTATCTGCGCAGCCTCGAGGCGCGGCTGATCGGCATGTCGCCGGAGGATCTGGTGCTGGTGGGGCGGGCCACGGCCGAGATGCTGGCGGCCTGCGTCGGGCCGTCCCGCTACCGGCAGGAGCAGGCGCGCAGCACCATCGCCTCGATCCTGTTCGACCGTGCCCGGTCCCACATCCAGGCCCATTTCGGCGACCCCGAGCTGACGCCGGAGCGCGTGGCCCAGGATCTGCGGGTTTCGCGCTCGAATCTTTACCGGGTGTTCGAGCAGGCGGGCGGGGTGTCGCGCTACATCCAGCAATGCCGCCTGTTCGCCGCCCATGCCGCTTTGACCGGGGAGAGCGGGCGGCGAATCCAGGATATCGCCTACAGCTGCGGCTTCAAGCTGGCCTCGGACTTCACCCGGGCGTTCCGGCGCGAATTCGGCTTCAGCCCGCGCGAGGCCCGCGACGCCTGGCGCAACCAGGAGCCGGGCGCCGGTCCGGGGGCCATCGCAGCACCGGCGGAGTGAGCTGCGGGCATAGGAACAGATTGCCTCTCCCGCTTGCGGGAGAGGTCGGACATCCGAAGGATGTCCGGGTGAGGGGATAGCGGCCTCACCGAGAGCACAGCTCTGCCAAGAGCGAGCGCGTGATCCACCCCATCCTGAAACGCTGATCCTGGTGTCGCGGCCGAGCCGCCCTCACCCGGTCTCGCTGCGCGAGCCCGACCTCTCCCGCAAGCGGGAGAGGCAACGAACAGGACTCGGCGAGCATGCGGACGAGATGTGTGAATCCGGTAGCCCGGGGGGAGGGGGACTCATTGGTTTTGGGCGGCGCCGGCGCTGCCTCCTCCGCCGGATTTTCCGCGAATTGCGGGCTTTTGTTGCCGCCGTGCCACAAGGGCGGCCGCGAAGCGACAGGATGGGACGCCATGCCAACTAATGGGACGCTGGGCGGAGTGACGGCATCCGAGCCTTAAGGAATTCTTCGGACATCCGGATGCCGGAAAAGGTCGGAGAAGCAACGCCAATCCAGGGGACGCCAGGCGGCGAAGGGAGAGGCGGGTTTTACTTCGATTGTCTTCGGCGCGGTGACGACAGAGGACGGGGGTCCTGGCCAATCCTGCGTGGATGGTGTGGATCGCCGCGGCTGCCGGCGGGACCGGCACGGTTTCAGACAGGTATTTCGGAAGGGAGTGACATCATGAGCAACCACCAGTTCGACACCCGGCAGAGCGTCCGGCGTCACTCCCATTTCGCCAACAACTGGGTCGCCGGTGCCGACCAGCCCAGCAAGTCCCTGCGGCGGCGCCTGATGGCGGCGCTGCGCCTGGCGCATCGCGCGCTCGGGATGAAGCGGGACCGGCTGGGTCTCGGGGCCCTCGGCACCGGCGGCGCGGTCGGCGGCGCCACCCTCGCCGCCGACGGCGCCGAACCGGCCACCCTGTTCGGGGTGCTGCGCCGGGCCAGGGGGCTCTATGCCGCCATTTCGCTGGCGACGTTGGTGGCGCAGCTGCCGACGCAGGCCTTCGCGCAGGTCCTCGTCGGCCCGGGCAGCACCAACCCAGGCTCCGCCTCGACTGCGGTGGGCACCAACGCCCACTCGAACGGCAGCAACTCCATCGCGTTGGGCACCAGCACCAGTGCGACCGGCGATGGGTCGATCGCGATCGGCTATACCAACAGCACCAACGGCCTCAACGCGATCGCCATCGGCGTCTTTTCGAACGCGACCGGCACCAACGCCCTCGCCATGGGCGGAAACGCCCGCGCCGTCGCGGACGGGGCATCGGCCTTCGGCGTCAACTCTACGGCCAGCGGCGTCAGTTCACTCGCTCTCGGCAGCACCTCCACCGCCTCGGGGGGGAATTCGACGGCGTTGGGCATCGCTTCGGTCGCCAGCGGCGGCAATTCGATCGCCGCGGGCGCGAGCGCCAAGGCGACCGGCCCAAGCGCATCGGCCTTCGGCCCGGGGGCGCTCGCCAACGCCATCCAGTCGACGGCGCTGGGATTCGGGGCCCAATCGACGGCCGAGAATTCCGTCGCGGTCGGGTCTAACGCCATCGCCAGCGGCCTCGGGTCGGTGGCCATGGGGCTGGCCGCCAATTCGGGCAGCAACAGCTCGATCGCGATCGGCTGGCAGTCGATCGCCTCCCAGGTGAACTCGATCTATCTCGGCGCGCGCACCGTCGCGGGATCGGGAGCTACGGCGCAGAGCGCCATCGGCATCGGCACCGATGTGACCGCCTCCGCGCAGGACGCGCTCGCCATGGGCCGCTCCGCGAAGGCGACCGGCACGGGGGGCGCCACCGCGATCGGGGTGGGCGCCAACGCCACGGCTACGGCCGCCATCGCGGTCGGACCGCTCGTCAACGCTTCGGGCAATTTCTCGATCGGCCTGGGCAACGCGGCCGTGTCGAGCGGAATCGGCTCGGTCGCGGCGGGCTCGGGTGCCCAAGCCACGGCCGACGCCGCCGTGGCTCTCGGCAATGCCTCGACAGCGAGCGCCACCCGCGCAGTCGCGCTGGGATTTGGCACCGATGCGACGGCCGCGAATGCCAGCGCGATCGGCAACGGCTCGCAGGCCCTGGCCGCCTCGAGCGTGGCGCTGGGCGACACCAACACGGTGGCGGCCGCAGCCGGCCCCGGCTCGGTCGCGATCGGCCACAACTCGGCGGTGAATGGCGGCACCGGGGCGGTGGCGATCGGCGAGGGCCAGGTCGTCAGCGGCAACGGCGCGGTGGCGATCGGCGACCCGAACAGCGTCACCGGCACCGGCGCGGTCGGCATGGGCGCCAACAACACCGTCACCGGCACCGGCGCGGTCGGGCTCGGCAACGGCAACACGGCGACGGGCCAGGGCTCCGTCGCGCTCGGCAATGCCAGCAAGGCTGCGGGCGCCGGCTCGCTCGCCTTCGGCGACGCGGCCTCGGCGGTCAACGCCAAGGACGTGGCGCTGGGCTCGGGCTCGGTGACCACGACGGCGGTCGCGACCAAGAGCGTGACCCTCCGCGGCACCACCTACAATTTTGCCGGCGTGGCGCCGGCCAGTACGGTCAGCGTCGGCGCCGTGGGGGCGGAGCGGACGATCACCAATGTCGCGGCCGGCCGGATCTCGGCCAGCTCGACCGATGCGATCAACGGCAGCCAGCTCTTCGCCACCAACCAGTCGCTGCAATCGGCCATCGCCGGTTCGGCGCCGCACTACTACAGCGTGAACGACGGCGGTACGCAGCAGGCGAACTACAACAACGACGGCGCGACCGGCGCCAGTGCTCTGGCGGCCGGCATCGGGGCCACGGCCACGGGCCCAGCGTCGGTGGCGATCGGCAATCAGGCCAGCGCGTTGACGGGGCCGGCGATCGCATTGGGCATCAGCGCGACCGCCGACTCCAACTCCCCCGGCGGCGGGGCCATGGCCCTGGGGTCGAATGCCAAGGCCGTTGTTACGGGCGCTCAAGGCGGTTCCCCGATCGCAATCGGCATCGGGGCCAATGCCAGCGGAGCCTCGGGCACGGCGCTTCCCTTCGGTGGGGCGAGCTTCGAGGCGGTTGCGATCGGCAACGGTGCGGCTGCCACGGGTCAGGACGGCACGGCCCTCGGCCTCAGGGCTGCCGCGACCGGGACCTGGTCCACGGCCCTGGGCGGATCCGCCAACGCCTCGGCGGCGAGCGCCACGGCGGTCGGCATCCTCGCCAATGCCAGCGGGTCGAGCTCGATGGCGATGGGCGCATCGGCCAACGCCGCCGGGCAGTCTTCGACCGCACTCGGGAATGCGTCCGTCGCAGCGTCCGACGGCGCCATCGCCTTGGGGAATCAGAGCAACGCGACCGGTGTCAACTCCACGGCCTTGGGCAATGCCGCGCTCGCCAACGGGGACGCTGCTGTGGCCCTCGGGACGGGATCGAACGCTACCGGCCTCGGCGCCATGGCCGCGGGACGGCAGTCCAAGGCGACCGGCGATAACGCGACCGCCATGGGCAATGCCGCCAACGCGTCGGCGACGAGCGCGCTCGCGCTCGGCAACGCCGCCACGGCCGGCCAAGCCGGCGCCGTGGCGCTGGGCTCGGGCTCGGTGACGGCGGCGGCGGTCGCCACCAAGAGCACGGTGATCGGCGGCACCACCTACAACTTCGCCGGCACCACGCCGGGCAGCACGGTCAGCGTCGGCGCGCCGGGCGCCGAGCGCACCATCACCAATGTCGCGGCGGGCCGGATCGCACTGAACTCGACCGACGCGATCAACGGCAGCCAGCTCTTCGCCACCAACCAGGCGCTGGAGGCGAACATCGCCGGCGCGGCCGTCCACTACTACAGCGTCAACGACGGCGGCACCCAGCAGGCGAACTACGGCAATGGCGGCGCCACCGGCGCCAATTCGTTGGCGGCCGGCGTCGCGGCCGCCGCGGCGGGCACGAACTCGTCGGCGATCGGCTTCCAGTCCAACGCTGCCGGATCGCAATCCATCGCGGCCGGCAACGGCGCGAACGCCACTGCCGCTCTGAGCACCGCGATCGGCGGCTCGGCGGTTGCCGCGGGAACGAGCGGTTCGACCGCGGTCGGCGCCAATGCCAATGCCAGCGGTACGAACAGCATGGCGCTCGGCGTCTTCTCCAACGCGAACGCCGCGCTCGCCACGGCGGTTGGCCCCGGCGCAGGTGCCACGGCGGCAAACGCTGCGGCGATCGGTCCGAATTCACGTGCCACCAACGCGGCGGCCTCGGCGCTGGGCTTCCAGGCCAATGCGACGGGCCTCAATTCGACCGCGGTCGGCGCCGGGTCGGTCGCGGCCGGCGCGTCGTCGGGCGCTTTCGGGGTCAGCGCCAACGCCAGTGGCGCCAGCGCTCTGGCACTCGGCGGCGGCGCCATCGCCTCACAGGATTTCGCGACGGCCGTCGGCCGCGCCGCCACGGCGACCGCGGCGAATGCCACCGCCCTGGGCGTTCTTGCCAATGCCAGCGGCGCCGCCGCCACCGCCATCGGCGTCAATGCCTCGGCGAGCAACACCGGCTCGGTTGCCATCGGCGGAAATGCGACGACCGGCAACACCGGCGCCAACGCTGCCGGGCTGGGGTCCATCGCGATTGGTGGCGGCAGCAATATTTCTTCGGGAGCATCCGTCTCGGCCGCCGGAGGCAACGGCATCGCCATCGGCACCCTCAGCAGTGTCACCGCGACCGGCAGCACCGCCATCGGCCAGGCTGCCAGCGCGACGGCGAGCTCGTCGCTCGCTCTCGGCAACATCGTCACGGCGTCGGGCATCGGCGCCGTCGCCGTCGGCCCCAACGTCGCTGCCAGCGGCAAGTTCTCGACCGCGATGGGCCAGGGTGCCAACGCGTCGGGGCTGAACTCGTTGGCCCTCGGGAATGTCGCGAACGCCGGCGCCGCCTCCTCCGTCGCGCTGGGCGACGGCACCGCCGTGGCGGCCGCGGCCGGCCCCGGCTCGGTGGCGATCGGCCACAATTCGAAGGTGAATGGCGGCACGGGCGCAGTCGCGATCGGCGAAGGCCAGGTCGTCAGCGGCAACGGCGCCGTCGCCATCGGCGATCCGAACACGGTGACCGGCACCGGCGCCATCGGCATGGGCGCGAACAACACTGTCAACGGCACCGGCGCGGTCGGTCTCGGCAGCGGCAACACCGCGACGGGCCAGGGCTCGGTCGCGCTGGGCAATGCCAGCAAGGCCGCGGGTGCCGGCTCGCTCGCCTTCGGCGACGCGGCCTCGGCGGTCAACGCCAAGGATGTGGCGCTGGGCTCGGGCTCGGTGACCGCGAAGGCGGTCGGCACCGCCAGCACGGTGATCGGCGGCACCACCTACAACTTCGCCGGCACGACGCCGGCCAGCACGGTCAGCGTCGGCGCCGCCGGCGCCGAGCGGACCATCACCAACGTCGCGGCCGGCCGGATCGCGCTGGACTCGACCGACGCGATCAACGGCAGCCAGCTCTACGCCACCAACCAGGCGATCTCGGCCATCGCCGCCAGCACGCCGCTGCACTACTACAGCGTGAATGACGGCGGGGTGCAGAAGCCGAACTACACCAACAACGGCGCGACCGGGCTCGATTCCATCGCGGCCGGCCCGGGGGCTTCGGCCACCGGCGCCTATTCGACCGCGGTCGGCACGACCGCGAAGGCGACCGGCGACTGGGCGACGGCCCTCGGCCAGAATGCCAATGCGGCTGTGCAGCAGGCCACGGCGCTCGGCGCGGGCAGCCTCGCCAACGCCCAATATGCGACCGCGACCGGCTTCCAGGCCATCGCGACAGGGGTGGCGTCCACGGCGGCCGGCCTGCACGCCAACGCCTCGGCCGAGAACGCGATCGCGATCGGCAACGCGGCCACAGCGTCGGCGGCGGACAGCATCGCCGTCGGGACCAGCGCCGTTGCCACGGGGCCGTCGGGCGGTGCGATCGCGGTCGGCCCGAACGCCAACGCGACCGGGTCCTTCACGACCGCGGTCGGCGCGGACGCAAAGGCCAATGGCGATTGGGCGACGGCCTTCGGCCAGAACGCCAATGCGGCCGCCTCGACGGCCCAGGCCCTCGGCGCGGGGAGTGTCGCCTCGGGCCAGTTTGCGCTCGCGACCGGCTTCCAGGCCAATGCAGGGGGCGTGGCGTCCACGGCGGTCGGCCTGCACGCCAATGCCTCGGCCGAGAATTCGATCGCGGTGGGCAACGCGGCCAACGCTTCAGCCGCAAACGCGACGGCGATCGGTGCTGGCTCGCAGGCCCTCGCCGCCTCGACGGTGGCGCTGGGTGACACCAACACCGTAGCAGCTGCGGCCGGCCCCGGCTCGGTCGCGATCGGGCACAACTCGACGGTGAACGGCGGCACCGGCGCGGTGGCGATCGGCGAGGGCCAGGTCGTCAACGGCGACGGCGCGGTCGCGATCGGCGACCCGAACACGGTGACCGGCACCGGCGCGGTGGGCATGGGCGCCAACAACACGGCGACCGGAAACGGCGCCGTGGCGCTCGGCAACACCAACATCGCCAACGGCTTCGGCGCGCTGGCGCTGGGCAATACCTCCAACGCCACCGGCGCCAGCGCGATCGCCCTGGGCGACACGGCCGCTGCGACCGCCGGCAGCAGCATCTCGATCGGCCGGATCAGTCAGGCGAGCGGTCTCAACGCCGTGGCCCTGGGCGTCGGCACCAACGCCAGCGCCGACTCCGCCATTGCCCTGGGCAATGCCGCCAACGCCGCCGGCGCCAGTGCGCTCGCCCTCGGCACCACTGCGGCGGCCGGGGCGGACAACGCGATCGCGCTCGGCTTCGGCGCCACGGCCGGCGATGCCGGCGCGGTGGCGTTGGGCTCGGGCTCGGTGACCGCGGCGGCGGTCGGCACGTCCAGCACGGTGATCGGCGGCACGACCTACAACTTCGCCGGCACGACGCCGGGCAGCACGGTCAGCGTCGGCGCGCCGGGGGCGGAGCGGACGATCACCAATGTCGCGGCGGGCCGGATCGCGCTCGACTCGACCGACGCCATCAACGGCAGCCAGCTCTTCGCCACCAACCAGGCGGTCGAGGCCATCGCCGCCAGCAACCCCGTCCACTACTACAGCGTGAACGACGGCGGCACGCACGGCGCGAACTACATCAACGACGGCGCCACCGGCGCTAATGCGATGGCGGCCGGCATCGCCGCCACGGCGTCGGGCACGCAGGCCGTGGCGCAGGGCTTCGGGGCCAACGCGTCGGGCGGCGATGCCGTCGCGCTCGGCACCAACACCAAGGCTTCGGCCTCCAGCAGCACCGCGATCGGCGTCAACGCCTCAGCGGCGGGGGTCAGCGGCTCCACGGCGGTGGGCGCCAACTCCAGCGCCAGCGCCAGCAACAGCCTGGCGGTCGGCGAGTTCGCCAACGCGTCCGCCGAGCTGGCCACGGCTGTCGGACCCGGCGCGATCGCGGCGGCCGCCAACGCCACCGCGCTCGGCAACGGCGCTTCGGCGACGGCGGCGAACGCGACGGCGGTCGGCGTCCTGGCCCAGGCGAGTGCAGGTGCCGCGATCGCCGTCGGCCTCAACTCGAATGCGTCGAGCGAGTGGGCGACCGCGATCGGCACCAATACGGTCGCCAGCGACCAGGGTGCCATGTCGATCGGCACCAATACGGTCGCGAGTGCCCAGAGCGCGATCGCGATCGGCACCAACACGAACGCTCTTGCCTCCACGAGCACGGCCCTGGGCACTCTCACCACGGTGGCGGCGGCGGCTGGTCCGGGCTCGGTGGCGATCGGCCACAACTCGACGGTGAACGGCGGCACGGGTGCCGTCGCGATCGGCGAGGGCCAGGTCGTCAACGGTGACGGCGCGGTGGCGATCGGCGACCCGAACTCGGTGACCGGCACGGGCGCGGTGGGCCTGGGCGCCAACAACACGGTCAACGGCACCGGCGCGCTGGCGCTGGGCAACACCAACACCGCGACGGGCCAGGGCTCGGTGGCGCTGGGCAATGCCAGTAGCGCCGCGGGCGCCGGCTCGCTCGCCTTCGGCGACGCGGCCTCGGCCACCAATGCGGGCGATGTCGCCCTCGGCTCGGGCAGCACGACCGCAGCCGCGGTCGGCACCGCCAGCACCACGATCGCCGGTACCACCTACAACTTCGCCGGCACCACGCCGGGCTCGACGGTCAGCGTCGGCGCACCGGGCGCGGAGCGGACGATCACCAATGTGGCGGCCGGCCGGATCGCGCTCGACTCGACCGACGCGGTGAACGGCAGCCAGCTCTTCGCCACCAACACGGCGGTCGACACGCTCAACACCCAGATCACCGACGTGACCGGCAAGCTGACGCACTACTACAGCGTCAACGACGGCGGCACGGCGGGTGTCAACTTCAACAACGACGGCGCGACCAGTGCGGGTGCCCTGGCGGCCGGCATCGGGGCCGTGGCCTCGGGCGGCCCGTCGACGGCGGTCGGCAACAACGCCGCCGCGACGGGCGGGACCACGGTCGCCCTGGGCAGCGGGGCGACGGCCACCAGCGGCGGTGTCGGGGCGGGCATGGCCCTGGGGGCCGGCGCGAAGGCCGTGGTGACCGCTGGCGACGGCTCTCCGATCGCCATCGGCGCGGGGGCCAATGCCAGTGGCGCCGCGGGCACGGTGCTTCCGGGCGGGTTCACCTCCTTCGAGGCGACCGCGATCGGCGGTTCCGCGACGGCCACGGGGGCGGGCGGCACGGCGCTCGGCGGCAACAGCAATGCGACCGCGACCTGGTCGACGGCCGTCGGCCTGGCCTCAAGCGCCACGGCGGACCACGCCACGGCGGTCGGCGTCCTCGCCAATGCCTCGGCGGCGGATGCGCTCGCCCTCGGCAACGGCGCCACGGCCGGCGATGCCGGCGCGGTGGCGCTGGGCTCGGGCTCGGTGACGGCGGCTGCGGTCGGCACCGCCAGCACCACGATCGGCGGTACCACCTACAACTTCGCCGGCACGACGCCGGCCAGCACGGTCAGCGTCGGCAGTGCGGGCAACGAGCGCACCATTACCAATGTCGCGGCCGGGCGGATCGCGCTCGACTCGACCGACGCCATCAACGGCAGCCAGCTCTTCGCCACCAACCAGGCGGTCGAGGCCATCGCCGCCAGCAACCCCGTCCACTACTACAGCGTGAACGACGGCGGCACGCCGGGGGCGAACTACATCAACGACGGCGCCACCGGCGCCAATGCGATGGCCGCGGGCATCGGGGCCACGGCCTCGGGCGCGCAGTCGACGGCGGTCGGCTATAACGCCGCCGCTTCGGGCGGGACCACGATTGCCCTCGGCAGCGGGGCGACGGCCACCAGCGGCGGTGTCGGCGCGGGCATGGCCCTGGGGTCCGGCGCCAAGGCTGTGGTGACCGCTGGGGACGGCTCTCCGATCGCCATCGGCGCGGGCGCCAATGCCAGCGGCGCCGCAGGCACGGTGCTTCCGGGCGGCTTCACCTCCTTCGAGGCGACCGCGATCGGCGGTTCCTCGAATGCGACGGGAGCGGGCGGCACGGCGGTCGGCGGCAACACCAACGCGACCGGAACCTGGTCCACCGCTCTCGGCCTGGCCTCCAGCGCCACGGCGGATCACGCCACGGCGGTGGGCGTCCTCGCCAACGCCTCGGCCGCGGATGCGCTCGCCCTGGGCAACGGCGCCACGGCCGGCGACGCCGGCGCGGTGGCGCTGGGCACGGGCTCGGTGACGGCGGCAGCGGTCGGCACGGCCAGCACCACGATCGCCGGCAAGACCTACAATTTCGCCGGCACGACGCCGGGCTCGACGGTCAGCGTCGGCGCGGCGGGGGCCGAGCGGACCATCACCAACGTGGCAGCGGGACGGCTCTCGGCCAGCTCGACCGACGCGGTGAACGGCTCGCAGCTCTTCGCCTCGAACCAGGCGATCGACGACGTCGCCAGCCAGATCACGGACGTGACCGGCAAGCTGACGCATTACTACAGCGTCAACGATGGCGGCACGAAGGGGGCGAACTACGACAATGACGGCGCTGCCGGGGTGAACTCCTTGGCGGCCGGCGTGGCGGCCTCGACCTCGGTGGAGGATGGTGTCGCCA
>NZ_VCCH02000339.1 GCF_005938675.2 Mycobacterium sp. KBS0706
CAGACCCCAATCACCCCATCTGTTTGCCTTTCGCAGCGGCGAGCAGCGTTGCGTGGCCAGCGAGGCCCACACTGATTTCGGCTGCTTGACCCTTCTGCTCCAGGATGAGGCGGACGGCCTGCAGGCACGTCTGCCGGACGGCAGCTGGCTCGACATCCCGCCGGCCAAAGGTCATCTCGTCGTGAACTTCGGAAAGCTTCTCGAACGCTGGACGAGCGGGCGGATCCTTGCCGCCGAGCACCGCGTGCTGTCGCCCGGCCGGGAGCGCTTCTCCGTGCCATTCTTCTACGAGCCGCGCGTCGACGCCCGAATTGAGCCGCTGGCGCTGGGCGATGCCGAGCCGTACGTCCCCTTCCTATATGGTGACCATGTCTGGGCGTCGCTGCCGCGGCTTCGCCGTCATCGCCCTCCTTGCCGCCGGACGATACAGTCCTACGCCCGAACTCGTCGACCTGGCCCGGAAGATGTCCACTTCGGCGACGCGGGTCAATGGGCGGAGATGGCGCGCTTCGGCCGGTCTGGCCGGGGAGGCCGGATGCCGCGAGGTTTTGCCCACATTGATCCGTGCC
>NZ_VCCH02000340.1 GCF_005938675.2 Mycobacterium sp. KBS0706
ACGTCCCAAGGGCGTGGTCGGGCTGCATGCGGGGCTGGTGAACCGGCTGGCGTGGCGGGCGGCGCTGCACCCCTATGTTCCGGGCGGGCCGGCCTGCGCGAAGAGTTCGCTGAGCTTCATCGACGGGACGACGGAACTGCTGGGGCCGCTGTTGCATGGCGGCCGGCAGGTGCTGATCGATCCCGCGTCGGCGCGGGATGCAGCGGCGCTGTCGGCACGGATCGCGGAGCACGGCATCGAGCACGTCACGGTGGTTCCGGGCCTGCTGGACGCGATGCTGGGCGAAGCGGCGGCGGCGGGCCGGGACTTCGGTGGGCTGTGGATCAGCAGCGGGGAGCGCCTGCCGGAGCGTCTGGTGGAGCGCTTCGCCGGCACCTGGCCGAAGGCGCGGCTGGTGAACTTCTACGGCGCATCGGAGGCCAGCGGCGACAGCCTGTTCGCCGAGTGCCGGGGGGGAGACGCCCCGATCGGCCGACCGATCTGGAACACGCGAGTGTACGTGCTGGATAGCGGGCTGCGTCCGGTCCCTGTGGGGGTGTCGGGTGAGCTGTATGTGGCGGGGGCGGGT
>NZ_VCCH02000341.1 GCF_005938675.2 Mycobacterium sp. KBS0706
TGTGCTTTGGAGGGTCCGCAGGCAGAAGCGGCTGATGCTGGCGAGGATGTCGTCGGCGGACTTGGTCCAGCGGAAGGGCTTGGGGTCGGCGTTGGTGGTGTCGATGTAGGCGGCGATAGCGGCTTCGAGCTCGGCGGTAGAGCGGTGGACGCCGCGGCGAAGGGCCTTGTCGGTGAGCAGGCCGAAGAAGCGCTCGACCTGATTGATCCAGGAGGCAGAGGTAGGCGTGAAGTGGACATGCCAGCGGGGCCGCTTGGCGAGCCAGTCGCGGATCAGCTTGGTCTTGTGGGTGGCGACGTTGTCCATGACCAGATGGACGTCGAGGTCGGCCGGGACGTTGGCTTCGACGGTGTCGAGGAATTTGCGGAACTCGCTGGCGCGGTGACGCGGGAAGCAGCGAGCCACCACCTTGCCGGCGGCCACGTCGAGGGCGGCGAACAGCGACAGCGTGCCGTGGCGCTCGTAGTCATGCGTGCGCCGCTCCGCCTGACCAGGCCGCAAGGGCAGCAGCGGCTGGGTGCGGTCGAGCGCCTGGATCTGCGACTTCTCGTCGACGCACAGCACCAC
>NZ_VCCH02000342.1 GCF_005938675.2 Mycobacterium sp. KBS0706
CCGGGGTTGCGCAAGGCCGCCACCAAGGCCCCGTGCCCGCCCATCGAATGCCCGAAGATCCCCATCGCCGAGCGCCGCGCCGGGAAGTGCTTGCCGATCACCTCCGGCAGCTCCCGCGTCACATAGGCGTGCATCCGGTACCCGTCGCGCCAGGGTTCTTGGGTCGCGTCCAGGTAGAACCCGGCCCCGAGCCCGAAATCCCAGCTCTCGTCGTCGCCCGGATGCCGCCGGTCGCGCGGAGACGTGTCCGGCGCCACCAGCATCAGCCCGAACTCTGCCGCATGCTGCAAGGCGCCCGCCTTGATGATGAAGGTCTCCTCGGTGCAGGTCAGACCGGCGAGATAGGTCAGCACCGGCACCGGGCGCTCCTGCGCCTGCGGCGGCACATAGACCGCAAACCGCATCTCGCCGCCGATTTCGGCCGAGGCGTGGCTGTAGAACCCGACCTCGCCCGCGAAGGCCCGGTGCTTGCTTCTGGTGACCAGATCCGACATCAGAATTCCACGACCGTGCGGATCGACTTGCCCTCATGCATCAGGTCGAAGCCCTC
>NZ_VCCH02000343.1 GCF_005938675.2 Mycobacterium sp. KBS0706
CTCGGACACATCCTCGCCGATCTTCGTCATCTCGCCGTAGCCACAGGGACACAGCGTGCTGTCCGGCTCGATGATCCGTTCCACGCGCGGCAGATGGGCCGGCAGCCGACCGCGGTTGCGGTTGCGCGACTTGGCTCCCGATTTGCCCTTGATGATGGCCTCGGCCTTTGCCTGGGCGGCGTCCAGCACCCCTTGGGCGATCTCCACGTCTTCCAGCGGCAGGTTGTACTGGTCGGGCCTCAGCTTCTCGGATTTGGCGCCGAACTTCTCGCGGCGCAGCTCGCCGACGATCGCCTCCAGCCGACGCCGCGCCTCCTCGGATTGCACCAGCGCCGCTTGGTGCTCGGCGAGCGCCGCCTGCGTCTGCGCCAAGAGCGCCTTCAGCGCAGCGTTCTCTTCGGTGAGGGCGACGACGGTCATGCGCCGGTTCAATCATATGGGCGCCGGCCCCGCCATCGCGATCCGGGCCGCCGAGTCACTCTGCCGCAGTCATCCGGCACGCTGCGGCCGGCGGCGGCGCTCGGGCCGCATCAGCCGCCAATCCAGCCCC
>NZ_VCCH02000344.1 GCF_005938675.2 Mycobacterium sp. KBS0706
GGCTCTGACTCAATTTTGATGGGATTGGGGAATCTGCTGATGTTGGTTTCACGAGGGGAATCAACGTCATGCGAGATACTCTCCGGCCATCGGCCCTGGTGCCGCACGGCTTCACTGTGGATGAAGTCGCCGGTGATGCCGCGGGCCTGCTGATCACAGTCCGCCCAGTGAACAAGGCGAGCGCCTGCCCCAACTGCGGGGCGATCTGCACGCGGGTCCATAGCCGATATCGCCGGTGTCTGGCCGACCTGCCCATGGCCGGCAAACCGGTCCGGCTGGTGGTGCAGGCGCGGCGGTTCCACTGCGACGCGGTGCTGTGCGGGCGCCGGATCTTCACCGAGCGGTTCGACGCCGCCTTGCTGGCGCCGTGGGGACGACGGACCGCCCGGCTCGATCACATCATCCACCATCTCGGGCTCGCGCTCGGTGGCCGGCCGGCGGCGAACCTGGCCCGGAGGCTGAGGCTGCCGGTCAGCAACGACACGCTGCTGCGCGTCGTGCGCCGGCACGGCGGCTCATGCTTCGTCCCG
>NZ_VCCH02000345.1 GCF_005938675.2 Mycobacterium sp. KBS0706
AGCACGAAACGGCGGAGCGCCGGGCCAAAATGACCGTCGATCCCCTCCGGCAGCGGCGCCACCACGGTCCGGCCGTCGGGCGTTACCCAACGCTCGCGCCGGAACCGGATCGCCATCGGCCGCAGTTCCAGATCCTGCACGAAGAAACTCTCATAGCCCTTGAAGCGCGAGCCGGCCGGCACCGCGACGGTGAGCACCCGGTCCTCGACCGCGACGCGCACCCGCTTGGCCCCGCGCCCCCGGCGCCTGCCCCCACCGGAACGCGGCTTCGGCTCGCTCGCCTGCTCCATCCCGCTCGGCTTGATCGACGGCGGCCCCTTCAGCCCCTTCAGCCGGGCGATCTCGGCCCGCTGCTCCGCCACCACCTGCTTCAGCGCCGCGACCTCGCCCAGAAGCGCCAGCACGAGCACCCTCAAATCGGCTGCGGAAAGATTATCGAGGTCATTGGCCGGCGACATGCCGACACAGAATCGGAAAACAGCCCCGCACGGAACCCGCGGCGCGCTCAGCGAGTCAACTTGACGCGCCC
>NZ_VCCH02000346.1 GCF_005938675.2 Mycobacterium sp. KBS0706
AGCTGGTACCGCCGCAGGTCCTCCGGCTCGGCCCGGTCTGGCGACCGGCCCAGGAACCGGGCGAAGTCGGCCACCACCCGGACGTAGTCGTGCTGGGTCTTCGGCCCGAACTGGCGGATCGCCATGTCCTCGATCATCCGCTGACGCAGCGGGCTGACGGGTGCAGAGATCACGGAAGCCTCCTGTCTGCAGGGGATGGAACCCTGATTCAGACAGGACCCGCGATCAGGGCCCAGGCCGGCTCAACTCTCCGACCCCGCAGCCGGCCCGTTCCGCGGAGCGGCTTTGTCCTATGGCGCACTCTCGCCGGCTGGCCCGGCCCGCCGTCGGGCAGCCTTGCGGCGGCAGGGCCGCCCGCCGCAAGGGCGCCTGGGGGAGGCTATCCGAAGACCCTGATCGTGAGATGGCGCGCGGCAAGGCCGCTTTCTACTGAGCCGACCTTCTGAATTTGGTTGAGGGTTGAAAGGGCACATCGAAGCCCTCGCCGCTTCCGGACCTCGGATTATGACCAAGCCCGCGC
>NZ_VCCH02000347.1 GCF_005938675.2 Mycobacterium sp. KBS0706
CCGACAGGTCGACCAGGTCGCCCTGGGCGCGGCTGAAATCGGTGATCCGGTCGGCATTCGCCCCGACGACGCTGTGGGAGATGTCGGTGAAGACGAAGCGGTCGGCGCCCGCCCCGCCGGTCAGCACGTCCCGGCCGGCCCAGCCGTTCAGCGCGTTGGCCGCGGCATCGCCGATGATCTGATCGTCCGCGGCCGAGCCGGTGGCGTTCTCGATGCCGACATAGCTGTCGCCCACGGCATCGCCGCCCGCTCCGGTGCCGGCCGCCAGGTTGACCGTCACCGCGACCGTGCCGGTGTCGTAGCTGACGGTGTCGATGCCGGCGCCGCCGTCGAGCCGGTCCTGGCCGGCCCCGCCGCGAAGCAGGTCGTCGCCGCCCCAGCCGGCCAGGGTGTTCGAACCGGCGTCGCCGGTGAGCACATCGTTGCCGGTGTTGCTGCCGGCGAGGTCCTCGATGCCGGCATAGGTGTCGCCCTGGGCGTCGCCGCCCGTGCCGGTGCCGG
>NZ_VCCH02000348.1 GCF_005938675.2 Mycobacterium sp. KBS0706
GGCGTCATGGTGGTCCACCAGCGCGCGGGCGTTGTCGAGCAGGACCTCCTGTGGGATTCCGTCGAAGTGGGCGAAGGCCCCTTCGACCCCGTCGAACCAGGCTGACTGCCGCTCGTGGTGAAACGCCTGCACGTAGCAGCGTCGCGAGTAGCCCAGCGTCGCCACGAACAGATAGAGCCGCGTCGCTTCGCCGCCGATCACCACCCGCGTCTCGCCGAAATCGATCTGCAGCTGGCGTCCAGGCGGCGTCTCGAAGCGGACCGTCGCCCGGGCCTCAGCCTGCAGCGACCGCCGCAGCGGCGCGACGGCGCGCTCTACCGTCCGCAAACTGACGACAAGGCCGTGTTCGCGCACCAGCTCCTGGCGCACCACGTCGGCGTTGCCCCGGTGCTGGCGGAACCGCTCGGCGAGCCAACCCTCAAGGCCGTCCAGAACCTTGGGCCGCTCCGGCTTCTGGTATACCGTCCAGCCGCCCGCAGCGAGGTACCGCCGC
>NZ_VCCH02000035.1 GCF_005938675.2 Mycobacterium sp. KBS0706
CGTCGACGACGAGAACGAGGTGACCGAGGTCGGGCTGGCGCTGGAGCCGAGCCGCGGCGCCCAGCCGAAGCTGCCGGTGTTCCAGAACCTGTCGGAGATCGCCGCCTGGATCCGCGGCTGGCTGCGGCAGCGCCGCGCCCGGCGGACGGCACCGCCGGCCCCGGAGCCGCCCGCCCCGCCCCCGACCGAAGCCGCAGGCCGGCCGGAGTAGGGCGTTCCCCGTTCCGGCGCCGCGCCGCATCCGCTATCGTCGGCGGCGACAGGGACCGAGCGGGGGACGCGATGCTGACGATCTATTCCGAGGACCACCGGCTGCAGCACGGCAAGGTCGAGCTGACCGGCGGCCGGTTCATCCCGGTGGTGGAGAAGCCGGAGCGGGCCGAGACCATCCTGGCGCAGATCAAGGCCGTCGGCCTGGGCGAGGTGCGGGCGCCGGAGCGCTTCGGCACCGACCCGATCGCCCGGGTGCACGCTCCCCACTTCATCCGCTTCCTGGAGACCGCCTGGGACGATTGGACGGCCGAGCATGGCGAGATCGACGCGCTGCCGACCAACTGGGCGGTGCGCAACATGCGCCAGGTCGTGCCCTCCTCGATCGACGGCCGGCTCGGCTACTACGCCAGCGACTGCGGCACGCCGATCACCGCCGGCACCTGGCGCGCGGCGCTGAGCTCGGTCGACGTCGCCCTGACCGGGGCGAAGCTGGTGGCGCGCGACGGCAGGCCGGTGTTCTCGCTGTGCCGGCCGCCGGGGCACCACGCCTCGACCGACGTCTATTGCGGCTACTGCTTCTTCAACAACGCCGCGGTGGCGGCGCAGTGGTTCCGCGACAACGGCGCCGCCCGCGTGGCGGTACTGGACATCGACTACCACCACGGCAACGGCACGCAGGAGATCTTCTACGGCCGCGACGACGTGCTGTTCGTGTCGCTGCATGCCGACCCGAATGTCGAATACCCCTATTATCTCGGCTATGCCGAAGAGCGCGGCGCGGGCGTCGGGGAGGGGTTCAACCTCAACCTGCCGATGCCGTTCGGCACCATCTGGGACCGCTATCGCGAGGCGCTGGACGCCGCCCTGGCGCGGATCCGCGACTACGGCGCGGATGCGGTGGTGCTGTCCTTCGGCGCCGACACCTTCCAGGAGGACCCGATCTCGCAGTTCAAGCTGACCAGCGACGATTTCAGCCGCATGGGCGAGATCCTGGGCCGCGGCCTTGGCGTGCCGACCCTGACGGTGATGGAGGGCGGCTACGCCGTCGACGCGCTGGGTGTCAACGTCTCCAACCTGCTGCAGGCGCTGGAGGGGAGCGCAGGCTGATCCCCGCCCTCACGCCTCCGGGTCGCGCGGGGCCGGGATGTCGATGGTGAAGCGGGTGCCGGCGGGCCCGCTGTCGATGTCGATGGCGGCGTCGAGCTGGCGCACCTGGGCTTGCAGCACCACCATGCCGAGGCCGGTGCCATTCGCCGGCATCTTGCCTTCTGGCAGGCCGACGCCGTTGTCGGCCACTTCCAGGCGCCAGCCGTCGTCCCGCGGCTGGAACCGGATCTCCACCCTGCCCTCGCGGCGGTCGGGGAAAGCGTATTTCACGGCATTGGTGACCAGCTCGTTGACGATCAGCCCGAGCGGCACGATCCGCGACGGCGGCAGCTCGGCCGGCGCCGTCTCGATCGCGATCGAGACGCCGCCATTCTCGGGCAGCAGCGCGCGGGACAGGTCATCGCACAGCCCGGTCAGGTACTCCTTCACCTCGACCCGGTCGACCGCAGCATTGGCGTAGAGCCGGCGGTGGACGATGGCCAGCGCCTGGATCCGGTCGTTCGCCTCGGCCAGGGCGTGCTTAGCCTCTGGGTTCTGCGCCCGGCGCGCCTGCAGCCCGAACAGGCTGGACAGAAGCTGGAAGCTGTTCATGACCCGGTGGTTGATCTCGCGCAGCAGCAGGTCCTTCTGCTTCAGGTTCTCCTCGATCTTCTCGGCCATGGCGTCGAAGGCGGTGGCCAGGCGGCCGAACTCGTCGCGGCTGTGGCGCAGCCGGACGCGGGCGTCGAGCCGGCCGCGCTGCCAGTCGCGGGCGGCGGCCAGCAGCCGATCGATCGGCCGCAGCAGGAACAGCCGGCCGCCGATGCCGGCGGCGGCGAGCGAGACCAGCAGGCCGGCGAGGATCAGGGCGACGCCGCGCCGCGTCGCCGCGTCGATGGTGGCGAAGGCCGCGGCCCGGTCGATGCCGACCAGGACGAACAGGTCCAGCTCCTCCGACCGCATCGGCACGTAGCCGTAGATCCGCATGGTGTCGTCGATCGCGCCGCTGGTGATCGAGCCGGCCTGCTGCGACGCCAGGAGGTCGAGGAACTTGTTCGGCAGCTGCTTGCCGACCCAGGGCCCATCCGGCCCGGGCAGGCGCGTCATCACCACCCCGGCGCGATCGGCGATCATGATCACCGCATTGCGCGATTCGGTGTCGACGGTGATCGCCTTGGCCATGGCGTCGACGCTGATCGCCGCCACCACAGCGCCCTGGAAGGTGTCCCCGTCGAAGATCGGGTAGGCGACGTGCAGCACCTTCACGCCGACCGCGTCGGTGGTGGCGAAGCCGCCGACGGCGAAGCCGCGGATCTCCCGCGCACGCTGGAAGAAGCCCTGATGACCGACCGAGACCGAGATCGCCGCGGTGAGATTGGCGCCGCACAGCAGGTTGCCGTCGGCATCGACCACGGCGATGGCGTTCAGGCTGGCCACCTCCGATCGCAGCTCGTCCACCACCTCGGTGCAGCGCCCGCCCTGGCCCTCGCGGATCGCCGGCACCCGAGCCATCGCGGCCAGCAGCTGGCGGACCCCGTCGACGATGCGGAACTGCGCCCCGGCGGCGACATTGGCCAGGCGGATCGCATCGTCCTGGATCTCGTTGGTGCGGGCGATCCGCAACGCATATTCGTTGTAGCCCTGCAGCGCGATGCCCGGCGCGACGGCAAGGGCGACCAGCAGGAACAGGCGCGACAGCAGATTCATCGCGGCGGCAGCCGGCGGCGGTGGCAAGCGACGCCGGCTCGGTTCCTCGACCTCATATCCTGCCCCGACGTCATCGGCCCCATCCCGGGCCCCATCCTGGAATGGGCCCCGCACGATTCCAACCCGCAACTGCGGCGCCGAGAGGGTACGACAGCCTGCGGGCCGCCTTTTACGACAACAGCCTTGGAAAAGCCATCACCAGGCCGCTAATTGGTCACCACTGGCCGTGGGAACAAACTGCTGGACGGCCCGTTTTTTTACGGTGAAGTGCTCGGCTGCGACCGGCGCTTGAAATGGAGACGAAGACGATGTTGAAACCCACCATGATCGTGCTCGCGGCCGCGCTGGCCCTTGCGGCGTGCGGTCGTGATACGGGCGGCCGGGCCTTGTCCGGCGGCCTGATCGGCGCCGGCGCCGGCGCCGGCATCTCGGCCATCACCGGCGGCAACGCCGCCACGGGCGCGCTGATCGGCGGCGCCGTGGGCGCGGTCGGTGGCGCGGCGACGAGCTGCCGGACCATCAATCTCGGCGGCCGCTGCTGATTGCCGGGCTGACGGACGAAACGAGGCGCCGCAGTTCCCGGCGCCTCGTTTGACGTTATATCGATCGGGGACAGAGTCGCCTCTGTCCCCGTTTGCTTTTGTGGCGTCCGCCAACGCAACCATTGGAGCGAGGAACAGACATGGCCACGCGGAACCTGGACCAGGAGCTCGACACGCTGCGCGCCGATCTCGGCAAGATCCGCGACGACATCGCCGCGCTGACCCGCACCCTTAGCGACACCGCCGCCGCCGAGGCCAAGGCCGGTGGCGCCCGGCTGAACCGGGCGGCCCATGACGCGGCGCAGACCGCCAAGGAGCGGGCGCAGCACTTCGCCGATAGCGCGCGGGCGCAGGGCGAGGAAGGGATCGCCGCGCTGGAGCAGCGGATCGAGCAGAACCCCTTCACCAGCGTCCTCGTCGCCTTCGGCGTCGGCCTCGTGATCGGCAAGCTGCTGGACCGCTGAGGCGGGGGTGAAAACCGATCTCGGCGTCGCCCTGCTGGGCGCCCTCGCCGCCCGACAGCGCCTCCGGCTCGGCCAGGCGCTGAGACGGGCCTGCATCGCCGCGGCGCTGTTCCTGGTTGCCCTCGCCCTGGCGGTGATCGCCCTGGTGCTGCTGGCCTGGTCCGGCTTCTACCTGCTGCTGCCGCAGCTCGGCCCCGCCGGCGCCGCGCTGGTGGTCGGGCTGGTGGTGCTCGGCCTCGCCGCCATCGTCGCCTTGATCGGTGTCCTGGCCGGCCGCCGGCCACGCCGCCGGCCCGCTGCAGCCCCGGCCTCGGCCGCCGGAGCCGGGCTGGAGGGCGTCGCCGCCGGTCTCGGCCTGTCCGCCGCCAAGGCGGCGCCGAAGCTGGCCCTGGCGGCGCTGGTGGCTGGCATCGCGGTCGGCGCCCTGCCGCTGCTGGGGCGCCGCAAGCGGGATTGACCGCCGGGACAGCTTGCCCCATGACCGCCGCTGCGTTTCGTCTATAATCCCGCCTCCCGCCGCCGTTGGGGGCCTTGGTCCCGGCCAGGGAAGGCGGCGGGGGTCGGGGTATCCCAGAACAACAAAGGTCGAGACATGATCAACAGACGGACGGTGCTGACCGCGGGCGCCATGGCGACGGCTTCGCTGCTGCTGGCGGGGCTGACGCGACCGGCCTCGGCCCAGGCCGATGGAGCCGCGACCTTCATCGACGACATGGCCAAGCGGGCGATCGGCATCCTCCAGGCCGGCGGCGCCGCAACGGCGCAGGGCAAGGCCGAGTTCACCCGGATCCTGAACCAGGGCTTCGACCTGCCGACGATCGGCCGCTTCGTGCTGGGCCGCTACTGGAACAGCGCCACGCCGCAGCAGCAGCAGGAATATATGGACCTGTTCGAGCGGATGATCGTCGAGACCTATTCCCGGCGGTTCCAGAACTACCAGGGCGAGACCCTGGTGGTGAAGGGCACCCGCGCGGTCGGCAACGGCAACGACACCCTGGTCGCGACCGAGATCCGGCAGAAGGACGGGCCGCCGATCCAAGTCGACTGGCGGGTGCGCCAGGCCGGCGGCGGCTACAAGGTGGTCGACGTCATCGTCGCCCGGGTCAGCATGAGCGTGACCCAGCGCGACGAGTTCGCCTCGGTGATCGCCCAGAACGGCGGCAACATCGACGGGCTGCTGCAGGCGATGCGCCGGCAGGCCGGCGGCTGATCCGCCGGAACCCCTGAACGGGGACGATCCCATGGCGGTGGCGGAGGACGGCAGGGATGTCGCGGACTGGCTGGTGGCCGAAGGCCGGCTGCTGACCAACCCGGTGGCGCTGGTCGACGCCTTCTGCCGCCGCCTGATCGCCGCCGGCGTGCCGCTGCAGCGGGTGCGGATCGGCCAGAGCATCACCCATCCGCTGCTGAGCGCCTGGGGCGTGGTCTGGACCCCGGACAAGGGCGGCGAGAGCTACGTCATCGACCGCAAGGTGCTGGCCACCGCCACCTTCGTCGGCAGTCCGTTCGAGGCGGTGATCCGCAGCCGCGAGCCGCTGCGCCGCCGCCTGGCCGGGCTAGGGCCTGACGATCACGCCGTGTTTCACGAGTTGGCCGAAGCCGGCGGCACCGACTATGTCGCCGTGCCGATCGTCTACGGCAACGACACCGTGCAGGTGGCGAGCTTCGTCACCGACCGGCCCGGCGGCTTCGGCGACGACGAGGCGGCGCTGCTGGAGTGGCTGCGCCACCCGCTGGCGGCGGCGATGGAGCCGACCGCCATGCGCCGCTCCGCCGCCAGCCTGCTGCGCACCTATCTCGGAATCGGCCCGGCCGACCGGGTGGCGGAGGGCGCGATCCGCCGCGGCGACGTGGTCGCGGTCGAGGCGGCGATCCTGTTCGTTGACATGCGCGGCTTCACCGCCCTGTCCGAACGCCTGAGCTCGGCCGCCGTGCTGGCGGTGCTGGACCGCTATTTCGAGACCGTGGCCCAAGCCATCGTCGACCGCGGCGGCGACGTGCTGAAGTTCATGGGCGACGGCGTGCTGGCGATCTTTCCGGTCGAGCAGGCCGGCGGCGCCGCTGCGGCCTGCGACGCCGCCGTCGGCGCGGTGCGGGCGATCCGCCAGGGCTTGGCCGCCGGACCAGATCCCGTGGCCTTCGCCGCGGCGCTGCATCTCGGCCCGGTGCTGTACGGCAATATCGGCAGCCCCGACCGGCTGGACTTCACCGTGCTGGGGCCGGCGGTCAACCTGACCAGCCGGCTGGAAGGCCTGGCCAAGCAGCTCGACCGGCCGAGCGTGTGCTCCGAGCCGTTCCGGCAGGCCTGGGCCGGGGTCGCCGAGCCGCTCGGCGCCCACCCGATCCGCGGCCTGGCCGACCCGCAGCCGGTGTTCGCGATCGAGGCGTGAGTTCCCGCACGAGCCAGCCCCATCATCCTCCCCCTCCCGCAAGGGGAGGGGAGGATAAAAGGGATAAGCCGGCTCAAACGACGATGCTGTGAAGAGGCCTTGCAAGCGGGAGAGGCCACGCAAAGCGCCGGAAGCGCGATTACCCCGCCTTCAGCTGGCTCTCGACCAGGCCGGCCAGCAGCGAGGCGCCGAGCGGCAGGACCTCGTCGTTGAAGTCGTAATGCGGGTTGTGGATCATCGCCCCCGAGGCGCCGCCGGCCTGGCCGAGGAACAGATAGGCCCCCGGCCGGGCGTTCAGCAGATAGGCAAAGTCCTCGCCGCCCAGCGACGGCTCGACGTCACGCTGGACATTGCCCGCGCCGACCACCGTCTCCGCCACCCGCGCCGCGGTCTCGGCCTGCTCGGCATGGTTCACCGTCGCCGGGTAGCCGTACTGGTAGTCGATGTCGATCGACACATCGAAGGCGGCGGCGATGCCGTCGACGATGCGCCGGATGCCGGCGACCATCATCTCCTGCACCTCGGGCCGGAAGGTCCGCACCGTGCCGTTCAGATAGGCCTCGTCCGGGATCACATTGTGGGTGCTGCCGGTGTGGATCTGGGTGATCGACAGCACCGCCGCATCCATCGGGTTGGCGTTGCGGCTGACCAGGGTCTGCAGCGCGCCAACCAGCTGGGCCGCGATCACCACCGGGTCCTTCGCCGCCTGCGGGATCGCGGCATGGCCGCCGACGCCGCGGATCCGGATCTCGAACATGTCGGCGGCCGCCATCATCGGGCCGGGCCGCACGCCGACCGTGCCGGCCGGCATCAGCGGCCAGTTGTGCAGGCCGTAGACCTCGTCGCAGGGGAAGCGGTCGAACAGCCCCTCCTTGACCATGACGTCGCCGCCGCCGCCGCCCTCCTCCGCCGGCTGGAAGATGAAGTGCACGGTGCCGTCGAAGTTCCGCGTCTCCGCCAGATACTGGGCGGCGCCGAGCAGCATGGTGGTGTGGCCGTCATGGCCGCAGGCATGCATCTTGCCGGGCACGGTGGATTTGTGGGCGAAGTCGTTGACCTCGTCCATCGGCAGGCAGTCCATGTCGGCGCGCAGGCCGATGGTGCGGCCGCCGTCGGTCCGTCCCTTGAGCACGCCGATCACCCCGGTCTTGGCCAGGCCGCGATGCACCTCGATGCCCCAGGAAGCCAGCTTCTCCGCCACGATGGCCGAGGTCCGCACCTCCTCGAAGCCGAGCTCCGGATGGGCGTGGAGGTCGCGCCGCCAGGCGGTCATCTCCTCCTTGCGGGCGGCGATCGAATTGATGACGGGCATCGGTCGGTCTCGTCTTGCGCTGGCTGGAAACCCAGATACTGGTCCGTCCGCGCCGCCGGGGCAACCCGGCGCGGTGGCGCAGGCGCCATTCGCGCGGCAACCGGCCGCTGCCCGGGCGATGGACGGGCAGCGCCGGGCGTGACAAGCTGCGGCCGTTTTTCCGCTGCGGCGCCAGCCAGGAGCAGCCGATGAGCGACACCACGAGCAAGCCCCGCATCGACACCCGGCCGAAGACCCAGCGGCCGCGGCTGCACAAGGTCATCCTGCTGAACGACGACTACACGCCGCGCGAATTCGTGGTCGTGGTGCTGAAGGGCGAGTTCCGGATGAGCGAAGACCAGGCCTATCGGGTGATGATGACCGCGCATCGGCGCGGCGTCTGCGTCATCGCGGTCTATCCCAAGGAGATCGCCGAGACCAAGGCGACGCGGGCGACCGAGGCCGCCCGCAAGCTGGGCTATCCGCTGCTGTTCACCACCGAGCCGGAAGAGACGTAGGCCGGCTGCTATCCGATCGGCGTGGTCGGGCCGAGCCGCGGCAGGGCGGCGTCGATCGCCGCGGCGGTCGGCATGCTTTCCTGCGCGCCGAGGGCGAGGCAGGCCAGGGCAGCGCCGGTCGAGGCCCGGCGCAGCGCCTGGTCGAGCGGCAGCCCGGCATCGAGCCCGGCGGCCAGCACGCCGGTGAAGGTGTCGCCGGCGCCGGTGGTGTCGACCGGCTGGATCGGCAGCGCCGGCACGGCGAAGTCGGCGCCCGGACCAACGGCAATCGCGCCCGCGCCGCCGAGGGTGACGACGCAGGTGAGGTTCATCCGGCCGCTGAGCGCCTGGGCCGCGGCCCGCGGGCTGGACGTCTCGAGGCCGAGCCCGCCGGCGATCGCCAGCGCCTCATGCTCGTTCACCACCAGGAGGTCGAGGTCGCGCAGCGCCGCCTCGGGCACGGGAGCGGCCGGGGCGACGTTGAGGATGGCGCGGCAGCCACGGGCCCGGGCGCGCTGCAGCAATTCCCAGTTCTGCTCCGGCGGCAGCTCCATCTGCAGGATCAGCAGGGTGTCGGGCGTCAGCCGGTCGTCCGGCACCTGGTCGGCCCGAACGCCGAGATTGGCGCCGCTGCCGACGGCGATGAAGTTCTCCGCCTTGGCGTCGACGCAGATATAGGCGACGCCAGTCGGCCGGTCGCTGGTGGCGAGAAGGGCGGTGTCGATGCCCTCCTTGGCCAGGGTCGCGCGCATCACTTGGCCGAAGCCGTCATCGCCGACCGCGCCGGCCATCGCCACCCGCGCCCCGGCCCGCGCCGCCGCCACAGCCTGGTTCGACCCCTTGCCGCCCGGCTTGGTGACGTAGCCATCGCACAGCACGGTCTCTCCGGGCCGCGGCAGCGCCGTCACCGCCATCACCAAATCCATGTTGATCGAGCCGAAATCCAGGATCACGCGGCATTCCCCCCGATGAAGCGGGCCTCCCCGACGAAGGGCGCGATCCTGGCGCGGCGCGGGCCGGAACGCAACCGATGTGCGCGGAGCCTGTCCGGCACCCCTGGGCGCAGGATGAAAAACCTGCAAATGTCCTACCTACCCGAAATGACACAACCGGAAGGGACGACCGTGACCGCCGAGCCGAAGGACATCCTGGCCGAGATCAAGGGCTATGAGGACGAGCTGATCGCCATCCGCCGCGACATCCATGCCCATCCGGAGACCGGCTTCGAGGAGGTGCGCACCGCCGCCCTAGTGGCGAAGACGCTGCGCGGCTGGGGCATCGAGACGCATGAGGGCATCGCCAGGACCGGCGTGGTCGGCACGCTGAAGGGCACCCGGCCCGGCAACCGGGCGGTGGCGCTGCGCGCCGACATGGACGCGCTGTTCATCGAGGAGAAGACCGGCCTGCCCTATGCCTCGACCGTGCCCGGCAAGATGCATGCCTGCGGCCATGACGGCCACACCGCCATGCTGCTGGGCGCCGCCCGCTACCTGTCGGAGAACCGCGACTTCCCCGGCACCGTGCATTTCATCTTCCAGCCGGCGGAGGAAGGCCAGGGCGGCGGCCGGCTGATGGTCGAGGAAGGGCTGTTCGACCGGTTCCCGGCCGACGCCGTCTACGGCATGCACAACAACCCCGGCCGCGCGGTCGGCGAATTCGGCCTGCGTCCCGGCCCGATGCTGGCGGCCGCCGACACCTGGACCGTCACCTTCGGCGGCACCGGCGGCCATGGCGGCTCCGCCCCGCATCTGGCGACCGATCCGACCGTGGTGCTGGCGCATTTCATCCTGGCGGCCCAGGCCATCGTGGGCCGCAACATCCCGTCGGTCGAGCCGGCGGTGATCAGCGTCGGCCACATCTCCGGCGGCTCCGCCGGCTCGCCCAACATCATCCCGCCCGAGGTGGTGGTCAGCGGCACGGCCCGCAGCTATTCCCCCAAGGTGCGCGACACCATCGAGCGCCGGCTGCGCGAGACCGCCGAGGGGCTGGCGGCGACCTATGGCTGCACCGCCGCGGTGCATTACGACCGCCGCTACCCGCCTCTGATCAACCACCCGGAGCAGACCGACATCGCCGCCGGCGTCGCGTCGCGGATCGTCGGCGCCGACAAGGTGGCGACCAACATCGCCCCGATCACCGGGGCCGAGGACTTCTCCTTCATGCTGGAGAAGAGGCCCGGCGCCTTCATCATGATCGGCAACGGCGTCAACCCGGACGGCAGCTACCACTACGTCCACACGCCGCATTACGACTTCAACGACGCGATCCTGGCCCTCGGCTCGACCTACTGGGTCACGCTGGTGGGGCAGGAGTTGGGGGTGGAGGAGTAGCCTAGGTCAGCACCGTCCCGTCCGGCGCCAGCCGGACGGTGAAGGGGTCGGCGATCTCGCCGGCGATGCTGAGATGCGACACCCAGCCGCTGACCTCGATCGAGCCGTCGGGCAGGGTGCGGGCGGCGGCCGGGACGATGGCGCCGTCCGGCGCGGGCGGCACCAGGTCGGCGCCGCTGCGCAGCACCTCGCCGGCCAGCACGATCTCCTCGACCCAGCGCACCGCGATCGCCTCGCGCGTCGCCTCGTCCGCCGCGGCCCAGCCGGTGTCGGGCAGCAGCAGCGGCGCCAGGTCGTCCGGCGTCACCGCCGGCTGCCAGACGCCGTCGATGGCGACGCCGCGCCAGGACGGCACCGCATCCGGCGCGACATCGCCGATGAAGGTGACCCGGCCGAAGCTGTCGGGCCGGTAGAAATAGAGCGGGGCCAGGGCGGTGTCGTCATTGGCCGCGCGGGACGAGCCGAGATAGGCGGCCAGGGCGTCGTCATAGGGTGGCCGCTCCGTCGCCACGGCGAGGTCGGCCTGGCCCAGGCTCAGGAGAACCGACACGCCCCAATAGCGGAACTTCGCCATCTGTTTCCTCCGTCGGTGCCCCTTCGTCCTCCGAAGTAAGCAGCAAATGCGGCGAAACAAGGGTTCGGAATGTGAACTTAACGTGTTGTATAGGCGCGCAAAAACACCGCGACGGCCCGTTCGGCGATGCCGCGCAGCTCCGCCGGCTCCGGCGCCGGCTCGACCCCGAACAGGTGACGCTGCCGCCGGCCGCCCTGCAGCAGCCCGATCAGATCCTCCGCCGCTGCTGCGGCATCGTCGGAGCGGAGCGCGCCCGCCTCCATCCTGTTGCGCAGGAACGCCGCCAGCGTCGTGCGGACATGGCCCGGGCCGGCGTCGTAGAAGATCCGCGCCAGATCCGGAAATGCGCCGGCCTGGGCGATCATCAGCCGCTGCACGCCGAGGATCTCGGGATCGAAGATCCGGCGCAGCAGGTCCTCGCCGAAGGCGGTGAGCTCGGTCGCCAGGTCGCCCGCCGGGTCGAGCACCCGCAGGCTTTGCTGCTTGTAGCGGTCGAACAGGGCGTGGAACAGGCCCTCCTTGCTGCCGAAATGACTGTACAGGGTCTGCTTGGCGACGCCGGCCTCGGCCGCCACCCGGTCCATGCTGGCGGCGTAGCCCTCGGCCATGAAGACCTTGACCCCGGCGTCGAGGATCGCCTCGCGCTTCTTCCGGCCGCGCGGCGTCATCGCCACCCGGGCCACGTCCTGCACCGTCATCGAACCAGACCCGTCGCTGCGCCCCACGCCTTGGGATCATGCCGCCGAACCCGGCGGGCGCAAAGCCCGCCGGGCACACTCTTCGTCGCATGAACGGGTCGGGTTTCCCCAACAGGGAATGGCTACGCCCGTAGTGACGCGCTCAGGCGTCGCCGTGGTAGGCCCGCTCGATGGCGGCGATATCGATCTTGGTCATCTGCAGCATCGCCTGGAACGCGCGGGCCGCCTTCGCCGGGTCGGAATCGTGGGTCCGCTCGAGCAGGATCTTCGGCGTGATCTGCCAGGACAAACCGTACCGGTCCTGCAGCCAGCCGCACTGGTTGTGCTTGCCGCCGCCTTCGACCAGGCGGTCCCAGTACCGGTCGACCTCCTCCTGGGTCTCGCAGAGCACGACAAAGGAGACCGCCCAGGAGAACCTGAAATCCCCGCCGCCGTTGATGGCGGTGAAATCCTGGCCCTCGAGCTGGAAGCCGACGGTCAGGGGGGTGCCGTTCGGCCCCGACATGGTGTCGCCGTTGCGCAGCACGGAGGTGATCCGCGAATTGTCGAAGACCGAGACATAGAACTCGGCCGCTTCCTCGGCCTTGCCGTCGAGGAACCACAGGAACGGCGAGATCTTCTGCGTGAGCTGGGCCAAGACGGCCTCCTTCGTTGACGATGATCCTAGGACGGGTGGGCCGGGCACATCCCGACAGGGGCCGTGAATTTATCCGCCTCGTGCGGCGGATCGCCGCCGAACCCGCCGCAGGCCTCGCTTGCCGGCATGGTTCGACTATGGTGCCATTTCACGCGACGGCAACAGATGCGCTACACTTTCCGCAGACGGGTTCCGGCCCGTGGCACGGCGAGATGGTGGGAATGGACTACGAGACCATATTCCGGACGGCGATCGACACCCTGAAGGCCGAGGGCCGCTACCGCATCTTCGCCGAGCTCGAGCGCCATGCCGGTGCCTTCCCGCGCGCCGCCCATCACGGGCTCGACGGCGCGCCGGACGTCACCGTCTGGTGCTCGAACGACTATCTCGGCATGGGCCAACACCCGGCGGTGCTGGCGGCGATGCATGAGGCGCTGGACCGCTGCGGCGCCGGCGCCGGCGGCACCCGCAACATCTCCGGCACCCATATCTACCACCGGGCGCTGGAGGCCGAGCTGGCCGACCTGCACGGCAAGGAGGCGGCGCTTCTCTTCACCTCCGGCTTCGTCTCGAACGACGCCTCGCTGTCGACCCTGGCCAAGCTGATCCCCGGCTGCGTGATCTTCTCCGACGCGCTGAACCACGCCTCGATGATCGCCGGCATCCGCCATTCCGGCTGCGAGAAGCGGATCTTCCGCCACAACGACCCGGCCGACCTGGACCGGCTGATGTCGGAATACCCGGCGAACCGGCCTAAGCTGGTGGCGTTCGAGAGCGTCTATTCGATGGATGGCGACATCTCGCCGATCGCCGAGATCTGCGACGTCGCCGACAAGCACGGCGCCATGACCTATCTCGACGAGGTCCACGCCGTCGGCATGTATGGGCCGCGCGGCGGCGGCATCGCCGAGCGCGACGGGCTGACCCGCCGGCTGACCGTGATCGAGGGCACGCTGGGCAAGGCCTTCGGCGTGATGGGCGGCTATGTCGCCGGCTCCGCCATGCTGGTCGACGCGCTGCGCAGCCATGCCCCGGGTTTCATCTTCACCACCTCGCTGCCGCCGGTGGTGGCCGCCGGGGCGCTGGCCGCGATCCGCCACCTCAAGGGCAGCGGCGCCGAGCGCGAGCGGCACCAGGAGCGGGCGGCGACGCTGAAGCGCCTGCTGCGCGCCGCGGGCCTGCCGGTGATGCCGTCGGTCAGCCACATCGTGCCGGTCTTCGTCGGCGACGCCCGGCTGTGCAAGGCGGCCAGCGACCTGCTCTTGGACCGGCACCGGATCTACGTCCAGCCGATCAACTTCCCGACCGTGCCGCGCGGCGCGGAGCGGCTGCGCATCACCCCGACGCCGCTGCATGACGACCTGCAGATGGCGCGGCTGGTCGAAGCCCTGCGCGATGTCTGGTCGACGCTCTCGATCCCCGTCGCCGCCGCGGCAGCCTGACCTGCCGCGCAAGCCGCCCGCGCCGCCCCCGGCGCGGGACCGCCGGCCGGTGAAGGCGCCGGCGACGCCCCGCGGAAAGCCGCCGCCGAAGCGACCGTAGTCAGCGCGGCCGGCGCTCGTGCTTGCTGACCTGCACCCCGTCCTCCGGCCGCAGATACAGGAAGCCGGGGATCGACAGCAGCGGGATCACCGCCAGCAGCAGGAACGCCTCGTGGAAGCGCTCCGGCGCCAGTACATGGGTCTCGAAGCTGACCAGGCCGAGCAGCATCGCGGCGACCGAGACGCCGAAGCTGACGCTGAGCTGCTGCAGCACCCCGCCCAGGCTGGTGGCGCGGCTGAGCCGCTCGCCCGGCATGTCGGCATAGGACAGGGTGTTCGAGGTCATGAACTGCATCGACCGCAGCAGGCCGAAAAAGAAGATGTAGCCCAGCAAGACCCAATGCGGCGTGTCCGGCTCCATCAGAGCGAAGCCGGCGATGGCGGCGGAGCCGAGCGCGGCGCTGATGATCAGCACGCGGTCGAAGCCGAGATGGCGCAGCATCGGCGACAGCAGTGGCCGGATCAGCAGCGCGCCCAGGCTGCTGACGAAGGTCAGCGACCCCGACACCACCGGGCTGAAGCCGAAGCCGACCTGGAGCATCAGCGGCAGCAGGAACGGCACGCCGTTCAGCCCGACCCGGCACAGCCCGCCCGCCAGGGTGCCGACCCAGAAGGAGCGCAGCCGGAACAGCGTCATGTCGACCGCCGGATTCGCCCGCCCCCGGGCATAGCGGCCGAAGGCCAGCAGCAGCAGGACGGCCACGGCCAGCACCGCCGCGATCGCCAGGGCCGGGATGGTCGGGCGGCCGATATTCTCCAGCCCGTATTGCAGCAGGGCGACGCCGAGCCCGACCATGACGAAGCCCGGATAGTCGAAGGGCGTCACCGTCTCGCCCTTCACATCCTCGAAGTAGCGCAGCGCCGCCAGGATGCCGACGCAGCCGAAGGGCACGTTGACGTAGAAGATCCAGCGCCAGGACGTGTAGGTGGTGAGGACGCCGCCCAGCAGCGGCCCGATCACCGGCCCCAGGATCGCCGGCAGGGTCATGTAGGTCATGGCCGTGACCAGCTGCGCGCGCGGGAAGCTGCGCAGCAGGATCAGCCGGCCGACCGGCGTCATCATGGCGCCGCCCAGCCCCTGCAGCACGCGCATCGCCAGCAGCATGCCGAAGCTGTCGGCCATGCCGCACAGCGCCGAGCCGAGGGTGAAGATGCCGAGCGCCAGGGCGAAGATCCGGCGGGCGCCGAACCGGTCGGCGAACCAGCCGCTGACCGGGATGAACACGGCCAGGGTCAGCACATAGGTCGTCACCGCCAGATTCAGCCGCAGCGGCGTGGTGCCCAGGCTGGCGGCCATGTCCGGAATGGCGGTGGTGATGATGGTGGAGTCGAGCTGCTCCATCAGGAAGGCGACGGCGACGATCATCGGGATGATCACGCGCAGCCGCGGATCCCGCTCCGTCACGAATTGGGGCTGGTCAGGGACTCGGTCCGATGCCGTCATATGTCGGGTTTAGACCCGCGGCCGGCCGCTTGCACCCGGCCTCCCTGCGCCACAGGGTTGCGGCGGCGGCATGCGCTTGGCCGGGTCAGGCCTTCGCCCAGTTCTCCACTGTCAGGCCGGGATAGACGTTGAAATCGGCCTCGTTGTTGGTGACCAGGATCACTCCGAGACTGAGGGCGTGGGCCGCGATCAGGCGGTCCAGCGCATCGCGGCGCCGATCTTTGACGGCGGCGGCCAGCACGCCGTAGCGGATCGCCGCATCCGGGTCGAAGGGCTGGGCCGGGATGAAGTCGAGCAGCCGGTCCAGCGCCTGCTCGGCCTGGGGCTTCGCCGATGGGTTGCGTTCGACCCCGTGGCGCAGCTCGGCCAGCGTCACCACCGACATCACCACATCGCCCTGGGATAGCGCGGCGAAGCGACTCAACACCTGCGGCGGACGGCGCTGGATCAGGTGGATGCAGATGCTGGTGTCGAGCATGTAGCGCATGGCTCAGGCGCCGCCACCCCAATCCCTCTCCTTCTGCTCATGATGCTCCCGACCTTCGGCCATGAAGCCCGGCGGGAAGGACGCGAAGACCTGCGCCACCCCGGCCAGCGAACGGGAGGCCACCGGCCGGATGACCAGGCTGTCGCCCCGGCGTTCGATCTCGACATCCTGCGCCGCATCGGCGAAGGCCAGCTCCTTGGGAATGCGCACGGCCAGGGAGTTGCCGCTTCGGAACAGCCGGGTCAGCATCGCTCGCCTCCGTCTCGTATATACCGTATATACGAAGTGGCGATCCGAATTCAATGCCGACCAGATCCGCTCTCCCCGTGCTCCCGGATATGCCGGGAGATCGCCATCAGCGTGTCGAAGATCACCGCGGTGGACCAGCCGGCCAGCAGGATGCCGTTCAGCGTCGTCATCGGGCCCAGCAGGCGCCAGCGGGGAGCCGGCACCACGTCGCCATAGCCGAGCGTGGTGTAGTTGACGAAGGCGAAGTAGAAGCCGTCGCCCGGTGCCCGCCACTCGATGACGCCGAGCGCGCCATAGACCAGCGCCCAGATCCCGATCTCAGCCAGATGAGCCAGCATCAGCACCGCCACGGTCGCGATCATGGCGGGGACCAGGATTCGGGCCGGCGCCTGTTGGTGCGCCGCCAGCGCCCAGCGGCGCGGCGCGCGCATCGCCTGCATCGCCACGGCGTGCACGGCGATGTTGACCAGGCTGACCGCCAGCCCGACCAGAAGCTGCTCCAGCATCACCCCTCTCCCGACCGTCCCCACCGCATCATCCGGGAGCTGGCGGCCGGGCGCCAGCGGTCAGAAGGTCGAGGCGCCCAGCCGGGTCTCGTAATGTGCCTTCTGGCGGCGGGTAGCGACGATGGTGTTGCGCATCAGCACCGCCACCGTCACCGGCCCGACGCCCCCCGGCACCGGGGTGATCCAGCCCGCCACCGGGGCAACGCTGTCATAGTCGACATCGCCGACCACCCGGCTCTTGCCGGCGTCGTCCAGCACCTCGTTGATACCGATGTCGATCACCGCGGCGCCCGGCTTGATCATGTCGCCGGTGACCAGCTTCGGCTTGCCGACGGCGACGAACACCGCATCGGCCCGGCGCGAATGCATGGAGACCGAGCGGGTCATGTGGTGGCAGACGGTGACGGTTGCGCCTTCCGACATCAGCAGGAAGGCGATCGGCTTGCCGACGATCTCGGAATGGCCGATCACCACGACCTCCAGCCCCGCCAGGGTCAGGCCGGTGCGCTTCAGCATTTCGACCGCAGCCAGCGCGGTGCAGGGCGCCAGCTCCAGCTCGTTGTAGACGATGTTGCCGATCGAGGCCGGGTTCATGCCCTCGACATCCTTCAGCGGATGGATCGCCGTCTGCATCGCCTTGATCGAGATGTGCTTCGGCACCGGGCGCTGCAGGATGATGCCGCTGACCTGCGGGTCGGCGTTCAACGCGGTGATGGCGGCGCGCAGCTCGTCCTGCGTGATCCGCTCCGGCAGGCGCCTGGTCTCGAAGGCGATGCCGACGCCTTCGGCCGTGCGCCGCTGGTTGCGGACATAGACGTCGACCGCGCTCTCGTCGCCGACCGTGATCGACACCAGCTTCGGCGGCCAATGCGCCTCGCCCAGCGCCGACACCTCCGCCGCCACCTCGGCCAGGATGGCATCCGCCACCGCCCGCCCGGTCAGGTCCCGCTCGCTCATCGCCCGCTCCGTCACACGTCCCGCGCTGCGCGGCTTGTGACCCGGCGAGGCCGCAGCGTCAACCCGAACCGGCGGATGGCTACTTTGTGCCGGGAGCGAAGCCGCGCAGCAGGTGCTTCTGGATGTAGCCGGCGACCAGCAGCACCGGCAGCGAGGACAGGAGGCCGATCGCCATCAGCCGGCCCCACAGCGTCTCGTCCTCGGTGATGAAGGTGGCGACGTAGAGCGGCAGGGTGAAGCGGCTGGGGCGCTGCAGATACAGGAGCGCGAACAGGAACTCGTTCCAGCACAGGATCAGGGCGAAGATCAGCGTCGCCACCAGCCCGGGCAGAGCCAGCGGCAGCACGATGTGCCACAGGCGGCGCAAGAGCCCGGCGCCGTCGATCGCCGCCGCCGCCTCGATCTCGACCGGCACCTCGCGGACGAAGCCGAGCAGCATCCACAGGCAGAAGGGCAGCGTGTACAGCTGGTACACCAGCACCAGCCCGGACAGGGTGCCGAGCAGGCCGAGATCGAGCAGCAGCGCATGCAGCGGCAGCGCCACCACGATCGGCGGCATCAGCTTGACCACCAGCACCAGCAGCAGGAACAGCACGTCCAGCCGCTTCGGGAAGCGGAACCGGGCCAGCGCATAGGCGGCCAGGAAGCCGGCGAACAGCGACAGCAGCGTCGCCCCGAAGGCGACGATAGCGGTGTTCTTCAGCCGCACCAGGAACCCGTCGGCGAGCACGGCCCGGATGTTGTCGAGGGTCGGCACGGTCGGCAGGAAGCCACGGCCGGCACGGGCGGGGTCCTCGAAGGCGGCGCCGATCATCCACACCACCGGCAGGGCGAAGACCAGCACGAACAGGGCGATGCCGAGATACGGCAAGGAACGGCGGATCACTTGGCCGAGCCCCGCATCGCCTGGGCGGCATAGACGGCGCACAGGGCGCAGGCGATCGCCATCATCACCACCGAGGCGGCGGCGGCGAGGCCGACATCGAAGAACTTGAAGCCCTTCTGGTAGACATACATCGACATCGTCTCGGTGGCATTGCCGGGGCCGCCGCCGGTCAGGGCATAGACCTTGTCGAACAGCTTGAAGGTGTCGATCAGGCGCAGCAGCAGCGCCAGGAAGACCTGGCCGCGCACCAGCGGCAGCACGATCCGGGTCAGCAGCACCCAGGTGCGGGCACCGTCGGTCCGCGCCGCCTCGACCACCTCGGGCGGGATCGACTGCAGCCCGGCCAGGACGATCAGAGTCGTCATCGGCGTCCACTGCCAGGTGTCGACCAGCATCACCGACCACAGCGCCAGGCCGGGGTCGGACAGCCATTCCACCGGCGGCAGGCCGAGCCAGCCGAGCGCGCCGTTCAGCACCCCGACGTCGTAATGGAACCAGGACCGCCAGATCGCTGAGCAGACCAGCGTCGACAGCATCATCGGATAGACCACGACCGACAGCACCGCGCCGCGGCCGCGGAACTCGCGGTTCAGCAGCAGGGCCAGCGCGGTGCCGAGGCCGACCTGGAGCAGCGAGGCGACGACCGCGAACCGGACCGTGTTGCCGATGTCGACCCGGAAGAACCAGTCGCCGAACAAAGTGGCGTAGTTGGCGAGGCCGACCCAGCGCGAGGTATCAGCGGCGAAATCGATTTCCTGGAAGGAATAGACGGCGACCTGGACCACGGGCGCGAGCGCGAACACGACCAGCAGCAGCGCGGCGGGAAGCAGGAGCAGGACGAGCTGCCGGCGGTCGGTGAAGAGCATGGGGTTCTGTACGGTCTTTCGGAAATCCCATCCTGTCATGCCCAGGCTTGACCCGGGCATCCAGGGCGGCAGGCACCGCTCTCGGTTGCCTTGGATCGCCGGGTCAAGCCCGGCGATGACAGAATAGGGTAAGCTCGTGCCTCACTTCGCCAGCGCCGCGTCGATGTCGGCCGAGGCCTTCGTCAGCGCCTCCTCCGGCGCCATCTGGCCGACCAGGGCCAGCTGCAGGTAGTCGCCGAGGATCGATTCGACCTGCGGCCACTGCTTGATCCGCGGCCGCGACACGCCGGCCTCGAGCGCCTTCAGCTGGTCCGGGTACCAGCGGTACTTGGCGACCAGGTCCTTGTCGGCATACAGCGCGGTCAGCGTCGGCGGCAGGCCGAAGCGCAGCGCCAGCTCCTTCTGCATGTCGGCGCCGTTCAGGAAGGCCAGGAACTTCTGCGCACCCTCGGCATTCGGCGCGCCCGACGGCACCGCCACCTGCCAGATGCCCAGCATCGGCGCCGGGCCCTTGGTCTCGCCCGGGGCCGGGCCGATCGCGACCTTGCCGACCACCTTCGACTTGGCGGCGTCGTCCAGCGACGGCACCCAGGCCGGCCAGACCTCGATCGCCATGGCGGCGCGGCCCTGCTGCAGCGCGTCGCGCACCTCGGTGGCGTTATAGGTCTCGACCCCGGTCGGGGCGAAGGCCTTCAGCGCCAGGAACTGCTGCAGCGCCTTGGTGCCGGCGGGCGACGCCAGCGCCGCCTTGCCCGAGCCGTCGATGATCTCGCCGCCATGGGCCCAGAAGATCGGCAGGAAGCCGGTGACGATCGGGTTGCCCTTGGTGCCGCGGAACACCACGCCGGCGACATTCGGGTCCTTGGCCTTCAGCGCCTCGGCCGCCTTGACCACGTCGCTCCAGCTCTTCGGCGCGGCCAGGCCGGCCGCCTGGAACAGGTCGGTGCGGTAGGCGAACATCTCGACATTGCCGGCGAAGGGCAGCGCCACCACCTGCCCGTCCTTGCCCTTGGACAGGGCGGTCAGGCTGGGGATCACGCCCGACAGGTCGGCGGTCACCGGCTTCAGCCAGCCATTGGCGGTGAATTCCGGCATCCAGGTGTCGTCGGCGACGATCACGTCATAGGCGTCGGCGCCGCCGCGCAGCGACACCACCAGCTTCTCGTACAGGCTGCCATAGGGCAGCTTCAGCAGCTCGACCTCGGTGTCCGGCGACACCGTCTTGTAGGCATCGATCGCATAGGCCAGAGCGTCGCCATAGACGCCGTCGCGGCCGGCGATCACCAGCTCGTCCGCCTGCGCCGCCCCGGCCAGCAGGAGCGCCGCGAGGCCCGCAACCCGGCCGATCAACTTTGTCGTCATCTTCAATCCCTCCCCAGTCCGCAGGATGGTCGGCGACGCCCCGGACGAAGATGTGAACACGTGTTCACACATTGCCATATCCGAATGTCGGCCGCACCGCTCTCCGGCGGCGGTTCTATCATGGCTCCGAACACCGCACGCTTTCAAGGAAATGAATGTTTCGTGACGGTCCGGTGACAATCCTTTGGGCCTGCCGATTTCACCTTTACGGCACCTCGCCTTCATGAACACGTGTGCGCTATCCTGGGGTCATCGGCAGGGGAGCGCTGGTTGGGACGACAACGGCAGGACAGCGAGACGCGGCCGGCGACGGCGCAGGCAGTGGCGGAGCGGGCCGGAGTGTCGCGCGCCACGGTCTCGCGCATCATGTCCGGCCAGGCCCGGGTCGCGGCCGAGACCCGCGAGCGGGTGCTGGAGGCGGCCTCGGCGCTGGGCTACCAGGTCAACATGCTGGGCCGCGGCATGAACCGCCAGCGCTCCGACCTGGTCGGCATCGTCGTGCGCGGCGCCACCGACCCCTACCGCGCCGCCCTGTTCGAGGCGCTGCTGCGCGAGATCGACGGCCACGGCCTGCAGTCGCTGGTCAGCGAGGTCGGCGACGAGGCGGCGCTGGACCGCACTATCGCACGGTTCCTGCAGTACCGGGTCAGTGGCGTGCTGGTGACCTCCGGCGCGCCGCCGATCGCCCTGGCCGAGCAATGCGCCCGGCTGGGCATCCCGGTGGTGGCGCTGAACCGCGCCGTGTCGATCCCCGGGGTCGACGCCGTGCTGTCGGACAACGAGACCGGCGGCCGGCTGGCGGCGCAGGCGCTGCTGGATGCGGGCTGCCGGCATCTCGGCTTCCTTGGGGTCGAGGGCGGCACCTATAGCGGCCTGGCCCGCAGCGCCGCCTTCGTTGCCGCGCTGGCGCCGGCCCTGGCCGCCGGCCGCGCCACCTTCCGCCCGATCGTCGCCGCCGGGCCCGACCACGACGCCGGCGCCGCGGCCGCCGCCGGGGCCTGGGGCGCGCCGCTGGACGGGCTGTTCTGCGCCAGCGACGTGCTGGCCTGCGGCTTCCTGGACGGGGCCAGGGCGGCAGGACGCGCCGCCCCGCGCGATCTTTCGATCATCGGCTTCGACGACGTGACGCCGGCCGGCCTCGCCCCCTATCGCCTGACCACGATCCGCCAGGACGCCGCCCGCATCGCCGCCCGCGCCGTGGCGCTGATGCTGGACCGCGCCGAGGATCCCGCCAGGCCGGCGACGGTGGAGACGGTGCCGGTCACCCTGGTGCGGCGGGCCACGGTCGCGGGCTAGGCCAGGTCCTTGGTCATGAACACCCGGCTGGTGCCCGGCGGGTCGCAGGGGATGTCGCCGAACACCCGCCAGCCATGGCGGCGATAGAAGTCCGGCGCCTGGAAGCTGATGGTGAAGAGGACCGCCGAACGGCAGCCGCGCCGCCGTCCCTCCTCCTCCATCATCCGCAGGATCCGGCTGCCCAGCCCCGAGCCGCGCAGCGCCTCCGGCAGCCAGAACAGCTCGACGAACAGCAGCCCCAGCGAGGTGCGCCCCTTGGCGCCGCCGAGGATCTCGCCGGTCCCGGGATCGCGGACCACGACCGAGAGCGGCCGCCGGTCGCTGTAGCCGATGACCGTGTCGTTGAAGGCGTTCAGCCCGTCATTGATCAGCGCGTCCAGCCGGTCGTCGGCCGTCTCGGTCAGGACGATCTCGGGATCAGGCATCGCCGCCTCCGTCTTCCGGCCCGGCATCAGGACACGCGCCGCTGCACCCCGTCGATCGGCGACAGATGCGAGATCAGCCGCTTGCCGGTCCAGTACAGCAGCCGGACCAGGGGCGGCTCGATGCCGACCGTCAGCTCGGCCCCCTGCTCGAGGTTGAACCCGACCGCATGCGACGGGCTGGGCCCGATCGAGGCCGGGATGCCGGCGAAGGTGGTGTCGACCGCCCGGTGGACATGGCCGCACAGCACATGCACCACCTGGCGATGCCGCACCAGCACGCGGGCCAGGCCGTCGCCATTGCCGCAGCGCCAGCCATCCATCCGGGTCAGGCCGGTCTCGAAGGGCGGGTGGTGCATGAACAGCAGCGCCGGCTGCTGCGGCGCCTCAGACAGCCGGGCGTCGAGCCACTCCAGGCGCTCGTCGCACAACAGTCCCTCGATCCGGCCCGGGATGGTGGTGTCGAGCCCGATCAGGCGCAGGCCGCCGGTCTCGCCGGCGATGTTGAGGAACGGGCCCTCGGCGCCGATCCCGGCATGGCCGGCGAAGGCCTCGCGCATCGCCTCGCGGTCGTCATGGTTGCCGGGGATCGCCAGCATCGGCAGGCCCAGCGGCGTCAGCGCCTTCTGGAACAGCCGGTACGATTCGACATCGCCGCGGTCGACCAGGTCGCCGGTGACCAGCAGCAGGTCCGGCCGCGGCGACAGCGCGGCGAGGTGCTCGGCACAGCGGCGCAGCGCGCCGAGCGCGTCGATCCCGGTCTCGACCGCGACGTCCGGCGTGGTCACATGGGTGTCGGTGATCTGGGCGATCAGCATGAACGTCCGGTACCTCGGCGCCGCGGAAGACGAGGCCGGCACGGTCGCGAGGACCGTGCCGGCCGGATCTGATCCCAGACCGTTACACCGGCGGCGAGGCCCAACGCCAGCGCCGGAATGTGAATACGGCTATTGCGCGCCGAGCGCGACCGGCAGGCTGAGCGTCTCCTTGCCGCGGACCACGGTCAGCATCACCGAGGTCTGAGGCCGCATCAGGCCGACGGCGTTGCGCAGCGCGGTGGCGCCGTCGATCGGGTGCCCGTCCAGCCCCGTGACCACGTCGCCGACCTTGAGGCCGGCCGAGGCCGCGACGGTGCCGGGGACGATGCCGGTGATCAGCGCGCCGCGGGTGACGCCGGCGATCCCGCGCGACGCCGCCTTGGCCGCAGTCAGGTCCTCGATGGCGACGCCGAGTCGGGCCCGCGACACCGAGCCGAATTGCTCGATCTGGTCGATCGAGTTCTTGACCATGTGCATCGGGATGGCGAAGCCGATGCCGGCATTGGCGCCGGACGGGCTGAGGATGGCCGTGTTGATACCGACGAGATGGCCGTCGAGATTGATCAGCGCCCCGCCGGAGCTGCCGGGGTTGATCGCCGCGTCGGTCTGGATGAAGTCCTCATAGCCTTCGATGCCGAGGCCGCTGCGGCCGGTGGCGCTGACGATGCCGAGCGAGGCGGTCTGGCCGAGGCCGAACGGATTGCCGATCGCGACCACGAAGTCGCCGACCTTGGGCATGTCGGTGTCGTCCACCGGCAGCTCGGTCTTCAGCCCGCTGGCAGGGATGCGCAGCACCGCGATGTCGATGTCGGCGGCCGACCCCACCACCTGGGCCGGCACCTCGTTGCCGTCGCCCAGGGTGACGCCGATCTCGGTGGCGTTCTCGACGACATGGGCGCTGGTGACGACCAGGCCCTTGGCCGCATTGACGATGACGCCGGAGCCGACGCTGCGGAACGCCTTCTCCTTCTCGCCGCCGAAATAGCGCCGGATGTCGGGGTCGCGCAGCATCTCGGCGCTGGGGCGGACCGTGCCCTTGACCTGGACGTTCACCACCGCCGGCATGGCTTCGGTCAGCAGCGGGTTGAGCGTCGGCAGCCCGCCCCGGGCGGACCCGGCCGAGCCCCCCGAATTGCAGGCGGCCAGCGCCAGCATCGCAGGCACGACGAACAGCGTCAGGATGCGGCGCATCAGGGTTCTCCTTCCGATTCGCTGGAAGATGTGCGCCGGTTTGCGCCAAGCGTCCAGGTTTGGGTGCACCCCACCGAACCCGCGAGGTCGGCGAAAGTTCACAGATGCGGCGAGGGTGGCGGCACGTGGACCGTGGGAGCAAGGGTTTTGCGATCGGAACGACACGGCCCCTCCCATCCCGACGCCGGTCGGCGTATATAGTCGGACATGACGACTGTGTGACATCGGCGTCGGCGACAGGCGTCGGCTGCGACCCGCTCAGATCCGGAGGGACTTCATGACCGCGAGCGAACCTGCCGACCGCGCGGATATCGAGGCTTTGGCGAAATTTTTGTCCGAATCCGACGGGGCTGCGGTGGCGCCTTACGCCCTGGTGCGCCGCGGCAGGATCAAGTGCTTCTTCGACAACCCGACGACGGCGACCGAAAGCGGCATCCAGGCCTATGCCGACCGTGCCTTCACGGTGATCGACATCCGCGCCCAGAGGGTCGTCCGCCGGCGGTGAGGGGGCAAGCCCCGACCGATATCAGCCGCGCGCAGCGCCGTGGCCATCCAGAGATCGAGCCGCTGGATAGCCACGCCCCTTCGGGGCTCGCCATGACGGGTTAGCCTCCTGGATCGCCGGTATCATCGTCGAAGCCGGGCGGCTCGCGGATCGCCTCTCTCGGCATCTCCGGAAGGTCGACGCCGCCCAGCGTTGCAAAGCGCTGCCGGATCGCATCGGCCAAGTTCACCGTGCCGCCAGCATCTTGCGACAGCACAGACCGAAGAATGTCCCGCGCTTCATCTTCGACCGAATGACCGTTACGGGCGGCACGCCGGCGCAGGCGAACCATCAGCTGTGCGTCGAGTTCGTGGATGGCGATGCTTGCGAAGGCAGGCTCCAGCGACCGGTGATGGGCCTGTCATTCTCCCGCGAGAGAATTGCCGTCGCAATTCCCATTCCGTCATCCCTACGAAAGCGGGGATCTCATGACAGCCTGACCGGAACGAGATTCCCGCTTCCGCGGGAATGACGGCGGAGGGCGAGGCGCGGGTGTGCCGCCTCAGCCTTCGATCGCCCTCTGCCGCAACAGGTGGTCGGCCAGGACGCAGGCCATCATCGCCTCGCCCACCGGTACGGCGCGGATGCCGACGCAGGGGTCGTGCCGGCCCTTGGTCAGGATCTCGGTGTTGTGGCCCTCGATGTCGACCGTGCGCCGCGGCGTCAGGATCGAGCTGGTCGGCTTGACCGCGAAGCGCACCACCACCGGCTGGCCGGTCGAGATGCCGCCGAGGATGCCGCCGGCATTGTTCGCGGTGAAGCGGACCGCGCCGTCATTGCCCATCAGCATCTCGTCGGCATTCTCCTCGCCGGACAGGGCCGCCGCGCCGAAACCGGCGCCGATCTCGACCCCCTTGACCGCGTTGATCGTCATCATCGCCCGGGCCAGCTCGCTGTCGAGCTTGTCGTAGATCGGCTCGCCCCAGCCGGGCGGCACGCCCTCGGCCACCACCTCGACCACGGCGCCGGTCGAGGACCCGGCCTTGCGCACGCCGTCGAGATAGTCCTCCCAGCGTGAAGCGGTCTCGGCATCGGGGCAGAAGAACGGGTTGCGGTCGACCTCGTCCCAGTCCCAGCGGCCGCGGTCGATCTTGTGCGGTCCGATCTGCACCAGCGCGCCGCGGATGGTGACGCCCGCCAGGATCTTGCGGGCGACGGCTCCGGCGGCGACCCGGCAGGCGGTCTCGCGCGCGCTGGACCGGCCGCCACCGCGCGGGTCGCGGATGCCGTATTTCTTCCAATAGGTGTAGTCGGCATGGCCAGGCCGGAACTTGGCCGCGATCTCGGAATAGTCCTTGCTGCGTTGGTCGGTGTTCTCGATCAGCAGCGAGATCGGCGTGCCGGTGGTCTGGCCCTCATAGACGCCGGACAGGATCTTCACCTCGTCGGCCTCGCGCCGCTGGGTGACGAAGCGCGACTGGCCGGGCTTGCGCTTGTCCATCCAGGGCTGGATGTCGGCTTCGCTCAAGGGGATGCGCGGCGGCGCACCGTCGACCACGACGCCGATGGCGGGCCCGTGGCTTTCGCCCCAGGTGGTGAAGCGGAACAGGGTTCCGAAGCTGTTGCCGGCCATATCCGCCTCAGCCCTCTCCGGCCACGCGATCGAGGGCGTCGCCCTCGAGCCGATAATAGATCTTCTGCGCCAGCCGCGCCGCGCCGATCCGGTCGTAGAGGCGCTGCGCCCCCTCGTTCCAGGTCTCGGTGGTCCAGTCGAGCCGGGTGCAGCCGCGCGCCTGCGCCAGCCGGGCCAGGAAGCGCAGCAGCGCCTCCCCGGCCCCCAGCCCCCGCGCCCCGTCACGGACATACAGGTCTTTCAGCTGCAGATGGCCGGTCAGGGTCCGCCCCGGGAAGAGCATGCCGAAGCTGGCGACTCCGACCGCCCGGTCGTCGATCTCGGCCAGGGCGATCTCGGTCGGATGCTGGCCCCAGACATACTGCTCGACCCGCTCGGCCGTCACCGCGTCAGGATCGAGCGTGCGGCCCTGGGCGTAGTGCCGGTCGAGATCCTGGAACAGCTCCGTCACGGCCGCGCGGTCGGCGTCCGCGGCCAGCCGGACCGTGACGGCCGCGCTCATGACTTCGGCGCCAGGCCCTGCAGCAGCTCGGCGGTGGCCGCGGCGGCGTCGACCGAAACCATGCCGACGGTGTGGTAGCCGCTGTCGACGTGGTGGACCTCGCCGGTGACGCCGGAGCCGAGCTCGGACAGCAGGTACAGGCCGGCGCCGCCGACCTGCTCGATGGTGACGTTGCGCTTCAAGGGCGCATTCAGCTCGTTCCACTTCAGGATGTAGCGGAAATCGCCGATGCCGCTGGCGGCCAGGGTCTTGATCGGGCCGGCCGAGATGGCGTTGACCCGAATGCCGCGGCCGCCGAGATCGACCGCGAGGTAGCGCACGCTGGCCTCCAGCGCCGCCTTGGCCACGCCCATCACGTTGTAATGCGGCATCACCCGCTCCGCCCCGTAATAGGTCAGGGTCAAGAGGCTGCCGCCGTCGCGCATCAGCGGCACCGCCCGCTGCGCCACGGCGGTGAAGCTGTAGCAGGAGATGTCCATGGTGCGCAGGAAGTTGTCCCGCGTCGTGTTCAGGTACAGGCCGTCGAGCTCGTTCTTGTCGGAGAAGGCGATGCCGTGCACCAGGAAGTCGAGCTTGCCCCAGTCGCGCTCCAGCGTCTGGAACACCGCGTCGATGCTGGCATGGTCGGTGACGTCGCAGGGCAGCACATGGGTCGAGCCGACGCTCTCCGCGAGCGGCTTGACACGCTTGTGCAGCGCGTCACCCTGATAGGTGAAGGCGAGTTCCGCACCCTGCGCCGCGCAGGCCGAGGCGATCCCCCAGGCGATCGACCGGTCATTGGCGACGCCCATGATCAAGCCGCGCTTGCCTTGAAGGAGCGGAGAGGGAACCGTCATTGCAGAGCCTCAGTTGGGGTCAGGACACCCGAACGGGGCGCGCCGCGGGTCCTTGGATTAAGATGCGGGGATGGTACACGAACGCCCTATCGGGTCAAATGTGGGCTTATCAATGGCATCGGGACCGGGTGATCGGCAAGAGCAGAGGCGGGGCATGGGCGACAAGGCCCGCCACTGGGCTAAGGCGATCTACACCTTCGGCCGCTACGCCGTGCTGCGTTTCTGGAACGACCGCGGGGCGCAGGCCGCCTCGGCGCTGACCTATTCCTCGCTGCTGGCGCTGGTGCCGATCGCCACCATCGCTTTCTCGATCCTGTCCGCCTTCCCCGCCTTCGGCCTGATCAAGGGCGCGGCCCAGGCCTGGCTGGTCGAGATGCTGGTGCCAGAGGTCGGGCACACCGTGCTGAACTATCTCGAGGGGTTCAGCCAGAACACCGGGCGGCTGACCGCCTTCTCGATCGTCGGCCTGGTGGTCAGCTCGGTGCTGCTGCTGGCCACCATCGAGGACGCCTTCAACGGCATCTGGCGGGTGAAGGAGCAGCGGCCCTGGGCGCTGCGGATCGTCACCTTCTGGGCGATCCTGACCCTGACCCCGATCCTGGTCGTCGCCAGCTTCTCCTTCACCATCAGCTTCTTCGGCAGCCATAGCGGCGGCGTCGCCCAGCAGCTATGGGCGCCCTTCATCGGCTTCGTGCCGCTGATGCTGCAGTTCATCGGCTTCACGCTGCTGTACCAGCTGATCCCGAACCGATCGGTGCGCTGGAACGACGCCGTGATCGGCGGGATCATCGCGGCGGTGGCCTTCGACCTCTCCAAGCGCCTGTTCGCCTGGTATCTGCGCGCCTTCCCGGCCTATGAGACGATCTACGGCGCCCTGGCGACGATCCCGATCTTCCTGCTGTGGCTGTATCTCGCCTGGTCGATCGTGCTGATCGGCGCGGTGATCGCCGCTGCCCTGCCGGACTGGCGCTCCGGCCGCCTGCTGGGCGGCGAGATCGACAGCCTGCTGCCGGGGCCGCGGCTGACCGTCGCCGTCGCCGCCCTGCGCGAGCTGGCGGCGGCCAGCCGCCTCGGCGTCGGCATGCATCGCCGCACCCTGCTCGACCGGGTGCCGGTCGGCATCTCCGCCCTCGACGGCATGCTGGAGCAGTTGCGCCATGCCCGCTTCGTCGAACGCTCCGCCTCCGACACCTGGCTGATCTCGCGCGACCTCCGGGTCACCACGCTGGCCGACCTGATGCGCGGCCTGGGCGTCGGCATGCGCGGCAAGATCGGCGAGGTGCCGGGGCTGGAGGGCGCCTGGCTGCGGGCGCTGGCGGACCGCATCCACGCCGCCGAGGAAGCGCATCACGACAGCCTCGACGTGCCGCTGTCGACGGTGCTGGTCGACGAGCCGCCGGCCGAGCGCCTGCCGGGCCCGGCGGAGAAGCCGCCGATCCCGCTGCACCGGGTCGCCCCGAATGCGGAAGGCCCGCCGTGAGCGGCGAGCCTTCGTCGGTCCGTGCGTCGTAGAGATCGTTTGGAAATGCGCTGGTGTGAGTCGGCTGGCGGTGGTTTCGAGAACCGGCGCACAGCGGACATTGGTCCGTGAGCACCGGAAGCTTCGAGTCCGCCGTCAGACGGCCGCACCAGTCGCGTTTACAAGCGGTCTCTTAGCCGTTGACGATGCGCCAGGTGCCATCGCCTTCGCGGCAGGCGGTGCCGCGCCCGGTCTGGGCCCGGCCCTCGACATAGATGGTCTGGGTGAAGTCGCGGCAGTTGCGCCCGGAGTCCTGGTAGGTGCGGGTCGGGGTGACCGTGCCGTAATTGCCCGAATCCGGGTTGCGCCAGGAGCTCTCGGTGCCGCTGCGGGAGTTCTCGAAAGCCTGGTTGTAGGTGCGCTCGGCATAGAGCTGGTCCGACCGGTCGAGCGAGGCGCCGACCGAGTTGCCGAGCCAGCCGCCGACCAGGACGCCGGCCGCGGTCGCGGCCAGCTTGCCGGTGCCGCTGCCGAACTGCGACCCCAGCAGGCCACCGCCGGCCGCGCCGACCAGGGTGCCGATGCCCTGCTTCTGTCCCATGTCCTGGCACCCGGCCAAGGCGACCGCACCGACGAGCGCGGCGGCGATGGTGAACTTCCTCATGCTCTCCGATCCTCCTGCGATGCCCGCAGCGGGCATCGGACCTGTCCTGGCCGCCATGGACTTCACGGCGGCGATGCCTAATGTAGCCAAAATTCGACCGAGTGAAGGCCGTGCGCCATGACGACGCCCCCGTTCCCCACCCCGAACCCCGGCAGTGCCGCAACCGAACCCGCCAATCTTGATTTCGTTCCGCCGGCGGACCCGTTTGCTTTGTTCGAAAGCTGGTTTGGCTTGGCCGCAGCGCATGAAATCAACGATCCAAATGCTGTTGCGCTGGCGACCGCGGCGACGGACGGCGCGCCGTCCGTCCGGATGGTGCTGCTGAAGGGCGTCGACGACGACGCGGCGGCGGCGCGCGGCTTCGTCTTCTTCACCAATCTGGAGAGCCGCAAGGGTGACGAGCTGGCCCGCAACCCGCGGGCGGCGCTGTGCTTCTACTGGAAGAGCCTGCGCCGGCAGGTGCGGGTCGAGGGGCCGGTGACGCCGGTCGAGCCGGCCGAGGCCGACGCCTATTACGCCAGCCGGGCCCGCGGCAGCCGGATCGGCGCCTGGGCCTCGGCCCAGTCGCGGCCGCTGGCCGACCGGGCGACGCTGGAGCAGGCGGTCGACGACGCCACCCGCCGCTTCGGCCCCGAGGAGTCGGACGGGCCGGTGCCGCGGCCGCCGCATTGGTCCGGCTTCCGCCTGGTGCCGTGGCGGATCGAATTCTGGCAGGAGCGGCCATACCGGCTGCACGACCGGGTGGTGTACGAGCCGGGCCGCGACGGCTGGCGCCACCACCGGCTGTATCCGTGACCGATACCGTTCAGAGCGGCCAGGCCGGCGGCGACCAGGCGCGGCGCGACCGGCTGCTGAGGCTGGCCACCACGGTCAGCGTCTCGGTCGCCTCGACCCTGGCCGTCCTCAAGCTGGCCGCCTGGCTGGTCACCGGGTCGGCCGCGATCCTGTCCTCGCTGCTCGACAGCATGGTCGACGTCGCCGCCTCCGGCATCCTCCTGATCAGCGTGCGCCATGCGCTGCGGCCGCCCGACCGGTCGCATCGCTACGGCCACGGCAAGGCCGAGCCGCTGGGCGCCATCGCCCAGGCCGCCTTCGTCGGCGGCTCGGCCCTGCTGCTGATCTTCGAATCGGCCGGCCGCTTCATCACCCCGGCGCCGATCGTCGAGGTGCCGCTGGGCATCGCCGTGATGTCGATCTCGCTGGTGGCGACGGTCCTCCTGGTCGTGTTCCAGCGCAGCGTCGCCCGCCGCACCGGATCGACCGCGATCGAGGCCGACCGGCTGAACTATGTCGGCGACACCGCCACCAGCCTGGTGGTGCTGGCGGTGCTGGTGATCGGCCAGCAACCGGGCTGGCTGTGGCTCGACCCCGCCGCCGCGATCGGCGTCGCGCTGTGGCTGCTGGTCAGCGCCGCCCGTATCGCCCGCCGCGCCGTCGACCACCTGATGGACCGCGAGCTGCCGCAGGAGGACCGGGTGCGGATCGCCGCCATCGTCCGGGCCGATCCGGAGGTGGCGGGCCTGCACGACCTGCGCACCCGCAGCGCCGGCGGCACCCGCTTCATCGAGCTGCATGTCGAGATGGACGGCAGCCTGACCCTGTGGCAGGCCCATACCGTCTGCGACCGGCTGGAGGCGGCGCTGTCCGCCGCCTTCCCCGACGCCGAGGTGATCCTGCACCAGGAGCCGGCCGGGCTGGATGACGAGCGGCTGGACCACCGCATCTACAAGCGGCCGACCTAGCCGATCAGGAAGTCGGACGCCGACAGCGCGGTGCCCGGCACCACGATCGCGAAGGCTCGGGCGGCGCCGGGGCCGGTGCCGTCGCGGTCATAGCGCAGCGTGCCGCTGTCGATGTCGTAGAGGATCCGGTCATCGGCATCCCCGGCGGCGGTCCCCAGCGCGAAGGCATCGGGCGCCAGCGTGCCCGTCGGCAGCTGGGTGAAGATCGCGGGGTCGAGCAGAAAATGGTCCTCGCCCGGCGTGAAATCGGTGAGCCGGTCGATATTGCTGCCGCCGAAGGCGGTGTCGAAGACGAAGCTGTCCGCGCCGCCACCGCCGGTCAGGACATCCTTGCCGAGGTCGCCGGCCAGGACATTGGCCGCGTCGTTCCCGATAAGGGCATTGGCGAGGGCGTTGCCGGTGGCGTCGACCGCGCGGCTGCCGATCAGGACCAGGTTTTCGACATTGTCGCCGAGGCGATAGTCGATGGCGGATCGCACGGTGTCGGTGCCCGGCTCGTCGAGTTCGATGACCCGATCGCCGGTGCTGCCGACGACATAGGCGTCGTTCCCGGCGCCGCCGTCCATGGTGTCGGCGCCCAGCCCGCCGTCGAGCCAGTCGTCGCGCCCCCCGCCATGGAGGGTGTCGTCGCCCGCGGCCCCGAACAGGCTCCCGCTGCCGTCGTCGGTGGTCATGACGTTGTCGAGCGCGTTGCCGACCCCGCGCAGCCCTCCGAAGATGAAGAGATTCTCGACATTGTCCGGCAGGCGGTAGGACTGGCTCGCGGAGACGGTATCGATGCCCTCGCCGGCCGCCTCGACGACGACCTGGCCGAACCGGGTCAGGAGGTAGACGTCATCGCCGGTGCCGCCATGCAGTTCGACGGGGCCTGTCCAGCCATGCAGCTGGTCGTCGCCGGCGTCGCCATAGAGGATGTCGAGGCCTTCCTGCCCATAGAGGGTATCGTTGCCGTCGCCGCCATGGACCAGGTCGTCGCCGGTTCCGCCATAGATGACATCGGCATCCGCCCCGCCGAAGACCCGGTCGTTCCCGTCGCCTCCGTCGAGATAGTCGAGGCCGGCCCCGCCCTCGACGATGTCGTCGCCCCATTGGCCGTAGAGGTCGTCGTCGCCGGCGCCGCCGCGGACGGTGTCATTGCCGCCGCCGCCGAGAACGACGTCGCGGAGATCGCCGCCGGTAATGGTGTCGTCACCCGTCCCGGCGTAGAACTGGATGCTCTCGAAGCCGCGGATCCGGGTGCCGTCCGGCGCCACCTGCTCGACCGACGGGTCGGCAATGGACAGGACGATCGGCGCGGCGACGGCATCGAGCTGCAGATACAGATGGTCGACGCCCGCCCCGCCATCGGCGGTGTCGCCGTCGCCGCCCTCGCCGATGCCGATGAAGACGGTGTCGTCGCCGGCGCCGCCGGACAGCACGTCCCGGCCCGTCCCGGCGGACAGCACATCGTTGCCGTCATCGCCGAAGACCTGGTCGTCGCCGGCCTGGCCGAAGAGCGAGTCATTGCCGCCCAGACCATGGATGACGTCGGCTTCCGCCGTGCCGGTCAGGCTGTTGTCGAGATCGTCGCCGGTGATGATCGCCATGAATCGGCCTCCCCGAATGGACAGGACATCCTCGCCCGGTACGATGACGGTTCGATGTTCGAATCTGAATATGCCGGGCTTTTAAATCTTCGCCGATCCTACCCTGACTCTGGTTTCGACTTCACGCACAAGTATCGGGCTATGATCGCGGCCCGGGTTCGACGGCGGCGCAGCTGCCTGCTAGGCTGCGCCTGCGACCAGAAAGGAATCCCGCCGTGCCGCAGCCCGATCACGTCATGGCCCTGCCGATCCCGGACGAGTCGGCGCTCGACGAGGATCTCAAGGCCTATTACGCCAAATGCCTGGAGAAGCTGGGGCTGGTGCCGAACGTGATCCGCGCCTACAGCCTGCGGCCGAAGAAGCTGCGCAATTTCATCGCCACCTACAACGAGCTGATGCTGGGTGACAGCGGCCTGTCGAAGCTGGAGCGGGAGATGATCGCCGTCACCGTCTCCTCCGCCAACCGCTGCTATTACTGCCTGGTCGCGCATGGCCAGGCGGTGCGGAAGCTGGCCGACGACCCGGAGCTGGGCGAGATGCTGGCCTTCAACCATCGCGTCGCCCGGCTGCCGCCGCGCCAGCGCGCCATGCTGGATTTCGCCTGGCTGCTGACCACCGAGCCGCACAAGGTCGGCGACGCCGAGCGCGCTGCGCTGCGCCAGCACGGCTTCTCCGACGAAGACATTTTCGACATCTGCGACGTGGCCGGGTTCTTCAACATGTCGAACCGCGTCGCTTCGGGCGTCGACATGATGCCGAACCGCGACTATCACGCGATGAACCGCTGATTCCCGGGCAGGACGCATCATGGGCCGCTTCATCCGCGCCATCCTCATCATCTTCGGCGTGCTGTTCCTGCTGCTGATCGTGGCCGCCGGCGGGCTGGTCTGGTACGCGGCCGACCGGTCGCCGCAGCTGCCGAAGGGCGACCTCGCCTTGATGCTCGACCTGCGCAAGGGCGCGCCGGACGGCATTCCGGCCGGGCGCTTCAGCCTGAGCCGCAGCCCGCTGACGCTGCACCAGACGATCGACGCGATCGACCGCGCCGCCGCCGATCCGCGGGTCGGCGCCATCGTCGCCCGGCTGTCGGCCGACGCGGTGCCGCTGGCCTCGGCGCAGGAGTTGCGCGACGCCATCGACCGGGCGCGGCGGGCCGGCAAGCTGACCGTGGCCCATGCCGACGACCTGGGCGGCGGCGGCCCGGGCAATGTCGCGGTTTTCCTCGCCGCCGGCTTCGACCAGAGCCTGATGATGCCGCAGGGCGGCGTCGGGCTGACCGGCATCTCGGTCGAGGTGCCGTTCGTCCGCGACCTGCTCGACACCGTCGGCGTCCAGCCCGAGGTCAGCAAGCGCGGCCAGTACAAATCGGCGCCCGAGACCTTCACCGAGCGCGACTTCACCCCGGCCAGCCGGGCGATGAACGAGGCCATGGCCCAGGGCCTGTACGACCAGCTGGTCGCCGGCATCGCCCAGGGCCGCGCTTTGCCGCCCGACCAGGTCAAGCGGTTGATCGATGGCGGGCCGTACACGGCCAAGGAGGCGGTCGACGCCAAGCTGGTCGACAAGCTGGCCTATTGGGACGAGGTCGACGGGCTGGTCGACGCCCGGGTCGGCCGCAAGCTGACCGAGGTCAAGGCCGACGCGTATCTCGAGGCGACCGAGCCGGAGGTGAAGAGCGACCAGCCGCGGATCGCGGTGATCTACGCCACCGGCCCGATCGTCGACGAGCCGTCGGAAAGCAGCCTGGAGCGCCAGATCGTCGGCCGCGAGCTGGCCGAGACCATCGACGACGCGGTCGAGAACGACAAGGTCAAGGCGATCGTGCTGCGCATCGACAGCCCCGGCGGCTCGGTCGTCGCCTCGGCCCTGGTCGGCCGGTCGGTCGGGCGGGCGCGCGACGCCGGCAAGCCGATCGTGGTATCGATGGGCGAGACCGCGGCCTCCGGCGGCTACTGGATCGCCGCCCAGGCCAAGGCGATCGTGGCCCAGCCTTCGACCCTGACCGGGTCGATCGGCATCTTCGCCGGCAAGCCGGTGCTGCAGGCGCTGTGGAAGAAGGTCGGCGTCAGCTGGGGCAGCGTGCAGCGCGGCCGCAACGCCGGGATCTGGACCGTGAACGAGCCCATGGACAGCGTCGAGAAGGGCCGCTTCGAGGCCGGCGTCGACGCCGGCTACGACGCCTTCCTGCAGCTCGTGGCCAAAGGCCGCGGCATGGACCCGAAGGCGGTCGACGCCGTCGCCCAGGGCCGGGTCTGGCTCGGCAGCGAGGCGGTGAAGAACGGCCTGGTGGACCGGCTGGGCGACCTCGACGCGGCCATGGTCATCGCCCGCCAGGCGATCGGCCTGGGCCCCGACGCCAAGGTCGCGGTGGTCCGCCTGCCGCGCCCGCGCTCGGCCCTGGACACGCTGCGCCGGCTGATCTCGGGCAGCCCGCTCGGCGGGGCGGCGCTGCTCGAGGCCGGGCTGGGCCCCCTGGGCCCGATCGCCGAGCGCTTCGGCGCCCTCGCCGCCGTCACGGACGGCCCGGTCGCGGCGATGCAGCCGCTGCTGCTGGGGCGGTAGCGATCGTTTTGTAGGTTGGGTTCGCGGATGCGAACCCAACACTGGCTCGGGCGGTGCGATGTTGGGTTCGCGAGGCGCGAACCCAATCTTGTATTAGCGCGATGGATTAGATTGTCATCGTTCCGTGAGGAACGGTCCGGCCCGGGCGGCCGCCCGGGCCGGACCGCCGATCGTCGGATCGTAACCCAACCCAGCTGTCAGGGCTGCTCTCGTAGCGAGATCGCGATCGGCACTTCATCGAACCCGCATGGTTGAAGGCCCTTTGAGGGGCGCATCGCAAGGGAGGGTCGACGAAGATGAGCCAGTCTATCATGGCCTATGCCGGAATCGACACCGGCAAGCACAAGCTCGATGTGGCCGTCCATGGCGCCAAGGCGCGGCTGCAGGTCACCAACGACGAGGCCGGCCACGCCAAGCTTGTCACCTGGCTGCGCCGCCAGCGCGTCCGCCGGGCCGGTATCGAAGCCAGCGGCGGCTACGAGAAGGCGGTCGTCGCCCGGTTGCGCCAGGACGGCTTCGAGGTCGTCGTGTTCCAGCCCGCCCAGGTCCGGGCCTATGCCCGGTACCGGCTGCAGCGGGCCAAGAACGACCGCATCGACGCCACCCTGATCGCCGCCTGTACCGCCGACTGCGAGGACGAGGACATCCACGCCCCGCCCGACCCGCGCCTCGCCAACCGGGCCGAGCAGCTCACCCTGATCGAGCAGATCACCGAGGACATCGCCCGGCTGGAGACCCGACGCGCCTCCTGCCGCGACGACGCCATCCTCCGCCACTGGGATCTCGAGATCCGCCGCCTCAAGCAGGAGCTCAAGCGGCAGCTCGCCGGCCTCGTCGCCGAGCTCCGCCAGCACCCAGACCTCGCCCAGCGCCTCGATCTCATCGAAAGCGTCTCGGGCATCGGCCTGCGCACCGCCGTCGCCATCCTCGTCCGCATGCCAGAGATCGGCTCCCTCTCCCGCGAGAAAGCCGCCGCTCTCGCCGGCCTCGCACCCTATGACGACGACTCCGGCGACCACCACGGCGAGCGCCACATCGCCGGCGGACGACAGCGCCTGCGCAACTCCCTCTTCAACGCCGCTCTCCCCGCCGCCTTCCGGTGGAACCCTCAGCTCGCCGCCCTCTACCGACGTCTCTCCGCCAAGGGCAAAGCCCACAAGCTCGCCCTCATCGCATGCGCCAGAAAGCTTCTCATCTTCGCAAACGCCGTCGTCGCCCGGGGCTCGCCTTGGGTCCAAAAATCCGCTGAATGCTAATGGTTGCTGCGACGCGTCATCGTCGCCGCTTACAGCGGCAGCTCCTGGCCGGCCTGCTCGCGGACGATGTATTCGGCGTACCAGTCCGGCCAGTTGGCGTCGTGCACGCCGCCGTTCCGCTTCTCATGCTCGCCATGGGCGGCCGCCGCACGCCGCAGCGTGGCGGCAAGCTCCTTCGACGATGTGAAGGTGGTGTCGCCCGCCTCCACCCGCCCAGGCAGCCGCGCGGTGACCTCCTGGATCTGCCAGGGGTTGCCGTCCGGGTCCTTGAACGAGGCCCAGGAGGCGTAGCTGCGCCGGGTCGGCTCCGGCCCGCTGCGGCGCTGGCCGGTCTCGTCGAAATGGTACACCTCGCTTACCTCGACGCCGCGGGCGGCCAGCTCGGCCTGCGTCGCCACGATGTCGGAGACGATGAAATAGGGGGCCACGGTGTTGCCCTGGCCGAAGATCACCGAGGCCGGCGAGCCCGGCGGGGTGACCTGGATGACCCGGAAATTGTCGCCCGAGATGTCGGCGTCCAGCCGCCAGCCCAGGCCGGTGTAGAAGCTCTTGGCGCGGTCGATGTCCGAGACCGGGATGGTGACGACCTCGAGCTTCAGCTCGGGTGCATTGGCGTTGCTCATGTCTGCTCCTTGGGTTGCGGGAGCTCGCGGATCGGCGCGTCCTCCCTGGTATAGATCGTGTCCGCTTCAATCGGACACGATCTATATAAGCTGAACGATTCCGCGTGTCAACACCTTCCGATTTAATCGGATACGATCTATATCAGAGTGACATCACGCGACGTGAGGACAGCTGTGACCACATCCAAACCGCATGACCTGCCGAAGCTGGCCGATTTCCTGTGCTTCGCGGTCTATTCGGCCAATCTCGCCTTCGGCCGGGCATACCGGCCGATCCTCGAGGAGCTCGGCATCACCTACACCCAGTGGATCGCCATCGTCGCCCTGTGGGATGACGACAACCAGACCGTCAAGAGCCTGGGCGAGAAGCTGTTCCTGGAATCGAACACGCTGACGCCGATCCTCAAGCGGCTGGAGGAGCTCGGCTATCTCCGCCGCCGGCGCGACCCCGCCGACGAGCGGCAGGTGATCGTCAGCCTGACCGAGGCCGGGCGCCGCCTGCGCGAGCAGGGCGGGCAGCAGGATCTGGTCGACGCGACGGGCCTGGATGCGGCGGAGTTCGCGGCGCTGCAGCAGGCCATCGTCAAGATGCGCGACAGCCTGCTGAAGCATGCGCAGGAGGCTCCGATGAAGGAGCCGGGACGTAAGGGGACGATGCGGTGAAGCGGCGTGAGGAATGATGGGCCATGAATCTGGTCGAGCTCAAGAGCGGCCTCTATCGCGAGGGCAATATCACCTATCGTCGTCAAGTCCAGTCAACAGATCCTCGATAAATATTCTTTCTATCTTTGAAAGATCAGAGAGCGAAGCGATCTCTTCAAACATCGGCTGCAAATTTAATATCTCTGCACTAACTAGATTTCTGAGATCAACTGCAGGCAAATTTGAATTTACGACCCAGCCATACTTCTGTTCTGGAACAAAGCTAAACAGCCAATCTGATAATATCTCAAGCGCTGCACTTCTCGGCCATGCCCCTCCCTTCTGAACGATCATCGCCAGGATGGGGATAGCTGGAATAACCGCGGGATAATAAGTTCCTGCTTCCGCGTTTCCGAATGCGTATTCGGTATACATTACTGATTGCCATGATGACGCCTCATCAGATGCGTCCAATATCTTTCGTAGCTCGGCCGCTATCCTGCCTTCGGAGTTTCCTGGCGGCTGCATCCAATGCCCCCAATCCACGGCTTTGATGGCATCTCGTATAAGGGCTTGAGCACTCTCCTTGTCGTCCATTGGCCCCAAACCTTCCGCGAGCATTCCGCCGGCACCGCAACCTAGCTCTGCCGTCATACGGTTGAATAGCCGTCCTTGCCACCCGGCGGATCACCCCTCGAACCGCCCGCCGATCAGGAACTCGACATTGCCCTCCGGCCCGGTGATCGGGCTTTCGGTGATGCCCAGCACCCGCCAGCCCGGGCGGGCGGCGAGCCAGGCGGCGATGCGGTCGCAGACCTCGCGATGCAGCTCCGGGTCACGCACCACCCCGCCCTTCCCCACCCGATCGGGCCCGACCTCGAATTGCGGCTTGATCAGCGCCACCAGCCAGGCACCCGGGGCGGCCAGGCCCAGCGCCGCCGGCAGCACCGTCTCCAGCCCGATGAAGCTGGCGTCGCAGACGATGATACCGGCCGGGTCCGGGATCAGCGCCCGGTCCAGATGCCGGGCGTTGGTCCGCTCCAGCACCACCACGCGCGGATCCTGGCGCAGCGACCAGGCCAGCTGGCCGTGCCCGACATCGACAGCATAGACCTTCGTCGCGCCGCGATTGAGCAGGACATCGGTGAAGCCGCCGGTCGAGGCGCCGACGTCGAGCCCGGTCAGACCCGCCGGGTCGATGCCGAAATGGTCGAGGCCCTTGACCAGCTTCAGCCCGCCGCGGCTGACCCAGGGATGGTCGCGGCCGCGCACCGACAGCGCCTCGGGCTGCGCCACGCCGTCGCCCGGCTTCTCGACCCGGCGCGTGCCCTCATAGACCAGCCCGGCCAGGATCAGCGCCTGGGCCCGCGCCCGGCTTTCCGCCAGGCCACGCTCGACCAGCACCAGATCCGCCCGCGGCCGCTTCGCCATCGCTTTCCTCCGACCTTTCGCCGCATGCGGTTTACACCCTTTGCGGTTCTGGGGTCAGATTCCTCTCCGGCCCCGAGTCCCGAGGATCCGCGCATGCCCCCCTGCAACTTCGCCATCGTCGGCCCCGGCTGGCGCACCGAGTTCTTCCTGCGCGTCGCCCGGGCGCTGCCGGAGCGCTTCCGCATCGACGGCGTGGTGGTGCGCGACCCCGCCCGCGGCGCCGCCTTCGAGGCGCAATGGGGCCTGCCGACCTTCCGCACGACCGAGGCGCTGCTGCGGCTGACGCGGCCGCGCTTCGCCGTGGTGTCGGTGCCGCAGCCGGCCGCGCCCGGGGTGATCGCCGAGCTGGCCGCCGGCGGCCTGCCGGTGCTGTCCGAGACGCCGCCGGCGCCCGACCTCGAAGGCCTGCTGCGCCTGCACGAGCTGGTCCGCGGCGGCGCCCGCCTGCAGGTGGCCGAGCAGTATTTCCTGCAGCCGACCCATGCCGCCCGGCTGGCGCTGATCGCCGCCGGCCGGATCGGCACGCCCAGCCATGCCCATGTCGCGGTGGCACATGGCTATCACGGCACCAGCCTGATCCGGCGATATCTCGGCCTCGGCTTCGAGAACGCCAGCGTCCGGGCCCAGGGCTTCAGCAGCCCGATCGTCGCTGGCCCGACCCGGGCGGGCCCGCCGGCCGAGCACCGCATCGCCCAGTCCGAGCAGACCATCGCCACGCTCGATTTCGGCGACCGCTCGGCAGTGTTCGATTTCACCAGCGACCAGTACCACCACTGGATCCGCACGCCGCGGGTGCTGGTGCGGGGCGAGCGCGGCGAGCTCAAGGATGACGAGCTGCGCTATCTGCAGGATCACCGCACGCCGGTGACGCTGCGCCTGCTGCGCCAGGATGTCGGGCAATACGCCAACATCCAGGGCCACCATCTCGTCGGCTTCCTCGCCGGGGCGGACTGGGTCTATCGCAACCCTTTCGCCGGGGCGCGGCTGAACGACGACGAGATCGCGGTCGGCGCCTGCCTGGCCGGCATGGCCCGCTTCGTCGAGACCGGGGAGGACATCTACAGCTTCGCCGAGGCGGCGCAGGACCAGTATCTGGCGCTGTCGATCGCCGCGGCGAAGGCGTCGGGCGAGGCGGTGCGGACCGAGACGCAGCCCTGGGCGTTGTGACCCCTGGCCGGCCTTCCCTTCACGTCACGGCGAGGAGGCGAAGCCGCCTCCTTGCGTTCAGAAGGGGCCATCCAGGGGCGGTGCGAGCGGCCCTGGATGGCCACGCCCCTTCGGGGCTCGCCATGACGGGTCAATCGTAGGGGCCGACCTCAGTGGATGCTGGCATCGCCGGGGTGGGCGTTGAAGATCGACTGCACCAGCCCGGAGAAGCGGCGCGGGTCGTAGGGCTTCGACAGGATCGGCAGGTTGCGGTAAGCGGCCGGCAGGCTTTCCCGCGGATAGCTGGTCGCCAGGATCACCGGCACGCCGCGCTGCAGCAGGATGTCGACCGCCGGGAAGGCCGCGGCGCCGGACAGGTTGAGGTCGACCATGGCGCCGTCGATCATCTGGCTGCGCGCCATCTCGACGGCGCGCGAGACTGTCGTCGCCGGGCCGACCACGGTGCCGCCCCAGGTCCGCAGGGTCAACTCCAGGTCGAGCGCCACGATCTGCTCGTCCTCGACGATCAGGATGCGACGTCCGTGCAGGTCGACCGCATCCTCCGCTTCGCTGTAGAGCAATCCCATTCCACCTGTCCCGGGCTCGGCCGAGAGCGGGCCGTTCCTCCGGGTCCCTTCCAGTGTCGCTGCTGGACGCAGCGTGGACTCGTCATATCATCGCCATAAACACCGGATTCTTTGGCGGGTTCCCGAGATCGGCGTCGCTGCGACGGAATCTCCACGCTGTGCCGTGGAGGTACAGCCGGCTTTAACAAAGAAGAAACGGGCGGTTGGTACTACAATGCGCCCGTGAGAACGGGTGCGCGTACGGAAGGGGGCTTCGCGGACGCATGCGCGCGTGGAAACAGTTTGTGGTCATCGGCCTGCTCGCCGCTGCGGCGGCGGGGGTGTGGCGCTATGCGCCGTTCCGGGCCGACGGCGCGATGGCGCCGCATGGCGGCCCGATCGCGGTCCCGGTGCTGCTGGCCCCGGTGCACACCGGCACGGTCACCGAGGCGATGGACGCCGTCGGCACCACCCGGGCGAACGAGGCGGTCACCATCACCGCCAAGACCACCGGCATCGTCGACCGGATCGAGTTCGAGGACGGCCAGGTCGTCCCGGCCGGCGCCCCGATCATCCGGCTGGACAGCGACGAGCTGGTGGCCACCGTCGCCTCGGCCGAGGCCGAGCTGCGCAACGCCCGCGTGTCGCTCGACCGGGCCGAGACCCTGTCGCGGTCGCGCAACGTCGCGCAGGCCCAGGTCGACACGCTGCGCGCCGATCTCGAGGTCAAGACCGCGGCGGTGGCGGCGCAGAAGGCGCGGCTGGCGGAGCGGGTGATCACCGCCCCCTTCGCCGGCACGCTGGGCATCCGCAAGGTCAGCCAGGGCGCTCTGGTGTCGCCCGGCACCGCGATCGTCACGCTGGACGACCTCAGCCGGGTCAAGGTCGACTTCAACCTGCCGGAGATGCTGCTGTCGCGCCTGGCCCCGGGCCTGACCCTCGAGGTCCACAGCGACGCCTATCCCGACCGCGCCTTCACCGCCACCGTGACCTCGGTCGACACCCGCATCGACCCGGCCACCCGGTCGGTCACCACGGTGGCGGAGATCGACAACCGCGACGGGCTGCTGCGCCCCGGCATGTTCCTGACCGTGCGGGTGCAGCTGTCGACCGACCCCTCCGCCCTGCTGGTGCCGGAGCAGGCGCTGGTGCCGCAGGGCACCCGCCAGTTCGTCTATCTGGTCGTCGACGGAAAGGCGGTGCGGCGCGAAGTGACGCTGGGCACCCGGCTGCGCGGCCAGGTGCAGATCCGGTCCGGCCTGGCCGCCGGGGATGCGGTGGTGGTCGAGGGCACGCAGCGGCTGCGCGACGGCGTGCCGGTCCAGGTGCAGGGGGCCGGCACGGCGCCGGCGACTTGACATGGTCCTGTCCGACACCGCCATCAAGCGCCCGGTCTTCGCCATCGTCGTCAGCCTGCTGCTGGTGGTGCTGGGCGTCTTCGCCTTCCAGCGGCTGACCGTCCGCGAATATCCCAACATCGACCCGCCGGTGGTGTCGATCAGCACCACCTATGAGGGCGCCTCGGCCCAGGTGATCGAGAGTCAGATCACGCAGGTGATCGAGGAGGGCGTGGCCGGCGTCGCCGGCATCCGCACCATGCGCTCGACCAGCCAGGAGGGGCGCTCCAGCGTCCGGCTGGAATTCGACATCGAGCGCGATGTCGAGAGCGCGACCAACGACGTCCGCGATTCGGTCGGCCGGGTGATCGCCAGGCTGCCGGACAATGCCGACACCCCGATCATCCGCAAGGTCGACGCCGATGCCAGCCCGATCATCTACGCCACCCTGACCAGCGACGGCCGCTCGGCGATCGAGCTGAGCGACATGGCCAAGCGCTATGTCGTCGACCCGCTCTCGGCCGTCGACGGCGTCGCCCAGGTGACGATCGGCGGCGAGCGCCAGCCGTCGATGCGGGTCTGGCTCGACCGCAACGCCATGGCGGCGCGGCTGGTCACGGCGCAGGACGTCAAGGACGCGCTCGAGGCGCAGAATGTCGAGCTGCCGTCCGGCCGGGTCGAATCGAACGACCGCGAGCTGACGGTGCGCACCAACACCCGGCTGTCGACGCCGGAGGAGTTCGCCCGCATCGTGCTGCGCCGCGAGGGCGAGACGCTGGTGCGGCTGGGCGACGTGGCCCGGGTCGAGGTCGGCGCACGCGACGACCGCAGCGGCTTCCGCGCCAACGGCAAGCCCGCCGTCGGCATCGGCGTGGTCAAGCAGTCGACCGCCAACACGCTGGACGTGGCCGAGGGCGTGCGCCACGCCATGGACGCGCTGCGCCAGTCGCTGCCGCCGGATGTGCGGATCGAGATCTCCTCCGACGACAGCGTGTTCATCGACAAGTCGATCGAGGAGGTGTTCCTGGCCCTGGCGATCGCGCTGGCGCTGGTGATCGGCATCGTCTTCATCTTCCTGCGCAGCATCCGCGCCACGTTGATCCCGGCGGTCGCCGTGCCGGTGTCGATCACCGCCTCCTTCATCGTGCTGGCGGCGCTGGGCTATTCAATCAACGTCCTGACCCTCTTGGCCATGGTGCTGGCCATCGGCCTGGTGGTCGACGACGCCATCATCGTGCTGGAGAACATCAGCCGCCGGATCGAGCATGGCGAGCCGCCGCTGGTCGCCGCCTATCTCGGCTCGCGCCAGATCGGCTTCGCCGTGGTCGCCACCACCGCGGTGCTGACCGCGGTGTTCGTGCCGATCTCCTTCCTGCAGGGCAATGTCGGCCGGCTGTTCAGCGAATTCGGCATCACCGTCGCCTCCTCCGTGCTGTTCTCGGCGCTGATCGCCTTGACCCTGACCCCGGCGATGTGCAGCCGGCTGCTGCGCCCGGCCAATGAGGAGACCTGGCTGCACAAGGCGACCGAGCACGGCTTCGAGCTCTTGAACCGCGGCTACAAGGCGACGCTCGGCTTCGCCCTCGCCGCGCCCCTCCTGGTCTGCGCCATCGCCGTGGCACTCAGCCTCGGCGCCGTGGCGCTGCTGCAGAGCCTGCCGCAGGAATTCGTGCCGACCGAAGATCGCGGCCGGGTGGTGATCAGCGCCACCGGGCCGGAGGGCTCGAGCCTGGACTATACCGGCGCCCAGCTGGTCCGGATCGAGGCCGCGCTGACACCCTATGTCGAGGCGCAGGACGTCACCCGCCTGCTGGCCATCCTGGCGCCGTCCTGGGGCCCGACCGGCGTCAACCGGCTGACCGTGGTCGGCCAGATGAAGCCCTGGGACGAGCGCAGCCGGACGCAGCAGCAGGTGGTACGCGAGCTGGCGGCCAAGCTGGCCGGCATCCCCGGCATCCGCGCCGTCGCCATCAACCCCAGCGGCCTTTCCCGCGGCTCCGGCGCCCCGGTGCGCTTCGTCATCGGCGGCAACACCTATGAAGAGCTGATCTCATGGCGCGACAGGCTTGAGGACCGGCTGCGCGGCTCGCAGGTGCTGCGCAACCTGCAGGCCGATTACGACGAGACCAAGCCGGAGCTGCGCGTCGCCATCGACCGCAACCGCGCCGCCGATCTCGGCATCTCGATCCGCGCCATCGGCGAGACGCTGGAGACCATGTTCGGGTCGGTCGCCGTCACCCGCTACGAGGATGACGGCGAGGAATACGACGTGGTGCTGCAGGCCCGGGCCGAGGACCGGCAGACGCCGCGCGACCTGTCCAACATCTTCGTCCGCGCATCCGGCGGCACGCTGGTGCCGCTGACCAGCCTGGTGAAGCTGCAGGACGTCGCCGGGCCGGCCAGCCTGGGCCGCTTCGACCGGGTCCGCGCCATCACCTTCACCGCCAGCCTGGCCGACGGCGCCACGCTGGGCGACGCGGTGGACGAGATCCGCGCCGCCGTCACCGAGGCGCTGCCGACCGAGGCCCGCCTGTCCTGGGACGGCGACACCCGCGAATTCCTGGAGAGCAGCGCCTCGCTCTACATCACCTTCGGCACCGCCCTCCTGATCGTGTTCCTGGTGCTGGCGGCGCAGTTCGAAAGCTTCGTCCACCCGGTCACGATCCTCTTGACCGTGCCGCTGGCGATCTTCGGCGCGCTCGGCTCCGTCGCGCTGCTCGGCATGACCGTGAACATCTACACCCAGATCGGCATGGTCATGCTGATCGGGCTGACGGCGAAGAACGCGATCCTGATCGTCGAATTCGCCAACCAGCTGCGCGACGAGGGGCTGGACGTGCTGCAGGCGGTGCACGAGGCCGCGGCGACCCGCCTGCGGCCGATCCTGATGACCTCGATCGCCACCGCGCTGGGCGCCCTGCCGCTGGCGATCGCCACCGGCGCCGGCGCCGAATCGCGCCAGGCGATCGGCGTCGTCATCTTCGGCGGCGTCATGGTCTCGACCCTCTTGTCGCTGTACCTGGTGCCGGTGCTGTACCGGGCCCTGGCCCGCTTCACCTCGCCGGCCAGCCGCACCACCAAGGAGCTGGAGCGCCAGCTGCTGGTCCATCGCAGCGAGGGCTCGTCGCCAGCGGAGTAGGAAACCTCGCCTCACTTCGGCGAATTTTTCGCCCCGGCTGCGCGGCTTGAGCGGCCGGCGTCGCACATCATCCGGCTCGATCTCCTTTAGTTCCCCCTCCCCTCGCGGGAGGGGGGTAGGGGGAGGGGGTTCTCTCGGCTTGATCCGGCCCAGGCCGTCGCAAACCGGCACCGATGGCGAGTTCGGCTCTCTACCCATACGCGCGCCGACGCGCGCAGCCCCCTCCCCCTGCCCCCCTCACGCGAGGGGAGGGGGGACTCAAAAGGCATGTGTGAATGCCGTAGTGTGAACCGGCCGCGCCGCCCTGGCACACCTGTTGCAAGGCTCCTGACCGCCGCCCGATCCGGGCGGCGTTGCGTCGGGGGACGCCCATGAAGAAGCGCTGGAAATTTGCGGCCGGGATCGCCGCCGCCTTGCTGGCCGTGCCGGCCGCCGCCTATGTCGCCGTGGTGCGGCCCAATTACCCGCCCGTCCCGGTGCTGGAGGCTGCACCGCCGCGCAACCAGGCCGAGGCCGACCGCCAGGACCTGGAGCTGCTGCGCAAGCTGCCGGAGGTCGACCGCAGCTTCTCGGACGGCGCCCGCGAACGGTTCGACCTGCGGATCGAGGGGCTGCTGGCGGAGGTGGCGGCGGCCGGGCCCGCCGGCATGGACCGAGCCCGCTTCGAGACGGCGATCACCTGCGCCGTGGCGCTGGCCGGCAACGGCCACACCTATGTCCGCGGCGCCGCCATGGGCCGCTCGCTGAACACGCTGCCGCTGCGGCTGGTCTGGTTCGACGACGGCCTCTACGTCGTCTCCGCCCGCGAGGCGCTGGCCGACCTTCTGGGCGCGCGTGTGGCCGCGCTGGGCGGCCGCGCGCCCGAAGGCCTGGCCGGCGCGCTGCGCCCCTGCATCGGCGGCAACGACGTCCGGGCCCGGCTGCTGTCGGTCAGCCTCCTGTCCTCCCCCGCCGCGCTGCACGCCCTCGGGCTGCTGCCCGCGGCCGATGCCGCCACCCTCGCCTTCGACCTGCCGGACGGCCGGCGCATCGAGCGGCGGATCGAGGCCGATCCGCGGCCGGCGATCCGGGCGGAGGGCGAGGTGCGCTGGCCGGCCTCCGACCTGCTGCCGGCCGCACTGCCGGCGGATGACGGCCCCTGGCGGCATGTCCTGTCGGGGGTGGATGCGCTGCCGCTGTATCTGCAGCATGGCGACCGCGCCTATTGGCACGATTATCCGTCGCCGGACACGCTGTTCGTCGAGCTGCGACGCATCCGCGACGTGCCCGACGACAGCCTGGAGGCGTTCCTCGACCGGGTGCTGGCGGAGGCGGCGGAGCGCCGGCCGAAGACCGTAATCGTCGACCTGCGCGCCAACACCGGCGGCGACTACATGCTGACCGCCGCCTTCGCCCGCCGGCTGCCGGACGTCCTGGCGCCGGACGCCCGGATCCGCGTGCTGACCGGCCCCGACACCTTCTCCGCCGCGATCTCCACGCTGGCCCGGCTGAAGCATTTCGGCGGCGGCCGGGTCGAGATCGTCGGCCGGCCGGTCGGCGATTTCACCGCCTTCTGGGGCGAGGGCGGACGGCTGACCCTGCCGCATTCGGGCCTCTCCATCCGCTACGCCACCGCCTTCCACGATTGGGGCCAAGGCTGCGGGCTGGCGCAGATCGGCAACTGCTTCTGGCTGAACTACCTGTACGGCGTGGCTGGCGGCGAATTGTCGCCGACCGTGCCGGTGCGCTTCACCTTCGCCGATTACCGCGCCGGCCGGGACGCGGACATCGTGGCCGTCGCGGCCGAAGACTGATCCGTCCCCTCCTCCGGGTTAATTCTCGTCAGGATCGCCCCCGCCGCCCCGGCGGGGCTTTCCAAAACCGCCGGCTTCGTTCACAAGCGAGGCGGCCTCGTTTCACCCCGGAGCACTGTCTTGGACTATCTGAGCGCGATCATCCTCGGGGTGATCGAAGGCATCACCGAATTCCTGCCGATCTCCTCGACCGGCCACCTGATCATCGCCGAACACTGGCTGGGCGCACGCTCGGACACCTTCAACATCGTCATCCAGGCCGGCGCCATCCTGGCCGTCACCATCATCTACTGGCGCCGGATTCTCGACCTGGTGCTGGGCTGGCGCCGGCCGGAGAACCGGCATTATGCGATCCGGCTGCTGCTCGCCTTCGCCATCACGGCCGTGTTGGGTCTGGTCGTCAAGAAACTCGGCTTCAACCTGCCTGAGAACATCCTGCCGATCGCGATCGCGCTTGTCGTCGGCGGTTTCTGGATGATCTGGGCCGAGCGGCAGGCGGCGCAGCTGCCCGACAGCCACAAGATCACCTGGCTGGTCGCCATCGTGGTCGGCCTGGCCCAGATCGTGGCCGGCGTATTCCCGGGCACCTCGCGCTCGGCCGCCACCATCTTCGCCGCCATGCTGGTCGGTGCCAGCAACCGGGCCGCGGCGACCGAATTCGCCTTCCTGGTCGGCATCCCGACGATGTATGCCGCCAGCGCCTATGAGCTGTACGGGCAGCTCAAGGAGGGCGGCGCGCATGAGGATTGGGGCGCGCTGGGCGTGGCCTTCGTGGTCTCGACCGTCACCGCCTTCATCGCGGTGAAGTGGCTGCTGGGCTACATCCAGACCCACCGCTTCACCGCCTTCGCGATCTACCGGATCATCTTCGGGGCGCTGCTGCTGGGCGCGGTGGCGCTGGGCTGGATCGCCTGACGGCCCGTCAGAGACCGCTTGGAAATGCGCTGGCGTGAGTCGGCTGGTGGTGGATTCGAGAACCGGCGCGCAGCGGACGTTTGAGTCCGTGAGCACCGGAAGCTTCGAGTCCGCCGTCAGACGGCCGCGCCAGTAGCATTTACAGACGGTCTCAGCGGTCGTTCTCGTGTCCCGGCCGATAGTAGTAGTAAGGATTTCGCGAAGCGCCCCGGGACGAACCGCGATCGTACCGGCGGTTGTCACCATCGTAACGGCGGACATACCGACGGTTGTCGCCATCGTACCGGCGGCGATCGCCGTAGCCGCGCCGGTAGGATTGCCGGTCGTTGTCGTAGTAGCTGCGGCCGCTATAGGCGCGGCGGCTGCTGTAGTACCGCGGATAGCTGTAGGCGCGAGGGCTGCTGTAGTACCGCGGATAACTGTAGCCCCGCGAGTAGTAGCCACCGGGATAGCTGTAGCTCGGCCGGGAGGTGCGGTAGCCGTAACCGTAGCCATAGTCGTTATAGGCGTAGCTGCTACCGTATCCGTAGTCTCCCGGATAGGCGACGCAGGCGCCCAGGCCGGCCGCGGCCGCCAGGGCACCGATCAGGAACAACCGACGCAGACCGGTCGGGGACATGAGCTGACACTCCTTCAGGCCGCGGGCGGCCTTGCCGCAGCCCGCGGCTGGACAAGCAACGACGGGCCGGCCGGTTACCGCCGGTTGCCCCGGTCGTCGCCGTAATAGCCGTAACCGCCGCGATAGCCGTAGCGCGGATAGCCATACCCGCCGCCATAGCCGTAGCGCGGATAGCCGTACCCGCCGCGATAGCCGTAATAGCGGGGATAGCCGTACGACGTCGGATAGTTGTAGTAGCGGGGATAGCTGTAGGCTTGAGGATAGGTGTAGTACCTCGGGTAGCTGTAGGTCGGCGCCGGGGCATAGGCGTAGTCGTCATAGCCGTAGGTGCTGTAGCCGGCATAGCCCACCGGGTAGGCGTAGCAGCCGCCGAGACCGACCGCGGCTGCGGCCAGGGCGCCGGCCAGAACCAGCCGGCGCAGACGGGTCCGAGACATGACCTGACACTCCATCAGCCCGCGGGCTGGCGCCGCGACGGCGTCGCGGCGTCCCCCCGCGGCGTGACGAATCAACGCAGCACAGCCCGTCCGGTTCCGCCGCAGCAGAAGGGCCGGGCATGCGGGCGACGAACACACGGATGTCATAGTCTGCCGCTACGGAGCAGAGGTTTCATCGGTCGAATCCAGATTTTGCAGGGACTTGGCACTGGCCGCTTTGGTCGGGCCGCCAGATTTTTCTCGAGCTTTCATCTCCGACCCACCGTTGCCGGGGCTTTCGTGAGACGCTGTTGCCCATTGGCGGTGCCGGCCATGCTGACACCCAGCCGGAGGCCGGTCCCAACAGGAATGGAGCGCGGCAGCAACCACGACTACGAGACCCTGGTCGGCAATGCCGGGGTCAATGTGCTCTACGGCAATGGCGGCGACGATGTCGTGCGCGGGGCCGGCGGCGGCAACCGGCTGGACGGCGGTGCCGGCAGCGATACCGCCAAATACGACGAAGGCAATGTCGGCGTCGTCATCAACCTGTCCACGGGCGCCGCATCGGGCGGCAACGCCGAGGGCGATGTGCTGGTCTCGATCGAGAACCTGTTCGGCAGCCAGGGCAACGACAGCCTCAGCGGCAATGCCGGCGCCAACACCCTGTCCGGCTGGGGCGGCGACGATGTGCTCCGCGGCGGCGCCGGCGCCGACCGCCTCGACGGCGGCGCCGGCAGCGACACCGCCAGCTATTACACCGGCACGGCCGGGGTGACGGTCAATCTCGCGACCGGCACCGGCACTGGCGGCGACGCCCGGGGCGACACCTTTGTCTCGATCGAGAACGTCAACGGTTCGACCGCGGCCGACCAGATCACCGGCAACGCCGGGACCAATGCGCTGAACGGCTGGGCCGGCCAGGACGTGCTGCGCGGCGGCGGTGGCGCCGACCGCTTCGCCTTCACCGCCGCCTCGCACAGCACCGTGGGCGCGGCCGACCGGATCACCGATTTCAGCCATGCCCAGGGCGACCGGGTCGACCTGTCGGCGATCGACGCCAACACCGGCGTTGCCGGCAACCAGGGCTTCAGCTTCATCGGCAACGCCCTCTATTCCGGCATCGCCGGCCAGCTGCGCTATGCTTCCGACGGCACCACCACCACCATCGCCGGCGACATCAACGGCGACAAGGTCTCGGACTTCCACATCCAGCTCACCGGCGCCATCGGCCTGGTCGCCGCCGACTTCGTGCTGTAGCCCCTACCCCCGGATCCGGGACTGCAGCCGGCGCCAGCTGTCCTTCGGCAGCGGCGCGTCGGCGCGCCTGTCCCAGGCGGCCAGACCGGCGGGCGGCGCGAACCCGTCGTCCAGCACCGGGCCAAGGAACACCGCCGCAAGCGGCACGCCCGCTTCCCAGGCGGCCTCGGCGGCTTCCAGCTGCATCTCCAGCCGCTCGATCCGGGCGCCATCCTCGATCCGGCCCTCGCGCAGCGGCGGATCCTCGGCCGCGACCCGCAGCGTCAGATGGAGCGGCAGCTTCGGCCAAGCCGCGGCCAGGCGGTCGAGCGCCCGGCGCAGCGAATCGGGGCCGGCGCTCTCCGGCACGGTGCCGCCGCGCGGCCGGCCGGCCAGATCGACCCCGCTCGGGGCGGCGGCGTCCATCCGGGCCCAGAGCGGCCCGGCATGGTCGAGCAGCAGCAGGTCGACCGGGCCGCGGCAACGCTTCTCGTCGTCCTCCTCGACCACCCGGCCCAGGCGCTCGGCCGCCAGTTCGGGGTACCGGCCATCGCGCAGGGTGGTGACCGACGCCTCCCACCCCAGCGCCTCGGCGATGACCACGGCGTCGGACGAGGCCAGCGTGTCGTCCCAGGGCTCGGGCGGCGGCCCGGCCAGAGCGGCGCCCAGGCGCCAGCGGCCGCTCTCCTGCCGCAGCGCCGACAGCGCCAGGCCGCGGCCGAGCAGCAGATGGTGCAGGATCGCGCGGAACGCCGTGTCCTCGGCCATGCCGATCGGCCGGTCGCGCCAGGCCGCCTGGTCAAGGGCGAAGCCGGGGGCGCCGGCATCGACCGTCAGCGCCGCCATGCGGTCGCCGATCCGGCCGGCGACGCGGCAGGCGAATTCGGCGAAGCGCCAAGCCGTGTCCCGCGCGGTCCAGCCGCCGCGGATGCGGATGTCGCGCGGCAGCCGGGCCGGCGCCAGCATCGGCCAGGGGGCCAGCCCGGCCTCGCCCAGCGCGTCGACCCGGCGGTCGAGCCCAGCCAGCGCCGCGGGGTCGAGCTTGCCGCGCCCTTCCGGCTGCAACGCCGCCCAGTCGAGCGCGAAGCGGCCGGCGGCGGCGCCCATATCGGCAGCCAGGCGCAGCGCCTCGGCCTCCTGCCGCGGCGACGCCGGCGCGCCGAGATCGGCGCCCCAGAGCAGCGCGGTGCGCGGTGCCGGCTCTAGCTCTTCTCTCCGCCCTCCGGGCCCCAGAAGATCACCCATGTCGCAAAGTCATCGCTGAAATCCTCGAACCGATGCTCCATATGCGCCGGAACGAAGATCACGTCACCCGGCCCGAAGGCTTTCCGCTCGCCGTCGCGGAAAAACATGCCGGTGCCGCGCCAGACGACATACAGCTCGTCGCGCTTGTGCGGCCCCTGCGGATCGGTGCCGCGCGGGGCGTACAGCCCGACCTTCATGGTGCCGTGCTGCAGCCGGTAGAGGAACTGCTCGGCCGGCAGCGCCGGGAAAAGGGCCGTGGTCTCGGCCGCCGTGGTCAGCCAATGATCGGCGCTCATGGCGCTCTCCTTCTGTCCCTGGTCCGGCAACGGTAGGCCCGCCGGCCAGGCCAGGCGACCGGAACCTTGTCTCGCGACAACCCGCGGCTTCCCTCCGCTGCCGATTCGAGGCTATGTCGCAACCAAGCCGACCGGAGAGCGCCATGACCGACTTCGATCCGACCGATCCCGCCGCCTATCCGCATTGGGCGGAGGAGCGCGTGCGCTACTCCGACACCGACGCGCTGGGCCATGTGAACAACAACGCGTACGGCGTCTATTTCGAGACGGCGCGGCTGCACTTCTTCCGCGACGCCGGCATCCATCTGGGCAAGAGCCGCGGCGCCGTGGTGGTGCGCATCACCATGAACTTCCTACACGAGCTGACCTGGCCGAACGACGTCCGCATCGGCACTCGCATGGTGAAGCTGGGCGGCAAGTCCTTCACCTACGCCCAGGCGCTCTTCGTCGGCGACCGCTGCCACGCGACGGCGGAGACGGTGAGCGCGATGTTCGACCTGGAGACGCGCCAGTCCTTCCCGATCCCGGAGGAGCTGCGCGCCCGCTTCGCGCCGGACCTTTAGGTCTCCTCGGCCGGCCGCGTCTCCGGCATCGTCAGCGTGATCAAGACCAAGCCGGCGGCGGCCACCGCGGCCAGGGTGGTGAAGGCGGCATAGCTGCCGAAGCTGTCGGCCACGAAGCCGGCGAGGATGGTGCTGACCGCGGCACCGATGCCCATGGCGCAGCCGACCAGCCCCTGGGCCAGGTTGAAATGGCCGCTGCCGCGGGCGAGGTCGGCGATGGTCAGCGGCACCAGCACGCCGAGCACCGTCGCCGAGATCCCGTCCAGCACCTGGAACAGCACCAGCAGCTGCGGGTCGCCGGTCAGCGAGAACAGGAAGGCGCGGATCGCCAGCGCCACGAAGCCGAGGATCAGGAACGGCCGCCGGCCCCAGCGCTGCGCCGCCCGCCCCATCCAGGGCGACAGCACCGTGACGGTGAGCTGCGGCACGATCACCGCGGCCGCCACCATCAGCGTCGCCGCCTGGCTCGACCGCAGCGTCACCATGCTGGCGGCGAGCGGCAGCATCGCCGCATTCGCCAGGTGGAACATGGCGATGCAGCCGGCGAAGACCAGCAGCGTGCGATTGCGCGCCAGCACGGCGAGGCCGGCCACCGAGGCCTTCAGCCCCTCGCCCTCCCGACGCGGCGGGGCCGACGCCGGCCGGATCTCGCCGGGCTGGATCCGGGTCAGGGCGAACAGGGCCGGCGCCACCAGCGCCGCCGCCAGGAAGAACACCGCCTGGGTGGACAAATACTGACCGCACAAGCCCATGATGGCCGCGGCGATGCCGGTGCCGGCCGAGGCGAAGGCGGCGTTGCGGCCCAGCCGCTCGCTCATCCCGCCCGGGCCGGCCAGGCCGAGGCTGAGCGAGACGATGGCGAAGCTGACGATACAGCTGGCCGCGGCATGCAGCACGCGCGAGGCCAGCACCACTGGAAAGATCGGCCAGGCGGCGAAGGCGAAGGCGGCGACGCCGATCGCCGCCAGCGCCACGGCGGCCGTCGCCCGCACCGACCGGACCGAATCGACGAAGGCGCCGAGCGGCACCTGGCCGACCAGCCCGACCAGGCCGCTGACGGTGAGCACGAGGCCGATATCGACCTGGGTCCAGCGCTGCGTCGTCAGGAACACCGCGACGAAGGCGCCGAAGCCGGTCTGCACATCGGCGACGAAGAACACGAACCAATCGAGCCCGCGGCGACTGCCGCGCGAGGCCTGCGGCACGCTCGCCTCGGCCGGGACCGCGGCCGCGTCTTTCCGGTCGAAACCGTCGTTTCCCGCCATCGGCCCGACTAGGGCTTCGGCGCCGGTGCGTTGACGTCCGGCGCGGCTGCGGGAGCGGGAGCGGCCTGAGGCGCGGGAGCCGGCGACGGCGAGCCCGGCGCATCCGGGGCGGCCGGGGCCGGAGCCGTGTCCGCCCGGCCGACCACCACCACCGGCTCGCCCGGCTTGTAGGCTGGCGCGCCGCGCAGCTGGGCCTCCGTCAGGTCGGTGACGATCTTGTCCATGCTGCCGTCCTTCGGGAAATGCAGCACCCGCCAGTCGACCGCGATCTGGCGCGAGCCGACGCCGAGGAATCCGCCGAAATCGACGATGGCGGCCCGGGTCATTCCGGCGCGGTCGACGACCACGTCGACCACCCGGCCCAGGTCGTCGCCCGAGGCGCTCTGCACCGATTTGCCGAGCAGCGTGCCGGCCGCGCCGCCGTCGATCACCACCGCCGGAGTCTCCGAGGCCTGCCGCTGGTCGGGCGCCGGGGCTGCGGGCGCGGCCGGGGTCGCCGGAGCCTCCGCCGGCGGCGTCTGAGGCTGCGCCGGCGGCGCATCCTGGGCGCGGGAAACGCCGGTCACCGCGAAGACGGCGAGCACGGCCGGAAGGAGAATGCGCATCGCGGAACCTGCCGTTGTTGTGGACCTGATCTGGGGCTCATCGTGCCGATGACAACCGCTCCGCCAGGATCAACCCGCGGCGGGCCGGCCTGTTCTTGCCGCACCCGCGAAATAGCGCTAGGACAGGGCCCGACTTCAGCCCCTCAAAGGATGGCATGTGATGGCGCGCAACAAGATCGCCCTCGTCGGCGCCGGGCAAATCGGCGGCACTCTCGCCCTTCTCGCCGGCCTCAAGGAGCTCGGCGACATCGTCCTGTTCGACGTGGTCGACGGCGTGCCGCAGGGCAAGGCGCTGGACATCGCCCAGGCGTCGACGGTCGAAGGCTTCGACGCCGTGCTCAAGGGCGGCAGCGACTATTCCGCGATCGAGGGCGCCGACGTCGTCATCGTCACCGCCGGCGTGCCGCGCAAGCCGGGCATGAGCCGCGACGACCTGATCGGCATCAACACCAAGGTGATGCAGGCGGTCGGCGCCGGCATCAAGCAATACGCCCCGAACGCCTTCGTCATCTGCATCACCAACCCGCTGGACGCCATGGTCGGCGTGCTGCGCGAGGTCTCCGGCCTGAAGCCCGAGAAGGTGGTCGGCATGGCCGGCGTGCTCGACTCGGCCCGCTTCCGCTATTTCCTGGCCGAGGAGTTCAACGTCTCGGTCGAGGACGTCACCGCCTTCGTGCTGGGCGGCCATGGCGACACCATGGTGCCGCTGGCCCGCTACTCCACCGTCGCCGGCATCCCGCTGCCGGACCTGGTGAAGATGGGCTGGACCACGCAGGAGAAGCTGGACCAGATCATCCAGCGCACCCGCGACGGCGGCGCCGAGATCGTCGGCCTCTTGAAGACCGGCAGCGCCTTCTATGCCCCCGCCTCCTCCGCCATCGCCATGGCCGAGAGCTACCTGCGCGACAAGAAGCGCGTGCTGCCCTGCGCCGCCTACCTGACCGGTCAGTACGGCGTCAGCGGCTTCTACATCGGCGTGCCGGTGGTGATCGGCGCCGAGGGCGTCGAGCGGATCGTCGAGGTCCAGTTCAACGCCGACGAGAAGGCCGCCTTCGACAAGTCGGTCGCCGCGGTGAAGGGCCTGGTCGAGACCACCAAGAAGCTGATGGACTCGGCGGCCTGATCCGCCCGCCCTCCTGCGGTTTTGCGGACGCCGCGGGCCATGGTCCGCGGCGTTCGTCGTTTCGGCCTGCCGATTTTTGCCGCAATCGCGCGACAGCGTGCCGTCTCGCCTCCGCCGCTGCGGATCGCTAGAGTGCGCGCCCCATGGAACGACCGAGGATGCCCATGACCCGTCTGATCCTGGCCGCCGCCGGCCTGTCCCTCCTGACCCTCGCCGCCTGCGGCGACTCGAACGAGATCCCGATCGACCGTCCGATCATGCAGGGCGAGCCGGCGCCGCCGGCGGTTCCGGCCGAGCCGATCCAGCGCCAACGGCTGTCGGCCCCGCCCCCCTCGCTGACCGGCCAGCAGGATCCGACGCAGACCCAGCAGCCGGCAGCGCAGTAAGGCCCAGTCCTAAGGGACTGGAAGATTGTCGAGCAGCCGCGTGGTGCCGAGCCGGACCGCGGCGATCAGCCGCCGCGGCCGGCCGGGCGCCGGCTCGGCCAGGGTCTCGGCGTCGCGCAGCACCAGATAGTCGACCCCGTCGAAGCCGGCGTCGCGCAGCCGATCCGGCCCCGCGGCCAGCAGCGACGGGTCGGCGGCGATCTCGGCCATGATCCGGTTCAGCCGCCGGGCCACCGCCAGCTGCGCCTCGCCGAGATAGGCGTTGCGCGAGGACAGGGCCAGGCCGTCGCGGTCGCGCACCGTCGGCACCGGCAGGATCTCGCATGGCAGGTCCAGGTCGCGCACCAGCCGGCGCACCAGCAGCAGTTGCTGGAAATCCTTCTCGCCGAAGGCGGCGAGGTCGGGCGCCGCCTGGATCAGCAGCTTCGCCACCACCGTCGCCACCCCGGCGAAATGGCCGGGCCGCACCGCCGCCTCGAGATCGGCGACGATCGAGCCGCCGGGCACGATCGAGAAGGCGAAGCCCTCCGGATAGATCTCCCCAACCGTCGGCAGATAGGCCAGATCGGCGCCGATCGAGGCCAGCTTGGCCAGGTCCTCGGCCTCGCGCCGCGGATAGCGGCTGAAATCCTCCTTCGGGCCGAACTGGGCCGGGTTGACGAAGATGCTGAACATCACCCGGCCGGCCCCGGCCTTCCGCAGGGCCGCAGCCAGCTCCAGATGGCCCTGGTGCAGCGCGCCCATGGTCGGCACCAGGCCGATGCGGTCGCCGGCCCGCCGCCAGCCGGCGACGGCAGTGCGCAGCTCGGCCGCGGTGCGGGCGACCAGCGGGGTGGCAGGATCGGTCATGACGGTTTCTTCTCGGCGAAGACATGCTCGGGGCCCGGGAAGCGCCGGGCGCGGACATCGGCGGCGAAGCCCGTCGCCGCCTCGGTGACCACCGCCTCCAGATCGGCGTAGCGGCGGACGAAGCGCGGCGTGGCGGCGCCGGTCAGGCCCAGCATGTCGTCGGTCACCAGCACCTGGCCGTCGCAGGCTACCGAGGCGCCGATGCCGATGGTCGGGATCGGCACCTCCTCGGTGATCCGGCGGGCCAGCGGCTCGACCGTGCCCTCGATCACCAGCGAGAAGGCGCCGGCCGCCGCCATCGCCTTAGCCGCCGTCAGGATCCGCGCCGCCTCCTCCGCCGACCGGCCGCGGGCGTTGTAGCCGCCCAGCACATGGACCGATTGCGGCAGCAGGCCGACATGGCCCATCACCGGGATGCCGCGGGCGGTGAGGAAGGCGACCGTCTCCGCCATCTCCTCGCCGCCCTCCAGCTTCACGGCGGAGGCGCCCTCGGCCATCAGCCGGGCGGAGGCGGCGAAGGCATCTCTTGGCGCGGCCTGGTAGCTGCCGAAGGGCAGGTCGGTGATGATCGCGGCCCGAGCCGAGCCGCGGCGGACGGCGGCGGTGTGCAGCGCCATCATCTCGAGCGTGACGCCGACCGTGCTGTCCAGCCCGTGCACCACCATGCCCAGGCTGTCGCCGACCAGCAGCGCGTCGACATGCGGGTCCAGCAGCCGGGCCACCGGCGTGGTGTAGGCGGTCAGCACGACGATCGGCTCCTGGCCCTTGCGGGCGCGGAGCTGCGGGATCGTGATACGCCGGATCGCGGCGGAAACGCTCACCTCGGTGCACTCCCAGTCTACGGGATCTGTCGTCCCGGACCCGGGATGCTGCAGTGCAAAATGCGTCGAGGCAAGCCGGATATCACGGCGTGAAAAAAGCGACGGGCGGCCGAAGCCGCCCATCGGACCCTGCAGATGGCTCGAACCCTCAGGCCGCGGCGGCCCGCTCGCTCTCCACGTCCGGCACCGGCGCCTTGCCGAAGCCCACCGCCAGCCGATTCCAGCTGTTGATCGAGCAGACGGCCAGCGTCAGGTCGGTCAGCTCGCGATCGCTGAACTGCGCCTTCGCCGCCTCATAGATCGCATCCGGCACCTGCCGCGTGTCGGCAATGCGGGTCAGCGCCTCGGCCCAGGCCAGCGCCGCCTGTTCGCGCACGCTGAACAGCCCGTGCGCCTCACGCCAGCCGGCGAGGCAGTCGAGCCGCTGCTGGCTCTCCCCGACCTCGCGCAGCCCCTTGGCGTGCATGTCGAGGCAGAAGGCGCAGCCATTGATCTGCGATACGCGCAGGTCGATCAGCAGCATCAGGGCCTTGGGCAGGCCGCAGCTCTCCAGATAGAGATGCACGCCGTACTGCGCCTTCCGGGCGCCAGGGGCCGCAGCGGCCCAGTCGAGTCGCTTGGACATGGTCGGAAGCCCTCCCGTTCTTCGGATGAAAGCCAGAGCAAGGTACCCCTCCCGCCACGCGGGAGAGGTAACGCAAACGCTCGTCTCCAACTCCCTCAGGCCGCGGCGGCCTTCGCGCTCTCGGCGTCCGGCTCCGGCCCCCGGGCGAAGCCCACGGCCAGGCGGTTCCAGCTGTTGATCGAGCCGATGGCGAGGGTCAGGTCGACAAGCTCGCGGTCGCTGAACTGCGCTTTCACCTCGTCGTAGATCGCGTCCGCCACCTGGCGGGTTTCGGCCACCAGGGTCAGGGCCTCCGCCCAGGCCAGCGCCGCCCGCTCGCGGGCGCTGAACAGGCCGTGCGCCTCGCGCCAGCCGGCGACGGCGTCCAGCCGCTGCTGGCCCTCGCCGTCCTTGCGCAGGGCCTTGGCATGCATGTCGAGGCAATAGGCGCAGCCGTTGATCTGCGACACCCGCAGGAACACCAGCTCCTGCAGGGTCATCGGCAGGCCGCAGCCCTCGAGATAGACGTGCACGCCATACTGGGCCTTGATGGCACCGGGGGCGGCGGCGGCGTAGTTGAGACGAGCGGACATGGTCGAAGCATTCCCATCTTGAAATCGGACCCACCCACCGGGGCGGCTTCGACATCAAGACGAGACGGTCTTCACGGATGTGACAAGCCCGATCGAAAAATCGTCAGGCGGCCTTCGGCACCGCGCGGCCGAAGCCGTTCCGCCCGGCCCAGGCCTCGATCGCGCGGGCGGCGGACAGCACCGCGTGGTCGCGGCGGCGGCGGCCGATGATCTGCAGGCCGAAGGGCAGGCCGGTCTCGTCGCGGCCGAAGGGCAGCGCCACCGAGGGCAGCCCGGCCATGGTCGGGCCGTAGGCCAGCGCCAGCCAGTGGAAGTAGCTGGACAAGGCGGCACCGTCGATCGTCGCTGGGTACCAATCTTTCCACGGGAAGGGCGGATGGCCGGCGACCGGGCAGATCACCACGTCGACCCCTTCCAGGAAGGCATCGGCGTCGCGAACCACGCGGGTCTGCACCGTCAGCGCGCTGGCGACGTCGGCGAGGCCGAGCTTCAGTCCGGCGGCGACATTGGCGGTGACGTTCGGCCCGACCTTGTCCGGTGTCGCCTCGACCTTCTCGCGATGGCCGGCGACGAAGCCGACGGCGCGCAGCGTGGCGAAGGCCTCGTCGACGCCGGTCATGTCGACGGAAAAATCGACGCTGCGGCCCACCGCCGGCTCCAGCGCCTGGCGGGCGGCGCGGAAGCTGCGGCGGACGCGGCTGTCCACCGGGGCGAAGCCGAGATCCTCGGTGAAGGCGACGGTCAGTCTGCCGAGAGCGACCGTGTCGAGCGCGCGGAAGGGCTCGCCCTCGACGCCAAGCGACAGCGGGTCGCGCGGGTCATGGCCGACCATGGCCGACAGCAGCAGCGCCGCATCGGCCACATTGCGCGCCATCGGCCCGTCGACCGACAGCGGCGACCAGCCATGGCCGCGGGTCTCGGTCGGGATCAGACCCGGGGTCGGGCGGAAACCGACGATGCCGCAATAGGCGGCCGGGGTGCGCAGGCTGCCGGCGAGGTCGGAGCCGGTGGCCAGCGGGACCATGCCGCAGGCCAGAGCCACCGCCGAGCCGCCGGAGGAGCCGGCGCAGGTCAGCTCATGGTCGAAGGGGTTGAGCGTGGGCCCGAACACCTCGTTGCGGGTGTTGGCGCCGGCGCCGAATTCCGGCGTGTTGGTCTTGGCCAGCACGATGGCGCCGGCGTCGCGCAGCACCGCCACCACCCGCTCGTCGGCCGCCGGCACATTGTCGGCGAACAGCGGCGAGCCATAAGCGGTCAACAGCCCCTCGGTGTCGCTGAGGTCTTTCACTCCGATCGGCAGCCCGTGCAGGGGGCCGAGAGCGTCGCCGCGCTGCACCGCCGCCTCCGCTGCCCGCGCCTCGGCCCGGGCCCGGTCATAGGCCTTGGCGGTGATGGCGTTGACCGCCGGGTCGGCGGCCTCGATCCGGGCGATGCAGCTCTCGACCAGATCGACCGGCGAGACCTCCCCCACCCCGATCAGGCGCCGCAGCTCCACCGCATCGAGATCGCACAGCTCCGCCATGACCGCCTCTTGCTTCCGAAGTCTTGTCCGGCAATCTGCGGGGCTGCGGCGGACAGCGTCAACCGCGATCGCCGGCGACCAGGTCCGCGTAGTCGGGATGGCGCTGGATGAAGGCGGCGATGAACGGGCAGAGCGGCCGGATGGTCAGCCCGGCGGCGCGGATCAGGTCCAGCGTGCCGCGCGCCAGGGCGGTGCCGACGCCGCGGCCGGACAGCGCCTGCGGCACCTCGGTGTGGACCAGCTCGATCACATCGCCGTCGCGGCGATAGGCGACGAAGGCGGTGACGCCGTCGACCAGCATCTCGTAGCGGCTCAGCGCCGGGTTGTCGGCCACCTCGGCCATGGGTCTCTCCTGCGGATTCGCTGCCCTCAGTCTAACGCGACAACACGGCCGTTGACTCTTTTGGAGATCAGAACAAATTAGCAACATGAGCCGAGCCATGACCACCGACGCCAAGCTGGAGATCCTGGCGGACGCCGCGAAATACGACGTGTCCTGCGCCTCCTCCGGCGCCGCGACCCGCGATTCGCGGGATGGCAAGGGGCTGGGCTCCACCTCCGCCCGCGGCATCTGCCATTCCTACACGCCGGACGGACGCTGCGTGTCGCTGCTGAAGATCCTGCTGACCAATTTCTGCCAGTACGACTGCGCCTATTGCATCAACCGGCGGACCAGCAATGTCCGCCGCGCCCGCTTCACCGTCGATGAGGTGGTGAAGCTGACCATCGGCTTCTACCGGCGCAACTACATCGAAGGGCTGTTCCTGTCCTCCGGCATCATCCGCTCCGCCGACCACACCATGGAGCAGCTGGTGGAGGTGGCGCGCCGGCTGCGGCAGGAGCACGGCTTCCGCGGCTACATCCATCTCAAGACGATCCCGGAGGCGAGCCCGGAGCTGCTGGCCGCCGCCGGCCGCTACGCCGACCGGCTGTCGATCAACATCGAGCTGCCGACCGAGGACGGGCTGACCCGGCTGGCGCCGGAAAAGCGCAGCCGCACCATCCGCGGCGCCATGGGCCGGCTGCGGCTGGGGATTGACGAGGCGGAGGCCGAGCCGAAGGCGCCCCGCTTCTCCCCCGCCGGGCAGAGCACCCAGCTGATCGTCGGCGCCGACGGAGCCGATGACGGCGCCATCCTGGGCACCGTCGCCGGCCTCTATGCCGGCTACCGGCTGAAGCGCGTCTACTACTCCGCCTTCAGCCCGATCCCGGAGGCGAGCCGCGCGCTGCCGGCCAAGGCGCCGCCGCTGCAGCGCGAGCACCGGCTGTACCAGGCCGACTGGCTGATGCGCTTCTACGGCTTCGCGGCGGAGGAGATCCTGGCCGGCGCCCCGGACGGCATGCTGGACTTGGCGGTCGACCCGAAGCTGGCCTGGGCGCTGCGCCACCGCGACCGCTTCCCGGTCGACGTCAACCGGGCCGAACGCGGCCTGCTGCTGCGCGTGCCCGGCCTGGGCGCACGGACGGTCGACCGCATCGTCGAGGCGCGCCGGATCCACGCGCTGCGGCTGGCCGACCTGGCGCGGCTGACCGGCGGGCTGAAGCGCGCCTTGCCTTTCATCGTCGCGGCCGATCACTGCCCCACCCGGCTGCTGGACCGGGCCGATCTGCGGGCCTGGCTGGCGCCGCCGACCCAGCTGTCGCTGTTCGCCTGATGCGCACGGTCCGCCTCGCCTGTCCCGACGATCTCGACGCGTTTCGCCAGGCGGCCCGCGGCCTGATCGCCGCCGGCGCGGCGCCGGAGACCGTGTCCTGGCAGGAAGGAGAGGAGGTCGCGCTGCCCTTCGGCAATCCGGTGCCGGACGACACCAAAGCGCCGCCACTGAGCGTGCCGAAGCGGTTCCATGAGCTGGCGGAGCCGGTGATCTGCCATCGCGACCCCGAGCGTTTTGCCTTGCTCTACATCGCGCTGTGGCGGCTGGGGCACGGTGAACGCAGCCTGCTGCAGGATGCGACCAACCCGCTGGTCCGGCGGCTGGAACGGATGGCCGGCGCGGTCGACCGCGACGAGCACCGGATGACCGCCTTCCTGCGCTTCCGCCGGATCGAGACGGACGGGGCAGAGCGCTTCGTCGCCTGGTTCGAGCCGGAACATTATATCCTGCGCCGGGCCGCCCCCTTCTTCATCGGCCGCTTCGCGGCGATGCGCTGGTCGATCCTGACCCCGGACGGGTCGCTGCACTGGGATGGCGGGGCGCTCGACATCGGCCCGGGCATGCGGCGCGAGGATGCGCCGGACGAGGATTCGCTGGAGGATGCCTGGCGCCGCTACTACGCCGCCACCTTCAACCCGGCGCGGGCCAATCCGGTGATGATGCGGTCGGAAATGCCGAAGCGCTACTGGCGCAACCTGCCGGAGGCCGGGCTGATTCCCGAGCTGCTGGACGGCGCCCCGGCCCGCACCCGGGCGATGATCGCGGCGACGGCCGAGCCGCCGCGCAAGGCCATCCCGGCGCCGGGCCTGCACGAGCCCGGCCCTGCCGGCACCCTGGCCGGGCTGGCGTCGGAGATCGCCGCCTGCCGCCGCTGCCCGCTGCACGGCCCGGCGACCCAGCCGGTGTTCGGCGAGGGGCCGCCGGACGCGCCGGTCGTCTTCCTCGGCGAGCAGCCGGGAGACCAGGAGGACCTGGCCGGCCGGGTCTTCGTCGGCCCGGCGGGCCAGCTATTCGAGCGGGCCCTGGCCGAGGCCGGGATCGACCGCGCCCGGATCTACGTCACCAATGCGGTGAAGCACTTCAAATACCAGGTGCGCGGCAAGCGCCGGATCCACCAGCGCCCGAACAGCGGCGAGGTCGAGGCCTGCCGCTGGTGGGTCGAGCGGGAATTGAGCCTGATCCGGCCGCGCCTGGCGGTGGCGCTGGGGGCGACCGCGGCCCGGTCGCTGTCCGGCCATGCCGGGCCGCTGTCGGCGCTGCGCGGCCGGCCGCTGCGCTTCCGCGACGACCTGCCGGGGTTGGTCACGGTCCACCCATCCTACCTGCTGCGGCTGCCCGACCCGGCCGCACAGGAAGCGGAGCACCGGCGCTTCGTGGCGGAGCTGCGCCAGGCGGCGGCGCTGGTGCCGGAGATCCGCCAGGCCTGATCGGCGGATTTGACAAAAAGGGTACACAAATGTTCCCAGGCATGATCCAACTTTGCCCTTGGACAGGGAATCGCCCCGGCCTCCGGATCGCCCGCCATGCCCGCACGGGCTGCGTTCGACCCGCGCCAGGCGGCGACGAACGAGAGATTTGGGCAGGATGTTCATCGCACTTCTGAAATCCATCGTCCGGGATGGCAGCCTGCGGGTGATCGACGCCGCCGGCCGGGTCCACATGATCGGCGACGCCTCGCCGCCCCGGGCCGTGATCCGGCTGAAATCGCCGCGCCTGGCCTATACCCTGGCGCTGAATCCGGGCCTGGCGCTGGGCGAGGCCTATATGGACGGCCAGCTGACCGTCGAGGAGGGTTCGCTCTACGACTTCCTGGCGCTGGTGGCGCGGAACTTCAAGGTCGACCGCCATGGCTGGCTGGCGCTGATCGAGCGGGTGACCCGCGGGCTGAAGCAGTACAACCCGGTCGGCAAGGCGCAGCAGAACGTCGCCCATCACTACGACCTGTCGGCCGAGCTGTACGACCTGTTCCTCGACGCCGACCGCCAGTATTCCTGCGCCTATTTCGCCACCCCCCAGGACAGCCTGGAGACGGCGCAGCTGAACAAGAAGCGGCACATCGCCGCCAAGCTGCTGTTCGACAAGCCGGGGCTGAAGACGCTGGACATCGGCTGCGGCTGGGGCGGGCTCGGCCTGTACCTGGCGCGCGAGACCGGAGCCGACGTCACCGGCGTCACCCTGAGCACCGAGCAGCACAAGCTCAGCACGGCCCGGGCCGCCGCGGCCGGGCTGGCCGACCGGGCGAAGTTCCACCTGCGCGACTACCGCCAGGAAGCCGGGCCCTATCAGCGCATCGTCTCGGTCGGCATGTTCGAGCATGTCGGCAAGCGCAACTACGCCGAGTTCTTCGCCAAGCTGGACAGCCTGCTGGCCGATGACGGCGTCGCGCTGATCCACTCGATCGGCTATTCCGACATGCCGGGCCCGATCAACCCGTTCATCCGCAAGTACATCTTCCCGGGCGCCGACCTGCCGACGTTGTCGGAGCTGGCGACGATGGCGGAACGCCACGGCCTCACCATCACCGATGTCGAGGTCCTGCGCATCCACTACGCCGAGACGCTGCGGCATTGGCGCGAGCGCTTCATGGCCCGTCGGGCCGATGCGGCGAAGCTCTACGACGAGCGCTTCTGCCGGATGTGGGAGTTCTACCTGGCGCTGTGCGAGGTCGGCTTCCGCTACCGCACCACAGTGATCTTCCAGCTGCAATTCGCCAAGCGCATCGACACCGTGCCGATCACCCGCGATTACATGGTTGAGCGCGAGCGACAGATGGCGCTGACCGACACCGGCGACAGTATCGTGCCGCAGCCGAGCCGGGCCACGGCGTGAGACGAAAGCGGCCCGCCGGGGTGACCGGCGGGCCGTTTTGCCTGATCAGGACGCGCAATCCGCCGCGGGGACCAGGGCCGGGGCGCGGCGGTCGAGCCGCAGGCTGACCATGGCCACCGCGACGCCGACCAGGGGCACCAGCGCCGCCACCCAGGGCACCGCGCCGAGGCCGGGCCCGTGCTCGATCACCTGGCCGCCGAGCCAGGCGCCCAGAGCATTGCCGAGGTTGAAGGCGGCGATGTTGAAGCTGGAGGCAAGGCTCTGGCCGGCACCTTCCGCCTTCTCCATCACCCACATCTGCAAGGGCGCGACGGTGGCGAAGCCGGCGGCGCCGAGCAGGCCGACGAAGATCACGGTCAGCACGATGCTGTGCACGGCGAAGGTCATCAGCCCCAGCACCACGGCCAGGACCAGCATGCTGCCCAGCACCGTCGGCACCAGCCAGCGGTCGGCGAATCTGCCGCCCAGCAGGTTGCCGACCACCAGGCCGCCGCCGAACACCAGCAGGATCGGCGACACCGCCTGCTCCGACACGCCGGTGATCTGCGTCAGGATCGGCGCGATATAGGTGAAGACGGCGAAGACGGCGGCGAAGCCCAGCACGGTGGTCAAGAGGCCCAGCAGCACCGGCCGGCGCGCCAGCACCTTCAGGTCCTGCCGCCAGTCCGACTGCTCGGCCGGCGCCTCGTCCCTGGGCACGGCGACGGCGATCACGGCCAGCGCGGCGAGGCCGACCGCGGTCACCGCCCAGAAGGTGGCGCGCCAGCCGAAGCCCTGGCCCAGCCAGGTGCCGAAGGGCACGCCCAGGATGTTGGCGACGGTCAGGCCGGTGAACATGATGGCGATGGCCGAGGCGCGCTTCTGCGCCGGCACCAGGCCGGTGGCGACCACCGAGCCGACGCCGAAGAAGGTGCCGTGGGCGAAGGCGGTCAGCACCCGCGCCGCCATCAGCGTCGTGTAGTCGGGCGCCACCGCGCAGGCCAGGTTGCCGAGGGTGAAGATCACCATCAGCCCCAGCAGCACGGACTTCCGCGGCATCCGGCCGGTCAGGGTGGTAAGGATCGGCGCGCCGGCGACGACGCCGAGCGCATAGCCGCTGATCAGCAGGCCGGCGATGGAGATCGAGACACCGAGGTCGGTCCCGACCTCCATCAGCAGGCCCATGATCACGAATTCGGTGAGGCCGATGCCGAAGGCACCGACCGCGAGGGCATAGAGGGCAACGGGCATGACGGCCACCTTGCGATGAAAGCTCACCGCTAGATGGCCGCCGCACCCGGCTTGGACTATCCTTCGGAGAAGCCAATCAATTGTGACATGGCTTCCAAGATGCCGAAGACCCTACTCCGCCGCGATCGCCGTGCCCGCGCCCGCACGGCGCGCCGCGATGCGCTGCTGGCGCCGCTCCTCGCGGATCTTCGCCCGCTCCAGCTCGCGCTGCCGCTTGATCGCCGCCACCCGCGCCGCCTTGCGCTCATCCGCCGTCTCGGCCTCGTGCAGCGCCACCGCGCCATGGCCGAGCTGGCCGATCAGCCGGTCCTGCCGCTGGGCGTAGCGGAACGAGGCCAGCAGTGCCTCGTCGTCCATCTCGGTCCGGCAGTAGTAGCGCTCGAACACCTTCATGTTGAAGTCGAGCACATGCGAATAGACGTGCCGCCGGTCGTCCCGCCACTGGTGGCTGAAGCCGTGCATGACGATGTCGTAGCTCGGGAAATAGAACAGTTTCGGGTCGTTCGGCGCGTTGCGGCGGAAGAACTCGTCCATCGCCGAGCGCAGGATCGCCTTCGACACCGCATTGGCCGACAGGCAGGTGACCGGCCGGAAGGTCGCGGTCAGCGGGATCGGCGACACCGTGAACAGCACCGCCGCATCCGGCCGGAAGGCCCGGATCAGCGCGTGGATCGCCTGCAGGTTCTCCAGATTCTCGGCATGGCTGGTGACCCGGAACTTGTGCCGCGCCGGATCGTATTTGTCCTTCGGCACCGCCCGCCAGAACACCTCGCCGGTCGGCTCGTCGTACCACACCTCGGACAGGCCGAGGGTGATGACGAACAGCTCGGCCTCGTCGAACAGCGCCTTGGTGCGCAGCCGCACCGCCTCGTCATAGCCGAACTGGGCGGCGTCGTAGCCGTGCCACAGCTCGGCCTGCGGCGTCTTGCCCAGCCAGGCCCATTCGAATTGCTGGCGGATGGCGAAGGTGTTGACCATGCCGTCGCCCATGTTCGAGACATAGGCGAGGTTGTCGCGCTTGGTCAGGATGTTGAAGCCGGCCTTGTGCAGGTAGCGGCTGATGTTGTCGGCGAAGCACGAGCCGAAGGCGACGATCGGCGTGTCCTTGGTCACGAACCGCTCCGCCGGCATCCAGCCCTTGGCGAAGTAGTCGGAGACGACGCTGTTGCGCTCGAGCGACGTGTCGCTCGGGTAGAAGTTCGTCGTCTCGCCGCGGAAGAACGTCGCGCTGGCCTTGCGCTGCACGCCGTCCTGCTCGATCAGGATTCTGGACATGGGGGATCCCTTCCATTGAGCGGCCCAGTCGCACGGGCCGGCAGCACCTCGAAACCAGTTTTGATGCACCGCAGCATGACAGCACGTGGTGTCCGAATCCACCCTCGACGGCTGAAATCTTGAATCTGAAGATTTCGTAGCACCAAACCGCAGCACCCCAGCGGAGAACCGCCAATGGACATCAACCGTTCCGGTGAAATGGAAGTCTTCGTGCGGGTGGTGGAGGAAGGCAGCTTCTCCGCCGCCGCCCGCCGCCTCGGCCTGACGCCGTCGGCCGTCGCCAAGCTGATCGGCCGGCTCGAGGACCGGCTGGGGGTGCGCCTCCTGGCCCGGTCCACCCGCAGCCTGCGGCCGACACCCGAGGGCGACCTGTTCTACGAGCAGGCCAGCCGCATCCTGGCCGACATCGCCGAGGCCGAGGCCGGCGTCTCCGGCTCCTCGGCGCCGCGCGGGCGGCTCAGGATCAGCGCCTCGATCCCGTTCGGTACGCATTGCGTGGTGCCGCTGCTGCCGGAGTTCCGCGCCCGCTTCCCGGCGGTGACGCTGGATGTCAGCCTGACCGACGAGGTGGTCGACATCCTGGCCGAGCGCACCGACATCGCCATCCGCCACGGGCCGCTGCGCGACAGCGGCCTGCAGGCCCGCAGGCTGGGCGTCAGCCGACGGATCCTGATCGCCGCGCCCTCCTATCTCGAGCGGCGCGGCATGCCGCGGACCCCGGCCGACCTGGCCGGCCACGACTGCCTGACCTTCAATTACCGGCGCAGCTTCACCGACTGGGTTCTGGGCGGACCGGACGGCCCGAAGCCGATGCAGGTGACCGGGCCGCTGGTGGTCAACAACGGCGAGACGCTGCGCCAGGCGGTGCTGGCCGGGATGGGGATCGGCCGCACCGCCCGGTACCATGTCGGGCACGACCTCGCCGCCGGCCGGCTGATCGAGCTGCTGCCGGAGCATGACCCGCACGAGGTGGAGGAGATCCACGCCGTGTTCCTGGGCCGCGGCACCATGCCGGCCCGGGTGCGCGCCTTCATCGACTTCCTGGTCGAGCGGCTGCGGTTCGAGTAGGCGCTACCCCCTCCCCGCCAGCGCCGTCAGGTCGTCCCAGGCGTAGAGCAGGTTGGGCGAGCGCCAGAGTGGGCCGGGATCGGTGTAGGCGCCGGCGCGGCGACCGCCCTGGGCCTCGTAGAAGGCGATCGCCGGGTCGTTGCCGACCACGACGCCGAGGCCGAGCGCGGCATAGCCCTGGTCGGCCAGCGCCGACGCCAGGGCGGCGAGCAGGCGGCGGCCGATGCCGCGGCGGGCGAAATCGCGGCCGACATAGAGGTACTTCACCTCGCCCCGGTCGCCGAAGGCAGGGTCGCCGGGCGGCCCGGCCAAGCCGAAGCCAGCCAGCGCGCCGTCGATCTCGGCGACGAGGGCGGTCTGTGCCGGATCGGCCAGGGTCGCCTCCCAGCGGGCCTGGCGGCGCGCCACGTCGAGCGCGGCCGCGGCCTCGGGCGGCGCCAGGTCGCGATAGGTGTCGCGCCAGACCGCGACATGCAGCGCGGCGATGGCAGGCGCATCGGCCGCGACGGCGGGGCGCAGCCGGACGGATTCAGTAAGGATCGCTGGCCTCCAGGATTTCCTGCCCCATCAGCACGCAGTCGCCGGGGATCTGGGCGTAGAGGAAATGCATGCGGTACTGCGCCTTGTAGATGAAGCCCCAGACCTCCAGCACGTCGAAGCGGCCCTCGCCCCGCAGCGCCTTGACCGTGCCCACCGGCTTGATGGCCTCGTCGACCGTCATGTCGGCCGTGTCGTCGTCGAAATGGAACGCCAGCAGCTTGCGGGCATGCTCGACCGCGTCGCCGGCGCAGGGATGCGGCGTCTGCGCCTGGGCGGGGCCGGCGAGCAGCGCGGCGGCGACCGCCGCGGCGGCGGCGATGGACCGGATCGTCATGCCGCGCTCTGCGCCGCGTCCCGGGCCTGGGCCCGCTGCACCGCCGGGCGGGCGGCCAGCGTGGCGAGATAGGCCGCCAGCGTCGGGTTCTCCGGCAGCTTGCCCCAGCCCTGCAGCCATTGCAGCAGCGACCCTATCAGCACGTCGGCGGCGCTGAACCGGGCGCCGAGCAGATAGGGCCCGCCGGCCTGCAGCGCCGTCTCGACCCGCCGCAGCGCTTCGGGGAAGGGGCACCAGCCGAGGGTGCTGGCCGGCGGCTCCTCCCGGCGCGGGAACACCGAATCGGACAGCGCCGGCTCGAGCACCGAGGGGCAGTAGCCGATCCAGCTGGCATAGGCGGCGCGCTCACGCGAGCCGACCGGCGGCGCCAGCCCGGCCTCGGGCAGGACGTCGGCGACATAGGCGCAGATCGCGGCGCTCTCGGTCACCACCGCCGGCGGCGACCAGTCGCCCGCCGGGCCGCGGTCGATCAGCGTCGGCACCTTGCCGGCCGGGTTGATGGCGAGATAGGCGGGGTCCTTGTGCGTCGCCTTGGCGAAATCGTGCTGGGCGACCTCGAACGGTACCCCCGTCTCCTCCATCAGCCACAGGATGCGGCTGGAACGGGAGCGCGGCGCATGGTGCAGGATGAAGCGCGGCGTGGTCATGGTCCTCCCCCGAGGAACGTCGTCGTGGCGGCAGTGAACCACAGGTGAGGACTGTGAAGCGAGAGGGCTCAGACCGCCAGCACCAGCGCTGGCGGCCTCGCCCCTTCCAGCTCCAGCAGCGCCGCCTTGCGGTGCAGGCCGCCGCCATAGGCGGTCAGTGTGCCGTCGCTGCCGACCAGGCGGTGGCAGGGCACCACCACCGAGATCGGGTTGGCGCCGTTGGCGGCGCCGACGGCGCGGGCCGCCTGCGGCCGGTCGAGGCGCTGCGCCAGGTCGCGATAGGTCAGGGCGGTGCCGCAGGGGATGTCGCAGAGCGCCGCCCAGACCCGGCGCTGGAACGGCGTGCCGAAGGGCGCCATCGGCAGGTCGAACACCCGGCGCCGGCCGGCGAAGTATTCGGCCAGCTGGTCCGCGACCGGGCGGATGGCCTCGGGGTCGGCCGGCCCCGTCTGCAGCCCTTCCCGCGCCAGGCGCCGCTGGCTGAAGGTCGGCGTGCCGTCGGACCCCTCGAAATCGAGGCCGACCAGGGCGCCGGCGGCATCCACCAGGACCAGCATCGGGCCCAGCGGCGTGTCGATCCGGCCGGCAGTGATCGGAGGGACGGGATCGGCGAAGGTCATCCCGGCATCAGGCCCCGGAGGTGCCGGTGCCGGCAATCTGAATCTTGCGGCCGCTCCGCCCGATCAAACCCGACCGAAGCGCCTTCGCTCACCGCCCCGCACCAGCTCCACCGCCAGATCCGCATGGGCGGAGGGCAGCAGCGGATCGGTGAACCGCTCGCCGAAGCTGCGGCGCAGGCCGAAGACGTGGCACAGCATCAGGTTGGTGGTCAGGCCGGGCCCGCTGGAATAGACCCGCCAGCCGCCATCGGTGGCGATCGCCCCCTGCTTCACCAGGGCCCAGTCGGCGCCGGCCGCATAGCGGTCGGCGAAGGCGGCGTCGCTGGAGCTGAAATAGGCGTTGCGCTGGCGCGGCGTCGCGTTCGGCACCACCTCGGTCGACGCCACCGGACTGGCCTGCAAGAGGATCCGCCACACCGCGTCGGCCTCGCCATGCGCCGCCATCGCCTCGCCGGCCCGGAGATGGGCGTGGGTGTACATCAGCCCGATCTCGCGGCCGAAGAAGGCGGCGGATTCGGCCCGGCGGAACAGGGTCTCCACCCCGCCATGGTAGGTCACCGGCCGGTCCATCAGCCGGATGCCGTCGGGGAAGGTCAGGTGCTCGAGGATCAGGCCGAGATGGCGCTCGACCGCCTCGCCCGCGAACAGCCCGGCGATCAGCGCCCGCTTCATCGGCAGCAGCGAATAGTGCAGGCCGGTGCGGGTGTCGTCCGGATGCAGCAGCAGCTCGGCCACGGTGCCGTCGGGGTTGAACACGGCATAGCCGGCCAGCACCCCGTCGCGCACCAGGTGGCGCTGCAGGTCCCAATGCATCGACCCGGCCAGGGCCTCGATCTCTCGCGCCTTGGCCGACCGGCCGGCATGGTCCAGCACCCCGGCCCAGCGGCCGAGCTGCTGGATCAGGAGGGCGACGGTCCAGGCGCTGACCATCCAGTCGCGCAGATGCGGGTCGACCGGCTGCAGCGAATCGTTCCAGTCGCCTTCGCCGTAGCGCAGCAGCCGCGTGCCGGGGATGAACCGCTCCTGCACCACCGCGACGATGCGGTCGATATGGGCCGAGACCGGGTCGCGGCGCTCGGTGCGGGTGAAATCCTGCTCGTTGCGCCAGGCCACCGGCTCGTCCAGGAAGGCCATGTCGCCCGTGGCCTCGACGTAGTCGCACAGCGCCTTCAGCGGCCAGACGATGACGTCGCCATGGGCGTGCCGGTCCTGGATCGGCGCGTAGGGCTCGAGCATGAACCATTGCGGCCAGTCGCCCCGGCCCTCGTATTGCTGGGCGAAGACGGTGCGCAGCACCTGCTTCGCCGCGGCGTCGTGCTCCAGCGCCAGCAGGAACTCCAGCGCGCCCTGGCAGACGTCGCGGGTGCCCCAGGCGCCGCCGGTGTACTGCTCCAGCCCGTGCGGCACGGTCAGGTGGATCATCGCGTCATGCGCCAGCCAGGGGAAGGCGGCGTCCAGCGCCGCGCCCTCGGACCCGCCGCCGGTGACCCGCAGGCCGCGCGTCGCCTCCGCCCAATGGGCGTTGGCCGAGCCCAGCATCTCGTCGAAGGACACGCCGGCGGCGTAGCGGTCGGCCAAAGCGGCAGCCGCAGTGGGATCGGTCAGCGACCCGGTGACGGCGAAGCCGAAGCCGGCGACCGCGCCGGTGCGCAGCGCGATGTACCCGCCGCCGCGTCCCTGCCCGTCGGCATAGAGCAACTCGTCACCGCCGATCGCCTCGATCGCCTCGGGGGTCGGGGTCACCAGGTGGTAGATCGAGTCGGGGTAGCGCTGGCCCCACAGCCAGTCCGGGTCGGGGCGGAAGGCGATGCGCTTGGCCGTCGCGTCGATCGACACCCGCCCGGCCTGCTCCAGCTCGCGCTCGCCGAGCACGAGATGGCCGAGGACGAGGAAGCGGCACGGCGCGCCCGCCACCTCCACCCGCCACTGCATCGCCGTATCGGCGCCGGAGACGGCGGCGCGGACGGTCACGGTGCGGCCGCCGAAGCGGTAGATCCAGCGGGCCTCCGCCAGCCCCATCTCGAAGGCCGAGGGCACCGACAGCAGGCGCCAGCCCTCGCCCGCATCCACCAGGATGCGCAGGCCGGAGGCGCGGGTGATGTTGTAGGGGTCGCGCGAGACCGAGAACAGCTTGTGGAACGAGGTGTTGCCGACCGTCAGCTGGGCGGCGAAGACGCCATGAGCCCAGACCGTGGCGCAGAGCAGATCGTCGGTCGGCAGCAGCGCCGCGCCGGAGCGCAGCAGCGCGCCGTGGCGGCGGCGCAGGTCGCGCTCCTTGGCCCGCAGCACGATGTGGCGGTTCAGGTCGCCCTCATCGACGAAGAAGGATTGCAGCGCCCCGTCGCGCCGCTCCTCCAGCCGCCGGGCCGGCCACAGGCGATCCAGCGCAGCGGCGTCGAGATCCTCGGCCACCAGCGGCGGCGCATCCTGCAGCAGGCCGCGCACCGGGGTTTCCAGCGCCACCTCGGCCGGGCGGAAGGCTTCGGCGGCCTGCAGCGCCTGCTCCACCACCGCAAGGTCGCCATCGTCCGATGCCGCCTTGTGGTCGGGCACGAACAGGCCGAAGAAGCTCCAGCCCGCCTTGGCGCCGGGCGCCAGCGCCGCGGGGGCCGAGGCGATGGCCGGGCAGGCGACCTCATGCTGCAGCCGCTCGCTCGGCAGCTCGCCGGTCACCTCGGCCCGGTCGCGGAAGCCGGGGCCGAAGCTCTGCGCCGCATCGGTTGCGAAGCCGGCCGCGCCCTCCAGGCAGCCATGCGCCACCCAGGGAAACCGGCCGCCCTGGGCCAGGGCCTGGCGGCTCATCACCACCGGGCCCAGCTTGGGATGCCGGGCGACATGGTGGTCGGTGTATTGCGAGCCATAGGCTTCGTTGTTCATCAGGAAGCCGCGGCTGCCGAGGCCGATATCCTGCAGCAGCGCCGCCGACACCTCGGCCGCCGCCGCGCCCGTGTTCTCGACCTCGACCCGCCACAGCCAGAGATCCGACTCCGGCGCCAGCCACAGCGTGACGCGATGCGCCACGCCCTCGGCCTCGCCGGCCCAGACGAACCGGTCGGGCCCGGTGCCGGCCTGCAGCCGCGCCGCGGGCCCAACCGCCTCGACCACCCGGCCGCCGCCGAGCCGCAGCAGCAGCCGGCCGATGCCGCCGGCGATCGGCGACCCCAGCACCTGGTTGACCAGCACCGGGTCGCTCTTCTCATCCGCCCGGTGCGACAGGGCGAACAGCGCGCCGTTCGGCAGCAGGGCGGCGGCGAGGCCGGTGCGGTTGGCGATCCGGCGCAGCCCGAGATCGGCATCGCGCGGCAGGATGAAGTCGGCCGTCATTTGTTGTTTCCTCCGTCCAGGTTCCCCTTCTACCCCGGCCCGGAGCCGATGCCTATGGGACCCGATACCTGCCTTGTCATCGTCGCAATTCGCCCCTCTACTCCGCCGCAACCACAACCCATCCGGGAAACGACCATGAACCGCTTCCGCTCCAGCCTGCTCGCCGCCGCCCTGCTGGCCGCCGCCGCCGCGCCGGCCACCATTGCCGCGACGGCGCCGGCCCTTGCGGCCGAGGCTGTCGCCCAGACTCTGTCCCTGACCGGCGAAGGCAGCGCCAGCGCCGCGCCCGACCAGGCCAGCATCACCAGTGGCGTCACCAGCGAGGGCCAGACCGCGCGCGAGGCGGTGGACGCCAACAGCAAGGCGATGGCCGCGCTGATCGATGCCTTCAAGAAGACCGGCATCCAGGCCGCCGACCTGCAGACCAGCGGCTTCTCGGTGCAGCCGCGCTACGCCGCCCCGAAGGAAGGCTCGGGCGAGGCGCCGAAGATCGACGGCTACGAGGTGCGCAACCAGGTGACCGTGCGCGTGCGCGACCTGACCAAGCTGGGCGCCGTGCTGGACACCGCGGTCGCCACCGGCTCGAACCAGATCGACGGCGTCGGCTTCGGCCTGGCCGACCCGGCGCCGGTGCTGGACAAGGCGCGCGAGGCGGCGGTGGCCGACGCCAGGCGCAAGGCCGAGCTGATCGCCAAGGCCGCAGGGGTGAAGCTGGGCCGCATCCTGGCGATCGCCGAGCCGGGCGCCGAGCCCCCGCGCCCGATGATGGCCGGCTATGCCATGGCCAAATCCGCCCCCGTCCCGGTCGAGGCCGGCGAGAGCGAGTTCACCGCGCGGGTGACCGTGACCTGGGAGATCGCGCAGTAAGCACGACCGATCGAGGCCGGAGCCCCCCTCACCCTCCCGGCCCCAACGGGCTGGGCCCCTCCCTCTCCCCAAGGAGAGGGAAACGTCACCTCTCCCCGGGGAGAGGTCGAAATCGCGCAGCGATTTCGGGTGAGGGGGTTGGCACCGGCCGATCCGCTCGACCCGCGGTCACTGCCCCTGAATGACGTGGATCGCCTCGTACACTCGGCGGACCTGGTCGGCGTAGGGGCGGCCGGCCGCCAGGTTCTCCGGACCGGCATTGTAGGCGGCGACGGCGGACCAGATGTCGGTCCCGCCGGTGGCGGCGCGCATCTCGCGCAGGATCTCGCCGCCGACCAGCAGGCAGACGCAGCGGTCCGCCAGCAGCGCCTCGCGGGTGACGCCGAGCGCCGCCAGCCGGGGATAATGCACCGAGTTGATCTGCATCATGCAGACATCCTCGCTGCCGTTGCCGTTGGCCGCGTTCACCGCCTCCTGCCGCCAGCGCGTCTCGACATAGGACATCGCCAGGATCAGCTCGGTCGGCACCCCGGCCTGCAGCGCGGCGCGGGCCATGCAGTCGCCGGCCGAGGCCGGCCCCGGCAGCAGCAGGGCCAGCGCCATCAGCGCCGCCTTCCGTCCGATCTTGGTTTTCCCGTCATGCCGAGCCATGGGCCCCGCCTGCTGCGCCGAGGAACAGGATGCGAAGCCTATACCATCCGGCTTGCGGATCAATGACATCGCCTATACCGAAGGTCGTGCTGATGTGATCCGCCGAATGGGGAAGATCGATGGAGAAGGTGCGTTACGCGGTCGAGGACGGCGTCGCCGTCGTCACCATCGCCAGCCCGCCGGTGAACGCGCTGGACGCCGGAATCCGCGCCGGACTGGCCGAGGCGGTGCGCCGCGCCGATGCCGACCCGGCGGTGCGCGCCATCGTCATCGCCGCCGAGGGCCGCACCTTCATCGCCGGCGCCGATATCAGCGAGTTCGGCAAGCCGCCGGCGCCGCCATCCCTGCCCGAGGTCATCGACACCCTCGATTCGGTCGGCAAGCCGATCGTCGCCGCGATTGGCGGGGCGGCGCTGGGCGGCGGGCTGGAGGTAGCGCTGGGCTGCCACGCCCGCATCGCCGGCCCGGCGGCGAAGCTGGGCCTGCCCGAGGTCAAGCTGGGGCTGATCCCCGGCGCCGGCGGCACCCAGCGGCTGCCGCGGCTGATCGGCGCCGCCCCGGCCTTCAAGCTGATGGCCGACGGCGCCCCCGTCTCCGCCGCCGAGGCGCTGCGGCTCGGCATCGTCGACTCTGTGGCCGAGGGCGACCTGCTGGCGGCGGCCAAGGCCAAGGCGCTGGAGCTCGCCGGCACGATCCGACGGACCCGCGACCTCGACCGGCAGCTGGCGCCGGGCGGCCGCGAGGCTTTCGAGCAGGCGGCCGCCGAGGCGCTGAAGCGCAGCCCGGACCTGCCGAACATCGCCGCTTTGGCCGAATCGGTGCGCGCCAGCTTCACCGAACCGTTCGAGGCCGGGCAGGCGCTGGAGCGCGCCCGGTTCGTCGCATTGGTCGCCGACGACCGGTCCAAGGCCCTGCGCTACGCCTTCTTCGCCGAACGCGAGACCGCCCGCGTGCCGGGGCTGGCGAAGGACCTGGTGCTGCGGCCGATCCGCCGGGCCGCGGTGATCGGCGCCGGCACCATGGGCGCCGGCATCGCCATGTGCTTCGCCAATGCCGGCATTCCGGTGACCGTGATCGAGACCGGCGGGGAGCTGCTGGCCCGCGGCCTGGACCGCATCGCCGGCACTTATGCCGCCTCGGTCAAGCGCGGCAGCCTGTCGGCGGAGGACGAGGCCCACCGCCTGGCGCTGGTGACCGGCAAGGTCGGGCTGGAGGCCGCGGCCGACGCCGACGTCGTGGTCGAGGCCGCCTTCGAGGACATGGACCTGAAGCACCAGATCTTCGGCACGCTGGACCGGGTGGCCAGGCCCGGCGCGATCCTGGCCACCAACACCTCCTATCTCGACGTCGATGCGATCGCCGCCGCGACCGGCCGCCCCGGCGACGTGCTGGGGCTGCACTTCTTCAGCCCGGCCAATGTCATGCGCCTCTTGGAGGTGGTGCGCGGCAAGGCGACCGCGCCGGAGGTGCTGGCGACGGCTCTCGACCTCGGCAAGCGGCTGGGCAAGGTGCCGGTGGTGGTCGGGGTCTGCCGCGGTTTCGTCGGCAACCGCATGCTGGCCCGCCGCACCCAGGAGGCCGAGCGGCTGCTGATCGAGGGCGCGCTGCCGCATGAGGTCGACGCCGCCCTGACCGGCTTCGGCTTCCGCATGGGGCCCTTTGCCGTCAGCGACCTGGCCGGGCTGGACATCGCCTGGCGCAACCGCAAGTCGCTGGGCCAGGCGGCGCCGGTGGCCGACGCGCTGTGCGAGGCCGGGCGCCTGGGCCAGAAGGCCGGCCGCGGCTACTACCTCTATCCCGAAGGCGCCCGCAGCGGCGTGCGCGACCCGGAGGTGGAGGCGCTGCTGCAGCAGGTCTCGGCCCGGCTGGGCGTCACCCGCCGCCCGATCCCGGCCGAGGAGATCGTCGAGCGGCTGGTCTATCCGATGGTCAATGAGGGCGCCCGAATCCTGGAGGAGGGCATCGCCGCCCGCCCCGGCGACATCGACGCGATCTGGATCAACGGCTATGGCTGGCCGGCCTGGCGCGGCGGCCCGATGTTCTACGCCGATCAGGTCGGGCTGAACACCGTGGCGGCCCGGCTGGAGGCCTTCGCCGCTCGCGGTGAGCCGGCTTTGGCCCCGGCGCCGCTGCTGCGCCGCCTGGCAGAGTCGGGCCAGGGCTTCGCCGATTGGACCGCGCCGGCGCGGTGAGCCGCGTCTCGCAGGGATGGCGTCGCCTTCTCGCCGCGATGGTTGTGGGTTGCCTCTCCCGTTTACGGGAGAGGCCGGGCGTCCGAAGGACGACCGGGTGAGGGCGGGTCCCGGCCTCGACAAAACCCCCTCACCCGGAGGCGCAAGCGCCTCCGACCTCTCCCGCAAGCGGGAGAGGCAAAAGAGCATTCAGGTTTCGGTGGTTAGGTTCGCGGCGAGCGAACCCAATTCCCATCCCCA
>NZ_VCCH02000349.1 GCF_005938675.2 Mycobacterium sp. KBS0706
GCTGGACCGGAGGGCGCTGGAGCAGGCGCTGGGGGATGTGGTGGCGCGTCACGAGAGCCTGCGGACGGTGTTCGCGGAGGAGGGGGGCGTGCCGTGGCAGGAGGTGCTGGAGAGCGCGGATCCGGTGCTGACGGTGAGGGCGGCGACGGAGGGCGAGGTCCGGGATCTGGTGAGGGCTGGGGCACGTCACGAGTTCGACCTGGAGCATGAGCCGCCGTTGCGGGCGGAGCTGTTCAAGCTGGGGGATCGGGAGCATGTGCTGCTGCTGACGGTGCACCACATTGCCGGTGACGGGTCGTCGCTGGCGCCGCTGGCGCGGGACCTTGGCCGGGCATATGGGGCGCGGCGCCAGGGTGCGGCGCCGGGGTGGCCGGAGCTGCCGGTGCAGTATGCGGACTATACGCTGTGGCAGCGTGAGGTCCTGGGAGAGGAGACGGATCCCGGGAGCGAGATGTCGGGGCAGCTGCGGCACTGGCGCGAGGCGCTGAG
>NZ_VCCH02000350.1 GCF_005938675.2 Mycobacterium sp. KBS0706
CCTGGTCGAAGCCCTCAACCCCACGCGGTCGCTGACCCAATACCCGTTCTTTCGCGTCTGGCTGGCGTTTCAGAGCGAAAGCGTCCCGACTGTCCACCTCTCCGGGCTGCAGGTGACGGCGACGACGGCTGAGCTCGGGGTATCGCGGTTCGACCTCAGTGTTAGCCTGTGGGAGCAGCGCGATCCGGAGGGCCGGGAGGCGGGGCTGGAAGGAATGCTGGAATACAGCACGGACCTGTTCGACCGGGAGACGGCGGAGGGTCTGGTATCGCGGCTGGTGCGGCTGCTGGGGTCGGTGGTGTCGGATCCGTCGCAGGCGGTGGGCCGGATCGAGCTGCTGGGTATCGAGGAGCGGGCTCGTCTGCTGTCGGGCTGGAATGCGACGGATCGGGCGGTGCCAGGTGAGGCGGTGCCGGATCTGTTCGAGGCGCAGGTGCGCCGGACGCCGGATGCGGTGGCGCTGGTGCATGGCGG
>NZ_VCCH02000351.1 GCF_005938675.2 Mycobacterium sp. KBS0706
GAGCGCAGACCCCTCCCCCAACCCCCTCCTGCAAGGGGAGGGGGAGCGTGGAAGGCTGCGTTCGCGTGAAGGTTGAAAGTGGCGGATGGGGTGAGTGCGACGCGCCGGCGGCCTTACCCCGTGTCCGGCGGCTTGGGCTTGCGGCGGCCGGCCGGGCGGGGCTCGGGCTTGTCCTCGGGCGGGTCGTCCTCGCCATCCTCCGACGGCAGGAAGCCGAGATGCTCCAGGGCCTCGTCCGCCATCTCGAGCCAGCGTTCGACCTCCGGCGGGAAGCCCCAGCGCCGGCACAACGCCGCCACCGCGACCTCCGCCCGGCTGGCCTCGATCAGCTCCGCCACCTTCGGCCGTTCCACCCGCTCGCACACCTCGGTGCTGCGGCGGTCGACCTCATCGGCGTCCTTGGACGATTCATAGGACGCCGCCAGCACCGCCAGCTTCACCCGCAGCGCGTGCCAGTCTTCCTGG
>NZ_VCCH02000352.1 GCF_005938675.2 Mycobacterium sp. KBS0706
GGCGACCAAGACCGCCGACCTGGCCGGCGACGGCACCACCACCGCCATCGTCCTGGCCCACGCCATCGTCAAGGAGGGCGCCAAGGCGATTGGCGCCGGGCTGAACCCGATGGACGTCAAGCGCGGCATCGACCTGGCGGTCGCCGCGGTGGTCGAGGAGATCGGCAAGCGGGCCCAGACCATCTCGACCAATGACGAGATCGCCCAGGTCGGCACCATCTCGGCCAATGGCGAGCGCGACATCGGCGCCATGATCGCCAAGGCGATGAAGAAGGTCGGCAACGAGGGCGTGATCACGGTGGAGGAGGCCAAGAGCTTCGAGACTGAACTCGACATCGTCGAAGGCATGCAGTTCGACCGCGGCTACATCTCGCCCTACTTCGTCACCAATGCCGAGAAGATGATCGCGGAGCTGGAGAACCCGTACATCCTGCTGCACGAGAAGAAGCTGCCGAACCTGCAG
>NZ_VCCH02000353.1 GCF_005938675.2 Mycobacterium sp. KBS0706
CGCGACCAGGACCGCCGACCTGGCCGGCGACGGCACCACCACCGCCATCGTCCTGGCCCACGCCATCGTCAAGGAAGGGGCCAAGGCGATCGGCGCCGGGCTGAACCCGATGGACGTCAAGCGTGGCATCGACCTGGCGGTCGCGGCCGTGGTCGAGGAGATCGGCAAGCGGGCCCAGACGATCTCGACCAATGACGAGATCGCCCAGGTCGGCACCATCTCGGCCAATGGGGAGCGCGAGATCGGCGCCATGATCGCCAAGGCGATGAAGAAGGTCGGCAACGAGGGCGTGATCACGGTGGAAGAGGCCAAGAGCTTCGAGACCGAGCTCGACATCGTCGAGGGCATGCAGTTCGACCGCGGCTACATCTCGCCCTACTTCGTCACCAACGCCGAGAAGATGATCGCGGAGCTGGAGAACCCCTACATCCTGCTGCACGAGAAGAAGCTGCCGAACCTGCAG
>NZ_VCCH02000354.1 GCF_005938675.2 Mycobacterium sp. KBS0706
AACATCGTCGCCCATGATGACGACGATGTTGGGCTTCGCGCCCGGGGCCGGCGTCGGCGCGGTCTGGGCCTCGGCCGCCGCGAAAGGCATTGTCACCCCGGCGGCGGCGGCCAGTGCGGTGCCCGAAAGCAGCAGCTTCCGCCGGCTGACGCCGGCGTCCGCTCCCGACGCTGATCCCTGCCGACGTGTGTCGTTGATGTCGGCCGTCTCGGGCGTCCTATTATTCGCATCCATGTGCCTCATCCTCCTGTTCGACCGATAGTTTCAGGTTGGAGCGGCCGCCCGCCTTACGCAGCGGAAGCCGATATGGCTCATCGAGGTGTCGACCGGCTGGGCATGGCGCGCGGCCGGGCGATAGCGCCGGCAGTAGTTCGGGGCGCAGAGATGGGATCCGCCCTTGACGACGCGGCGCGGAATCCGGAAGTGCGCCGTGGCGCGGTCATAGCTTGTCTCCAGGC
>NZ_VCCH02000355.1 GCF_005938675.2 Mycobacterium sp. KBS0706
AGCTGGAGGCGAGCTACGACCACGCCACGGCGCACTTCCGGATTCCGCGCCGTGTCGTCAAGGGCGGATCCCATCTCTGCGCCCCGAACTACTGCCGGCGCTATCGCCCGGCCGCGCGCCACGCCCAGCCGGTCGACACCTCGATGAGCCATATCGGCTTTCGCTGCGTAAAGCGGGCGGCCACTCCAACCTGAAACTCTCGATCGAACCGGAGGATGAGGCACATGGATGCGAATGACAGGACGCCGGACATGGCCGAGCGTCGGCAGGAATCGGCAGCAGGAGCGGACGCCGGCGTCAGCCGGCGGAAGCTTCTGCTCTCAGGCACCGCACTGGCGGCCGCCGCCGGGGTGACCATGCCGTTCACGGCGGCCGAGGCCCAGAACGCGCCGACGCCCGCCCAGCCGGCGACCCCGGGCGCGAAGCCCAATATCGTCGTCATCATGGGCGACGACGTC
>NZ_VCCH02000356.1 GCF_005938675.2 Mycobacterium sp. KBS0706
GACCTCGATGCCCGGATCTGGATGTTCACCAACTATTACTCGATCAGCCCCGGGATGGTGTCCAAAAGTCCGGGCGCAGCCGCCATGTATGTGATCGCTTTCACCGACAGCGAGGGCAGGCCCCTGGTGGGCGGCAGCAGCTATCGCCTGAATCTGCCGGCCAACATCCCGGCCCGCCTGTTCTGGTCAGTGACGCTCTATGAGGCGGAGAACGCTTCGGGTCTCGCCAATGGCCAGCCGTTCCCTTCGCTTGGTTCAAAGGACAAGCCGGCGCAGAACGCCGACGGCAGCACGGATATCTTCCTCGGACCCCAGGCACCCGAAGGCAAACAAGGCAACTGGCGCGCCACCGTGCCGGGCAGAGGATACTTCGCCATCCTCCGGCTCTACGGCCCGACCGAACCCGCCCTCGACAAGAGCTGGGTCCCAGGGGACATCGAGAGGGTGAAGTAACG
>NZ_VCCH02000357.1 GCF_005938675.2 Mycobacterium sp. KBS0706
GCGTGGTCGTCCATGGCGACGAGGCGGCTGTTGGCGATGGCGGTGCGGTGGGTGTAGCGGGCGAGATAGGCGAGGACGGCGGCCGGGCCGCCGAAGGGCGGCTTGGCGAAGACCACCCATTCGGCCCGGCGCAGCGGCGCCAGATGCGCCTGGAAGGCCGAGGGGACGGCGAGAGGGGCGAGGTCTCCGAAGAAGCCGAGCCGGGCGTGGGCGGCGGCGAGCTTGTCGAGGAAGAGCCGGCGGAAGAGGCGCGAGAGCACGCGGACCGGCAGGAAGAAGCCCGGCCGGCAGGCGATCCAGCGTTCGCCCCCGGCTTCCGCCGGGGCAGGCTTGGGCGAGAGCCCGCCGCCGGGGACGATGCAGTGGATGTGTGGATGGTGGGTGAGCGCCGAGCCCCATGTATGCAGCACCGCGACCAGGCCGATGCGGGCGCCGAGATGCCGGGGATCGGCG
>NZ_VCCH02000358.1 GCF_005938675.2 Mycobacterium sp. KBS0706
AACTTCATGGACGACCTGCCGTCGCTCGACGGTGCCCCGACCACCTATCTGCCGCCGGAAACGCTGCGGCGCTATTCGCCGCCGATCGGCTCGCTCGATTCCGGGCGCGGCTGCCCATTCCAATGCAGCTTCTGCACCATCATCAACGTGCAGGGACGCAAGTCGCGATACCGCAGCGCCGACGATGTCGAGCGGTTGCTGCGGGAACACCTCGCCCGCGGCGTCTACCGCTTCTTCATCACCGACGACGATTTCGCGCGCAACCGGAATTGGGAACCGATCCTCGATCGCATCATCGAGATGCGGGAGAGGGACGGGCTCTATCTGCGCTTCATCATCCAGGTCGACGCTCTGGCCCACAAGATCCCTGGCTTCATCGACAAGTGCCGCCGGGCCGGCTGCCTGCGCGTCTTCATCGGCCTGGAGAACATCAATCCGGACAATCTGCTGCA
>NZ_VCCH02000036.1 GCF_005938675.2 Mycobacterium sp. KBS0706
AACGGCTTGCGCGATGCGCTGCATCGCGCTGCACCGCCCTCCTGCCCTGCCGGCATGGGACGATGGCGCAGGGCACAGGGAGTGTGAGAAATGCCGGCTGCGCCGTGCCATGATTCTGGGTGTGCTCCGGTTAGTTGATCAGGCCGGCGAAGACCATCGCCTCGCGCATCGCCGTCCGCGTCGCCTCGCCCGGCGGCACCAGCGGCAGCCGGACCCGGTCGTCGGACAGGCCGAGCAACTTGGCGCCGTACTTCACCGGACCCGGGCTGGTCTCCAGGAACAGCGCCCGGTGCAGCGGCATCAGCAGGTCGCGCAGTGCCTCCATCCGCTTCAGGTTGCCCTCGGCCCAGGCGGCGTGCATTTCGGCGCAGAGCCGCGGCGCGACGTTGGCAGTGACCGAGATGCAGCCATGACCACCCTGCGCCAGGAATGCCGTGGCAGTGGCATCCTCGCCCGAAAGCTGGCAGAACTCGGGACCGATCCGCAGCCGCGTCGCCAGCGGCCGCACCAGGTCGGCGGTCGCGTCCTTGACCCCGACGATGCGCGGCAGCTCGGCCAGGCGGGCCATGGTGTCGATCGACATGTCGACGATGCTGCGGCCCGGGATGTTGTAGATCACGATCGGCAGATCGACCGCGTCATGGATGGCCCTGTAATGCTGGTAGAGACCTTCCTGCGTCGGCTTGTTGTAGTAGGGCGTGACGACCAGCGCGGCGTCCGCGCCGGCCTTCTGCGCGTGCCGGGTCAGGGAGATCGCCTCCTCGGTCGAGTTCGAGCCGGTGCCGGCGATCACCGGGACGCGGCCCTTCGCCACCTCGACGCACAGCTCGACCACCCGTTCGTGCTCGGGGTGGCTCAAGGTCGGGGACTCGCCGGTGGTGCCGCAGGGCACGACGCCCTGGGTGCCCTCGCGGATCTGCCAGTCGACGAAGCCCTGGAAGGCTTTGTCGTCCACCCCGCTCTCGGTGAACGGCGTAATCAGGGCGACGATCGATCCCTTGAACATGGAAGCTTCCGTGGGCGTTGGGGTGGTGAACGCAGTGTCATAGCGGCTGTGGTGCGGGCCGGCAAGCGCAGGGCTCTGGCCGCGGCCGCCGCTCTGCTGCTCGTCAGCGCCGCCCCGGCCCTGGCGCAGCCGGCCACGCCGGCCGAGATCAAGGCGGCGCAGGCCCTGTTCTTCGCCGTCGACCGCAACGCCTGGGACGTGGTGCGGACGGTCGAGACCCAGATGGCCAGCACCCTGATCGGCCGGCTGGCGACCTGGGCCGACCTGTCGCGCCCGGACAGCACCGCCGGCTTCGAGGAGCTGGCCGCCTTCATCGTCCGCAACCCGGACTGGCCGAACGTCCAGGCCCTGCGCCGCCGCGCCGAACGGGCGATGCCGGACGGGCTGCCGGCCGACGCGGTGGTGGCCTGGTTCGACGCCTTCGCCCCGCTGACCGCCGAGGGCGTGCTGCATTTCGGCGCGGCGCTGCAGGCCAACGACCCGATCCGCGCCCCGATTTGGGCCCGCGACACCTGGCGCGGCATCGCCCTGACCGCCGGGCAGGAGAGCGAGTTCCTGGGGCGCTTCGGCAACCTGCTGAGCGCCGACGACCACTGGGCGCGGCTCGACGCCCTGCTCTGGGCCGAGCGGACGGACGAGGCCCGCCGCATGCTGCCCCGCGTCGCCGGCGATCGGCGCCTCCTCGCCGATGCCCGGCTGAAGCTGATGGCGCGCACGCCGGACGCCTCGGCCGCGGTGCGGGCCCTGCCGGCGAAGCTGCTGCAGGACGAGGGCGTCCTGTACGAGCGCACCCGCTGGCGCCGCCGCAACGACGACGAGGCCGGCGCCATCGAGATGCTGGGCCAGCAGCCGAAGACCTCGGCCCATGCCAGGGACTGGTGGCTGGAGCGGCACATCATCGCCCGCCGCCTGTTCGACGAGCAGTCGTATCGCAAGGCCTATCAGCTGGTCACGGCGCGCGAGCAGAGCGACCCGGTGGACCGGGCCGAGAAGGACTTCCTCGCCGGCTGGCTGGCGCTGCGCTTCCTCGACCGCCCGGACGACGCCGTCGAGCATTTCGAGAAGCTGTACGGCGACGTCTCTATGCCGATCAGCCTGGCCCGCGGCGCCTATTGGGCCGGGCGGGCGCATGAGGCGGCCGGCCACAAGCAGAAGGCGGCGGACTGGTACCGGACGGCGGCGAAGCAGACGCTGACCTTTTACGGCCAGCTCGCCGCCGACAAGCTCGACCAGCCCAGCATTGCCGCCCTGCCGGTGTCGGCGACGCCCAGCACCCAGGCGGTCGACGCTTATGGCGGCGACCTGGCCCGCGCCGCCCGGCTGCTCGACGCCGTCGGCCAGCGCGACCGGGCCGACCTGTTCCTCCGCAAGCTGATGGTCGACGCCGACACGCCGGAGAAGAACCGGCTGCTGGCGGCGCTGGCGACGTCGATGCAGTACCCCTTCGTCGCCGTCCGCGCCGGCAAGGCCGCGGCGCGCGAGGGTCTCACGGTGGTGGACGCCGCCTATCCGCTGGTGCCGCTGCCGGACGACCTGAGCGGCCTGCCGCCGGCCCTGGTGCTGGGCTTGGCGCGACAGGAGAGCGAGTTCAACAGCACCGCCGTCTCCAGCGCCGGGGCGATCGGGCTGATGCAGCTCAGGCCCGGCACCGCCCGCGACGTCGCCCAGTCGCTCGGCATCGACCACACCACCGGCATGCTCAGCGGCGACCCGGTGCACAATCTCCGCCTCGGCAGCCGCTACCTGGCCGATCTGATCAAGCGCTATGACGGCAACTGGCCGCGGGCCATCGCCGCCTACAATGCCGGCTTCGGCCGGGTCGACACCTGGGCGCCGACGCCGTCGAAGACTCCGGAGCAGGTGGTGGACTGGATCGAATCCATCCCGCTGCCGGAGACGCGCAGCTACGTCCAGCGCGTGCTGGAGAACGCGCAAGTCTACCGCCTGCGCCTGGGCGAGGCGCCGCAGGCCGGGGCGCTGGAGGCGGATCTGCTGCGCTGAGGCTGATGCGGGGCCGTGGATGTCCCTTCCTCGGCAACATTGAAGTTCGCCCCTGGCTGTCCTATCTTATGTCCAGATCCGGGTCGGAGATTGGGACATGACGAGGCCGACAGCGGGCAGCCGGACGAGACAAGACACCCCCGCCCGAAAAAGCGCGTCTGACCCGGGCATAGGCGGGATGGCGTTTGCCGGCGCGGGTTTCGTCACGGTCTTCATCGACGAGGCCGGTATCATCGACGTCGATCGCGTCGCCGATGCCTTCCGCATGACCAAGGGGCAGCTTGCCGAGACGGTCGGCCTCGCTGCAGCGACCGTGAGCAAGGCCGAGCGCCGCACGGCTCCCCGCACCCAGTCGCGCATGCTCGAAATGCTGGAGATCGTCTCGCGGATTCGCGAATGGGCCGGCGGCGAAACCCAGGCGATGGCCTGGTATCGATCGCAGCCGATCCCCGCGCTGGATGGGCGAACGCCGGAAGCGCTGGTCAAGGCCGGCGAGGCCGGCGCGGTCAGGGACTATCTCGATCACCTGGCGCTCGGGGGATACGCTTGAGGTTCACCGGCCGCTGCTATCGCGGCCACGACCCGACATGGTCCTTCTCGCCGCTTTCAGGCGCGGGAGCCGCGAAGACCGGAGGCCGGTTCAACCGAAAAGGCAGGCCGACCCTTTATCTGTCGCTCGACGTCATGACCTCGATCGGCGAGTGCACCCAGGGCCTGACCCAACGGCTGCTGCCGCTGACGATGTGCGAGTACGATGTCGACTGCGAACCCGTCGCGGATCTGAGGGACGGCGCCGGGCGCGATCACCATGGCATCACGCTGGCGGAACTGGGCTGCGCTTGGCTGCGCCATCTGCGCGATGGCGGGGACGCACCGTCCTGGCTGGTCGCGGAGCGGCTCGAGGCGGATGGCTTCGTCGGCATGCTGGCGCCGAGCTTCGTGCCCCATGCGACCGAGGCCAACTGCAACCTGATCCTGTGGCGCTGGGGTCCCGAGCTGCCGGCCCGCATCGTCGTGTTCGATCCGACCGGGCGCCTTCCCAGGGACCAGCTGTCCTGGACGTAACCGGCATAAATCCGTTCATGAAATTCGGATCGGGGATATTCGGCGACACGGCGGGACTGCCCCTTGAGCAAGCAAGGGAATGTCTGCCATTCCCTCTTTTGTCATGCCCGGGCTTGACCCGGGCATCCAGACGGCGTCGACATCCTCCGGATTGCCGGGTCAAGCCCGGCAATGACAGCAAAAGTTAATGCTCTGATTTAAATTCCGTCGGTAACTGGCTGAGAAAAAACAATGATCGTCTCCGTCACCGATATCGAGGCTGCCGCCGACCGCCTGCGCGGCCAAGCCGTGCGCACGCCGCTCCTGCGTTCGCCGCTGCTCGACGCCCGGGCCGGGCGCGAGGTGCTGGTCAAGGCCGAACCGCTGCAGCGCACCGGGTCCTTCAAGTTCCGCGGCGCCTACAACCGGATCGCCATGATCCCGGAGGCGGACCGGGTCCGCGGCGTGGTCGCCTTCTCCAGCGGCAACCATGCCCAGGGCGTGGCGGCGGCGGCCCGGCTGTTCGGCATCAGGGCCACGATCGTGATGCCGGCCGACGCCCCGGCGATCAAGCGGCGCAACACCGAATCCTACGGCGCCACCGTCGTGGCCTATGACCGCTTCGGCGAGGACCGCGAGGTGGTGGCGGCGAAGATCCAGGCCGAGACCGGCGCCACTCTGGTGAAGCCCTATGACGACCCCGGCATCATCGCCGGCCAGGGCACGATCGGCCTGGAGATCGCCGAGCAATGCGCCGAGCTGGGCGTGCGCCCGGACGCGGTGCTGGTCGGCTGCAGCGGCGGCGGCCTGGTCTCCGGCATCTCGGTGGCGGTGAAGGCGCGGCTGCCGGGCACGCGGATCTATGCGGCCGAGCCGGAGGCGCTGGACGATATGCGGCGGTCGCTGGCCGCCGGAGAGCGCGTGAAGAACGACCCTGCGGCGCGGTCGATCTGCGACGCGCTGCAATCCCCCACCCCGGGCGAGATCACCTTCTCGATCGCGCGCGAGACGCTGTCGGGCGGCGTCACCGCCCCGGACGACGCGGTGCTGCGGGCCATGGCCGTGGCCTTCGACACGCTGAAGCTGGTGGTCGAGCCGGGCGGCGCCATCGGCCTGGCGGCGACGCTGGAGCGGCGGATCCCGGACGACATTCGCAGCGTCGTCATCGTCTGCTCCGGCGGCAATGTCGATGCCGCCACCTTCCGCGACGCCCTGGCGACGCTCTGAGCCGATGACCACCGCCTTGTTCGACCGGCTGCAGGGCTGGTGGGACGGCCGCGCCGAGGGCGGGCGGCCGCCGCATCGCGACGGGCTGAGCCCGGTCGAGATCATGCCGTTGCTGCCGCATCTGCTGATGCTCGACCTGTCCGGCCCGGCGCGGGTGCTGTGGGCCGGCACCGCGGTGAAGGAGACGCTGGGCGGCAATCCGGGCGACCAGCCGCTGGACCGGACGCCGCTGGGCGGGCCGGAGGCCGAGGCCGCCATCGCCCGGATGTTCGCCGCAGCCCGGCCGGTCGAGGCCCGGCTCGGCGGCCGGCCGGCGCTGCTGTGCCCGCTGGCGGACGATGACGGTGCGATCGGCGCGGTTCTGGCCGCGCTGGCGCCGCCGGATCCCTGAATCCGATCGGCCCGTCCGAATTTCGCCACAACCGGCCGTCATTCTGTGGGCAGATCATCCCATTCAGTCGCGGACCGATCAAACATTCCTAGAGAGACGACCCGGCCATGGCGGCCGCAAGGTCGCCCCCTGAGCATCGAGCCAGGCCGGGACACCATTTTCATCGCTGCATAGTGCGACCATTGAGGACCACCATGCCCGGATTTCGACGGATCGTTGCGATCTTGCTGCCGCTGCTGCTGGCGCTGTCCCTGCCCGCTTTCGCCGCGGTCCCGACCGGCCCGCATCCCCGCATCTGGCTGACGCCGCAGGTGGTCGCCAGCTGGCAGGCGGCGCAATCCGTACCCGGCAGCCCGGTGGCCCGCGCCATTGCCAAATGCACCGACGCCCGGTTGAATCCCGCGAGCTACGCCAGCGGCCAGTACCAGAGCTTCCGCTGGGTCGAGGCGCTCGATTCCTGCCTGGTAGCCCGTGCCGCCACAGGATCGAGCCTGCACCGCGACACCGCAATCAAGTACTGGCAGGCGCTGCTGGACGATGCGGACACGATCGGCGACGCCAACGGGCCGCGTTATCCGGACCTGACGGGCCCGGCCACGCCGTTCGGCATCGCCGCGCGCGATTCGGGCTATTCGATGCGCACCAACGGCGCCTGGGGCGCCCTCGGCTACGACTGGCTGTACAACGACCTGAGCCCGGCGCTGCGGGCCAAGGCGGCCACCCGCTTCGCCCAGTGGATCGCCTTCCACCAGGACCCGGACACCTATCAGCGGGCCGAGGCCGGGTCGAACTACCATGCCGGCCACGTGCTGGCGGTCACCCTGATCGCGATCGGCCATGCCGACGCCATGGACGCCGCCAGCCCGGGCAGCGGCACCGCGCTGTGGAGCTACGTCACCAACACCATGTGGACCCAGGTGATGGCCGGCGGCATGGGCGCGCGCCAGCCGCTGCCGGGCGGCGACTGGGCCGAGGGCTGGCAGTACGGGCCGCTGTCGGTGCTCTCCTATGCCCTGGCCGGCCGGGCCATGACCGAGCGCGGCGTCGCCCAGCCCTGGATCGGTCCATGGCTGCACCAGTCGCTCTATCGCTATGTCTACGGGCTGACGCCGGACGACCGGATGTTCGTCGGCGGCGACACCGACGACCCGGCGCCGACCCTGGACGCCAATCCCCTGCCCCTCTACGCCGTGCTGGCCGGCCCGGCCGCCGCGCTGGACAAGGCCCAGGCCAAGGCCGAGCTGAACCGCCTGGCCCTGTCGGCGCCCCCGGCCAATGGCGACTTCACCTTGCTGTTCCAGGCGCTGGCGGCGGCGGAACCGGTGACGGCCCAGCCGATCGACCGCACCGTCCTGCCACCCGGCTGGCTGGCCGCGGGCGCCGGCAATTTCTACGCCCGCAGCGGCTTCGGCCCGGGCGCGGTCTGGATGGTCGGCCAGTGCCGCGGCCTGATCAGCGCGCATCAGCAGCTCAACGCCGGCAACATCGTGCTGTCGCGCGGCGCCGATGCACTTGTGGTCGACCCCTCACCCTACGGGTCGCTGTCGACGCTGACCGGCAACGCGCCGACCATGAGCCAGCCGCATTTCGCCGCCGACTACCGGCCGAGCCAGGGCAGCTGGGGCGAGGAGAACCCGCCCGATGTGCTGCCGCTGGCCCTGACCACGCGCTTCCTGTTCGCCGGGTCCAGCGCATCCACGGGCGTCTCGGCGACGCAATGCGCCTATACTGGCCAGTTCCGCTTCCAGGGCAATGCCTCCGAGATCGTCTGGGGCACACGGCGCGACCTGGTGCTGCTGCCCGGCCCGACCGGCGCCTCGGTGCTGGTGCGCGACCTCGTCCGCACCAACCCGGCATGGAACCAGACGCCGAACCCGCTGCTGCTGCGCTTCCGCTCGCCCGGGACCTTCGTCCAGGGCCCCGGCGGCGACCGCGCCCGCGCCGTGGTCGGCGGGTCGGCGCTGCTGGTGCGGCGGCTGTCCGGCGCCGCCACCACCGTGGCCGGCGCCGTGCCGGTGGATGATTTCTGCGACGAGCAGGGATCCTGCGTCGACGGCCGCTTCCCGGCGGGCGAATGGAAGGTGACGGTGCCCGGACCGGACCCGGGCGCGATCCACCTGCTCGACGCCGATGCCGGCGCCAGCGCCGCCCCGACAGCCTCCGCCATCCGCACCGGCTCGGTCATCCTGACCTCGGTGCTGCGCGAGGGCCGGCAGTACTATGTCGCGTCCCATACCGTGGTCAGCGGCGTGGTGACCGGCTACGACGCCCCGGCGGTCGCCAGCACGCATGTCGTGCTCGACCCGCCCGCCGGCCCCCGGGTCGCCGTCACGGCGGTCCTGAACCCGACGGCCCATACCTGCCGCTTCACCCTGGCCGCGGCCAGTGGCTCGGCCGGGCTCAAGAGCCAGCCGCTGATCATGCGGGTCGGCCCCACCTGCGCCGTCCAGGAGTAGGCCGCAGCCGCAGCCGCCGCCTCGCACCGCTTCCCTGACGTTCATCGAACCGTCATCAAACTGCAGCAAATCAAACATTACAGATCGGTAAGGTCCGCCCCGGATTCGAAGCCCGCCGCCACGGCAGCCAGCCCAGAGGGGACCGAGATGGACCAGGATTCCACCCTTTCGCGCGTTCAGCGCTACGAGCAGCAGGACGACCGCAGCAGCAACGCTTCCGACAACCCGACCATGGGCGACATCGTCAATGCCCGCTTCGGCCGGCGCGGCATGCTGCGCGGCGCCCTGGCCGTCTCGGCGATCAGCGCGGTGGTGGGGCCGGCGGCGTTCCTGTCGAACAGCCGCCCGGCCCAGGCCGCCTCCGCCTCGCGCTACGTGTTCGAGGAGCTCGAAGCCGGCGTCGACGCCAAGCACCATGTGGCCAAGGGCTACGACGCCGACATCCTGATCCGTTGGGGCGACCCGGTGGTGAAGGGCGCGCCCGCCTTCGACGTGCAGAAGCAGACTGCCGCGGCGCAGGAGAAGCAGTTCGGCTACAACAACGACTATATCGGCTATGTGCCGCTGCCGCTGGGCTCGACCTCGAGCGACCACGGCCTACTGGTGGTGAACCACGAATACACCGACGCCGCGATCATGTTCCCCGGCCTCGCCGACGCCAAGGGCGAGTTCGAGCTGTCGCAGCAGAGCAAGGAGCAGGTCGACATCGAGATGGCCGCGCACGGCCAGTCTGTGATCGAGATCAAGCGCGGCGCCGACGGCAAATGGGCCGTGGTGCCCGACAGCGCCTATGGCCGCCGTATCACCGCGCTTTCGACCGAGTTCCTGGTCACCGGCCCGGCCGCCGGCCATGACCGGCTGAAGACCTCGGCCGACAAGACCGGCACCAAGGTGATCGGCACCATCAACAACTGCGCCGGCGGCACCACCCCCTGGGGCACCACGGTGCACGCCGAGGAGAACTTCAACGGCTATTTCGGCGGCGAGCTGAAGGACGACCATCCGGAAGCCCGCAACTACAAGCGCTACGGCATGGGCGAGGCGGAGTACGGCTGGAGCCTGCACCATGACCGCTTCGATGTGGTCAAGGAGCCGAACGAGGCGAACCGCTTCGGCTGGATCGTCGAGATCGACCCGACCGACCCGACCTCGACCCCGAAGAAGCGCACCGCGCTGGGCCGCTTCAAGCATGAAGGCGCCGAGAGCATCGTCGCCAAGGACGGCCGCGTCGTCGTCTACATGGGCGACGACCAGCGCTTCGACTACCTGTACAAGTTCGTCACCGCCGGCACGTTCAACCTGAACGACCGCAAGGCGAACATGGACCTGCTGGACCAGGGCACGCTGTACGTCGCCAAGTTCGACGCCGACGGCAAGGTCGCCTGGATGCCGGTGGTGTTCGGCCAGGGCCCGCTGACCGAGGCCAACGGCTTCAAGAGCCAGGCCGACGTGCTGATCGAGACCCGCCGAGCCGCCGATCTGCTGGGCGCCACCAAGATGGACCGGCCGGAGGACGTGCAGCCGAACCCGGTGAACGGCAAGGTCTATGTCATCCTGACCAACAACGACAAGCGCAAGGCCGAGCAGGTCGACGCCGCCAATCCGCGGCCGGAGAACAAGTTCGGCCACATCGTCGAGATCACCCCGGCCGATGGCGACCACACCGCCACCGCCGCCGCCTGGGACCTGCTGGTGAAGTGCGGCGACCCGAGCGTCGCCGCGGTCGGCGCCACCTTCCACCCCGGCACCAGCAAGAACGGCTGGTTCGGGTCGCCCGACAATTGCGAGATCGACGCCGACGGCCGGCTGTGGGTCGCCACCGACGGCAACAACTTCAAATACAGCGGTCGCGCCGACGGCATCTGGGGGCTTGAGACCGAGGGCGAGGCCCGCGGCACCGGCAAGCTGTTCTTCCGCGTCCCGGTCGGCGCCGAGATGTGCGGCCCGAAGATCACCCCCGACCTGGCCACCTTCTTCGTCGCGGTGCAGCATCCGGGCGAAGGCGGCAAGGAATGGCCGGAATTCGGCCGCCCCAGCACCTTCGCCGATCCGTCGACCCGCTGGCCGGACTTCCAGGACGGCGTGCCGCCGCGCCCCTCGGTGGTGGTGATCACCAAGCAGGGCGGCGGCAAGATCGGAGTTTGAGGTTCAGAAAGTACGCGTAACTGCCTGACAATTCCTCATTGCGACCCCGGCCTTGAGCCGGGGGAAGCAATTCGGGGGCGCAAGAGCGGCGACATGGATTGTTTCGTCCGCTTCGCCTCCTCGCAATGACGGTTCAGGCTTCTGAGAAGCAGCACGAACCTCCCCGCTCCGGCGGGGAGGTTTTTTTGTCGCCGCCTTGCACTCCGTCTTGCCGCCGGGCGAGGTCCTATCGATATTGGGGCCCAGCCCGCGAGACGATCGGACCACACGGACCATGAGACGCCTGAACGCGGCCACCGCGGCCGCCATCATCGCCCTGCTCGGGCTGATCAGCGCCGCCCGGGCGCAGAGCAACGACCTGTATGTGCTTGGCATCGCTCTGTTCGTCGCCTGCATCGGCGTCGTCATGCTGCTGATCAAGCAGCATTTCGACGCCCGCGAGAACCGGCCGAGCGGCGCCTTCCTGCCGAGCGAGCCGGACTCCTGCTTCGTGGTGACCTTCCTGCTCGGCCTCCTGGCCGTGGTCGGGCTGATCGCGGCGACCTCGCCCGAGTTGTACCGGGTCGGGCTGGGCGTGTTCGCCGTCAGCATCATCGGCGCCGGCGCGGCGCTGAAGCGGGGCTACGACCTGATCGACCGCGGCCACGCCGAGGACCATGCGGATGCGCATTGAAGCCATGCGTTGCGACGGCCCGTCGCAGCTCCGAACCCCGCCTTCGGTTGCTTGACAATTTTGAATTCGCTACCAAATCCATAGGGCGGCCGGCGATGGCTCGTCCCCCCAGCCATCGCCAAGATCCTCCGATGGGATCGATTTAGCCGTCAGCCAGGCCGAACGCTCCCTCCCCTCCGAGCGGATCGACCAGGCTTAAGAACGGCCCCGACGCTTCCCCCCGCGTCGGGGCCACTTCTTTTTCTGCTTCAAGATCCAGCCGAAACACATTGGATTTTATGGACTCCGGCTGGAGTGCCGGCGCTTGCTCAGGACCGGCCACTTTCGGTTCTGTCGTTTCCCGTCGGATTTCCTTCGCCAAAGCGATTGACAAGCCCTTCGCAGCGCAACATGGATGCTTAACGCAGTTGCAGCATCGCGGCTGCCGCACGGGGAGGCACCATGCCGGATACGCGCCCAGCCACGCCTCGGCCGGAGGATCGGACGACACCCCTCGCCCGCGAGCTGACGCAGCTGCTGAAGCGCTACGAGAAATCCCAGCGCGAGGACCCCTTCGCCAACCCGATCCAGCATCTGGCGCTGGAGCTGTCGCGGCGCCTGGCCGACGGCAAGCTGGGTTATCGCGACATCGAGGAGCTGATCGGCCATCTGACGACCGAGGGCTTCAGCCACCGCGCCGCCCGGCTCGGCCGGTATCTCGGCGAGACCGGGCCCGAGGCCAATGACGCGACGCTGCGCGCCCTGTTCCTGCGCCTGGCGAAGGACGCCAAGGGCAAGACCGTGCCCTTCGCCGCCTTCCGCCGCCGGGTCGAGAGCGAGGCCTTCGGTGCCGTCTTCACCGCCCATCCGACCTTCAACCTGTCCGGCGCCCTGATGGCCGACCTGGCGGTGCTGGCGGTCGGCCGCAGCCCCGACGGCACGCCGCTGAGCGACGAGGCCCGGACTGCCCTGCTGGCCCGCGCCGCCGCGGTCGAGCACCGGCCGGACGAGGATCTGAGCCTGGCGCGCGAGCACGCCCTGTCGCTCGACGCCATCGCCAATGCCCGCGCCGCGCTGGGCCGGGCCTGGGGCATCCTGCTGGACGTCGCCCGCGACGCCTTTCCCGAGGATTGGCGCAGCCTGACGCCGCGGCTGGTCACGCTGGCCTCCTGGGTCGGCTACGACCTCGACGGCCGCTCCGACATCCGCTGGACCGACACGCTGCACAAGCGCCTGCTGGTCCAGGCGGCCCAGCTCGACCACTATTTGTCCGAGGTGCGGGCGATCCGGTCCGGGGTGCCGCGCGGCGCCGCCGACCTCATGGAAACGCTGGACCTGCTGGAGAGCCGGGTGGCGCTGGCCATCGCCCAGATCCGGGACGAGGTCGCCGCCTTCGCCGTGGCCGATCCCGGCTCGGCCGCCGGGCGCGAGCAGATTCGCGTCATCAGCCAGCGCATCCATGCCGGCCAGGCGCTGCGCCTGACCGAATCCGCCAGCCTGATCGCGATCGTCGACCGGGCGCTGGAGCGCACCGACGACCCCGATTTGTCGCGCCGCTTCTGCCTGCTGCGGGCCGAGCTGGCGACGCATGGGCTGGGTGCCGCCCACAGCCATGTGCGGATCAACGCCACCCAGGTGCACAATGCCATCCGCAAGGCGGTCGGGATGGTGTCCGACCCGAACGATCCGCGCTACCGGCAATCCTATCTCGACCGGCTGAACGCGCTGCTCGACGCGGTCGAGCCGATGACGGTCAATTTCGGCTCGCTGTTGTCGGAGCGCACCTCGGTCAAGCGCCTGTTCATGCTGCTGGCGCAGATGCTGAAATACAACGACCGCTCGGCGCCGATCCGCTTCCTGATCGCCGAGAGCGAGAGTGCCCTGACCTGCCTGACCGCCCTGTACTACGCCCGGCTGTTCGGGGTCGACGGCATGGTCGACATCTCGCCGCTGTTCGAGACCGAGAAGGCGCTGGAAAATGGCAGCCGGATCATCGAGCAGCTGCTGGAGAACCCGCACTATCGCGCCTATGTCCAACGCCGCGGCCGCGTCTGCGTCCAGACCGGATACTCCGACGCCGGCCGCTATCTCGGCCAGACACCGGCTGGCGCCTCAATCGAGCGGCTGCGCCTCAGGCTGATCCGGGTGATCGCCAAGGCCGGGCTGCCGGACGTGCAGCTCTTGATCTTCGACACCCATGGCGAGTCGATCGGCCGCGGCTGCCATCCGGGCGGCATCGCCGACCGGCTGTCCTATGTCGACCCGCCGGCGACCCGCGCCTTCATGGCCAGCCAGGGCGTCGGTTTCAAGCAGGAGGTCAGCTTCCAGGGCGGCGATGGCTATCTCTACTTCGCCCATCCCGACATGGCCTATGCCGTGGTCACCCGCATCCTCGAGCACATCCTGGCCGAGGTCGACGGCACCCAGGACGGCAAGGTGGCGGACGACCCGTTCTATGACGAAGCCTCCTATATCCGCGAGTTCTTCACCACGGTGAAGGAGTTCCAGGTCCGGCTGATGGAGAGCCGCGACTACGGCGTGCTGCTGCAGGCGCTGGGCCCGAACCTCCTGTTCCCCTCCGGCAGCCGCGCCACCAAGCGGCAGCACGAGGACCCGAGCGAGCTGGACCACGCCATGCCGTCGCAGCTGCGCGCGATCCCGCACAACGCGATCCTGATGCAGCTGGGCCTCATGGCCAACAGCGTCGGCGGCGCCGGCGCCGCCATCGCCAAGGACCCGGAGCGGTTCCGCGAGCTCTACGCCGCCTCGCCGCGGTTCCGGCAGTTGATCGGCATCGTCACCTACGGCGCCTCGGCCAGCAACCCGGCGGCGATGAGATCCTATATCGACGCGCTCGACCCCGGATCCTGGATCACCCGCGCCGCCGCCACCGGCGACCGCGAGCAGGCGGACCGGATGGTGGCCCTGTCCGGCCATCTCGAGCCGATGCCGGTGTATGAGCGGCAGAGCCGGGTGTTCCGCGCCCTGCACAAAGACTTCATCCTGCTGCGCGAGGGGCTGGAAAGCATCGCCGAGCAGTCGCCGCATGTCGACGCCGCCAGCCGCGACGCACTGGCCGTGCTGCACGCGGTGCGCTTGGCGCTGATCCAGGAGATCTTCCTGCTGGCGATGCGGATTCCGGAATTCTCCAGCCGGCACAACCTGACCCTGAAGCAGGTGATCGCCCGGGTCCTGCATCTCGACGTGCTGCCGGCGGTGACCTCGCTGGAGGAGATCTTCCCGCTGACCGAGGACACCATCGCCGTGGCCGATTTCGGCGAGACCGCGACCTACCGCTCGGATGAGAGCCAGAACTACCAGTTCGAGAACGAGCGGATCTTCCGCCCGATGCGGCAGCTCTACGGCCTGGTGCGCCGGGTCTCGGCCGCGGTGGTGCACCGGACCGGCTTCTTCGGCTGAAAGCGGGGCGAGGGCCGACCCCTCGCCCGGCCTGCGGCGTCAAAGAACGAAGTCGGTGCGGACCAGCGTAAAGGCGTTGACGACATCGATCTGCATGTCGGCGGCCTTGTCACCGTTGATGTCGACCAGCACCGACTGAACGCTGCCGCTCACCATCACCCGCACCTCATGCCCTGCACCGGTGAAGACATTGGCCCCGAGGAAGGTGAAGGCGGTGTTGCCGTTGCCGGAGTTGCCGTCGGCATCGATGACGGAAAGGTCGATCCGGTCGCGGTCCGGGTTCCAAAAATCGGAGATCGTGTCCCGGCCCGCCGCCGCGACGGTGCTGTCGCCCACCGCGCCATACATGAACCAGTCCCCGCCGGCCCCGCCGGTCAGGACGTCAGCTCCGGAACCACCGACCATGCCATCATTGCCGTCGCCACCCTTGAGGGCGTCGTTGCCGCCGGCCCCCATGAGAGTGTCGGCGCCGCCCAGGCCCCACAGCGTGTTGGCGCCGGCATTGCCCCCGACTGTGTCGGCAAAGGCTGAGCCCTGGACGTTCTCGACGCCGGTCAGCGTGTCGCCCGCGGCATCGCCGGCGGTGCCGACCCCTGTGCCGAGGCTCAGCCGCACGGCGCCGGAGGCGTTCGCAAAATTGACGACGTCGATGCCGCTACCGCCGTCCAGGATGTCGGCGCCGGCGCCGCCGACGAGGCTGTCATTGCCGTCGCCGCCGCGCAGCGTGTCGGTGCCCGCCTCGCCATAGAGCGCATCGTCGCCGAGCCCGCCGACGAGCCCGTCGTTTCCGGCGCGGCCCCAGAGAGTGTTGGCTCCGGCATCGCCGGTCAGCATGTCGGCATAGGCGGTGCCGCCGACCGTCTCGATGCCGGACAGGACATCGCCCTGGGCGTTGCCGCCGGACGCGGTCCCGGCGCCGAGATTGATCGCCACGCCGGTGGCGTTGCGGGCGGGATCGGCGTCGTAATCCGCCATGTCGGTCCCGGCGCCGCCGTCCAGCCGATCGACGCCGGCGCCGCCGAAGAGCGTGTCGTTGCCGGCACCACCGGCGAGGACGTCGTTGCCGGCACCGCCATTCAGCATGTTGGAGCCGGCATCGCCGGTGAGGGTGTCGGCGAAGGCTGTTCCAACCACCCCTTCTATGCCGACGAAGCCGTCGCCGGCGGCATCGCCGCCGCTTTTGGCGCCGGTGGCCAGGTTGATCGTCACCGCAGCGCCGGAGGTGTCATAGATCGCGACATCGTTGCCGTTGCCGCCGGTCAGGACGTCCGCCCCGACGCCGCCGACCAGCCAGTCGTCGCCGTCGCCGCCGTCGAGCCAGTCGGCGCCGCCGGCGCCGGACAGGCGATCCGACCCGGCTATACCCCACAGACCGTTGGCCCCGGCATCGCCGGCGATCGTATCGCCGAACGCCGAACCCACGACCTGCTCGATGCCGGCAAAGCTATCGCCCGCCGCATCGCCGCTCGTGCCGCCACCGACGCCGAGCCCGAGAGCCACTCCCGCCAGGGCATCGGCGTAGTTCGCGGTGTCGATGCCGATGCCCCCGTTCAACACATCCGCGCCGGCGCCGCCGACGAGCGTATCGTTGCCGTCGCCGCCCGCCAGGCTGTCGGTACCGTTCCCGCCCCAGAGAGCATCATTGCCGGCATTGCCGGAGAGCTGGTCATCGCCGCTTCGGCCCGATAGCGTGTTGGCACCGCCGTCGCCGGTCAGGGCATCGCTGAAGGCGGAACCGCTGACCAGTTCGATGCCGCTCAGCGTATCCCCGGCCGCGTCGCCGCCGCTGCCCATGCCGGTGGCGAGGTTGACCGTCACTCCGGCCGCGGAGGCCCCGTATTCGGCCCGGTCGGTGCCAGCACCGCCATCGAGCCGATCCGCCCCGGCACCACCCGTGAGCAGGTCGTCTCCGGCCAGTCCCCACAGCGTGTTGGTCCCGGCATTGCCAGTCAGAGCATCGTTGAAGTTGGCGCCACGTACATTCTCGATGCCGATCAGGACGTCGCCGTCGGGTCCGGTTCCGGTGGCCAGGTTCACGGTCACCGCGAGGAAATATCGATAGTCGACGGTGTCGATGCCGGCGCCGCCGTCGAGGCGGTCGGCATCCTGGCTTCCGATCAGGACATCGTTACCGGCGCCGCCTGAGACCGTGTCGCGGCCCGCCGCCCCGTCGAGCTCGTTATTTCCCGCATCGCCGATCAGCGTATCGCCGAACTGGCTGCCGATGACGTTTTCGATGCCGATCAGCGTGTCGCCGACGCTGCTGGTCCCGGCCACGAGGTTGACCGTTACCTCGCGATCAGGGTTGTAGTCGGAAAAGAAGGAGGCCGTGTCGATGCCGGCTCCACCGATCAGGATGTCGGCACCGCCATTTCCGCCAAGAATGTCATCACCAACACCGCCGTCCAACCGGTCGGCCAAATTCGCGCCCGCAAGCCTATCGTTCCCCTCCAGCCCCCAAAGATTTTGAACCGTCAGATCATCATATCTGATATTAATTAGATCATCGAAATTGGTGCCGAAAATCGTATGGCAAGTCGCTATATTCGATACAATCTCACCACCCGAGCTTCCGATATTAGCTACCGTAAAATACTCCTGTCGATAATCGGGATAATATTGGTAAAAAGCTCGAATTCCATTGGCACGGCCGCTGAGATCGAGGACGCCATCGACAATCGGCTCCATGAACGCTTCCCCTGTCAAATCCGGCAAGTCTATCGGTTGGCCTGGCGCCGCGCCGCCGTCACCGGATAGATCACTATTATGAATAATTTCATATACTTTAAAATCGATCCCCCGGCAATGCCAAACGTTCCGGCACCGCGTGACAGTCGGCTCATGGCACGACGTCGTCGGGGACCGGGCGGAGGGTTCCGCGCGCACCCATCCTTCCGCCGGCGGCCGGAACCCTTTAGAACGGGATCAACCGCTTCAGCGATCGATCGAGACCATGACCGATTCCACCAGCGCCCCGCGCACCGTCCGCCTCGCCGACTACCGCCTGCCCGATTTCCTGATCGACGCGGTCGACCTGCATTTCGACCTGCGCGAGAACGGGGCGACGGTGACCTCGCGCCTGACCATGCGGCGCAACCCGGCGACCTCCGACCCGGCGGCGCCGCTGGTGCTGGACGGCCAGGGTCTGAAGCTGGCCGGCGTCGCGCTGGATGGCGAGGCGCTGGGCAACAACCGCTATTCGGTCGATGCCGAGCACCTGACCCTGCCCGGCCTGCCCCAGTCCTTCACCCTTGAGATCACCACCGAGATCGAGCCGCAGACCAACACCTCGCTGCAGGGGCTCTACACCTCCGGCGGCAATTTCTGCACCCAATGCGAGGCCGAGGGCTTCCGCCACATCACCTACTACCTCGACCGGCCGGACGTGCTGGCCCGCTACACCACCACCATCGTCGCCGACAAGGCGAAGGTCCCGGTGCTGCTGTCGAACGGCAACCCGGTGGGCACCGGCGAGGCCGAGGGCGGCCGGCACTGGGCGAAGTGGGAGGATCCGTTCCCCAAGCCGTCCTATCTGTTCGCCCTGGTGGCCGGCGACCTGATCGCGGTCGAGGACAGCTTCACCACCCGGTCCGGGCGGCCGATCGACCTCAAGATCTTCACCCGCCGCGGCGACGAGACCAAGGTCGGCCACGCCATGCGGTCGCTGAAGGCGTCGATGGCCTGGGACGAGCGGGCCTACGGCTTCGAATACGACCTCGACCTGTTCATGATCGTCGCCGTCTCCGACTTCAACATGGGGGCGATGGAGAACAAGGGCCTCAACATCTTCAACACAGCCCTGGTCCTGGCCAGCCGCGAGACCGCCACCGACGGCGACTTCCAGCGCGTCGAATCCGTGGTGGCGCACGAGTATTTCCACAACTGGACCGGCAACCGCATCACCTGCCGCGACTGGTTCCAGCTGTCGCTGAAGGAGGGCCTGACCGTCTTCCGCGACCAGGAGTTCTCGGCCGACCTGAACAGCCGGCCGGTGCAGCGCATCGCCGATGTCCGCCGCCTGCGCGCCATCCAGTTCCCTGAGGACGCCGGCCCGATCGCCCATCCGATCCGGCCGGAGAGCTATATCGAGATCAACAACTTCTACACACCGACGGTGTACGAGAAGGGCGCGGAGGTCATCCGCATGATCCACACCCTGCTGGGGCCGGAGGGGTACCGGAAGGGCATCGACCTGTATGTCGAGCGCCATGACGGCGAGGCCGCGACCTGCGAGAACTTCGTCGCGGCGATGGAGGATGCCGGCAGCGTTGACCTGACGCTGTTCCGCCGCTGGTATTCCCAGGCCGGCACGCCGGAGATCGCGGTCGAGGAGGACTGGGCCGACGGCCGCTACAGCCTGACCCTGGCGCAGTCGACCGCGCCGACGCCCGGCCAGCCGGACAAGCAGCCGCTGCACATCCCGGTCGCGCTCGGCTTGCTCGACGCCGAGGGCCGCGATCTGCCGGTGCGGCTGGCCGGCGAGGCGGAGGCCGCGCCCGGCACCCGCGTGCTGTCGCTGACCGAGGCGCGCCAGCGCTTCGTCTTCGAGGGGCTGGCCGCGCGGCCGGTGCCGTCGCTGTTCCGCGGCTTCTCCGCCCCGGTCAAGCTGGCGCCGCAGCCGCGGCAGCGGCTGGCCTTCCTGTTCGCCCATGACAGCGACCCGTTCAACCGCTGGGAAGCCGGCCAGCAGCTGGCGACGCAGCTGCTGCTGGAGGGCGTCGCCGCCCGCAAGGCCGGGCGGGACTGGCGGCTGGACCCGGATTTCGTCGCCGCCGTCGGCCGGCTGCTGGACGACCCGGCGCTGGACGCCGCCTTCATTGCCGAGGCGATGGCGCTGCCGAGCGAATCCTTCCTGGCCGACCAGATGGCGCTGATCGATGTCGAGGGCATCCATGCGGTGCGCGAGGCGGCGCGGCTGGCCATCGCCACGGCGCTGCGCGACCGGCTGCTGGCCTTGTACAAGGCCAATGACGACAAGGGACCGTTCGACGTTTCCGCCGCCGCGGTCGGCCGGCGAGCGCTGAAGAATTCCTGCCTGGGGTATCTCGGCCTGCTGCCGGGCGATGCAGAGGCGACCGGGCTGATCCTTGCCCAGGCGCGGACCGGCGGCACCATGACCGACGTGCTGGCCGCCCTGACCGTGCTGCGCGACCGCGATATCCCGGAACGGGCCGAGGCGCTGGAGGCGTTCTACACCAAGTGGCAGGACGAACCATTGGTCGTCGACAAATGGTTCGCGCTGCAGGCGACCTCCGCCTTGCCCGGCACGCTCGACGCGATCAGGGCGCTGACCCGGCACCCGGCCTTCACCCTGCGCAACCCGAACCGGGCGCGGGCGCTGATCTCCAGCCTGGCGATGGGCAACCCGCTGCACTTCCACGCCGCGGACGGCTCCGGCTACGCCTTCCTGGCCGACCAGGTGCTGGCGCTGAACGGGCCGAACCCGCAGCTGGCGGCGCGCATCCTGGTGCCGCTCGGCCGCTGGCAGCGGCACGAGCCCGGCCGGCAGGCGGCGATGAAGGCCGAGCTGGACCGGATCCTGGCGGCGCCCGACCTGTCGCGCGACGTCTACGAGATCGCGGCGAAGAGCCGGGCATAAGACCGGGCTTCGTCCAGCCGTTGCAGATGAAACCTCGGCCTGAGCTCGGCCGAAGGAACAGGGGGAGGACGTTCCGGATGACGCTATGGTTCGAGGGCCGATCCCCCGGCTGGGTGCGAACCGGCTGGGTGCGAAACAGCTGCTTCATTTCGTGCCGTTGACCGGACCGGGCCGGCGCCTTACCTCGCCTGCAGTCACTGGAGCACCGATCCCTTGGCCCCTACTCCGCCCCGACCATCCTCGACCGGCCCGATCGACGACCGCGCCGCCGGCCGCTGGCTGAAGCGGCAGGCCGGGCTGGCGCGCCGGCCGATCGGGTTGACCGCGGCGGCCGGGATCGCCCAGGGCCTGTGCGGCGTCGCCCAGGCCGGGCTGATCGCCTGGATCCTGCAGCGCGCGGTGATGGAAGGCGCCGGGCTCTCCGACCTCTGGCCGCTTTTCGCCGGCCTGCTGGCCGCGGCGCTGCTGCGGGCCGGCACCGCCTGGACCTGGGAGGCGCTGGGAGCGGTGGCGGCGACGCAGGTGAAGACCCGGCTGCGGCGGCAGATCCTGGATCGCGTCCACGCCCTGGGTCCCGCCTGGCGGGCGGAGCGGCAGACCGGCGACCTGGCCGTCACGCTGATCGAGCGGGTCGAGGCACTGGACGGCTACTACGCCCGCTTCCTGCCGCAGAGCCGGGTGGCGTCGATCCTGCCGATCCTGATCCTGGCCGCGGTCTATCCCATCGACTGGGTGTCCGGCGTGATCCTGACCGTCGCCGGGCCGTTCGTGCCGCTGATGATGGCGCTGATCGGCATGAAAGCGGCGGATGAGAGCCGCAAGCAGTTCCGCACCCTGGCGCGGATGAGCGCCTATTTTCTCGACCGGCTCCAGGGGCTGGCGACGCTGCGGCTGTTCGGCAGAGCGGAAGCCGAGGTCGACAACATCGCCCTGGCCGCCGACGCCTTCCGCGACCGCACCATGCGGGTGCTGCGCATCGCCTTCCTGTCCTCCGCCAGCCTGGAGTTCTTCGCCTCGGTCGCGGTCGCCGTCGTCGCCACCTATGTGGGCTTGGGCCTGCTCGGCCATATCGGCTGGGGCACGGCGCCGAACCTGACGCTGTTCAGCGGCCTGTTCGTGCTGCTGATGGCGCCCGACTTCTTCCAGCCGCTGCGGCTGCTGGCCGCCTATTACCACGACCGGGTCGCCGCGATCGGCGCTGCCGAGGGACTGGCCGAGGTGCTGGACGGGTCCGCCGAGGCCCCCGCCGGCGGCCGGCCGATGCCGGCGGGCGATCTCGACATCGTGTTCGAGACCGTCTCGGTGGCCTTCGATGGTGGCACTCGCAGCGCCGTGCGCGGGGTCAGCCTGCGGATTGCGCCGGGCGACCACATCGCCCTGGTCGGGATGAGCGGTGCCGGCAAGTCGACCCTGCTGTCGCTGCTGCTGGGGTTCCGCCGACCCGATACCGGGCGGGTGCTGGTCAACGGCATCGACCTGGCCGAGATCGACCCGGAGGCGCTGCGCCGCCGCATCGCCTGGATCGGCCAGGCGCCGGTGCTGTTCCACGGCACGCTGCGCGACAACATCCGGCTGGGCCGGCCCGAGGCCGACGACGCGGCGGTCGAGCGCGCCGCGGCTGAGGCGCGGGTGACGGAATTCGCGGCGGCGCTGCCGCAGGGGCTGGACACGCCGGTCGGCGAACGTGGCGTCGGCCTGTCCGGCGGCCAGGCCCAGCGCGTCGCCCTGGCCCGCGCTTTTCTGAAGGACGCGCCGCTGGTGCTGCTGGACGAGCCGACCGCCGCGCTCGACCGCGACACCGAGGCCGAGATCCTGGAGTCGATCCGGCGACTGGCCCGCGGCCGTACCGTGGTGGTGGCGACGCACAGCCCGGCGGCGATGGCGATCGCCGACCGCCGGATCCTGCTCGACCAGGGCCGGGTGCAGGCGGAGGCCGCGTGATGGATCGTCGCGATCGCCCCCTCCTCACCATCCTGCGCCTGGCGCGGCCGCAGCGGCGGAAGATGACCTTCGGCCTGCTGCTGGCCATCGTCACCGCCCTGTCGGGTCTGGGCCTCTTGGTGCTGTCCGGCTGGTTCATCGCCGCCTCCGCCGTGGCCGGCGCGGCGGCCGCGACCGCCGTCGCCTTCAACTTCGCCAGCCCATCGGCCGGCATCCGCGGCCTGGCCGTGCTGCGCACCGGGTCGCGCTATGCCGAACGGCTGGTGACGCATGATGCCACCTTCCGCTTCCTGGCGGGGCTGCGGGTCTGGCTGTTCCGCGCCGCCATCCCGCTGGCCCCGGCGCGGCTGGAGGAGCAGCGCGGCGGCGACCTGCTGAACCGGATGACGGCCGATGTCGACTCCCTCGACGCCGTCTATCTGCGGGTGATCGTGCCTGCAATCGTCGCCATCCTGGCGGTGCTGCTGGTCGGCGGTGTGCTGCTGTGGCTGGATCCGGCGGCGGCGGCGATCGTGGTGGCGCTGGCGCTGCTGGTCGGGCTCGTCCTGCCCTGGGCGATGCAGCGGATCGGCGCCCCGGCCGGCAAGGCGATCGCCCTGGCCACGGCGCGGCTGCGGACCCGCATCGTCGAGGGCATGCAGGGCCTGGCCGAGCTGAAGGTCTACCAGGCCGATGGCCGCCACGCCGAGGCGGTGCTGGCCGAGAACGAGGCCCTGATGACCGCGCAGCGGCGCATGGCCCGGCTGTCCGGCGTGTCGACCGCGCTGTCCGGCCTGGCCGGGCAGCTGGCGGCGCTGGCGATCCTGGCGCTCGGCGTGGCGGGTGTCGCCGCCGGGGTGCTGCCGGGGGCGGCGGTGGCGCTGATGATGCTGGGAGCGCTGGCTCTGTTCGACGCGCTGGTGCCCCTGCCGCTGGCCTTCCAGAATCTCGGCCGCACCCGCGCCGCCGCCCGCCGGCTGCTCGACTTCGCCGGGCTGGCGCCGCTGGTGCGCGACCCGGAGGCGCCCGCCCCTGCCCCGGCCGGCAACAGCATCACCCTGTCCGGCGTGTCCTACCGCTACCGTGCCGGCGACCGGCCGGCGGTGCGGGACATCGACCTGGAGCTGCCAGAGGGTCAGCGGATCGCGCTGGTCGGCCCGAGCGGCAGCGGCAAGAGCACGCTGACCGCCCTGATCCTGCGCTTCCGCGATCCGGACGCGGGCAGCGTCACACTGGGCGGCGTCGACGTCCGCCGCCTGGCGCAGGCCGAGATCTGGCGCCGCATAGCGTACCTGTCACAGCGCAGCCAGATCTTCGCCGGGACGATCCGCGACAACCTGCTGATCGGCGACCCGGAGGCCGGCGACGACCGGCTGGCGGCGGCGGTCGAGGCGGCCGGGCTTTCGGCCTGGGCCGAATCCCTGCCGCGCGGCCTGGACACCTGGGTCGGCGAGGCCGGGGTCCAGGTTTCCGGCGGCCAGGCGCGGCGCATCGCCTTGGCCCGCTGCATCCTGAAGGACGCGCCGATCCTGGTGCTGGACGAGCCGACCGAGGGGCTGGACGCCGACACCGAGGCGCAGGTGATCGACGCACTGGAGCGGCTGACCGCAGGCCGCACCACGCTGGTGATCACCCACCGCCCGGCGCTGCTGCGCCTGGCCGACACCGCCGTGCTGATGGCCGAGGGCCGGATCGTGGTGCAGGGCGTGCCGGCCGAGATCCTCGACGCCGCCCTGCCGGGGCGGCCGAAGCGCCATGCCGCGGTTTGACCTCAACCGGATCGGAGGCCTGGGCCCGACAACGTTGCGGCTGGTACTGCAGGTGTTCGGCACGCTGTGCGTGATCGCCGGCATCATCGGGGTGTTCGTGCCGCTGTGGCCGACCACGATCTTCATGATCCTGGCGCTGTGGGCCTTCGCCCGGTCCTCGCCGCGGCTGCACAACTGGCTGTTGACCCATCGCCGCTTCGGGCCGCCGCTGCAGGCCTGGGAACGGCACGGCGCCATCCCGGCCTGGGCCAAGCTGCTCGCGGTGGTCAGCCTGGCCACCAGCCTGGCGATCGTGGCATTTGCGGTGCATTCGCACCTGGTGGTCGGGATCGTCGCCGCGTTCTTCGCGATCCTGATCCTGTACATCCTGACCCGCCCGAACGCCGCGCCGGGCAACAAAATCTAACCGCAGCATGGGCCGGCCATGACACGCTTGTCATTTCCGAACCGCCCCGCCTCGTCGTAAGGTTCGGATCATGCGAATCCTCGTGATCGAAGACGATGCCCAGGCCGCGCAATACCTGACCAAGGGATTGCGCGAGAGCGGATTCGTCGTGGACCATGCGCCGGACGGGCCGCAGGGCCTGTTCCTGGCGACCAGCGAGACCTACGACGCGATGATCGTCGACCGCATGCTGCCGGGCATGGACGGCCTGCTGATCGTCGAGACCATCCGGCGCAACGGCAACCAGACCCCGGTGCTGTTCCTCAGCGCCATGGGCCAGGTCGACGACCGGGTCCGCGGCCTGCGCGCCGGCGGCGACGACTACCTGACCAAGCCCTACGCCTTCACCGAGCTTCTGGCCCGGCTGGAGGCGCTGCTGCGCCGCGGCGCCGCGCCGGCGGCGGCACAGACCGAGCTGCAGATCGGCGACCTGCGGATGGACTTGCTGTCGCGCAGCGTCACCCGCTCCGGCCGCAAGATCGACCTGCAGCAGCGCGAGTTCCAGATCCTGGAGTACCTGATGCGCCATTCCGGCCAGGTGGTCACCCGGACCATGTTGCTGGAGAATGTCTGGAACTATCACTTCGATCCGCAGACCAATGTGATCGACGTCCATATCAGCCGGCTGCGGCAGAAGATCGACCGCGACTTCGACGCGCCGCTGCTGCAGACCGTGCGCGGCGCGGGATATTGCCTCCGTGCATCTGATTAGGGTCCTCCGCAGCTCCACCTTCCGCTACGCGATCATCTACATGCTGGTGTTCGGGGCGTCCGTCGCCGGCGTGATGGGATTCGTGTACTGGCAGACGGTGCGGGTGATCGCCTCGCAGACCGACGACACCATCCAGGCCGAGATCACCGGCCTGGCCGAGCAGTACCGCCAGTCCGCCCTGCTCGGGCTGATCCGCATCATCCGCGAGCGCAGCCAGGCCGCCCCCGGCCGGCGCGGGCTGTACCTGCTGGCCGACCGCAACTACAACCGGATCGAAGGCAACCTGTCGTCCTGGCCGCCGATCGCCCGGGGCGCGCCGAACACGGTCGACTTCCTGGTCGCGACCGATGTCGGCGAGGACGCCAGGCCCCAGGTGGCGCGGGCCCGCACCGTCGACGTGCCCGGCGGCTTCCATCTGCTGGTCGGGCGCGACATGACCGAGCGCACCGACTTCACCAAGCTGATGACCGACGCGCTGATCGGCGGTCTGATCCTGACCGCGGTGCTGGGCATCGCCGGCGGCATCCTGATGAGCCGCAGCCTGCTGGCCCGGATCGAGGGCATCAACCGCGGCACCGAGGACATCCTGCAGGGCGACCTGACCCGGCGCATGCCGGTGCGCGGCAACCGCGACGAGTTCGACCGGCTGGCCACCAGCCTGAACGCCATGCTCGACCAGATCGACGGGCTGATGACCGGCATGCGCGGCGTCGCCGACAACATCGCGCACGACCTGCGCAGCCCGATCTCGCGGCTGCGCAGCCGGCTTGAGGTCTCACTGATGGGCGAGACCGATGCCGACGGCTATCGCCGGGCGATGGAGGATGCGATCCGCGAGGCCGACGGCATCCTCGCAACCTTCAACGCGCTCTTGGAGATCGCCCTGGCCGAGGCCGGGGCGGTGCGCGACCGGTTCAGCCCGATCGACCTCTCGGCGCTGGCCGCCGACGCCGGCGACCTGTACGGCCCTGTGGCCGAGGACAAGGGCCAGGCCCTGGCGGCCGCGATCGAGCCCGGGGTGACCGTGCCCGGCAACAGCCATCTGCTGGCCCAGGCCGTGGCCAACCTGCTGGACAACGCCATCAAATACACACCGGAGGGTGGCCGGATCTCGCTCGACGTCCGGCGCGACGGCGACGGCGCCGTGCTCGACATCCGCGACACCGGCCCGGGCATCCCGGAGGAGGCGCGCGGCCGGGTGCTGGAGCGCTTCGTCCGGCTCGACGCCAGCCGCAGCGCGCCCGGCGCCGGGCTCGGCCTGTCCCTGGTCTCGGCGGTGGCGCGGCTGCACCGGGCGACGCTGGCCCTGACCGACAATGCGCCAGGCCTGCACGTCACGATGCGCTTCCCGCAAGTGCTGGCGCCGGCGAACGGTGCCGCCGAAACGCATCCGGCATAGGGGTCACGCCACCGCGGGCAAGCCGGCAACGAAGGCGCTGTGCTGCTGCAGATAGTCCTGGGTCCCCTCCCAGGCAATGTCGGCGGCACGCCGGGCCGCCACGGCCACCTCGCCATCGAGCTTCGCCAGCAGCGCCTCGTAATCGGCGACGAAGCCATCGGGATCGGCGGGGTCGCCGAGATTCAGGCCAAGGCCGAGATCCCGGTCGAGCAGATTGCCGACCCACAGCACCTCATGCGGCGAGTGGCCGCCATTGTAGCCCACCAGCATGGCGGTCATGGTCAGGAAGAAGCTCGCGGGGGTTTCGTCCGGAACCGTCCCTGTCTCCTTCAGATACCAGAACAGGTGCAGCAGCATGTTCGCGGTTCCGGACACGCCGCTGCCGAACGGAACGCCCCGCTGATGCGCCGTGCGGATGGCCGGCGGCAGGTCCATCTCGTCAAGCTCGACGCCCTCCTGCCGGATGCCGAAGCGGTAATTGGTCGAGGCGCGCGTGCTCTCGCCCGGCACCGCGTCGCGCGCTGCGGCGGGCTGGTGCAACAGGGTGATCCCGACGGCGTCGGTGGCGGGAACCTCGTCATCCGGCCAGGGGAATTCGCGGTCCCTCTGCGGCTTGATGAGATCCTCGTATCGCTCATTCGCCGGCTCCATCCACGGCGGATCGGGCTGCTCCAGATCGCGTCGCGCCCGCGTCAGCTGATCGGACAGCTCGGCCATCAGCGAGAGCCTGGCGAGCATCTCCTGCCCGGTCCGCGGCCTGGCGACGAGAATGGTCTTGATGGCGCCCAGCGTGGCCCCGGAGTCGCCATCTTCGTCCGCCTCCGCCTCGGCTGTCACAGCCAGGTCCGCCATCTCGGGCAGGCCCCGCGACCAAGGCCGCGGCGCCTCCGCGGCATAGACCGGCCCGACCTTGACGGCAGCGGCGAGGCAGCCCTCGTCGTCATCCCCGAGCAGCTGGCTGAAGGCCGTTCCGACATCGAGGCAGATGTCGAGGAATTCCTCGGGCGGCTGCTGCACCAGCGCCGCGACAAACTTGGTCTCGAATACCCGCCCATACAGGTTGTCGTGCAGCTGGGCCCGCGGCTGGACCTTGCCGGCTTCGGGCAGCTGAGTCCGCAGCGTCCCGACCATGGCATGGGCATCGGGATCGAGCTCCGCGAGGATCGCCTCGGCCTCCTGCAGCAGCAGGTCGACGGCTGAACGGTCCGCCGCATGAGTCGTGAACATCGTCCGGCCGCGCCGTTGCAGCGCCTGCAGCCGCTCATTCTCCGGGTGGCGCTGTGCGGCACTGCGGATCGTCGCCATCAGGTGGATCAGGACATCGTTCGGGGTCCGTTCGGTGTGCGTCCGCTCGCGCTGCGGGGTCCGGGACAGCGGCCTGGTCACCAGCGTGCCGAGCCGGGCCGACAGCTGGACGGCCATGGCCTCGATGGCGCTCTGCTCCCAGCGTTTCGTGCCGCGGGCCGGCGCGAGGGCGTCGACCGCCCGGATCGCTGCGGCCAGCAGCACCGGATTGTCGTCGGCCAGGACCTGCGCGATATAGGCTTCGAAATCCGCGATCAGCGCGTCGATCTCAGGCTGTTGCTGCTTGATGGTCTTCTTGAACCGTCGGGGTCCTGCCCCGGGCCTGAACGGGTCCCTTATCGTCCCGGCCGTGTCGACCTGGTCGAGCAGGGCGTCCGCATAGGCCCTTTCATCGGCGGCATAGAGTTCCTGGTTCGCCTCGGTCGGCTCGATCCGGACCCGGATGCCGGACCGCAAGGCCTTCAGCTCGGCGAACTCCGTCGGCGATGGCGCGGTTCCGTCATCGCGGCCGTCAATGCGCCGCACCAGATCGGCGAGATCCCTGGCCGCCACGTCGTGGATCGCGGCGGCAGCCGCGATATCGCCGGCAGCGTCCGCAGCGATAAGATCCGCCAGTTCAGCCGGCGTGCGGTTGGACGCCGCCCGGACATACGGCAGCATCAGCCGCAGATCGGTCGCGATCGCCTGGGCTTCATCGCGCATGGCCGGATCCGGCCAGGTCGCGGCCCGCGCGGCCAACGCGTCGCAAGCCTGCACCACGCCGGAGTCGGGAATGGGCGCGGCTGCGGATGGCTGACGGCTGGACACCGCCGCGCCGGTGATCCGTTCGATCCAATCGGCAATCACCGCCGGTAAGCTGAGACTGTTCATGCTTGCTGCCGCTGCGCCTTGCGTTCGGGGCTGTCGGCAGTGATGTGTGGCCGGCCGCCGCCCGGCGCCACGACGGAAGGGCTACAGCGGTAATGGCGTTCGCGAGGCCCGGGCGGCTATGGCCGATCGGCGAGATCCTGGCGGATGATTTCGACCAGCCCGTCGAACACGTCTTCGGTGCCGCCGATGCGCTGGCGGCGGGCACCGTCGCCGCCGCCGAGGAACGCCGCCTGCTCGGTGAACCGCATCGCGGTCCGCGACCCGGCCGGCAGCAGCTCCACCGTCGCCAGCGAGGCCGAGACCCGCTGGCCGCCGAAGCTCATCTCATAGGCGTAGATGATCCGCTGCCCGGCGACGATGTCGAGATAGTGGGCGCGGAAGGTCATCTCCTGCCCGTCGGGCATCCGCCAATGCTTGGCCTCGATGCCGCCGACCCGGAAGTCGAACAGGTCCTCGAGCACGGCCCAGTCGGGGTGGCAATCGGTCCAGCGCCGCTTCAGCGCCGGCTCTGCCCAGAAGCGGAAGGCGTGGGCGGGGCTGCCGGGCAGGTCGCGCTCGACGACGAAGGTGGCATGGTCGACGGTGCTCACGGCGTCTCCTCGGGGATCTCGTGCATCAGGGTCTCCAGCCGGTCGAAGGCGGCGTTGAGGGCGGCCTCGCGGTCGCGCACCCAGTCGGCAATCACGGCCAGGGCGGCGGGCTGCAGGCTGTAGGTGCGGGCGCGGCCGGCCTTGCGCGACACGACGATGCCGCTGTCCTCCAGGATCCGGAGGTGCTTGACCGCGGAGGGCAGCCGCATCCCCGCCGGCTCGGCCAATTGCTTGACCGTCGCCGGGCCGCGACTGAGGCGCTCGGCCATGCCCCGGCGGTTCGGGTCGGACAGGGCGATGAAGATGCGGTCGAGAGCTTCCACCCGTCGGCTCTCCGGCTAGTCCTGCAGGAACCTGTCCGGCATGGCCTCACGATACGGGAACATCGAGAAGTAGGGCCGGGCCTCGCGCAGCGTGCGCCGCATCGACGGCCGGTCCAGCAGCCGTTCGAAATAAGCTGCGAGGTTCGGGAATGCCGGCGCGAAGGGATGGACCATCGAGGCATAGAACAGCGCCGGCGACGCGGCGCAGTCGGCCAGGGTGAAGCGGTCGCCGATCGCCCACTCCTTGCCGGCGAGATGGGCGTCGAGCATGGCATAGGCGGTGTCGAGCGACCGCCGCGCCTCGGCGATGCCGAACGGATCCCGGCTGTCGGCCGGGCGCAGCCGGTCGCCGACGATCCGCTGCATCGGCACGGCGACGTAGAGGTCGAAGGCGCGGTCCCACAGCCGGGCGTCGAGCGCCTGCTCCGGATCCTCCGGCAGCATCGGGGCCGGGCCGGGATAGTGCCGCTGCACGTATTCGATGATGATGCTCGTCTCCGCGACGACGCGGTCGCGCCCGGAGTCGTGGAGGACCGGGATCTTCCCGACCGGCCATTTCGCCATCAGCGCCGCCGCCTCGCCCGGGTCGCCCAGATCGACCGTCACCGCCTCGAACGCGGTTTCGTTCTCATAGAAGGCGATCAGGACCTTGTGACAGAAGGACGCCAGGGGGTGGAGGTACAGGGTCAGGGCCATTGGTCCGCTCCCATAGTTTCCTTATCTGGAAACTATTCGAAGCCGACGACAAAGACAAGGACAGTTTCCGCTGCCGGAAACCATCTCGACCGACCGGCTCTAACGACCTCTCATCATCCGTCATGGCGAGCCCCGAAGGGGCGTGGCCATCCAGGGCGGCTCGCACCGGCCCCTGGATGGCCACGGCGCTGCGCGCCTCGCCATGACGGGTTTATATTCGCGGTACTCCGGCCCTACCCCTTCACCGCCCCGGCCGACAGCCCCTCGACCAGGAAGCGCTGGAGATAGACGAAGCCGAGCGCGATCGGCACCACGGCGAGGACCGAGGCGGCCATCAGCCCGCCCCAGTCGGTCAGGTGCGAGCCCTTGAACAGCATGATGCCGGGCGTCAGCGTCCGCCGCGCGTCGCTGTTGATCAGCACATAGCCGAACATGAACTCGTTCCACGCCGTGACGAAGGCGAAGACCGCGGTGGCGAAGATGCCGGGCGCCGAGACCGGCAGCAGCACGCGCAGGATGAAGCCGGTGCGGGAGCAGCCGTCGATCTCCGACGCGTCCTCCAGCTCGCGCGGCACGGCGTCGAAGAAGCCCTTCAGCATGAAGGTGCAGAGCGGGATGGTGAAGGTGCAGTAGACGATGATCAGCGCCGCATAGGTCGACAAGAGGCCCAGGCGCTGCATCAGGATGTAGAGCGGCACCAGCAGCAGCACGCCCGGGATCATCTGCGACAGCAGCAGCGCGCCGCCGACCAGCCGCGACAGCGACAGATACGCCCAGCGGCTGAGCGCGTAGCTGCAGAACACCGAGACGGTGATGGTCAGGATGGTCGACCCGGCGGCGACGATCAGGCTGTTGCGGAAATAGGTCAGGAACTCGCTGTCCAGCAGCACCCGGGCGAAGTTCGACAGGGTCGGGGCGTCGATCCAGAAGCTGGGGTCGGCGCTGCGCACCTCCGCCACCGGCTTCAGCGCCGTGTCGATCATCCACAGGAACGGAAACAGGCTGTAGGCCGCGAACAGGATCAGCGTGCCGTAGGTCAGCAGGCTGCGCAGCGACCGCTGGGAGGCGCCGACGACCATCAGCCCTCCCGCCGGCGCCTTGCGACGCCGTAGTGGTAGACGAAGAACAGGCTGGCCAGGAACGCCATCGACATCGAGGCCACGGCGCAGGCGGCGCCGACGTCGAAATCCTGCATGGCGTAGCGGTAGATCATGATCGGCAGCGTCTCCGACGCGTTCAGCGGGCCGCCTTCGGTCATCACCCAGATGAAGTCGAAATTGATCGCGGTCCAGACGATGTGGATGAAGATCAGCGTCAGCGACACCGTGCGCAGATGCGGCAGGGTGATGACCCGGAAGCGGCGCCAGGCCCCTGCCCCGTCGACCGCCGCGGCCTCGTGCAGCTCGCGCGGGATCGCCTGCAGCGCCGCCAGCAAGCTGAGGGTGTAGAAGGGATAGCTGCGCCAGATGTTGACGAAGGTGACGGTCAGGAGCGCCGTGTCCATCTGGCCGAGCCAGGGATAGGGCGCGTCGAGCAGGCCCAGCTTCACCATCCAGATGTTCAGGATCCCGTAGTCGGGCGTCAGCATCCAGGTCCAGTTCAGCCCGGCGACGGCGATCGGGATCACCCAGGGGATGATGATCAGGCCGCGGAAGATGGCCCGGGCCCTGACCGGCTGGGCCAGGGCCACGGCCGAGGCGAGGCCGAGCGCGTATTCCCCGGCCACCGACAGCCCGGTCCAGATCGCGGTGTTCCAGAGCGCCGGCAGGAAGTCGCCGTCCTCCCAGACGGTCCGGTAGTTATCCCAGCCGGCGAAGCCGGTGACCGTCGGGTTGACCAGGTTGACGTAACGCAGGCTGTCCCACAGCACCCGCAGCAGCGGATAGGCGACCAGCACCAGGACCAGGATCCCGGCCGGCGCCAGGAACACCAGCGCGGTGCGCCGGATCCGGGCGGCGCGGGTCGGGTGCCGGCGGGCGTCTGGCCTCGCCGGCGCCGATGCGCGTATCCCGATCTCCGCCGCAGCCTTCATGACGCTATCCCCTGACGCTCACTCGAACGGAGAGGCCGGAGCCGCCCCCTCACCCGAAATCGCTGCGCGATTTCGACCTCTCCCCGAGGGAGAGGTGAAGATTCCCTCTCCTCGGGGAGAGGGGGCCCGACGCCGAAGGCGGCGGGAGGGTGAGGGGGCGGCACCGGCCGAGCCCCCTTCTCTGCTACGACGAGCTCAGCTCGCCGGACTGGCGCAGGGCGCGGTTGACCTGCTTGGCGAGCCAGGCGGCGACCTCGGCAGGGTCCTCCTTCTTCAGCAGCACCCGGCCGATCGATTCCTCTATCGCCCGGGTGATCTGGCCCAGCGCCACCGGCGGGAAGACCACGCCCGTCGCGGCCAGCGAGGAGAAGCCCTCGCCCCACACGCCGGGGCTGACCACGTCCTGGCGGATCGAGGTCGTCGGCCGCCCCGCCGCCTGGTAGTCGCGGCCGGTCATGAAGGTGGCGAAGGCCCAGACCTCCTTCGGGTGCTGTGTCGACTTGTAGAGGTAGAAGGGGTTGATCTCGAAGAAGGTCGCCGGCTTCAGCTTGTACGGCGGCGGCGCCACCTTCACATCGGCCATCGTCTCGGGGTTGGTCTGGGCGCGCGATTGCATCCAGGCGCCGTCGACTGCCATGGCGTATTTGCCGAGGGCGAAGTTGCTGTCCTCCTCCTCCCAGCCCCAGCCGGCGGCTTCGGGTGCCAAGGCGCCCTCGTCCAGCAGGCGGCGATAGAAGGCGAAGACCTCGGTCGCCCGCGCCAGCTCCGCCGGGTCGTCGGCCCAGCTGTTCTTGTAGCCGCCGTCCGGCTGGCGCCGGGCAATGGCGACGTCGTTCTGCGCCAGGTACATGATCAGCTCCTGCGGCGCCCGCACCCCGGTGCCGGCGATGCCGAAGCCGTACTGGCCGGTCGCCGCCTTGACCTTCGCGGCGGCCGCGATCAGCTCGTCCCAGGTCTTCGGCGGCGCCGCGACCCCGGCCTTCTTCAGCGTCTCCTCGTGATAGAGCAGCGCCCGGATGCCGAGGTAATGCGGCATCGCCATCAGCTTGCCGTCGATGGTCAGCGCCTCGATCACATTCGGGTAGATCGCCTCGCGCCCCGGCCAGTCGGCGGCGTAGGGGGTGAGGTCGAGCAGCGCGCCCATGCGGTACAACTCACCGAACCATTCCGGCAGTCCCCAGCTGATGTCTGGCGCGTCACCGCCGGCCACCGCCGTCACCAGCTTGTCGTGCAAGGCGCTGAAGGCGATGTTCTGGGTCTCGATCCTGATATCCGGATGCGCCTGCTCGAAGGCGGCGATCTGCGCCTGCATCGCCTTGGCGTCGGGCTGGGCGGGGTCCCAGGCCACCCAGAAGCGCAGCGTCACCGGTTCGGCCATGGCCGGCAGCGCCAGCAACAGCCCCGCCAGAACGAGCGCGATCTTCGTCAATTTCATGGTCGCCTCCCCTCGATGTTGGTTTGCCGGAGCGTTGGCCGCCCGGGCTATTGCGCGGCGTCCGCCTTGGCCGTGGCCCGGGCCTCGCGCAGCTGGTCGACGCTGCGCACCGACAGGCGGGCGGCGCCGTCCCAGTCGCGCGTCGCCACGCCGCCGCGGGCCAGGCGCTGCTTCGCGCCGTCGATGGCATGGGCGTATTGCGGCAGCCACTCGGCCTGGGCGACCAGCAGCTCGTCGACCATCTGCCAGACCTCGTCCGGGTTGCAGACGGCGCCGACCAGCGGATCGTGCAACACGGCCAGGCGCAGCAGGTCGAGGTCGCCGGTCACTGCGGCCTTGACCGCCATGCGCTGGACATTGACCGAGGTGGTGCAGGTGGCGGCGCAGCCCAGCGGCAGCTCCAGCCCCGCCGCCATGTTGAGGCCGAAGCGGTCGACGAAGCCCGGCGTCTCGACGATGCAATCCTGCGGCAGGTTGGTGATCAGCCCCTCGTTGCGCCGGTTGAAATGACCGCGATAGACCCGGCCGGTCTCGAGAGCCTCGATGATGTAGCTGCCGTGCTCGTCCGAGCGGCGGTAGTCGGACAGCGGCGCCCCGGCTTCGGACAGCCAGCGCGGGAAGTCGGTCTCGAACCAGTTCCGCTGCTCGGTGCAGTGGCGCAGATAGCCGCCGGTCTCGCCGTTGATCCAGTTCGACAGGTCGATCCAGCGGTTGATCTCGTCCGGCCGCTTCCGGTACCACGGCAGGTATTCGCTGAGATGGCCGTTGCTCTCGGTCGAATAGCAGCCGAAGCGGCGCAGCACGTCGATCCGGACCTTCTCCTCCTGGCTGTAGCGCGGATGACGCTCGAAGGCCTCCAGCAGCTCCTGTGCCTCGATCTTGCGGCCGCGGAAGCGGATGTCGGTGTACCAGGTCTGGTGGTTGATGCCGGCGCAGATGTAGTCGACCTCACGCGGGTCCTCGGCGCCCAGGACCTCGGCGATCTGGTGCCAGCCATGCTGCACGCCGTGGCACAGGCCGATGGTGTTGGCGACGCCGCCGTGCTCGATCGCGGCCCAGGTGTTCATCGCCATCGGGTTGGCGTAGTTCAGGAACCACGCCCCCTCCTCCGCCTCCGCCCGGATGTCGCGGCAAAAGTCGAGAACCTGCGGGATGTTGCGCTGGCCGTACAGGATGCCGCCGGCGCAGATGGTGTCGCCGACGCATTGGTCGACGCCGTATTTCAGCGGGATCTCGATGTCGCCGGCGAAGGCGCGCAGGCCGCCGATGCGAACGCAGCTGATGACGTAGCGCGCGCCCGCCAGCGCCCGGCGCCGTTCCGCCGATGTCGTCACCCGCGCCGGCAGCCGATTGGCCTCGATGTCGCGGCGCAGGATCTGCGCCACCATGTCGAGGTTGTCGGCATTGATGTCATGAAGCGCGAATTCGGTGTCCTGCAGCTCCGGCACCTTCAGCATGTCGCGCACCAGCTTCCGGGTGAAGCCGACGCTGCCCGCGCCGATCACGGCAACCTTCATCGCATCCTCCTGAAGCCCACCGGCCTCTCGGCAAGCCATTTCGTGCTATGGTCTATGGGGCCAGGAAAACCGGCGAAAGAGGAATTTCGTGCGATCATGGGACATTCCATGCTGCCGATGCTGCGCGACCGTACCCCGGGCGGGGTCTCGGTGGTGTTCCCGAAGGACCGCTACCGGCTGCACGCCATGGTCACCAGCGCCGGCTACGACCGCTGCACCGACCCCGGCTATGACTGGCATGGGCTGAGGCGCGGCGATGCGCCCTTCGTGCTGCTGCAGCACACCATCGGCGGCCGCGGCCATCTGCGGGTCGAGCGCAAGCGCTGGGAGCTGCGGCCGGGCCAGACCATGCTGCTGCGCTTCCCGCAGGACAACCGCTACTGGCTGGGCCGCAACCCGGAATGGGAGTTCTTCTGGCTGTGCCTGAACGGCCGCGAGGTGCTGCGGGTGTGGCGCGAGGTGATCGCCACGCACGGCCCGGTGGTGACGCTGCCGGAGGCCGCGGTCGAGCAGCTGGCAAGCCTGTGCCTGTCGGCGCTGCAGGGCGAGGCCGGCAGCCCGGCCCGTGCCTCCGCCCTCGCCTATGCCGCGGCGATGGGGCTGGCCGAAGAGTTGCTGCCCTGGGGCGAGGCGCCGGCGGATTCGCCCCGGCCGGCGGCGGTCGAGCGCGCTGTATCGCTGTGCGCCGGCCAGCCGGCCGAGCGGATCGACGTCGCCCGGATGGCCAAGGCCGCGGGCTACAGCCGCTATCACTTCAGCCGGGTCTTCGCCGCGCATGAGGGCACCACGCCGGCCCGCTACCTGCTGCGCGTTCGGATGGAGGAGGCAGCGCGGCTGCTGCATGTCGACGAGGCGCCGGTCAAGGTGATCGCCCAGCGCTGCGGCTTCGACGACGCCAACTACTTCGCCAAGGTGTTCCGCCGCTTCTACGGCATCGGGCCGCGCGATTTCCGGCGCAGCGGCATGTATGCCGGGACGGTGCGGACCGGCCGGGGGGATGAGGCCGGCCCGACTCGCCCGGCTTAGCCGGCGTTGCCGCCGCCGGCGATGGCGGAGGGCTTGCCGCCGACCGGGACGTCCAGACCCTGCTTCAGGCTGTTCAGGTAGAATTCGCGGATGCGGCCGTTCTCCGGGTCGCTGACGAAGGCGCTGTTGCCGATGATGGCGACCCCCGGGGCCGGCGTCGCCGCGTCCCAGGCGCAGTCGAAGGCCGGGACGGCATCGAACTCCGCCACCGCCTTCCACTCGGGCGCGATGTCGTAGACGCGCAGCTTGCCGTCCTGGGTCAGGTTGACGACGCGCTTGCCGTCTCCGGTCACCTCGTACTGGCAGACCGCCTGGCCGCCGGGGATCGGAAACACGTCCGCGGCCGTCAGCGCCCCGGCTTTCGGATCGATCCGCAGCAGGGCGGCGAACGGACCGCCCTGGTCGCCACCGTAATTGGCGACCAGGTACTGCCCCGCCGGGCCGGCCTTGATCGTGCTGGCGCGGCGGCCATCGGGATAGGCGAGCTTGCGCGCGTCCCAGGCCCCGTCCGGCCCCGGCCCCACGATCAGGACGCCGCCGTCGCTGGCGGCGTCGTCCTCGATCCGGGCGTTGCAGCCGAAGACATGGATGTCCTGCAGCCCGGCATGGCCGTGAAACTCCTTGCAGGAACGGTCCGGGTCCGCCGTGTCGTTGAAGGTGGCGACGGGCTTCCAGCCCTGCGCCTTATCGAGGATCTGGAAGCCGTTCGGCCGCGACGACACCGTCTTGTCCTCGCCCCTGGCATAGGCCTCCTTCGACACCGAGATCAGGAACCGGTCGCCGCCGAGCGGCACGGCGATGCCGTGCTGGGGCGCCGACGCGGGCCAGACGGTGGTCTCGACCTTGTCCCCGTCCAGGCTGTCGAGCCGGATCGCCACCACCTTCGGGTCGCTCTCGCCGAGCCACGGCCGCTGCCCGTCATAGAAGACCGTCAGCCAGCCCTGCTCCGACACGACATGGGACGGCTTGTCGCCGGTGAGGGTCAGGTCGAGCAGCTTCACCTCGCCCTTCTCGATGTCGAAATGGTCCTCGTGCGACTCATAGAACAGGCCGCTGTCCAGCAGCCGGATGGTGCCGGCATCGTCGCCGCTGCGGATCACCACGAAGCGCCCGCCCTCGGTGCCGATCAGCGCCGGGTCGGCCTTCGACACCTCGAAGCTGTGGGTCACCTTCGCGGTGTCGAGGTCGAGCACGCTGACCACGGGCTGCTCGTGATCGGCGAAGATCAGCCGGCCGCGCGATACCTGGTCATGGGCGGGCACCGGGCCGGCAGCGAGGGCGAGCGCGGCCAGCAGCGCTCCGGCGGCGGTCCTACGGGGTCCGGTCATGTCGAGGAATCCTGGAAATCGTTAACTAGAATTAATGTTATAACATATCAAACCGGAACGACAAGACGCCGTAGACGTCCCTTTGCCGTCATCGCGAGCGCAGCGAAGCAATCCAGGGCGCTCGCACCGGCCCCTGGATTGCTTCGTCGGCTCCGCCTCCTCGCAATGACGGTGGTGCCCGGCCTCAGACCTCGACCCGGATCGTCGTCGACAGCAGCTCCTTCCGTTCGGCCCTGGTGCCGACCAGGATCTCGATCTCGCCGACCTCCAGCACCGGCTTGAGGTCGAGACCCGGGAACTTCAGCGCATCGGCCGGCAGCGGCAGGCGCAGCACCTGCTTCTGCCCGGGAGCCAGCGCCGCCTTGGCCATGCCCTTCAGCTCCAGGAGCGGCCGGGCCACGCTGGCGACGGGATCGCGGGTGAACAGGAACACCGTCTGCTCACCCGCCACCGTACCGGTGTTGGCCACCGCGACCTCGACCGTCAGCGTCTCGCCCGGGCGCAGCACCGGGGCGGAGACGCGCAGGTCGCCGAGGTCGAAACGGCTGTAGGACAGACCGTGGCCGAAGGGGAATTCCGGCGTACTCGGCAGGTCGATGTATTTGCTGGTGTAGTGCTGCTCCGGGTCGGTCGGGCGGCCGGTGTTGCGCTCGCCGAAATAGATCGGCACCTGGCCGACATCGCGCGGCCAGGTCACCGGCAGCCGGCCGGACGGGTTGACCGCGCCGGTCAGCACATCGGCGATGGCGTGGCCGGCCTCATGGCCGAGGAACCAGGTGGCGGCGACGGCCGCCGCGCGCTCGAACAGCCAGGGCAGCATCAGCGGCCGGCCGGAGGTCAGCAGCGCCACCACCGGCACGCCGAGGTCCAGCACCGCCTCGGCCAGGTTGCGCTGCAAGCCCGGCAGCCCGGCCCCGGCCCGGCTCGCCGCCTCGCCGCTCATGATCGCCGCCTCGCCCAGGCACAGCAGCACGATCTCGGCGCCGCGCGCGGCCTCGACCGCGGCGGCGATGCCGGCGTCGCCGCCGGACTCGATCTCGGTGCCCGGGACATAGGCGATCTCGGCCTTTGGCAGCGCGGCCTTCACGCCCTCGAGGATGGTCACCGCCTCCTCCCACCGGCCGGCGCCGGCCCAGGAGCCGAGCATCTCCGACCGCGCCTCGGCCAGCGGCCCGATCACGGCGATGCGTTTGGCGGAGGGCGCCAGGGGCAGCACGCCCTTGTTGGTCAGGAGCACGATCGACTTCGCCGCTGCCTCGCGCGCCAGGCGCCGCCGCTCCGCCGCGTGGAAGGCGTCGGGCACGGCGACGACGCGGCGATACGGGTCGTCGAACAGGCCGAGCCGCTGCTTCAGCCGCAGCACCCGGCGGACCGCGCCGTCGATCTCATCTTGCGTGACCAAGCCGCGCTGCAGCGCCGTCGGCAGGCCGGCGGCGTAGGCGCCGCTCATCATGTCCATGTCGACGCCGGCCTTCAGCGCCAGGGCCGCGGCCTCGACCGCGTCGGCGGCGACGCCATGGCTCAGCAGCTCCATGATCGCGTTGTAGTCGCTGATCACCGCGCCGTCGAAGCCGATCTCGCCGAACAGCGTGCCGCGCAGCAGGGCGGCATTGGCCGTCATCGGCACGCCGGCGACGTCGTTGAAGGCCGGCATCACCGTCGCCGCCCCGGCGGCGACGGCGGCGGCGAAGGGCGGCAGATAGACCTCGCGGATCGCCCGGTCCGACACATCGGCCGAATTGTAGTCCCGGCCCGCCAGCGCGGCGCCATAGGCCAGGTAGTGCTTGGCGCAGGCCGCCACCGCGTCGGGTGCCGTGAGATCGGCGGTCTGGTAGCCGCGGACCTTGGCCTCGGCGATGCGGCTAGCGAGCCAGGGATCCTCGCCCGGGCCCTCGGAGATGCGGCCCCAGCGCGGGTCGCGGGCGATGTCGAGCATCGGCGAGAACACCAGGTCCAGCCCGTCCTCCGCCGCCTCCATCGCCGCCTCGCGCGCCGTGTGCTCCCACAGCTCGGGCGAGAACAGCGCCGCTTCGGCCAGCGGGATCGGGAAGATGGTGCGGTGCCCGTGGATGACGTCGAAGGCGAAGAACAGCGGGATCTTCAGCCGCGACTCCTCCACCGCCAGGCGCTGGGTCTCGCGCACCCGGTCGGGGCCCCAATGGTTGAACAGGCTGCCGATGCGGCCGGCTCGGATGCCCTCGGTGACGTCGCCCGGCAGCACCGGGCCGGTCACCGCCAGCGTCGACGACATCATGGTGAGCTGGCCGATCTTCTCGTCGAGCGTCATCGCCGCGAGCAGGGTTTCGATCCGATCCACGGGCCTGACTCCGCTTTCGCCTCAACCGGGGAAGCACGCCCGGGATGAAGGCAAAAAAAACGGGCGCCGGAAAGGGGAATCCGGCGCCCGCAGTCGAGGGGAAGAATGAAGACGGCCGGGGATCAGGCCTTCGGCAGCTTCAGCGCGACGAAGCGCTGGTCGCCCTGGTGGTTGATCAGCAGCATCACGGCGTTGCGGTCCGCCTCCTTGGCCGCCTTGACCTGCTTGGCGACCTCGGACGGCGTCTTCACCGCCTCGCTGCCGACCCGGACGATGACGTCGCCGGGGCCGACGCCGGTCTCGCGCGCCGGGCCGTCGTCGCGGATGCCGGTGACCAGCACGCCCTCGATCTCGTCCGGCACGCTGAACTCACGGCGCACCTTCGGGGTCAGGGCCGAGAGCGACAGGCCAAGCTGGTCGTCGACCGCCGGGCCGTTCTCATCGGCGCTGGCGACCTTCTCCTGCGAGGCCGGCAGCTTGGCGATCTCGACCGAGATGGTCTCGGTCTTGCCGTTGCGCAGCACCTCGACCGGCACGGTCTTGCCGGCGGTGGTGTCGGCGACCAGGCGCGGCAGGTCCGACAGCTGATTCACCGGCTTGCCATCATAGGTGGTGATCACGTCGCCCTGGTGCAGGCCGGCCTTCAGCGCCGGGCTGTCGTCCTGGACGTCGGCGACGAGCGCGCCCTTGGCCTTGTCGAGGCCGAGGGCCTCGGCCATCTCCGGCGTCACCGACTGGATCTGCACGCCGAGCCAGCCGCGCTGGACGCTGCCATGCTCGCGGATCTGGGCGATCACGGTCTTGGCCAGGTTCGACGGGATGGCGAAGCCGATGCCGACCGAGCCGCCCGAGGGCGAGTAGATCGCGCTGTTGATGCCGATCACCTTGCCGCTGGTGTCGAAGCTGGGGCCGCCCGAATTGCCGCGGTTGATCGGCGCGTCGATCTGCAGGAAGTCGTCGAACGGGCCGGAATGCAGGTCGCGGCCGCGGGCCGAGACGATGCCCGCGGTGACGCTGCCGCCGAGGCCGAACGGATTGCCGACGGCCACGACCCAGTCGCCGACCTGGGCGGCGTCGCTGTCGCCCCATTCGACCGCGGTCAGCTTCTTGTCGGTATCGATCTTGAGCAGGGCGAGGTCGGTCTTCTCATCGGTGCCGATCACCTTGGCCGGGATCTCGGTGCCGTCATTGAGGGTGACGGTGATGTTGTCGGCGTCCTTCACCACATGGTTGTTGGTGACGATGTAGCCGGCCGGGTCGATGATGAAGCCGGAGCCGGCGCCATGGACCACCTGGTTGCCGTCGTCGCCGCCACCGCCGCCACGGGGCCCGCGGCGGCCGGGCTGCTGCTCGTCGAAGAAGCGCTTGAAGAAGTCGTCGAAGGGCGAGCCGGGCGGGAACTGCCGCTGCATCTGGCCACCCTCATCCTGGTCGGCCATCTGCTGCGACGCCGACGGATGCTCGGTGGTCGAGACATTGACCACGGCTGGGGTGACCTGGCGCACCAGGCCGGCGAAGGAACCGGGGGCGGCCGGGACGATCGAGGTCTGGGCTTCGGCCTGGGCCACGGCCGGACGATCGAAGGTCAGGACGGCCCCGACCGGCACGCCGATCAGGGCCGTACCGAGCAGCAGCGCCGTCGTCATCCGGCGAAGGCCGGTCCGCGGGCCGCGATCGTCGGAACCGAGGGGGGTCTTCATCTGCATCATCTCCACCACTGTCCATGGCGCCGACGCAATCGGCCGGCGTGTGGTGATGAAGATGGGGTGCCGGCGTTTAACCTGCTGTTTCGACGCCATTAATTCGGATTAATATTGATCGGGTCCGGGCGCCCCGGCAGAGCTGTCGTGATCCTTTCGCCAACCTTAACGAAAATTATATTGCTGGTCCCGGACCCGGGGCGCAAAACCAAAGCGTGACTTCGGCCCATGCTGGCGGCGCGCCATCGCTTCCCGCCAGCATCCGACCACAAATTGCCGGCCCGACCGTGGCGTCGTTCAGGCTGGTGACTATGAAACCCAGTGATTGTTCTTGGCGATCGGCCTGCCCATATATCGGGACATCGGCCGATAGCCGAGAACCGGTCCCGATGTTCACCCATCCGGGTGAGCGGGAGAGAGATGTCATGGTGACAACGCTTCTGATCGTTTGGGCCATCATCGGCCCGTCCGTCGGCCTTGCCGTCGGCGCCTGGTGGTGCAGCCGCGAGCGCGAGGAGCCGGCACGGCTCGGCGCCCGCCAGGCGATACCGTCCGCCGGAGGGTCGCTGGCCGTCAGATGATGGTCAGAAGCGACTGGAACTCGGCCGGGTCGATTTCCGGCTGCGGATCGCCCCAATAGGCCGGCACCTCGTCGGTGATCTGGTTGAGCACATGCACCCGGACATCGGGGCAGCCGTCGATCCGCTGCTGCACCGCGGCATCCACCGGCCAGACCGTGGCGACCAGCATCAGCACGTAGGACAGATCGTCGGTCGCGTCCGACAGGGGCAGCAGCAGGGTCCGTTTGCGGACGCTGTCGAGGCCGTCGGACAGCGCGAATTCGGCATAGATCGGCCGCTCGGACAACTGGACCGACATCAGCCCGCGCCGGATCGCGTCATGGCGCTCCCCGCTGCACAGCTCCTCCAGCGGCCGCCCGGGCAGATTGCGATCCGAGGGCAGCCCCGCGCCCTGCGCGTCCAAAGCGAAACGGAACGTTCCCTCGCACGGCATCCAGGCCCACAGCAGGATCGGCGGAGGCAACCGGCTGAGACTGGCGAAGATCATGTCGTCGCAAGCCGGAAGACGTCCTCGCGACGCGAGCCGCGCCCAGATCCGGTAGACCGTTCGAAGCTGCCGGTCCGCAATCGCCTCATCAAAGGCCACGCTAACCATCCCCCCACAGGAAGCTCGCCGCACACGCGAGTAAACTCTGCGCTCACAGCCTAAACTATGCATCCCCCAATTGGAGGATGACATCGAAAGTTTTCAGCTTCGCGACACGATTCGTCGCGATCTGTTGCCGGAATGCCGAGCGGGCGTGACGCGGGCCTTGCGCCGGGGTATTCCACGTTGCAACTCTGGGCTTTGACGAGTCGAGCATGTGCCGCTGGCTGAGCTATTCGGGCGCCCCGATCTTCCTCGAGAAGCTGCTGTTCGAGCCCGAATTCTCGCTGATCGCCCAGAGCCTTCACGCCCGAAAGGCGACGGTGGCGACCAATGGCGACGGCTTCGGCGTCGGCTGGTACGGCGAACGGCCGGTGCCCGGCCTGTACCGCGACATCCTGCCGGCCTGGGCCGACCCGAACCTGAAGAGCCTGGCGCACCAGATCCGGGCCAAGATGTTCTTCGCCCATGTCCGGGCGTCGACCGGCACCGCGACCAGCCGGGCCAACTGCCATCCCTTCGCCCAAGGGCGCTGGCTGTTCATGCACAACGGCCAGATCGGCGGCTATGACCGGATTCGGCGGCGGCTCGACGCGCTGATCCCGGACGAGTTGTATCCCCGGCGCGGCGGCACCACCGACAGCGAGCTGATCTTCCTGGCGCTGTTCGGCTTCGGGTTGGAGACCGACCCGGCCGGGGCACTGCGACGCACCGCCGCGGCGATCGGCGAGGCGATGGCGGATGCGGCGATCGACGAGCCGTTCCGCATGACCGCGGCGCTGAGCGACGGCTGCAGCGTCTGGACCGTGCGCTACGCCACGGACGAGACGCCGCCCTCGCTGTTCTACTGTGCCGATGACGGCCAGCGGCTGATCGTGTCGGAGCCGCTGGACGGTGAGTTCAGCCAGTGGCACCAGGTGCCGCCCGGCCACCTGCTGGTGACCGATTGCGCCGGCCGGCTGGACCTGGAGCCGTTCCGCCCCTGATCCGGCCGGGCCGGCACGGGGTCAGGCCCGCAGCCGCTCGTTGTTCGGATCGAAGGGCGATTCCTCGATCACCATGGCGCGGTGCGGCTTGCCGAGGATGCTGACGTCGAGTTCAGTGCCGATCTCGCCGAGATCCGGCCGGACCATGGCCAGGGCCAGCGACTTGCCGAGGCGCCAGCCATAGCCGCCCGAGGTGCAGCGGCCGACCAGCGCGCCGCCCTTGGTGATCGGCTCGTTGCCGCGGGCGTCGGCGTCGGTGACGTCCATCACTTCCAATGTCACGAAGCGGTTCTTGAAGCCGCGCTCGCGCCAGGCCACCAGCGCGTCGCGGCCGATGAAGTCGCCCTTGTTCGGGTGGACGAACCGGTCGAGTCCCGATTCCAGCGCCGAATACTCGATCGACAGCTCGCGCGGGATCAGCCGGTAGGACTTCTCCAGCCGCAGCGAATCCATGGTGCGGATGCCGAAGGGCTTGAGGTCGAACTCCTTGCCCGCATCCATCAGCAGGTCGAAGATGGTGTTCTGCATCTCGATCGGGTGATGCAGCTCCCACCCCAGCTCGCCGACGAAGTTGACGCGCAGCGCCTGGGCCTGGGCGATGCCGACATTGATCGGCTTGCCCGACAGCCAGGGGAAGGCAGCGGTCGACAGGTCGGTGTCGGTCAGCTTCTGCAGCAGGGCGCGGGAGCTGGGGCCTGCCAGGACGAACACGCCGGCTTGGGTGGTGATCTTCTGCAGCTCGACCGAGCCGTCGCGCGGCCGCAGCTTCTGCAGCGTGTCCCAGTCATGCCGCTCGAAGGCGCCGGCGCCGACCAGATAGTAACGGTTCGGCGCCTCGCAGTAGATCGTGAACTCCGACCGCACGCCGCCATTCTTCGACAAGAGATGCGCCAGCGTCATGCGGCCCGGCTTCTTCGGCACCCGGTTGGCGACGATGCCGTCCAGCCAAGCGGCCGCGCCCGGCCCGCTGACCGTGTATTTGGCGAAGGCCGACATGTCGAGCAGGCCGACCTTCTCATGCACATGCCGGGCCTCGCGGCCGACGAACTCGAAATAGTTCGACCGGCGGAAGCTCCACCTCTCGCGGATCGGCTCGCCCGGCGCCACAGGCGCATGGTTCTCGTTGACCAGCGTGTCGGGCTTGTTCAGGTCAGCCTCGCTCAGGCTGTAGCCCTCGGGCGCGAACCAGTTCGGCCGCTCCCAGCCATAGACGGTGCCGAACACGGCGCCGAGCGCCTTCATCCGGTCGTAGCAGGGCGCCCGCTTCAGCGGCCGTGCCTCGGCCCGCTCCTCGTCCGGGTAGTGGACGGTGAAGACGTTGCGGTAGGCCTCCTCGTTCTTGGCCTTGAGGTAGCCGCGCGAGGCGTAGGGGCCGAAGCGGCGCGGGTCGACGCCCATCATGTCGATCGACGGCTCGCCCTCGACGATCCACTCCGCCAGCTGCCAGCCGGCGCCGCCGGCGGCGGTGACGCCGAAGCTGTGGCCCTCGTTCAGCCAGAAGTTCTTCAAGCCCCAGGCCGGGCCGATGATCGGGCTGCCGTCGGGGGTGTAGGCGATGGCGCCGTTATAGACCTTCTTGACCCCGACCTCGCCGAAGGCCGGCACGCGGGCGATCGCGGTCTCGATATGCGGCGCGATCCGCTCCAGATCCTCCTGGAACAGCTCGTATTCCGACTGCTCGTCCGGCCCGTCGACATAGCAGACGGGCGCGCCCGGCTCGTACGGGCCGAGGATGAAGCCGCCGGCCTCCTCGCGCAGGTACCAGGAGCTGTCGGCCTCGCGCAGCACGCCCATCTCGGGCAGGCCCTGGCGCTGCCGCTCCTGCACCGCCGGGTGCGGCTCGGTGACGATGTACTGGTGCTCGACCGGGATCACCGGGATGTCGAGCCCGACCATGGCGCCGGTGCGGCGGGCGAAGTTGCCCGAGGCCGAGACCACGTGCTCGCAGGTGATGTCGCCCTTGTCGGTCTTCACCAGCCACTCGCCGGACGGGGTCTGCTCGATCCCGAGGACGGTGGTGAAGCGGTGGATCTCCGCCCCCATCGCCCGGGCGCCCTTGGCGAAGGCCTGGGTCAGGTCGGCCGGCTGGATGTAGCCGTCATCCGGATGCTGGATCGCGCCGATGATGCCGTCGGTCTCGCACAGCGGCCAGATCTCCTTGACCTGTGCCGGGGTCAGGATGTTGACCTTGATCCCGATCGTGTCGGCCACGCCCTTGTAGTACATGAACTCGTCCCAGCGGTCCTTCGTCCGGGCGAGGCGGATGTTGGAGACCTGGCGGAAGCCGACATGCTGGCCGGTCTCGGCCTCGAGCGAATTGTAGAGCTTGACCGAGTGCTTGTGGATCTGCCCGACCGAGTAGCTCATGTTGAACAGCGGCAGCAGCCCGGCGGCATGCCAGGTCGAGCCCGAGGTCAGCTCCCTGCGCTCGATCAGGACGACGTCCGACCAGCCCTTCTTGGCCAGGTGGTAAAGCGTGCCCACGCCCACCACGCCGCCGCCGATCACCACCACGCGCGCTGTTGATTTCATCGCTCGAACCGCTCCCTGCAGGCTCATACGGCCATCCTGCGGCAAGTGTCCGGGCGGGGCCGGTTCGGGGCTAATCCAGCCGCGACCTGTGATGTCGCAGGCCCGCCAAACGTCAAGTCACGCCAGAGATTGGCGATGTCGCAATCGGACTGGCCGGCCCCGCCGGGATCGGCATGCTGGCGGCAGGACCATGCGAGGCCGACCATGACGCTGCCGCCCGAACCGAAGATCGTCTTCCTCGACCGCGAGACCCTGGCGCCGGCGATCCGGCTGCGCCCGCCCGCCTTCCCGCACCGCTGGGAGAAGCACCAGCGGACCGCGCCGGAGCAGGTGCTGGAGCGGCTGCACGGGGCCAGCGTCGCCGTGATCAACAAGGTGCCGCTGCGCGAGCCGGTGCTGGAGCAGTTGCCGGAGCTGCGCCTGATCGCGGTCGCCGCCACCGGCACGGATTGCGTCGACACCGCCTGGTGCGACCGCAACGGCGTCGCGGTCTGCAACATCCGCGGCTACGCCGTGCACACGGTGCCGGAGCATGTCTTCACCCTGATCCTGGCGCTGCGCCGGTCGCTGCTGCCCTATCGCCGCTCGGTCGAGGCCGGGCGCTGGCAGGAGGCGAAGCAGTTCTGCTTCTTCGACCATCCGATCCTCGACCTGCATGGCGCCCGGCTGGGGCTGATCGGCGGCGGGTCGCTGGGCAATGCGGTGGCGACGATCGGCCGGGCCTTCGGCATGGACGTGGTCTTCGCCGGCCGCAAGGGCGAGAGCGCCCCGGGCGGCGACCGGGTTTCCTTCGACGAGGTGATCGCGACCAGCGACGTGATCTCGCTGCACTGCCCGCTGCGGCCAGAGACACGCGGCCTGATCGGCGCCGCCGAATTCGCCCGGATGAAGCCGGAGGTCCTGCTGATCAACACCGCGCGCGGCGGCTTGGTGGACGAGGATGCGCTGACCTCGGCGCTGCGGGGCGGCCGCATCGGCGGCGCCGGCTTCGACGTGGCGATGCCGGAGCCGCCGCCGGCCGACGCGCCGCTGATGCGCCTCCTGGACCTGCCGAACTTCATCCTGACGCCACATGTCGCCTGGGCCGGCCGCAACGCCATGCAGTCCCTGGCCGACCAGTTGATCGACCTGATCGACGCCTTCCAGCAGGGCAAGCCGTTCAACCTGGTGGCGGGAGCGTCGAAGGAGTGAGTCCGTAGGTTGGGTTCGCGGCAAGCGAACCCAACAGAGGCTCCGCGGCGACATGTTGGGTTCGCGTCGCGAACCCAACCTTGTATTAGCGCGATGGATTAGATTGTCATCGTTCCGTGAGGAACGGCCCGGCCCGGGCGGCCGCCCGGGCCGGGCCGCCGATCGTCGGATCGTAACCCAACCCAGCTACACGCTGCCAGGGGTGAAGGCTTGTTGCGTTGCAGACAGCCGGCGGCGCCCGGCACGGGTCGCCCGTGCCGGCGTCTCTCACCCCATCATGCAGCCAGGCCCAGTCGTTGGCGATCGCGCTTCCGGTCCTTGCGTCCGGCCGCGTCCTCGCCGGGCGGCGCCGTCGCAGGCGGGCCGGAGCCGGCCCCTCCCTGCCCTCCTCCCACAGCAGGCGGGGGAACCGGCCGGGGCGGCGCCATGGCGGCTTCGGGCGGGCCGGCGTCGGCGGCCTCGGGCTGCTCCGGACCGGCGGCGGTCGTGCCGGAAGCGCCGTGCTGACCCCCGGGCGGACCGGAGGTCCCGAGGGCATCCCCGGCTGGGCGGCCCCTCGGGCCGGCCTTGCCGGTCCCGGCTGGCCCGGCACCGCCGGGCCAGTGCGGCGGCAGGCCGAGGGCCCGGCACAGGCTGGCGATCAGGGCCTCGATCGGCAAGGCGGTGTCGGCGAGGTCGACGTCGATGCGCTCGTCCTCGGTCAGCTTTTCCCAGAGATCGACGGTCAGCTGCTCCTTGGCGTCGGCGTCGGTGTCGTGAGCCGCGGCGATGGCCTGGGCAACGCCCTGGGCGACGGCCTGGCGCCGGTCGTCCTTCTCTTTCTGCCGGCTCTCCCGCCGCTGTTCGGCCTCGCACCGCGCCTTCTCCCGCTGCTCGCGCAGCTTGATCTTCAGTGCGACGGCGCGGCGGATGCCGAGGAACAGGCTGCTGAAATGGGTCTCCGCATCCCCGGCGCGGTCGAGATCGCCGGCCTTGAGGGCGGCGACGCCCAGGGCCTGGAAGGCAGTGGCCAGCGCCATAGCGAGCTCCATCAGCTCGGACAGCATCGCGGCCTCGGCCGCGGCCGGCGAAACGGCCTGCTCCCGCTGCCGGCGCAGCTTGGCGTTGAGCGCGACGACGCGGCGGATGGCGAGGAAGAGGCTGCTGAACCGGGTCTCGGCCTTGCCGGCGCGCTTGAGATCGCCGGCCGCAAGGGCGGCGACGGCTTGAGCCTGAAAGGTCCGGGCCATCTCCAGGGCGAGCTGCGTCAGCCCCGACAGCACCTCGATCTCCCGAACAGCCTCGTCCGCGGCCGGCGAAGCGGCGGGCGGAGTTTCGGCTGTGGTGGCATCGACCATTCTTGCATTAGAACAAATCAGGAACACAGAATCAAGCGGAATCGCATTCAGATCGCATCGTCGCCTGATTTGGACCTCCGATCGACTTGGCGCCGATGGCAGCGCGAGTCACACTGACCGCGAACGGCCCGCCCGGCACGGCATCCCCTGCCCCGCCGCGGCCGCTCCCGCAGAACGCGCCACCAGAACGGCCTGATCGGAAGGACGGACGCATGACAACGGCTCCCAGCATCGTGCATCGCCGGCTCGGCGGCCTCTCGGTCTCCGCCATCGGGCTCGGCCTGATGCCGCTCTCCGGCGTCTACGGCGCCGCCGACGATGCGGCCTCGGAGGACCTGATCCGCCGCGCCGTCGACCTCGGAATCGACCATCTCGACAGCGCCGACATGTATGGCTGGGGCCACAATGAGGAGCTGCTGGGCCGCGCCATCAAGGGCCGGCGCGACCGCGTCGTGCTGGTCACCAAATTCGGCCAGATCCGGCGCGAGGGCGGCCCGAACGGCGTCGATGGCCGCCCCGACTATGTGATCCAGGCTTGCGAGGCCAGCCTGCGGCGCCTGGGCGTCGACACCATCGACCTGTACTACCAGCACCGGGTCGACCCGGCGGTGCCGATCGAGGACACGGTGGGCGCCATGGCCCGGCTGGTCGAGCAGGGCAAGGTCCGCCATCTCGGCCTGTCCGAGGCCGGGGCGGACACCATCCGGCGTGCCCATGCCGTCCATCCGATCGCGGCGGTGCAGACCGAATACTCGCTGATGTACCGGGCCGAGGCGGAGGCGACCCGCAAGGTCACCCGGTCGCTCGGCATCGGCTTCGTCGGCTATTCCCCGCTCGGCCGCGGCTTCCTGGCCGGCGCGATCCAGGACCTCTCCCAGATCGACGGCCGCCGGGCGGCGCATCCGCGCTTCCAGGCGGAGAACTTCGCCCATAACCGCGGGCTGGTCGACCGGTTCGAGGCGCTGGCGGCCGAGAAGGGCTGCAAGCCGTCGCATCTCGCCCTCGCCTGGCTGCTGGCCCAGGGCGAGGACGTGGTGGCGATCCCCGGCACCCGTTCGATCGCGCGGCTGGAGGAGAATCTCGGCGCCCTGCAGGTGACGCTGACGCCGGACGACCTGGCCCGGCTGGACGCCGCCATCCCGCCCGGCGCCGCCGCCGGCACGCGCTATGCCGCAGCCGGGATGAAATCGGTGCAGATCTGAGGCCGATGGCGGGGTCGGCAGCCGCGATGTAAGAGTCGGCCGGCACGATAAGGGGCCGGAGGCAAGCATGGGCTGGGAGCCGATATCCGAGGCGGAGATCTGGGACGAGCTCAACCAGGCCGCCGGCCGTATGACCGTGCCGCAGGAGCGCTTCTGGGAAGCGATCCGGATCCCTCCCGAGAAATGGGCGCAGGAGCCCTATGGCAATCTCGGCGGCGGCTTCTGGGCCGTGGCCGTGATCGGGCGGATCGTGGTCTGGTTCAACGACATCGAGGATGGGTTCAATTTCTCCCGTTACTCGGCCCACGGCACGATCGGCCAGTATTTCGCAAACCAGGACGAATTGGAGCTCGTGATCCAGGAGTTGATGGAGATCGTGCGGACGGGCTATCGCATCGGCGGCCAGTTCGGACCGCCGCGTCCAGGCCCCCATCCCGGATAGGGAGCCGGCGGCTCCTCCTTCACCGCATCCGCGAATTTCCGCATCAGCCGCACCAGCGCGCCGAACTCCTCCGCGTCCCAGCTCTCGAACACGGCGCGGCCGATCCGTTCGCGCGCGGCGTCGACGAGGTCGGTCATCGCCTTGCCTTTCGCGGTGATGACCGCCTCGCGCACGCGGCGGTCGGCGGCACCGGCGCGGCGCTGCACCAGGCCGAGGCTTTCCAGCTTGGCGACCTGGCGGCTGACGGTGGTGTAGTCCCGTCCAGCACGGTCGGCCAGCTCGACCACGCCGATCGGCCCGAGCCGCTCGATGCCGACCAGCAGCGGGAACAGCGCCCGGTCGAGCCGGATCCCGGCCTCGCGGATCAGCACCTCGTCGCGCTGCGGCCGGTTCATCACGCTGACGATATCGAGCAGCGCCCCGTGCAGCACCCGCAGCTGCTCACCGATATGTGTATTTTGCACACTCTTTCTTGACGGCATCTTCGGCTCCTCATATATGTGCATTATACACACATATCCGAGAGCCGAAAGGTATCCCCCATGAAAGCCGCGATCGTCCGGACCTCCGGGCGGCCCCCTGTCTATGCCGATTTCGCCGAGCCGGCGCCGTCCGCGGGAGAGAGCCGCATCACCGTCACCGCCGCCGCCCTCAGCCCCGTCGTCAAGAGCCGGGCTTCGGGCCGGCATTACAGCTCGTCCGGCCAGTTCCCCTTCGTCGCCGGCCTGGACGGCGTCGGGCGGCTCGACGACGGGCGCCGGGTGTATTTCGTCCTGCCGAAGGCGCCCTATGGCAGCATGGCGGAGCGCGCGGTGGTGCCGGCGGCACACTGCCTGCCCGTGCCGGACGGGCTCGACGACGTGACCGCCGCGGCCATCGCCAATCCCGGCATGTCGTCCTGGGCCGCCTATATCGAGCGCGCCCGGCTCAAGCCCGGCGAGACCGTGCTGGTCAACGGCGCCACCGGCACCGCCGGCCGCCTCGCCGTGCAGATCGCCAGGCACCTCGGGGCGGGCAAGGTCGTCGCCACCGGCCGCAACGCCGAGGCCCTGCGCGCGGTCGCGGCGCTCGGGGCCGATGTGACGATCCCGCTCGGCGAGGATCCGGCGGCTTTGGAGGAGAGCTTCCAGGCGCAGTTCGCCGAAGGGGTCGATGTCGTCATCGACTATCTGTGGGGGCCGAGCGCGGAACGGCTGCTGGTCGCCGCCGCCAGGGCCGGGGCGGAGGCGGTGCCGATCCGCTTCGTCCAGGTCGGGGCGGTGAGCGGGCCGGAGATCACGCTGCCTGGCGCCGTGCTGCGCTCCTCGGCGATCGAGCTGATGGGCAGCGGCATCGGCAGCGTGCCCCTGGACCGCTTCGTCCACTGCATCGGCGGGCTGCTGCAGGCGGCGGGGCCGGGCGGCTTCCGGATCGCCGCCAGGCCCGTGCCGCTGTCGCAGGTCGAGCAGGCCTGGCCCGAGGACGACAGCGCCCGGCGCACCGTGTTTACCCTGGACGGGCCGACGGGCTGAGATGAGCGCCCCCAAGGACACGGCCTCGCGCCGGCTCGATCGCCGCCTGATGCTGCCGGTCTTCCTCGTCGTCTGCCTCGACGCGGCCAGCAGCGGCGCGGTGCTGCCGGTCCTGCCCTTCTTCCTGCGGGACCTGGGCGCCACGCCGCTGGTGCTCGGCATCGTGCTCGGCGCCGAGGCGCTCAGCCAGTTCGTCGCCGCCCCCTGGCTCGGCCAGCTCTCCGACCGGTTCGGCCGCAAGACGGTCCTGCTGGCCAGCCAGGCCGGGGCGCTGCTCAGCCTGTCGCTGCTGGCCTCGGCCGAGATCGTGGCCTTCGCGCTGCTGGCGCGGGTGCTGCTCGGCCTCACTGCGGCGAATTTCTCGATGGCGGCCGCCTATGCCGCCGACAACAGCAGCCCCGCCGACCGGCGGCAGGCGATCGGCATCCTGAGCGCCGGCCTCGGCCTGGGCGGGATGGCCGGCCCGGGACTGTCGGGCCTGCTGTCCAACATCTCCCTGACGGCGCCGATCTGGCTCGCTTTGTCCCTGTCGGCGGCCAGCATGCTGGTGACCGGCCTCTGGTTGAAGGGCGCGCCCGGCCAGCCGAACGGCGACACCGCGGCGGACGAGGCGGTCCGCGAGCAGGTGTCGGTCCGGTCGCTGCTGGCGTCGCCGGCGATCCGCATCCTCGTCGCCGTGCTGCTGTGCCATTATTTCTCCTACGGCATGTTCAGCTCCCAGCTCGCCGTCTTCCTCGGCGACACCTTCGTCTGGAACGGCCATGCCTTCGGCCCCGCGGAGCTCGGCTATCTCCTGACCGCCGACGGCGCCATCAACATCGCCGCCCAGCTGTTGCTGCTGCCGTGGCTGGGCCGCCAGCTCAGCGAACGGAGCCTGATCGTGCTGGTGTTCGGCATCCTGGCGACCGGCTACGTCGCGGCGGGTGCGGCGACCGGGATCGGTGGTCTCGCCCTCTCCGTCCTGTGCGTCAGCACCGGGGTGGCGCTGGCCCGGCCGACCTTCGTGGCCGCGCTGTCCGTCCACGTGCCGCAGCAGCGCCAGGGCGTGGTCATGGGCACGATCCAGTCGCTGGTCGCGGTCACCGACATCGCCTCGCCGGTCCTCGCCGGCCTCGTCGTCGGACAGGGCCTGTACGGCGCCTGGATCGGCGCCGTGGTCGCGGTCGCGCTGACCGGCGCCGCCATCGCCCGCAGCCGCCTCGGCCCGCCGGCCGCCGATCACCGCTCCTTCAACTCCGCGTCGTAGCGGTCGCGCGCGGCGTCGAGCGCCGGGAAGTTGCGCTCGGCCCAGCGGTCGAGCGCCGTCAGGGTCTCGCTCAGGGATTCGCCGAGCGGGCTGAGCCGGTATTCGACGCAGGGCCGGGCGGTGTGGAAGTCCTGGCGCAGCACCAGGCCGTTGCGCTCCAGCTCGCGCAGGGTCTGGGCCAGCATCTTCTGCGAGATGCCGCCGATCCGGCACAGCAGTTCGGCATTGCGGGTCGGGCCGCCGGCCAGAGCGGAGAGGATCAGCACCGACCATTTCGACGCGACCAGCTCCAGCGCGTGGCGGGCCGAGCAGGTCTCGTCGAAGACATCCGGGGCGGGTTCGGGCCGGTGCGCCATGGTTACCTCGAGGTGCGTAATTGCGGGCCGCGGGCCCATTCCCGATACATGGACTCGTATCGTGGATTGCAAGCCAGGAGACCCGATGAAGGCCCTCATCCTCAGCTCCAGCCCGCGGCGCGAGGGGAACTCCGCCGCCCTCGCCGGTGCCGTCGCGGCCGGACTGGCCGAAGCCGGCCATGCCGCCGAGACGGTCCATCTGGCCGACGCCATCGGCGGCTTCCTGCGCGACTGCCGGCAGTGCCGGCGGCCGGACGGCAGTTGCGCCATCGACGACGGCTACCAGCCGCTGTTCCTCGACCGGTTCCTGGGGGCCGACGGGGTGGTCGTGGCCACGCCGATCTACTGGTACGGCATGTCGGCCCAGCTCAAGGCCTTCTTCGACCGGATGTTCTGCTACGTCGCCGCCTCCTACCCCGAGGCCGAGACGGTGAAGGCGCGGATGACCGGCAAGCGCATCGGCCTCGTGCTCAGCTCCGAGGAGGCCTATCCCGCGGTCTCGGCCGCGATCGTGCATCAGGTCCAGGAATACAGCCGCTACACCCGGTCGCGATTCGTCGGGGCGGTGCATGGCTACGGCAATGCCCGGGGCGAGGTGCGGCGCGACCCGCTGGACCCGCTGGCCGAGGCCCGACGGCTCGGGCGCGCCTTGTTCGACCGCTATGCCACGGATTACGAGATCGACACCGACCGGCCGGCCCGGGTCTGGCCGGAGGCGGCCGTCTGACCCGGGCCGGCCGGGCGCGCTTCGGACGGCAGGACTTTCAGTTCCGGACGGAAGGGTGGCCGCCAGCGACCTTCATCCGACGCAGAGAACCGCGGCCCCGACCCGGCAGCAGCATGGTCGCTCCATCACGGCGGGTCGTTGATCTGAAATACCCACCCATCCTCCGTCCTATAGGAGCGCTGCCAATTGTATGAAGTCTTATCGTCCAAGACCATCTGTGTATAAGATCCAAAACAATCGCCATGCGAACAAATAGGCTGAACCCAACTCGGCGGCGGGAGGTTGTCAGCATAGTAATTAGAGCCAAGATCATTTGCGTAGAATTGGCCATTATACCAGTCGGATCCAAACTTCCTATGGACAATTCCGAAATATCCATTTTGCAATTGCGAATTATTATCATATATAAATTTAAATGCTGAAAATTTTTCTTGCTCAACGCAATCGAGTCCAGAATTTACATCCTCCCAAGAAATCGTACCCTGCGACTTCGGACCTATATAGTGGGGGTAGTTGGTTTGAGAGACACAGGTCTCGGAGATATCCGTTATATTAATGCCCTGCGATGAGTTGTTGATTATCGTATAGCCATGCGGCGCCTCGGCAAAAGCCACTTCGTTTCCGCACAATAAAAAGCAAATCCCCATCGACAATTGTAAGAATCTACGAAGAAGCCGTGTCGGCGATGCATGCATTTTAGCAAAATCCCTTCGTTCCAAAACATACAGATCTTATTATAGGAATAAAGAGACTATGCGGAAGTGAGAATCGTCGTTGGATGATAAAGCGGAGCCGCCGCCTCCGGCAGCGATAGCCAGGCGTGCGCTTTGGCATGGCGGGCGGCTGGCTTAACGGAAGCCAGGGTCGGTGGCGGGGCCGCAGTTCCAGCCAGCCCCACCATCTGCGTCAGAGCTCGTTGGCGGCTACAGGCGCCGGATCGAACGGCCGGCAAGCCTCCTCGATCCGACGGCCCGGCCCGAGGCGGCGGCCTGACGCGGGCGCCGCCGCGCGGGTTGTGCCTGCCGCCCGGATGGGACAGGATCGCGCCGCGCCGAACCATGGCGCGCAGGTTCCATCGCGTGGAGGAAGGGATGACGTCTCGCCTGTTCGGATCCGGCTGGACCTTCGGGGCGGCGCTGCTCCTGCCACTGCTGGCCACCGGCCCGGCCCTGGCCGATTTCGGCTCCTGCGTCGCCGGCCTGGCCGACTCCGCGGCAAAGGCCGGGGTCGACCGCGACGTCACCGCCCGCGCCTTCGACGGGCTGACCCAGCCGGACGACAAGGTGCTGCGCTTCCTGGAGGCGCAGCCGGAGTTCAAGACGCCGATCTGGGACTATCTCGCCTTCCTGGTCGACGACCAGCGCATCGCCGACGGCCGCGCCATGCTGTCGAAATACGGCCGGGTGCTGCAGCAGGCGGAGCAGCGCTACGGCATCGACCGCACCGTGATCGTCGCGGTCTGGGGCGTCGAGAGCGACTACGGCAAGGAGCGCGGCAGCTACTTCCTGCCGCACGCCCTGGCCACGCTGGTCTGCGCCGGCGAGCGGCGCACCGATTTCTGGCGCGGCGAGCTGATGGCGGCGCTGAAGCTGGTCAGCGCCGGCGACCTGCGGCTGGACGAGCTGTACGGCTCCTGGGCCGGCGCCTTCGGCCAGACCCAGTTCATCCCGTCGACCTATCAGCGCCTGGCGGTCGATTTCGACGGCGACGGGCGGCGCGACCTGGTCAATTCGATCGCCGACGCGCTCGGCTCCACCGCCAACTACCTGAAGCGCTCCGGCTGGCAGGAAGGCCAGCCCTGGATGATCGAGGTCAAGGTGCCGGCCGGCTACAACGGCCCGACCGGGCGCAAGGACAAGGATCCGCTGTCGGCCTGGGCCCAGCGCGGCGTCGTCCGCGCCGACGGGGCGCCGCTGTCCGGCAACGCCCAGGCCGGCCTGCTGCTGCCGGCCGGGCCGCAGGGGCCGGGCTTCCTGGTGTTCCGCAATTTCGACGCGATCTATTCCTACAACGCGGCGGAATCCTACGCGCTCGCCATCTCGTACCTCGCCCAGCGGCTGGCCGGCGGGCCGGCGCTGCGGACGCCGTGGCCGACCGACGATCCCGGCCTGTCGCGGGCCCAGCGGCTGCGGCTGCAGCAGCTGCTGCTGGCCCAGGGCTACGACATCGGCGGCCAGGCGGACGGCAAGATCGGCCCCGCCACCCGCGCCGCGATCTCGGCGGCGGAACAGCGCCTCGGCATGCCGCAGACCGGCCGGGCCGGGCTCAAGGTGTATCAAGCGCTGGGTGGACAATAGTCCGGAAGGACGTCAGGGCCGGCGTGCAGCCGGCCCGCCTCTTCAATGCGACCAGAAGAGGTCGAAGCGGTCGTCATCCTGGTCCGATTGGCACAATTTCGCATGGATCGGCCGTGAGACATGCGGGTCGCGAATCTGCACATTATAGGCGACCGGCTGCTCCTCCCGCCGGCAGGCCCAGGCGCCGCCGATCTCGTTCTCGCCCGAATAGACCAGGAGGTCGGGCGCCTTCGGCGTGTCCGTGGCCCGCGGGTTCGGGACCAGACGGATCCGATCCTGGAACAGCAGCGTTCTGACCGGCCCCTCGATGACGTCCTGGGTGCGGTAGAGCGTCCCGATACCGATCGTGGTCATGGCTGGTCCTCAGTGACAGAGAAGCGCGTCAGGCCGGCCCGGACGACCGCAATCGCGGAGACCGACTCCCGATATCCGCCGTGCCGCGACAGGGACAAGACTCCGTCAAAGAACTCTGCCGGCTCACCAAGGTTCCCATTGACAAAAGATCCGGTGTTTTTTAGTAAATTTTCCATCCGCGCTACACTTCCACAGACGAGACATGCGGAATCACGACAGTGATCGAGTTATCACTTCAGTCCTGATTCCGACCCGAAGAAAGGGGGGGCACCCCCCCTTTTTCGGCGCCGAATTTCGGACGAAACCTCATCCTGGTACGAACCGGGCAGCAGGACTAGGATTCCCGACCGCTCCCATCGTGGAAGACGCTGCCATGACCGCTGGTGAACAGACTTCCCGTGCCTTGGTGATCGAGGACCAGGACCTGATGCGCCTGGCCCTGATCAGCGAGCTGAAGGCCGCGCTGCGGGACTGCATCGTCCAGGGTGCCGCGACCTGGGAGATCGCCTCCGGCCTGCTGCGCGAGCACAGCTTCGACCTGGTGATCATCGATCCGGGCCTGCCGGGCTTCGACCCGACCTCGCCGCAGCACCGGCTGGCCGTGGTCAAGGCGGTGGTCGACGCCTCGCCCGACGCGCTGCACATCGTCGTCACCGGATCGGACAGCGTCGAGGAGGGCGAAGCGTGCCGGATGCTCGGGGCCAATGCCTATGTCGGCAAGACCGGCCTCGACCGCGACACTCTGTCCAGCATCATCGACGAGATCTCGGACACGCGGTTCTCGCTGTCGCTGTCCGCGGTCAAGGCGGTGACGCCGGAGTTCTATTATTCCGGCCTGACGCCGCGGGAGCAGGAGATCATCGATTTCATGCGCAGCCGGCCGAAGGGGGTCAAGCGCAAGGAGATCTACGAGAAGATGGGCGACCGGTTCGGCATCGACCCCTATACGGTGGAGAAATACTACAAGCAGGCGCGCGCCAAGCTGCTGAAGAACGGGCTGTTCCCGAAAGGTGCCTGAGGATGACCGCCGCGCCCGATCCCCGTCTTTCCCCTGCCCGGGCCGGCTGATGCTCCGCTTCCTCCGCATGGCGCTGACCGCCGCCGCCATGCTGGCCATCGCCGGCGGCGCGGCCGCGGCCCCGCTGGGCTATGAGGACCCCCACATCCTCCGGGTCGAAAGCTCTCCCGGACAGGCCCTCGCCTCCTACACGCCGGAGCAGATCAAGACCGCGTTCCCGCAGCGGGTGATCGAGACCGGCACGCCGTGGAGCGAGGCCGGCGAGACCATTCGCTACCGCGGCCCGGAGCTGAAGGACGTTCTGGCCCGGAGCGGGCTGGGCGAAGCCGCCTCGATCGAGGTCTTCGCCTATGACGACTTCATCACCACCATTCACATGGACGAGATCAAGGACTACGAGCCGATCCTCGCCATCGAACGGGGCTGCTCTGCGGCGGATCACAAGAACGGCCGGTGCGCCGACGGCCAGGAATTCCGTCCGCTCGACCTGGCGGATTCCGGACCCTATTCGATCATCTGGCCACTCGACCAGCTGCCCAAATCCTATACGGCCGGGCGCAATGCGATCTGGGTCTGGTTCGTCGTCGCCCTGCGGCCAGGCTCATGAGCAGGACGCTCAGGCGATGGCTGGACGTCGTGCCCTATCTCGGGCTGGCCGTCGCCATCATGCTGGGATCCTGGTCGTTCATGCGGTCCGAGCACTACCGCGAGGAGACCGATATCCTGCTGATGCAGTCCTACGAGGTGCAGTGGCGGGGCTCGCAGATCCGGGAGAGGTTGGCCAACATCGTCGGGCTGCTGCGCCTGTCGATGGCCACGGGAGACCGTGAAGCGCAGCTGGCGCAGGAGATCGGCCTGCTGCAGTTCAACATGGTGGCGCTGCGCAACCTGCAATATATCGACCATTTCCTCGACCCGCAGGATTTCGCTAGGCTGGACCGCAGCATCCAGACCATCCGGACCAGGATCCTGCCGAATATCAGCGCGGCGGCGAACGACCAGGAGTCGCTGGCCCTGCTGACCGACATCCAGCAGGACATGTTCCAGGTCTCGGGCACCACGGGCGCCCACAGCCGCACGCTGAACGAGACCGCGCATATCGCCGAGAACGCGCTGCGCAACGTGGCGATCTTCGTGCTGGCGCTGTCGGCCGTCATCGTGGTCGGCGTGTTCATCCACCAGCAATCGATGATGGCGCGGCGCAAGGACCAGCAGATCCGCTCCTTCTCGTCGCTGTTCGCGCATATGACACGGTCGCGGGTCGTGGCGCTGGCGCTGTTCATCAAGAGCCTGCGCGACGGCGAGGCCCCCGATCCGGAGATGGTCGCCGCCGCCTCGCGGGCCGCGGCCGAACTGGACAGCATCAACAACGGCCTGGTGAAGATCGCCTATTCGGCGAAGCCGACCCGGACCGTGGCGCTGCAGAGCATCCTCGACGCGCTGTCGCAGGATCACGGCGGGCGGATCCAGTTCGACGTCCCCGAGGAGGCGCGGGCCGCTTTGGTGGCGTCGCCGCAATTCCACCTGATCCTGGACGAGCTGATCCGCAATGCCGAGCAGGCCGTGGCCGCGGCCGGGAAGCCGGACTCGCCGGTCGTGCTGCGCGCCCGGCTGACCCGGCGCTTCCCCCTCGGGCGCCGCCTGGTGCTCGAGGTGATCGACAACGGCCTCGGCATGTCGCGCGCGGTGCGCGCCAAGGCGGCGGAGCCGTTCTTCTCGATGCGGGCCGGCAGCCATGTCGGGCTCGGCCTGACCGGCTGCGCCGAGATGGTCAAGGCGCTGGGCGGCCGCTTCCGGATCGAATCGGCGGAAGGCCGCGGCACCTCGGTGCGGATCCTCTACCCGCTGCGCCGCGAGACCGGGACGACCGGGCCGGCCTCAGCCTGAGAGCTGCCGCGTCCACTCCTCCTGCAGCATGGCGAAGACCAGCTCGTCGCCCCAGACGCCGTTGAACCGGTCGTTCTGGACCAGATGCGCCTCCTGCCGCATGCCGAGGCGCCGGAGGACGTTGACCGAGCCGGTGTTCAGCGCGTCGCAGCGGGCGAAGATGCGGTGGAAGCCGAACCGGCCGAAGCCGAGGCCCAGCATCGCCCGTGCCGCCTCGGTGGCATAGCCGCGGCCGGCCGCTTCCGGCGCGAAGGTGTAGCCCAGCTCGGCCTGCCGGGCCTCGCGGCTGACCCATTTCAGCACCACATCGCCGAGCAGGCCGCGGGTCTCGCGGGCCTCCACCGCCAGCACCAGCTCGTCGCCCTCGCCTTCGAACTGCAGCGTGCCGAACCGCTCCAGCGCCGCCCGCGACTGCTCGGGCGTGCGGGGGTTGCGGTACAGGTAGCGGGCGACCTCCGGCAGGCGGTGATAGCCGTGGAAGGCCTCGAAATCCTCCGGCATGAAGCGGCGGAGGATCAACCTCTCGGTCTCGACCGGTACGACCGGGTCCGGCATGCGGCGTTCCTGGGTGAGTCGGCGGTTGGAATCCGTCCTACAACCGGAAGCCCGAACGCTCAATGGTCTGCGCGGATCAGGCGGTCAGCGCCCGGCAGTCGGCGGCGGCCCAGCCGACCGTCACCGCCTCGCCCGCCGCCAGGGCCGGCCGGCCGTCGGCGTTCGGCAGCTTGAGCACGAAATCGTCGCGGCCCAGCAGCGACAGCCGGGCCCGGGTGTGGTCGCCGTGGAAGATCAGCTCCTCGATCCGGGCCGGGAAGCGGTTCGGCCCCGCCTCGGCGCCGGGCGACAGCCGCACCCGCTCCGGCCGGATCGACAGGGTGGCGCGGGCGCCCTGCCCAGCCGCCCCGACCGGCGTCGCCAGCACCGAGAAACCGCCATCGACCGCGACCGTGCACTGCCCGCCCGCCAGGGCCTCGACCGTCCCGGCCAGCTTGTTGTTCTCGCCGATGAACTGGGCGACGAAGGCGGTCTCCGGCCGGTCGTACAGGTCATCCGGCGGCGCCAGCTGGTCGATCGCACCCTCATGGAACACGGCGATGCGGTCCGACATGGTCAGCGCCTCTCCCTGGTCGTGGGTGACATAGACCACGGTGACGCCGAGCGAGCGGTGCAGGTGCTTGATCTCGAGCTGCATGTGCTCGCGCAGCTGCTTGTCGAGCGCGCCCAGCGGCTCGTCCATCAGCACCAGGCGCGGCTCGAACACCAGGGCGCGGGCCAACGCCACGCGCTGCTGCTGCCCGCCCGAGAGCTGGGCCGGGCGGCGGCCGCCGAAGCCGCCCAGCTTGACCATGTCGAGGGCGCGCTCGACCCGTGCCGCGGCATCCGCGCCGCCGATGCCGCGGACCTTGAGCGGGAAGGCCACGTTCTCGCGCACGGTCATGTGCGGGAACAGGGCGTAGTTCTGGAACACCATGCCGATGTCGCGGCGCCAGGGCGGCAGGGCGTCGATCGCCTTGCCCTCCAGCAGGATGCGGCCCCGCGTGGGCGTCTCGAACCCGGCCAACATCATCAGCGTCGTGGTCTTGCCCGAGCCGGAGGGGCCGAGCAGGGTCAGGAACTCGCCCTGCCGGATGGCGAGGTCGAGGCCCCGCACCACCAGCGTCTCGCCGTCATAGGTCTTGGCCACGTCGACGAATTCGACGAAGGCCCCTGCTTCCCTGTCCGCCATGCCGTCCCTGTTCTTCGTTCGGTTGTGTGCCGTCTATCCGTCCAGCGCCTGCTCCAGATCCGCGATCAGGTCCTCGACCGCCTCGATGCCGACCGACAGGCGCAACAGGTCGTCGGGGACCGTGCCGTCCTCCTTCTCAATCGTGGCGCGGTGCTCGATCAGGCTCTCGACCCCGCCCAGCGAGGTGGCGCGGATGAAGATGCGGACGCGGGAGATCGCACGCAGCGCCGCCTCGCGCCCGCCGGCCAGCCGCAGCGACAGCATGCCGCCGAAGCCGCCCTCCATCTGCCGCGCTGCGATGGCGTGGCCCGAAAAACCCGGCAGGCCGGGGTAGCAGACCTGCGCCACCGCCGGGTGGCCGTCGAAGCGCTCGGCGATGCGCTGGGCGCTGGCGCTGGCGGCGCGCACCCGCACGAAAAGGGTGCGCATGCCGCGCAGCAGCAGCCAGGCCTCGAACGGACCGAGCACCGGGCCGGCCAGGAAGCGGATGCGGCCGATCCGCTGCCACAGCGGACCGTTGGCCGCCGTCACCACCGCGCCGGCGACCACGTCGGAATGGCCGTTCAGGTATTTGGTGGCGGAGTGGACGACGAGATCGGCGCCATGGGCGATCGGCCGACACAGCGCCGGCGAGGCCGAGGTGTTGTCGACCGCCAGCAGCGCCCCGGCCTCATGCGCGATCGCGGCCGCGCCAGCGATGTCGGTGACCGACCAGATCGGGTTGGCCGGGGTCTCGACGAAGACCAGCTTCGTCACCCCCGGCCGGACCGTGGTGCGCAGCGCGTCGAGGTCGCTGGTGTCGACCATCTCGCAGGCCAGGCCCCAGGGGATCAGCAGCTCGCGCAGCAGCTTGCCGGTGCCGAAATACATGTCGCGCGAGCAGACGACGTGATCGCCCGGCGCCAGCGCCTGGAACAGCGCCGCGATCGCCGCCATGCCGGAGGCGAACAGCATCGCCCCGGACCCGCCCTCCAGCCGCGCCAGCAGCGCCTCCGCCTGCAGATAGGTCGGGTTGTCGTCGCGGCTGTAGCCGCGGCCGCCAACCTGGGCGTAGGCGGCGTCGCGGGCATAGGTCGAGGACGGATGGATCGGCGGCACGATCGCGCCGGTATCGCCGCAGAGATAGCCATCGAGGCGGGCGGCGATGGTTTCAGGACGGCAGGGCGGCCGATCGACCATGGGAACTCCGATTGCCTTCCGGGTGTAACCCCGCTGACGCAACCCTGCAATCCATGGCAACGTGGCCGGGAGGCCGCGGGAGCTTGTTCATGAGTTTCGAGAACGGATTCGGGATCGATCTGGGGCTGGCGCCCGGCATGTGGGTGCGGCATCCGGACCAGCCCGACTGGGGTCCCGGCCAGGTGCAGTCGGTGATCGGGAATCGGATCACGGTGAACTTCGAAAACCGCGGCAAGGTGCTGATCGACGGCTCGGTGATCCAATTGGAGCCGGCAGAGGAGGCGTAGCCTCCCCATCCCTCCTTGTCATGCCCGGGATTTGACCCGGACATCCAGAGAGACCGTCGACACCCACTGAATTGCCGGGTCAAGCCCGGCAATGTCAATATTCTGTTGTTCAATTGTTGCGCCATCCATGCGGTGCCGGATTTTCCGCTGGCGCACTTTCTACGCTCCGGTATGATGGAAGCCCTTTATTTACACTAAAATGCAGGCAAAATCGATGCGCGTGGAGCTTCGTGGGATCGAGAAGCGGTTTCAGGAGTTCACCGCGCTGTCGGGGATCGGCCTCGACATCGAGGCGGGGCATCTCTGCGCCCTGCTCGGCCCGTCCGGCTCGGGCAAGACCACGCTGCTGCGCATCATCGCCGGGCTGGAGCATGCCGATGCCGGCAGCTTGCGGATCGGCGGCACAGACATGTCGGCGGTCGATGTCCGCGACCGCCAGGTCGGCTTCGTGTTCCAGCACTACGCCCTGTTCCGGCACATGAGCGTGCTGGATAACATCGGCTTCGGCCTGAAGGTGCGGCCGCGCCAGACCCGGCCGGAGGCGGAGGCGATCCGCGCCCGCGCCAAGGAACTGCTGGCCCTGGTGCAGCTGGAGAAATTCGGCGACCGCTACCCCGACCAGCTGTCCGGCGGCCAGCGCCAGCGCGTGGCCCTGGCCCGGGCCCTGGCGATCGAGCCGCGCATCCTGCTGCTGGACGAGCCTTTCGGCGCGCTCGACGCCCGGGTGCGCAAGGACCTGCGGCGCTGGCTGCGCGAGCTGCACCAGACGCTGAAGCTGACCACCGTCTTCGTCACCCATGACCAGGAGGAGGCGCTGGAGCTGGCCGACCAGGTGGTGGTGATGGATCACGGCAAGGTCGAGCAGATCGGCAGCCCGGCCGAGGTCTATGAGCGGCCGGCGACGCCCTTCGTCTACGAGTTCCTGGGCCAGGCCGTGCGCCTGCCGTGCCGCATCGGTCCCGACCGGGTCGATGTCGAGGGTGCGGTGCTGCCGCGGCCGGCGGGCTATGCCGGGCCGGACGGCGCCGGTGAGATCTTCGTCCGCCCGCACGATTTGGTGCCGCAGGACGGTGCCGCGGACGCCTTCCCGATCGCGATCCGCAGCGTCAGCGTCGTCGGCCCGCTGGTGCGGGTCGAGGCGGTGACCCAGCACGGCGCCATCCCGCTCGACCTGGAGTGGCACCGGCGCCAGTTGGCCGCCCGGCTGCCCGCCGCGGGCGAGACCCTGCAGGTCGGCGCCAGCCATTTCGGCCTGTTCCCGGCACGCCAGGCCGCCTGAGCATTCGGAGATTTCGATGAAGCGATCCTTCCTGGCGCTGGCCGTCGCGGCCGGCCTGTTCGGTGGTGCGGCCACGGCGCAGGCCCAGACCACCATCCTCAACGCCTCCTTCGATGTCGGCCGAGAGCTCTATGTCGACATCAACCCGGCGTTCCAGACCTATTGGAAGGGCAAGTCCGGCCAGGATGTGACGGTCGAGCAGTCGCATGCCGGCACCTCGAAGCAGGCGCGGTCGATCCTGGAGGGGCTGCAGGCCGATGTCGTCACCTTCAACCAGGCGACCGACATCACGGCGCTGGAGAAGGGCGGCGCGGTCAAGCCGGGCTGGCAATCGGCCTTCCCGAACGGCGCCTCGCCCTATTACTCCTTCCCCGCCTTCCTGGTGCGCCAGGGCAACCCGAAGGGGATCAAGGACTGGGGCGACCTGGCGCGCGACGACGTGCAGATCGTCTTCCCCAACCCGAAGACCTCCGGCAATGCCCGCTACACCTATCTGGCCGCCTATGCCTGGGCGCTGAAGGCCAATGGCGGCGACCAGGAGAAGGCCAAAGCCTTCGTCAAGACCGTGCTGTCGCATGTGCCGGTGTTCGACACCGGCGGGCGCGGCGCCACCACCACCTTCGTCGAGCGCGAGACCGGCGACGTGCTGATCACCTTCGAGGCCGAGACCCGCGGCATCCAGAAGGAATATGGCGACCGCGGCTTCGAGGTGGTGGTGCCACCGAGCAGCCTGAAGGCGGATTTCCCGGTGGCGGTGGTCGACAAGGTCGCCGATGCCCGCGGCACGGCCGAGCTGGCCAAGGGCTATCTCGACTTCCTGTACCAGCCGGCGGCCCAGGAGATCCTGGCGGAGCATTTCTACCGCCCGACCCTGACCGAGGTCGCGGCCAAGCATCAGTTCCCGGTCGTGACGCTGGCCACGGTCGACGAGGTGTTCGGCGGCTGGGACAAGGTGAATGCCGAGCATTTCGCCTCCGGCGGCATCCTCGACACCGTCTTCGTGAACCAGTGAGCCGGGACGCCCGATGACCAGCGTCGCCCTCGCCGCCCCCCGTCCCGCCCGGCGCCGGGTGCTGCCCGGATTCCGGCTGACGCTGGGCTGCACGCTGGTCTACCTCGTGCTGATCGTGCTGCTGCCGCTGGGCGCCCTGGCGCTGAAGGCGGCCAGCCTGACGCCGGCCCAGTTCCTGGCCATCGTCACCTCGCCGCGCGCCCTCGCCAGCTACGAGGTCACGCTGGGCATGGCGCTGGCGGCGACTGTGTTCAACGGCGTGGTCGGGCTGCTGCTGGCCTGGGTGCTGGTGCGCTACCGCTTCCCGGGACGACGGCTGCTCGACGCCATCGTCGACCTTCCCTTCGCCCTGCCGACCGCGGTGGCGGGCATCGCCCTGACCGCGCTGTTCGCCAAGAACGGCTGGTTCGGCGCGCCGCTGGCGGCGATCGGCATCCCGGTCGCCTACACCCCGCTGGGTATCGCCGTGGCGATGGCCTTCACCAGCCTGCCCTTCGTGGTGCGCAGCGTGCAGCCGGTGCTGGAGGACCTGGATGCGGGCGTCGAGGAGGCGGCCCGGACGCTTGGCGCCGGCGACTGGTCGACCCTGCGCCATGTGGTGTGGCCGGCGATCCTGCCCGCCTTCCTGGCCGGCTGCAGCCTGGCCTTCGCCCGCTCACTCGGCGAGTTCGGCGCCGTCATCTTCATCGCCGGCAACCGGCCGATGCAGACCGAGATCGCGGCGCTGCTGGTGTTCATCCGGCTCGAGGAATACGACTACGCCGCCGCCGCCGCCCTGGCGCTGACCATCCTGGCCGCCGCCTTCCTGCTGCTGCTCGCCACCAACATCCTCCAGGCCCGGTTCCTGCGTCATGTCGATCGCCGTTGACCGCGACCCGGCCGTGGTGCCCGCGACCGCTGCCAGCGCCGCGGCCGCCCGGCGGCGGTCGCCCCGCATCGGCGAAGGCCGCTGGACCCGGCGCATCCTGATCGGCCTCGCCTTGCTGGCCGCGGCCCTGGTGCTGGTGGCGCCGATCGCGGTGATCTTCGCCCAGGCCTTCTCCGCCGGGCTGGCGGTCTTCGCCCGCAACATCGGCGAGCGCGAGACGCTGCACGCGATCGGGCTGACCGTGACCACGGCGCTGATCGTGGTGCCGGTCAACACCGTGTTCGGCGTCATGGCGGCCTGGGTGATCGCCAAGTTTCAGTTCCGCGGCCGGCGCCTGCTGACCACGCTGGTCGAGATCCCGTTCTCGGTGTCGCCGATCGTCGCCGGCGTCGTGTACCTGTTCCTGTACGGCGCCAACGGCCTGTTCGGCCTCTGGCTGCAGGACCACGGCATCCGCCTGATGTTCACCCCCGTGGCGATCGTGCTGGTCAGCCTGTTCGTGACCTCGCCCTATGTGGCACGCGAGCTGATCCCGCTGATGCAGGCGCAGGGGCGCGACGAGGAGGAGGCCGCGGCGACGCTGGGCGCCAATGGCTGGCAGACCTTCTTCCGCGTCACCCTGCCGAACATCAAATGGGCGCTGCTGTACGGCGTGGTGCTGTGCAACGCCCGGGTGATGGGCGAGTTCGGCGCCGTCTCGGTCGTCTCCGGCCATATCCGCGGCCAGACCAACACGCTGCCGCTGCAGATCGAGCTGCTCTACAACGACTACAATGCCGTCGGCGCCTTCGCCGCCGCCTCGACCCTGGCGCTGCTGGCCTTGGTGACCTTGGCGGCCAAGGCGCTGGTCGAACGCCACAGCCGCCATACGGGCCGCCCGGGGCACTGACGAGTCGGCTGCTTCGGGCGTCGGATCGCCGCAGATCGGCTGCCGTCACCATTGTGTCAACCATCCGGCCTAGTCTGGCTCCGCCGCAACGATCAACGGAGCCCAGCATGGCATCGCCCTCCCTTGCCCTGTCGGTGGCCGCACTCGGCCTTATCTGCGGGGCGCTGACGCCGGCGCTCGCCCAGGACGCCCCCCCTTCAGGGATGACGCCGCTGGTCGGCGAGCTGCTGCCGACCGGCCAGCGCCTGACCCCGCAGGCGATGCCCGGGTCGAAGCTGGACTCGCTCAACCCCAATCTCCCCGGCCTGCCCGACTTCACGGCCGGACAGGCCTCGGCAATGGCGCTGTCGCCCGACGGCACGACGCTGCTGGTGCTGACCTCGGGCTACAACCGCAATGTCGGCCCGGACGGCAAGCCCATCCCCGAGCTCTCGACCGAATATGTGTTCGTCTACGACGTGTCGGGCCCGCTGCCGGTCAAGCGGCAGGTGGTGCAGGTGCCCAACACCTTCCTCGGGATCGCCTGGGCGCCGGACGGCAGCCGGTTCTTCGTCTCCGGCGGCGTCGACGACGTGGTCTATGACTACATGTTCAGCCAGGGCAAATTCGGGCTCGCCGGCACCATCGCGCTCGGCCACAAGGCCGGAATCGGCGTCGACGGCACCAAGCCGGAGGCGGCGGGCCTTGCCGTCTCGCCGGACGGCAAGCGGCTGCTGGTCGCCAACTACCAGAACGAATCGGTCAGCCTGATCGACACCGCCGGCCACAAGGTGGTGGCCGAGGCCGACCTGCGCCCCGGCGTGATCGACCCCGCCAAGTCGGGCCGGCCCGGCGGCACCTACCCGAACCTGGTGGCCTTCGTCTCCGACGGGAAGGCCTATGCCGCCAGCCAGCGGGACCGCGAGCTGATCGCCCTCGAGGTCGGCCCGACCGGCATTGCGATCACCGGCCGGCAGAGCGTCGACGGCCAGCCCTCGGCGATCATCCTCAACCGGCAGCGCAGCCGGGCCTATGTCGCGCTCGACAACACCGACCGGGTGGTCAGCGTCGACACCGGGACCGACAAAGTGATCGAGGAGATTCCGGCGACCGCGCCGGCCGAGGTATGGCTCAACCCCGAAGGGCTGTACGGCGCCAACACCAACGGCCTGGCGCTGTCCGGAGACGGGCTGACGCTGATCGCCACCAATGGCGGGATCAACGCCGCCGCGGTGATCGAACTCGGCGAAGGCTCGCTCGACCCGGAGACCGCCGAGACGGCCAAGGACGCCAGGGCCAAGCTGGACGACGACGGCGACGAGGTCGAGGAAGAGGGCAAGCTGCCCGAAGCGTCCCGCGTCATCGGCCTGCTGCCGACGGGGTGGTATCCGACCTCGGTCGCGGTGCGCCCCGACGATGCGCGGATTTACATCGCCAACGGCAAGTCCAACGCCGGCCCCAACCCGCTGGCCTGCCGCAACACGCTCGCCCCCGAGAAGGCGGCGCTCAATCCCTGCAAGCAGGCCGACCAGTATGTCTGGCAGCTCGAGAAGGCCGGGCTGCTGACGCTGCCCACGCCCAAGCCGCGCCAGCTTGCCGAGATGACCTGGCAGGTCGCGGTCAACAACAACTTCCCGAGCGTCGCCGGCCATGGCAGCCGGTCCGAGACGATGGCGTTCGTCCGCAGCAGGATCGACCATGTGATCTATGTCGTGAAGGAGAACCGCACCTATGACCAGGTGCTGGGCGATCTCCCTGTCGGCAACGGTGACCCCAGCCTGACCCTGCTGCCGCAGCCGATCACGCCGAACCACCATGCGCTGGCGCTCGACTTCGTCACGCTCGACAATTTCCGCGACAGCGGCGAGTCCAGCAACACCGGCTGGAACTGGACGACCGCGGCCCGCACCACCGACTTCACCGAGCGCACCGCGCCGGTCAACTATGCCGGGCGCGGCCTGCAATATGACTGGGAAGGGCTCAATCGCGGCGTCAATGTCGGCCTGGCCGGGCAGGACGAGCGCGAGGAGGCCAACCCGGCGACGCCGCACGATCCCAATGTCCTGGCGGGCACGGCCGATGTCGCCGCGCCCGACGCGCAGGAGGCTGCCGATGCCGGCGAGGCTGGCACCGGCTATCTGTGGGATGCGGCGCTGCGCGCCGGGCTGACCGTCCGCAACTACGGCTTCTACAGCGACGGCTCGCGCTACGAGCCCACCCATCCCAACGCCCTTTCGGCCGAGCTGCGCGATCCGTTCGGCTCGCAGACCCAGGTGTTCTTCCCCGATAAGCCGTCGCTGGCGCCGCACAGCGACCTCTATTTCCGCGGCTACGACCAGAAATTCCCGGACGCCTACCGGGTGGACGAGTGGGAGCGCGAATTCGATGGCTTCGTCCAGTCGGGCAAGCTGCCGAACCTGACGCTGCTGCGCGTCTCGCACGACCATTTCGGCGACTTCGACAAGGCGGTCGACGGGGTCAATACGGTCGAGACCCAGATGGCGGACAACGACTATGCCGTCGGCCGCATCGTCGCCAAGGTGGCGGCCAGCCCGTTCGCCAGATCGACCCTGATCTTCGTCATCGAGGACGATGCCCAGGACGGCGCCGACCATGTCGACGCCCACCGCTCGATCGCGCTGATCGCCGGGCCCTATGTCCGCCGCCATGCGGTCGTGTCGGAGCACTACACCACCGTCAGCCTGCTGAAGACGATCGAGGCCGTGCTCGGCCTGCCCGCGCTGGGGCTCAATGACGGGCTGGCCGAGCCGATGGCCGAGGTGTTCGACACGCATGCCGCCGACTGGACCTATCAGGCCGTCGTGCCGGAGGTGCTGCGCAGCACCAGGCTGCCGCTGCCGCCGCGCGGCCCGCAGAAGGCCGATGCCGGCGACTGCTTCACGCAACCGGCGCGGACCGCCGCCTATTGGCAGGAGGCGATGAAAGGCCAGGATTTTGAGGAGGAAGACCACCTCGACACGGCCCGCTTCAACGCCGCTCTCTGGCATGGCTTCAAGGGCGACGGCGCGCCGCTGCCCGGCCGCAGCGGCGCTGATCTCTCGAAGGGTCGCGAGACGCTGCTGGCCACCTTCCGCCGGGAGAATGGTTGCCGCGAATGATCGACGGCGGGCCGTCCGGCAGGGCGGCCCTCAGCCGATCCGGGGCGTCACCTGCCCGCGCATGAAGGCCATGTACTCAGCCTCCGAGGTCTCGCGCCGGGCGCGGACCAGCGGCTTGATGTCCTCGGTGGCGACATAGCGCAGCTGGCCGGTACCGTCGGTGGCGGCGGTGAAGATCACCTCCGCCACCTCCTCGCTGGTGGCGTCGGCGCGCGCCGCCCGCAGTCCGGCGAAGACCGCCATCGCGCCCTCCAGGAAGGGCCGGTAGTCCGGCAGTTCGACCGACTGGCCGGCCTCCGCGGCGCTACGCTGGCCGAAGCTGGTCTTGGTGACGCCGCCCGGCTCGACGATCTTCACCGCGATGCCCAGCGACGCCAGCTCGTAGGACAGCGCCTCGGAGAAGCCCTCCAGCGCGAATTTCGAGGCACAATACAGCGAGATCATCGGCAGGGTGAAGACGCCGGCGCCGGAGCTGATGTTGACGATCGTGCCGGACCGGTTGGCCCGGAAATGCGGCAGTAGGGCGCGGGTCACGTCCATCACGCCGAAGACATTGACGTCGAACTGCTCCTGGATCTTGTCGCGCGGCGCGGCCTCGAACACGCCGAACAGGCCGAAGCCGGCATTGTTGACCAGCACGTCGATGCGGCCGAACCGGGCGATCGCCGCGGCCACCGCGGCGTCGATGCTGGCCGGGTCCTGCACGTCCAGCCGGGTGACCAGGACGTTGTCGAGCGCAGCCAGGCCGGCGCCCGCCTCGGGCCGGCGCATGGTTGCCACGACGTTCCAGCCGCGCGAGGCGAACAGGCGGGCCGTGGCCTCGCCGAATCCGGTGGAACAGCCGGTGATGAGAACGGTGCGGGTCATCGAGGTCTCCTGGGTGAGCCTCCGATATGCCCCCGCCCCTCTATTGTGATAATCCGTTCAATCCCGGATGAGTTGATGAAGGCAGCCGGATAATGGCCGATCTCGCTCTGACCGAGTTGACCGCGCTGGGCGCGGTGGCGGCCCATCGCAGCTTCCGTGCCGCGGCGGCGGAGCTGGGGCTGTCGCCCTCCTCGCTCAGTCACATGGTCGCCAGCCTCGAGCGGCGGCTGGGCGTTCGCCTGTTCAACCGCACCACCCGCAGCGTCGCGGTGACCGAGGCGGGCGAGCAGTTCCTGGCCCGGATCCAGCCGGCGCTGCGCGAGATCGCCGAGGCGGTGGAGACGGTGAACCGGTTCCGCGACACCCCGGCCGGGCTGCTGCGGCTGAACAGCTCCGAAGGCGGGTCGGTGCGCATCCTGCCGATCGTGCTGGACTTCATGGCCGCCTATCCGGAGATGCGGGTCGACCTGGTCAGCGAGGGGCGGATGATCGACATCGTCGCCGCCGGCTTCGACGCCGGCATCCGCCTGGCCGAGGCCGTGCCGCAGGACATGGTCTCGGTGCCGCTGGGCATCGACGAGGCGATGATCGTGGTCGGCGCGCCACGCTACCTCGCGGCGCGTGGCGTGCCGCAGGCGCCGGCCGACCTGTTCGGCCATGACTGCATCCGCGCCCGCCTGCCGAGCGGCGCGATCCTGCGCTGGGAGTTCGAGCACCAGGGTGAGGAAATCCGGATCGACCCGCCCGGCCGGCTGACCCTGGGCAGCCCGGAACTGAGCCAGCAGGCGGCGCTGGCCGGCGCCGGCCTCGCTTTCGTCAGCGGCCGGACCGCAGCGGCAGAGCTCAAGTCAGGCCGGCTGCGACAGGTGCTACAGGACTGGACCCCGTCCTTTCCCGGCCTGAGCCTGTACTACCCGCGCCAGCGCCTACCCTCGGCCGGGTTGCGAGCCTTCATCGACCATTTCCAGAAGGCCCGCCGCCGGTGACCCCGTCAGGCCGGCGTCAGGACGTGGATGGACCGGCCGGCGATGAGGTCCCTGGCGCGCTCGCCATAGGCCTTCATGTGCGGGGCGACGGAATGCGCCTTCAGCGCCTCCGGGCTCTCCCACTTCTCGACCACCACGAAGGTGTCGTCGCCGAAGCGGTCCGGGCTGCCCTCGGCATCCACCGCGGGGCCGTATTCGATGCAGCCCTGCTCGGCATGGACCTCGGGGATGATCTTCCGGAATTCCTCCAGCAGGGCGGCGCGCTTCCCCGGCTTGGCGGTGATCAGGGCGATGACATGGATCACGTCGAGACTCCGTGGTTTTGTCCGATCTTATCGCCCTGATCCGCCGGACCGCCACCCCCTACGGCCGCACCGCCGTGACCTCGATCTCGACCAGGTAGCCCGGATTGACCAGGGCGGCGACCTGCATGGCCGAGCGGGCCGGCAGGTTCGGCTGCTCCGCCGTGCCGTAGAACTGGCGGTAGCCCTCCATGAAACCGGCAAAGTCCATCTTGCCGTCCTTGGCCGGGTCGCCGACCAGGAACACCTGCATCTTCACCACGTCGCCGAGGCCGAGGCCGAGATCCTTCAGGGTCTTCTCGATTGATGTCAGCACCGCGACCGTCTGGGCCTTGGTGTCGCCATAGGCGGCGACGGAGTTCTTGGCCGCGTTGGCATCGGCCACCGGCGGCACCGCGCCGCTGACATAGACCGTGGTCTTGCCGGCCGGGATCTCGACCGCCCGGGCGATCGGGAAGTCGGAGTTCGGGATCTTGTGGCGGATCACGTCCTGCGCCGCGGCCGGGCCAGCCACCAGCAGCGCCAGGCCGATCGCGGCCGTCATCGTCGTCTTGGTCACGGGTCTTTCCCCCTTCAAGCGGGCAGGTCAGTTGCGGGCGTCGGCGACGTCCTGGGCGGTCACCGGGTCGGCATAGGCATTGCCGAAATTCGTGCGCAGGTAGTTCACCACCGCGGCCACCTGATCGTCGGTCATCATCTTGCCGACCGGCGGCATGCCCTTCAGGCCATGGACCACGACATGGACCGGATAGGCCCCGGTCTCGAGATTAGTGTTCCTGGCCAGGGCCGGGTAATGCCCGGCGCCGGCTGCGCCCTGCCCCGCCGGCATGTGGCAGGCCTGGCAGACACTGGCGAACAGTGCGGCGCCGTCGGCCTCGGCGAAGGACGACGCCGGGCTGAGCATCGGGGCGTCCTGGGCGCCCGCGGCCGCGGGCAGCAGCAGGAGGATCGCGGCCAGCCGGGCCGCGGAACGAAGAGCCATGGCGGAGATCCCCTGGGATGGGCTGAAGGCGGTCATGCGGCGATCACCCGATGGTGCAGCCGCTCGATCGCGTTCAGCGCCGAGAGGATCGCCCCTTCCTGCCAGGCCGGGATGTAGGAGGCGTGCTCGCCGGCCAGCACGATGCGGCCATCGATCTGGCAGAGGTTGTCGTAGTGCCGGGCCCGCGCCTCGTCGGTCCAATCGCCGGCGCAGCCCAGGGTGAAGGGCACCCGGTGCCAGGCCACGGAGATGCCGGTCTCGAACTCCGCCGCATATTGCGGGTGAATCTGCCGGCCGTATTCGACCGCGCGGCGCACCCGTTCGGCCGGGTCCATGGCGGTGAATTCGTAGGAGTTCGGGCCGTTCCAGCTGTAGGCGCCGAGCAGCACGCCCTTGCCGCCGAGGTTGTAGCCGGTGCTGGGATAGGAGATCTGGCGGATCGGCAGGTCGGTGTAGCTGATGCCGCCGTAGATCGCCTCGTCCTCCTCCCAGAAGCGGCGCTTGAACTGCAGCCCGACCTTGACCGAGGAGGCATAGGGCACCGCCTCGATCGCCGCCTGCAGCTTCGGCCCGACATCGATCGGGATCTGGCTGAGCACGGTCAGCGGGATGGTGCAGACGCACCAGTCGGCCTTGGCCTGCAGCGGGCTGCCCGGGCTCTTGGTGTCTTCATACGTCACGGTGACCCCGGCCTCGCCCTGCGCGATCCGGGTGACCTTGGAATTGTACCGGATCAGGCCGCCGAGTTGCGCGGCGAAGGCCTTGCCGATCATGTCCATGCCGCCGACCGGCTGGAACATGGTGGTCTGGAACTCGTAGAGGGCGAAGCTCTGCAGGCTGCGCCACAGCCGCGACGACAGGATCTCGGACAGGCCGAGCGGCTCGCCCGGCACCGGCTCGGCGCCCAGCCCGCCGCCGGCATCCTTGCTGAAGCCCCGGAACTCCGACGCGATCTCACCCGCCTTGTAGCCGTAGTCCTTGTCCAGGGCGCCCCAGGATTTCAGCGCCTGCAGCAGGATCTCGCGATCCTCCTTGGACACCGCCTCGTCCAGCTTGCCCTGCTGCGTCGCCTTGGCCAGCAGCTCGGAGACATGGCCCTGGAAATCGGTCTTGATCTCGCGGATGCGCTGCGGCTTGCCGCCGAAGCCCTTGGTGTTGTGCAGGAAGGCGTTGTGGTTGAGCTGCTGGAACGGCTCCAGCGCCACGCCCAGGCGGCGGCAATAGGCCAGCACGCCGTGATGGTGGTACGGGATGCGCCAGGGACCGGGGTTGATGTACAGCCCCTGGTCGAAGCCGCAGGTCTGGGTGGCGCCGCCCAGCTCGGTGAAGCGGTCGCCGCCGCGCAGCGTCCAGTTGCGCCCGCCCGGCCGGTCGTTGAACTCCAGCACCTGGACCGAATAGCCGGCCTGGCGCAGCTCCAGCGCCGCGGTCATCCCGGCCAGGCCGGCGCCGAGCACCAGCACCGAGGCGCCCTTCGGGTCGCCGCTGAGATCGACCGGCCCCTTGTAGCCGGACTCCGCCGCCAGGCCGAGGCTGGTCATCGCCTGGTACATGGCGGCGCCGCCCGCCGTCATCCCGATCAGCGACAGCAGGCCGCGACGGCTGACGCCGTCCCCCTGTTCCTCTTCCATCGATTCTTGCCCCTTCGACAGTCGCGGCGGAGTAATCCGGCCGCGGATGACGACAGCAGCAAGAAGGATGCCAGAATAGGAAAGCCCCGTCTCCGGCGCTTTCGGATCCGATCAGATTCCCATCCGGTGCCAAAGTAAAAGGCACCGGATCAGGCAAATATTAGGCAGCCGTCAACCGAAGGATTCAGCGTGAATTTTCGTCAAAACAGCCAAGGATTCAAGCATTCACCAGATCGACGGCGAAGTCGGCCGGCTGGCGCAGCGTCTGGTAGACGACGCAGTAGCGCTCGGTCAGCTTCAGCAGGGTGGCGCGCTGCTCCTCGGTCAGGTCGCCCTCGACCGCGAAATTCAGCCGGATGGCGCGGAAGCCGACCGGGGCGTCCTTCGCCACCCCCAGCGTGCCTCGGAAGTCGAGGTCCCCCTCGGCCGAGACGGTGCCGCCGGTGATCGGCAGGTTGAGCGCCGTCGCCACCGCCTTCAGCGTCACGCCGGCGCAGGCCACCAGCGCCTCCAGCAGCATGTCGCCAGAGCACAGCGACAGGCCGTCGCCGCCGGTCGCCGGGTGCAGCCCGGCCTCGGCCAAAGCGCGGCCGGTCTCGACCTTGCAGGTCACCCCTTCCTCGCCCAGCCGCCCCTTGGCGCGCAGGGTGATCAGTGCCGACTCCGGCGCCTCGCGATACTGGTCCTTCAGCGGCGCCTGCAGGGCGCGCAGCGAATCCGCATCCATGGTGGTCTCTCAGATCGTGACGGGCACGGCC
>NZ_VCCH02000359.1 GCF_005938675.2 Mycobacterium sp. KBS0706
GTTCTATGCCGACCTCAAGGCCTATCGCCGCGATCCAACGCCGGCGCGACGGGCCGCTCTGCGCACCCGCTTCGACCGCATCTTCAAGCGCCGCACCGGCTTCGCCACCCTCGACCGGCTGCTCGCCCGTCTCCACGCCAACAAGGCCGAATTGCTGATGGTGCTCGATCGGCCGGACATCCCGCTCCACACCAACGGTTCCGAGAATGACATTCGCTGCCAGGTGACCAGGCGCAAGCTCAGCGGCGGGACAAGAAGCGATGCCGGGCGTGACTGCCGCGACGCCTTCCTCGGCATCGCCAAGACCTGCGCCAAACTCCGCATCTCGTTCTGGGACTATCTCGGCTCCAGACTTGCCGTCGCCGGCAACGCCGCCGTCCCCTATCTTCCGGAACTCGTCGGCAACCCAGCCTGACTGGCAGCCCTGCCCGGCCTTATGCCCCTGTTAC
>NZ_VCCH02000360.1 GCF_005938675.2 Mycobacterium sp. KBS0706
GCCGTGGCGACCGACATCGAACTGGCCGGCATCATCGCTGACGATGACGGTGTCCGTCAGAAGCCCATGCGCCTTGACGCTGCCCCAGAGCGCCCCCTCGGTCGCGATCAGCACCGGATCGGGCGTGACCTTGAGCGCGGCGATGCCGAGCCGGTCGAGATGGGCCAGCCACGCCGCCTGGTCGGCGAAGCGCTTGGTCTCATGCTCCGCGAGCATCCGGATGACCGAGCCGGCAAGCGACCGGCTGCGCATATAGGCGAGCGCCTCGGTGTTGACGACGTAATCGCCATGGCCGGCGCGCAGCAATTCCAGGAAATTGAGCCGGCTCTTCGAGCCGGTGGTGCCGAACCAGGCGAAGCGGTCGTTGCCGATCTGCGTGCAGTACCCGTTCCGGGCCTTGTGGCGGGCCCCGGTGTCGTCGACCGTGACCCAAGGGGCCGTGGCG
>NZ_VCCH02000361.1 GCF_005938675.2 Mycobacterium sp. KBS0706
ATGAACATCCACGAATATCAGGCGAAGGGGCTGCTGGGGCGCTATGGCGTGCCGGTGCCGCGCGGCGGGGTGGCGTACACGCCGGAGGAGGCGGTGCGTGTGGCGGAGGGTCTCGGCGGCGCCGTGTATGTCGTCAAGGCGCAGATCCATGCGGGCGGCCGCGGCAAGGGCCACTTCAAGGAGGATCCGTCGGGCAAGGGCGGGGTCCGGGTGGTGAAGTCGACGGCGGATGTCGCGGCGGCGGCCGGGGCGATGCTGGGCCGGACGCTGGTGACGGTGCAGACCGGGCCTGCGGGCAAGGAGGTCGGCCGGATCTATGTCGAGGAAGGCTGCGACATCGCCCGCGAGCTGTATCTGTCGCTGCTGGTCGACCGCAAGAGCGGCCGGGTGACGATCATCGCCTCGACCGAGGGCGGCATGGCGATCGAGGAGGTGGC
>NZ_VCCH02000362.1 GCF_005938675.2 Mycobacterium sp. KBS0706
GGGCCGGGTGGTGCATCCGAACTTCGGCGGCAAAGCCGAGCAGGCGGCGTAGGAGAGCGGACGATGGCGACAGAGGAACTCGCGCAGGGCGCACAGGGTCTGGCCGAGGCGGCGCGGGGCCTGGCCAACCAGGCCCAGGCGCTGGCCGCACAGGCGCAGGCGGCAACCGCGGTGCCGGCGGGAGAGCACGGCTTCTTCCTGACCGGTCTGACGGTGTTCGTGCTGGCCTGCTTCGTCGGCTATTACGTGGTGTGGCGGGTGACGCCGGCCCTGCACTCGCCCTTGATGAGCGTGACCAACGCGATCTCCTCGGTGATCGTGGTCGGCGCCTTGATCGCGGCGGGTCCGGCGGTGATCGGGGCATCGAGCGTGCTGGGCGCGCTGGCGGTGCTGCTGGCGTCGGTCAACATCTTCGGCGGCTTCCTGGTCACGCGG
>NZ_VCCH02000363.1 GCF_005938675.2 Mycobacterium sp. KBS0706
AGGCCGGGCGGTGCATCCGAACTTCGGCGGCAAAGCCGAGCAGGCGGCGTAGGGGAGCGGACGATGGCGACAGAGGATATCGCGCAGGGCGCACAGGGTCTGGCCGAGGCGGCGCGGGGCCTGGCCGACCAGGCCCAGGCGCTGGCCGCACAGGCGCAGGCGGCAACCGCGGTGCCGGCGGGGGAGCACGGCTTCTTCCTGACCGGGCTGACGGTGTTCGTGCTGGCCTGCTTCGTCGGCTACTACGTGGTGTGGCGGGTGACGCCGGCCCTGCATTCGCCCTTGATGAGCGTGACCAACGCGATCTCCTCGGTGATCGTGGTCGGGGCGCTGATCGCGGCGGGCCCGGCGGTGATCGGGGCGTCGAGCGTGCTCGGCGCGCTGGCGGTGCTGCTGGCGTCGGTCAACATCTTCGGCGGCTTCCTGGTGACGCGC
>NZ_VCCH02000364.1 GCF_005938675.2 Mycobacterium sp. KBS0706
TTCTTTTGCAAGGTCACGCTCGGCCGGCCGCGTTCAGCGACCGGCTGGCGACGGTGCGCCAGGGCGAGCGGCTGCCGGTCGTGCTCAGCCCCGAGGAGGTGGCGCTGCTGCTGCACTGCGCTCCCGGCCTGAAGCACAAGGCCGCCCTCAGCGTCGCCTATGGCTGCGGCCTGCGCGCCTCGGAGATCGTCCATCTCAAGGTCTCCGATATCGACTCCGCCCGCATGCTGGTCCGGGTCGAGCAGGGCAAGGGCCGCAAGGACCGCTACGTCATGCTCGCGCCGGATCTCCTCGAGCTGCTGCGCGCCTGGTGGCGGGAGGCCCGGCCGCGCGGCTGGCTGTTCCCGGGCCGCGACCCGGCCCAGCCGCTGACCACCCGCCAGCTCAACCGCGCCTGCCATGCCGCGGCGGCGACCGCGGCGCTCGACAAG
>NZ_VCCH02000365.1 GCF_005938675.2 Mycobacterium sp. KBS0706
GTTGGCGGAGAAGGCGCTGGCGGCGGTGATCCAGGAGGCCTACGTCCAGGGGATCTCGACCCGCTCGGTGGACGATCTGGTCCCTGCCATGGGCGGCTCGGGCGTCTCCAAGAGCCAGGTGTCGCGGCTGTGCGAGGAGATCGACGAGAAGGTCCAGGCCTTCCTGACCCGTCCGATCGAGGGCGACTGGCCGTATCTCTGGATCGATGCCACCTACGTGAAGGTCCGCCAGGCCGGCCGGATCGTCTCGGTCGCGGTGATCGTGGCGGTCGGTGCCAACACTGACGGCCGCCGGGAAGTGCTGGGCCTGGATGTCGGCCCGTCGGAGGCCGAGACCTTCTGGACCGAGTTCCTGCGCGGCCTGGCCCGCCGCGGCCTCCGCGGCGTCAAGCTGGTGGTCTCCGACGCGCATGAGGGGCTCAAGGCCGCT
>NZ_VCCH02000366.1 GCF_005938675.2 Mycobacterium sp. KBS0706
TGACGCGGCGACGCGCGAGGTTCGGTTCAACGCGCGGTTCCAGGCCTTCGCCAGGTACTGGGGATTCAGGCCGCGCGCCTGCGCGCCGTACCGGGCCCAGACCAAGGGCAAGGACGAGCGCGGCGTCGGCTATGTGAAGCGCAACGCCATCGCCGGCCATAGCTTCGCCAGCTGGGCAGCGTTGGAGGCGCACCTGGTCTGGTGGATGCGCGAGATCGCCGACATGCGCATCCACGGCACGACGGGCGAGCCACCGCTCCACCGGTTCCGGCGCGAGGAGGCCTCAGCCCTGCGCCCGCTCGATGGCCGGCCGCCCTTCCGCCAGGTGCGGGATCTGACGCGCCGGGTGCAGTCGGACTGCTGCATCGAGGTGGACACCAACGCCTACAGCGTGCCCTGGCGGCTGATCGGCGAGACGGTGCGCGCGGTG
>NZ_VCCH02000367.1 GCF_005938675.2 Mycobacterium sp. KBS0706
TGCTCGCGCCGCCCTATGACCTGATGGCGAGCTGGGCGCTGGTGACCGGCATGCGCCGGAAGGAGCTGTGCGCGCTCGAGGTCTACCAGGTCCCGGAGACCGCCCATCTTGATGCCGCCGACCACCCGCTGGTCGGGGTCGGGCTGACGATCACCAAGGGCGATCGGCCACGCACCGTCTATCCACCGATCCAGCTGCTCGACGCCACGCACCGCTATATCGATGAGGTGCGCGGACCGCTGATCCGCAGGCAGCGCCACGCCGATCGGACCTACCGGCCGCCCTCGGCGCTGTTCCTCACCCGCCACGGCTTGGCCATCAGCCGGGCCCGCTTCACCGCCGTCATGAGTGCCGCGTTCGCGGCTGCGGGCGTGGTCGGCACGGGGCACTGGCTGCGCCACACCTTCGCGATGACGATGCTGG
>NZ_VCCH02000368.1 GCF_005938675.2 Mycobacterium sp. KBS0706
CCGATCGGCGGCTCGACGGCTCCGGACAGGCTTTGGCTGGCCGTGGCGCAGACCGTCGCTTCCGTCGGACCGTAGGCGTTGAACATCCGGTGGCCGGCCGACCACTGGCCGACCAGATCCGGAGGACATCTGTCGCCGGCGACGATCAGCACGCAGCTCTGCGGGACATCCTCCGGTCGCAGAGTCGCGAGGATCGGCGGCGGCAGAACCACATGGCTGACGACCTCCTCCCGCAGCAGGGCCGACAGGGACTCCCCGGCCAGAAGGTGTCCTTTCGGAGCAATGACCAATGTCGCTCCGGCCGACAGCGTCGCGGCGATCTCCCACGCCGCCGCATCGAAACTCGGCGACGCGAATTGGAGAAGACGGGACCCCTGCCGGATCTCGAACAGCGCCAGATGCGCACCGATCAGGCTCGGAA
>NZ_VCCH02000037.1 GCF_005938675.2 Mycobacterium sp. KBS0706
GCCGGCCCCGCTCCCGGCCCAACCCACTGCGCCGGGGCCGGCATCCGAAGCCCTAAACAAATGCGGCCGTCGGGCTCCGCACTCTGAAGCGGACATCACCGCACGCGACCCTTTGCGGTCATAAGGCGCGACTATGCTGCGTCCATCCACCGCTCGTTTCAGTCGATAACCTCAGATCACCGCGTGCAGCACCGCTCTAGTCAGGGGCGCGAGGTATAGTCACATGTGGATATCTGGTCTGAAATCGATCGATGATCGGTGGTTTCAAAGATATGCCGTGTACGAGCTGATCCAGACCAGGATCGACATGATCAAGCCGATAACGCCGGCGTTCTCTGCAAACACGGTGGCCTTTCCGGGCATCCCGAGCCTGAGTTGGCTGCGTTCGATATCCTTCGGGATGGAGATGGCCGCCGGATAGACCTCGACGCCGCCAATCGAGCCCACCCGCGCCAGCGTCCCCGAGGTCGCAATCTGGCCCTGTCCCACGCCCTGCGGGATCTCTGCAATCGCTGCCTCGTGAATACGGCCGGGGTCGTCGTCGAAGACGAGCTTGACCCGCGCGCCGGGCTTGATGGTCTTAAACCCATTGGGCGAGAACATGCCGACGATGACGATCTCGTCCGCGACGATGAACGACATCACCGAGCGCGTCCGCTCGACGCGGTCGCCGACGGTCAGGGCCATCACGGTAACGGTGCCGTCGGCCGGCGCCCGGATGGTCGTCTGGTCGAGCTCCCACTTGGCATGGTCGAGCTCGGCCTGGATTTGAGCGACGGTCGTATTGACGCCGCCGATCTCCGAGTCCATGGCGAGCTGCGCGTTCAGTTGTGCAGCCTTGGCCGCCTGCAGCTGGAACTCCACTGTCTCGTATTGGACCTGCGTGTCTTGCAGGCGAAACTCGGATTGCGCGTCTTCACCCGCGAGCTTGCGGTAGTCGTCAAGTCGCTGGCTGTGAAAGGCGAGTTGCTTGGCCAGCCCCGCGACGTTCGCAGTCGCCTGTTCATAGTTGGCCGCGAGTTGCTTGACCTGCTGCCGCGACTGAGCGAGCGACGCCTCAAGTTGATTGACCTTGTACTGGAAGGGCGCCGGATCGATGCGGAACAGAACGGTCTCGGATTTCACCGGCTCGTTCGGCTTGACCGGGATCTCGATCACTTGGCCGGAAACGTTGGGTGTGACCTCCATGACGCGCGAAATGACGACGAAGCTTCCCGACGGAGTCAGGTAGTTGAACAGCGCCAGGAACACCGCAAGGATGAACGCGCCGACGAGAACCGTAACGGTGCCGGAAATCCATCCCCACTTGACGAGCTTGAGCTTCGAGAAAACGAGCCACACCAGGATCACGTAGAGCGTCAATATGATGAACATGACCGGCCTCCGGTATCTGCCATGCATCGAGGCACGGACGCGTCATGCCCCACATGACTCGCGTGATGCGACCCAATCGGCCGTCCGCGGCCCCTTCTGTACACGTTCAGGGCCCGCGTGAAGTCCAACGTGTCGCGGACCGTCTCCGCGGTTTCCACGGTCGGTGCGCCGTCCTTGAAATGAAGCGTGCCGACGCGGGTCTCGACCCGGTCCGGCGTCGCGAGCGACGGGGAATTACGGGCCCAGTCTGTGCGACGGTTTGCCCACTGGCGACAAGGGTTGCGGCGAGAATGAGCGTCAGGGCCGGACGATTGCTGTGAGCGAGTCTCATGTTCGGATCCTTTGGGACGAGGATGACATCGCTCACGCCCAGAACGCCGCCACCCGCTCCCAAAGCCAGAATGCGGCCAGGGCTCCGATCGCATATGTGACGGACAGCCGGGCGATGCTTGCCATCCTTGGAGTTGCAGCCAGGCGCCTTGCGAGCGACATCGCTGCCAGCACTGCGGCGATGAAGATGAGCTGGCCGAGTTCCACTCCGACATTGAAGGCGAACAGAGCCTGCGGGACGTCGCCGCGCGGCAACCCGATCGCTGCCAGGGCGCTTGCGAAACCGAGGCCATGGAGGAGGCCGAAGGCGAAGGCCACGGCCCAGGGCCAGCGCGCGGTCAGGCTGGTTTCGCCGCGCCGCATCCGGATGATCTCGCAGGCCAGCAGCAGGATGCTCAATGCGATCGCCGCTTCGACCGGGGGGCCCGGCACACGCACAACCCCCAGCGTGGCGAGGGCCAGTGTGATGGAATGGGCGACGGTGAACGCAGTGACCGTGAGCAGTAGGCTCCGAACGCTGCGCACGATGAGGATCAAGGCCAGTACGAACAGCAGATGATCGTAGCCGAAGAGGATGTGCTCGACCCCGTGCATGACGAACGCGCCCATGACGGCCAAGGGCCCTTGTGAGGCCGTGATCTCGATCCACGGGCGGGACGGGCGGACCAGTGTGGTCGAATAGGCGCCGTCATCCAACTGCACCCGCACCAGCACATCCGTGATCGTGCCCGGCAGGCCCGTGAAATCGATGCGCTTTCCGGCAAGCCCGCCGTCGACCTCGATCACCTGACGCTCCAGCAGCGAGTCGGGGAGTACCCGCTGCGTCGGCTCGGTGAGGTTGCGAACGCCCTTCGGGAATACGAGCACCACTGGCAGACGCATCCCGGCGAGCAACGGTGTGCGCCAGAGCACATCGTATCGGCCGGGCGCTGTCTCCGTGAGTTCGAGATAGGCCGGACGCGCTTCATGCGCCCATGCGCTCGGGAGATGCGCCAGCACCGCCACCAGGATGCCCAGCAACAGCGACGATTGGCCTTGCCGTCGGCGGATCACGGGGCTGCTCCTGCAAACGTTGAAGCGGCAGGCGCAATTACCTCTGAAGGCGCCGGCAGAACAATCTCGTAGCGCGCCCGCATCACGTCGAACGCCTTGCGTTTCGACTCGGCCCGCTGTTCGTCCGTCCAGGCGTCCTTGATTGCCGGTTCCACCTCCTCGAAGGCAGGCACGCGGTCTGGCGTTATCGAGTCCACCCAGATGAGATGCCAGCCATACCCGGACTCGATCGGCCCTTGCCAAGCACCCGGCTGGAGTTTGAACAGGGCCTGGGCGAAACTCGTCCCGAAGGTGTTGGCCACCTGCAGCAGCGTCCTGTCGCCATAGTAATCCTGGAACATGAAGCGATCGGCGAGGCCCATCGTGGCAGAGGGGTCTGCGGACCGACCGGCAAGCTGCTCCCGTATCCGAGTGGCCGCGTCGCGCGCCCGTCCGCTGCGCCGGTCGGGCGAGAAGTAGAGGTGGCGGAACGACACCCGGCCCGGCAGCGTGAAGCGCTCGGCATTCGCCTCGAACCAGGCCTTGAGCTCCGCCGTCGTCGGATCGCGGACGGTGGTCAAGTCGTCTGCGAGGAATCCCATCTTCTGCGCCATCCTGCGCTTGACGATGGTGTCTTCCTTGTCCAGGCCGAGCGCCAAGGCCTCGCGGTAGAGGATCTCTTCGCGGACCGAGTTCTCCACCAGTTGACGCATCTCGTCGGGCGTGGGCGGCCGCTTCATCTGCGCGCTCCACCCGATGATCAGCTGCAGCAGATCGTCTTTGGTCAGCTCGATCCGGTCCGGTGCGTCCGGCTGGCTCGATCCGGGCTTGAAAGCGCCATAAACGACGAACAGCACAAGCCCGGCGAGCAAGAAATGCAGCAGCGGCTCGCGCAGCCATCGCCGGCGGCTCGATGGCTGCGCGGGCGCCGGCGCGGACCCGCCCGGTTCTGTACCGACGCCATGGGCCCGGCCGGTCCTCTCTGGATCTGCACCGCTGCCGATCATGGGCTGGCGCCCTCGATCTCGTAGTTGGCATAGCCGAATTCGTTGCTGCGAGCGGCGACGTATTTGTCGCCGACCTTGTAGACGGTCACGTCGAACGGGGTGTTGCCGATCGTCGTGATGATGTGCCCGTCGCGGATCTCATAGAGGGCCGGCGAGCCCAACTCGCCGCTGTGCAGCACGTCGCCGATATCGCCCGGCACGGGCGCCTTCCCGTCCATGCTCACGATCAGCCGCCGGCCCGCCCTGCCATAGAAGATCTCGAAGGGTTGGCCGGTCGCGAGATTGCGAACCTTGAGCGTCTTGCCGACGGCCAGCGCGTTCAGCTGTGCGTCGTCGAGCGCCACGGCGCCCTGTTGCAGCAGATCGGTCACCTTCGTCCCGCGCCGGGCACTCCTGCGCGCCTCGTCGGTGGGCGTGAACCAGATCGGCGAGCTCCAGGCGCGCTCCTGGACCGTCGCCGGCACGACGTCGGGCGGCACGACGCCGACCTCCTTCGCCTGGATCGTGGTCCAGCGCGGCGTCGGGATCTCCAGCACCCGGGCATAGTAGAAGGCATCCAGGCTGGGGTCGAAATCCGGATCCGTCCAGACGGTCTTCAGCTCCACCGCACCGATCGTGTTGGAGTAGCTGGCCTCCTGCAGGTTCACCGTGCTGCCGACCGGCGGCAGGACACCCGTCTCCGGAACGATCGCCCGTTCCCCGGACCAGGCGACGTCGTAGATCTTCTCGAAACTCTGGCCGCTATGGGTCCAGCCCTTGACGATCTGGATGCGATCGAGATTGCCGCTCTCCGGATCCTTCACCGCCCAGACGACGAACGACGGCGCCTCGCCCTTTGCTGGCGGGAGGTCGCTGCCCATCGGCACACCCTTCGCATAGCCGGTCGAGATCCAGTCGTCGCCGCTCAGCGCGTCGGGGCCGAGCTCCCAGCCGCCGAAGAACCGCAGCTTGATGCGCACGCCGCTGGTGCCGAAGGTCTCCTTGCGCTGCATGGCGGCAAAGAGCGACTCGCGCGTGTTCTCCTCGGCCCACACGCCAGTGAGCCCGGCCGGATTCTCCCGCCGCACGTCGAGCCCGGCGAAGACATGGCCGGCCATGCGCTGCTGTGCCGTGCCGTCATTGAGTCCGTGGCCGCCGAAGAAGTTCGCCTGCCGGTAGGGCACACCGGTGTCATGCGAATCGGAGCCGCCGACAAGGCCGAACTTGTAAGGGTTGTAGCCGCGCGCCTCCAGCATCGCGAGGCCATTCTTGTAGGCTTCGCGGATGTAGCTGCCGGGGATGTGCGGCACCCGCCCCGCCGGATCGCCCAGCAGGTAGTACAGCACCTCGAAATTGGCGAACTCATCGGTCGGCGACAGCACGGGCGTCGTCTCCGACTGCCCCTTGATCTGCTTGATCTCCGACAGAGGCTCGTTGTTGACCCGCTGCTGCGCCCAGGCCGCGTCGATGGGCCGACCCTTGCTGTCGACCTCGGTCGGAAACATCATGCCGTCGCTGAGATTGGCGTTGTGGGAGATCGCGAGCAGCTCGTTGCCGGCGCCGCGCTGGGCATCCATCCAGGTCCACAGATCTTCCGGATGCTGTGAATCGAGCGAACTGAACGGCATTTCCGGCACATGCGTGCAATCCTTGAAGAAGATGTTGCGGTGCAGGTTCCGGTTGTTTGGCGTTGAGGTCCACTCATAGGAACAGAAGGCCGTGAACTGGCCGGGTTCGTTGAACTTCTCGGCGGTCGAGACCGTCTCCTTCCAGACGGTGCCCGCCACCTCGGGGACGACCAGCTCCTTGACCGGGTCGTTGTCGACCATGGTCGTGCCGAGCCAGAGATAGATCCTCTGGATGTCGGCCGCGCTGTGGACCTTGAGCTTCTCCGCGATCGGCAGCTTGCTGATCGGCGAATGGGGGTCGTTCGCCAGGCGAACCGTGCCGACATATTCCGAATGGTCGGTCACGCCCATCCAGTCCAGCGGGGTCGTGATCTTGATGGTGTAGCCCAGCGGGTGAGCGATGGGTTCACCCCTCGCATATTTGTACGCCTCGGCCGGCCCGGTCACATGGTTGCCGAAGATGTAGGCGTCGAACGACCAGCTGGTATGGACATGCGTCTCGCCGAAATAGGCGTCCCGCTGCGGGTTCGCTTGAGCGAACGCCGGCAGAGCCGCCAAGCTGGAGAGCCCGATCCCAAGCAGCCCAGTTCGCACTCCGTATCGCAGAACATGCATGGCATTGCCTCCCTCATCTCGATCGCGCGGCTCGCCTCATAGCCCTGGCGCCGAAAGTTGTTTCATAGACTCCGCTTAGTAACAGGGTGGGTATGGGTAGTACCCGCAGGGTGGTCGGTAATACGGATGGTAATATGGCGCGGCCGCCGCCGCCGCTGCGCCATACCAGGCGGCCCGATATGCGGCGCGGCGCCAGACGCCGAAGATGTCGATGAAGATCGAGGCCGGCCCTTCGGCTCCTGCCAGGTCGCCCTCCAGGATCTCGACATTGAATGTCAGCGTGTCGCCGTTGAGCTTCGGATCCTTCAGGACGAGGACGACATCACTCACGCCCGAAGCGTCACTGCTCAGCACCGACACCGTGGCGTTCGGCGGATCCCTGTCGAAGGTCCCGCTCCCCGGCGTCCACTCTCGCATCAGATGGGCAGTGAGCGCGTGCCCGGCCGCGCGGACCGGGCGGTCGGCGAACAGGATCGAGTTCGGCGACACGCCGGTCAGAGTCAGCGTCGCCCCTTCCAGTTTGGCGCCGCGCGAATTCATCACGATCAGCGAGGGCACGATCTCCTTCTTGGTCGGTGCGCCGATCGTCTTCTCAGCGGGATCGGTGATGGCATCCTGCGCCAGCGCCGGGGCTGGCGCGCAGAGCAATCCGACCATGGCTGCGACGACGCAGGCGGCTTGAGCAATCCGGGCTCGCTTGCCGTCGACAGAACGCAGACTGTGCATGACGTCGTCTCCCTGGTTTCTTCGCGCGGTCTGCCAGATGGCCATGGCCGCTGACGGTGCGGTGGTCGCAATCAGAACCGAAAGGTGACGCCGAGGACCGGCCCGTAGAGCGCCAGGTCGTCGAGCGGCGCGTGGCCGCCGAAGTCGTAGCCGAGGTAGCGGTAGCCGATCGCGCCCGAGATCGAGTTGTTGAAGGAGTATTCGACGGCGCCGAGCACCTGCCAGGTGAGGTCGGAATTGCCGGCGCCGATGTCGGCATAGCCGATCAGCGAGAAGCCGTCGCCGAGCTCCACCCCGGCGCGGACGCCGACCAGGCCGTCGATGATCGTGGCGCTGTCGCTGAAGCCGCGCGAACGCCCGAACGGGCCCTGGCCTTTGAAGTCGCTGTCGACCCACAGGCTCAGGATCCGGGTGCCGACCACGAGATCGACACCGAGCTTCGGCTCGTCGACTAGCCGGGCGGTGGCGCCGACGGTTGCCACGAGCGCCTCCAGGTTGGTGTGGTACCTGGTCCTGAAGGGGCCGGACAGGTTGCCGCTGGCGCTGAGGGACACGTAGTCGAGGTCGACCAGCAGGCCGATCCGCTCGTAGCGGACCGTGCCGACGATCATGCCGGCGAAATCGAGATCGCTCAGGATGTCGGAGAAGTCCTTGTCGATCGACAGCGAGGGGACGCGACGGGTGCCGCGGGTGCTGCCGCTGACCGAGGGCAGCCAGGCATAGGGCGTGATCCGGACAAACCACGGCCCGGCGGCCGTGCTCGAGGGCGACGGCGCGGCTACATCCTGGGCCGCTGCTGGGGTTGCGGACCCTGCGCAGCACAGGGCAAGGGCGGCGACGCCGATGGTGAGGACGTGTCGGACGGGCCCTGTGAAGATTGCCGCCATCGTGATTGTCCTCCCCGTGTCGGCCTGCCGTTGGATCGGCGGGTACCGTCTTCAGCGTTGCTTCTTGCCCGCCGCGCGTCCCGGGCCGTCACTGGCCCATGGTGATCTCGATCGCGTCGGCACCGAGGCTCAGCATCAGCCCCTCCCGCTTGGCGACCAGGTGCATGACGACGCCGCTCTCGTTCTGCAGCCAGAGATCGCCGCCGCTGGCGGTGCCGATGGCGAAGCCGTAGCGGCCCTGGGCATAGGTCCCCGGGAACTGCTCGATGCTTTGAAGCTTGTAGACCTCACCGCGGGCTTCGATCGTCGACAGGCCGATGCCGCCGATGCCGACGCCGCCGACCTTGAACAGGTAGCTGCGGCCGCGGAAGTTCAGGGTCCCGCCACCGGCACTGCCGCTGCCGATATAGGCGGCCTGGACCTCGTGCATCTCCACGGTACCGTCCGGCGCCTGGCCCTGGACCGTCGCGGGGCCGCTCCCGGCTCCCTGGCCGGAACACGCTGCAAGCAACAGCGCCGCGGCATAGTATTTAATGCATCGACTGTGCACTTGGCCCGTTTTATGGCCCTCATTCGATTTTATATATCCCATGATTGGCCTCCCCTTACCAATCCTCAATGCAGTCTTATTATGGCATGAGCGTCCTATTTTTTGCACTCTACCAAGTTCTGCCGGGATATTCTACTAGAACCTGAGGATCATTCCGTTAGGCGTCGCTTCTAACGCTGAAGGCCTTAGATAAGCCCTTGCGATCCTGAGCTATCGGTGAAATTCGGGCAAGCATTCGGCGTTTTTGAGTGCGGTCGAGGTCCGTCTATGCAGATCAAGGACGATGATCGCAAACCGTCTGAGGATCACTTCGAGCTGGCGATCGAAGGTCTGCTTCCAGCAGGCGGCGGAAGGTCCGGAACCGGTGCCGATCCGGCCGCTGAGAGCAAAAGGGGAAATCGTCCCCTTTCCGCCATCCCGGTCGGCCAGACCGACTGAGCGGCGCCCGAAAGCCGCCACTGGGTTGCTCCCCTTGATGTTCATAACACCCACCACCCGGAGGGAGCACTGACGGTCCGCCCTCCGCGCGGTGCGTCAGCTTTGAGGCACAGATGGATCGCTGCAGACGTCCGCTTCAGGGGTGCCTGAAGGGCCCGCAATCGTCCGCTCAGGGTCGGGTGCGGAAATTCATCAACCGCCGCCGTATCGTCCGCAACGGCCTCCAGGAGCGGACGTTCGTCGACGCTCACGGGAGCGTCCGCATCGAGCCGATTCCAGACCATAGGCCGCGCCTGGCGAGAACGCCGGGCCTCTGGTCCATTTCGGGTCGCAACCGGTCGACTGCCCAGTCGGCCGGGCGGCGACGGGCGGCCGGATGGTGGCCCTGCTGCGGGAGACCGGGCCGCACGCGGCGAGATCGAGGCTGCCGATCCGGAGGACGCCTTCTCGGTCTTCCTCGGCCTGCTGCTGCGCGACCTGCAGGTCCAGGTGCTGGTCGGGGCGGCCGTCCCGCCGGACGGCGAGGCGCTGCGGCGGCGCGCGGCGGCGGCGGCGGAGCTGTTCCTCAGGCTCTACGGGCCATGGCCAGGCTGAGCCTCTATGCCCCGATCGGCACCTTGGTCTCGTACTTCACCCGGGAGAGGTTGAAGCTGGTGCGGAAGCGCTTGATGTTGTGCTCGTTCGCCAGGACGCGGCGGCAGAACAGGTTGTAGGCCTCCATGTCGCGGCAGGTGACGACCAGCAGGTAGTCGGTCTCGCCGGACACGAAATAGCATTGCTGCACCTCGGGCTCGGCCGCGATCTTGCGCTCGAAGGCGGCCAGCACGTCCTCGCGCTGACGGTCCAGCTCGACCCCGACGAAGGCGACGATGGTCTGGCCGACGCGCTCCGGATCGACCAGCGCCACGTCGCGCACCACCACCCGCTCCTGGCGCAGCCGCCGCACCCGCTTCAGGCAGGCCGGCGGCGACAGGCCGACCCGCTCGGCCAGGGCCAGGTTGGTGACCTGGTTGTCCTCCTGCAGGGCGTCGAGGATGCGCCGGTCGATGGCGTCGAGCTCGATTGGGGCCGGACGATTGCGGTCTGGGCTTTTCATGGATTTCTCCCAAGCGGTGCCATAGCATTCCATAACGGAAATTCCGGTCGCGCAAATCGAAATCCGTTGCCGATGATTTCGTCGTAGCCTCGATGGAACGAACAGGAGGCGACCATGGATTCACCGGATCTGTCGAACCGCATCGAGGTGCATGACCGGGAGGCGCTGGCGACGGCCCGGGCCGTGCTCGACGCCTGCGCCGACGGGGCGGCGATGGGCGAGGCGGTGAAGGCCGCGGTCGGCCGCAACGCGCAATGGCGCGGCGAGGACTGCATCAACCTGCTGGCGCCCGAGGCCCCGACCAGCCCGGGCGTGCGGGCGCTGCTGGCGGCCGAGATCGGGACGCGGGCGGCGGAGGGCCATATCGGCCGGGTCAACCGCTGGTTCGCCGGCACCCGCCATATCGACGAGGTCGAGGCGCTGTGCGTCGAGCTGCTGAAGCGCCATTTCCGCTGCAACTACGCCGACCACCGGCTGTGCGCCTCGATGATCGGCAACGCCGTGGTCTACACCGCGCTGACTGCGCCGGGCGATGTGGTGATGACCGCGGCGCAGCCGACCGGCGGCCATTCCTCGAACCGGCACGACGGCCCGGCCGGCGCCATGGGCCGCACCATCGTCGACATCCCGATGGACCAGGACGAGCTGGTGGTCGACCTCGACCTGTTCCGCCGGGCGGCGCCGCTGGCCCGGCCGAAGCTGGTCGCGCTCGGCCTGTCGATGACGCTGTTCCCGCAGCCGGTGGCGGCGATGCGCGAGGTGATCGCGGAGTGGGGCGGCCGCTTCTTCTTCGACGCGGCGCATCAGCTGGGGCTGATCGGCGGCGGCCAGTTCCAGGATCCGCTGAAGGAAGGCGCGGACATTGTCACCGGCTCGGCCGGCAAGACCTTCGCCGGCCCGCAATCCGGCATCCTGCTGTGGGACGATCCCACGATCACCGAGGCGGTGACGACGGCGGTGTTCCCGGTCTGGGCGGCGACGCACCAGGTCAACCGGGTGGCGGCGCTGGCCCTGGCGACGGCGGAGGCGATCGAATTCGGCGAAGCGCTGCAGGCGCAGATCGTCGCCAACGCCCGGGCCCTGGCGCGGGCGCTGCAGGAGCGCGGGATCCCGATGCTGGGCGCGCACAAAGGCTTCACCACCACGCATCAGGCGATCGCCGACGCCCGCGGCTTCGGCCGCGGCCTGGCGGCGGCGCAGACGCTGGAGCGGGCCAACCTGATAGTGAACAAGAACCTGCTGCCATCGGACCGCAAGGAGGATTGGGATTTCCCCGGCGGCCTGCGCATCGGCACCATCGAGGTCACCCGCTTCGGCATGCGCGAGCGCGAGATGGAAGCGATCGCCGAGCTGATCGCCCGGGTGCTGGTGCGCGGCGAGTCGCCGGAAGCGGTGCGGCGCGACGCGGTGGCCCTGCGCCACAGCTTCCCGACGATCCACTACTGCTTCGAGAACGGGCTGCCGCCGGTGTAAGACCGCCGCGGCTACGATAAAGATCGTCATTGCGAGTTTAGCACCGGCCGGCGGCCGACCCGCCCTTGATGTAACGAGCCGCCTGAGCGGTCAGTTACTTGTTAGCGCAGCGAAGCAATCCAGGGGCCGGTGCGCACCGGCCCCTGGATTGCTTCGTCGGCTTCGCCTCCTCGCAATGACGGTGAGGGGCGGAAGCCTCAGCCGCCGCTGCGCCGGGCGCGCGGATGGGCGTCGGCGTAGACGGTCATCAGCCGCTCGGTGTCGACCTCGGTGTAGCGCTGGGTGGTCGAGAGAGCGGCGTGGCCCAGCAGCTCCTGGATCGTGCGCAGGTCGCCGCCGCCGGCCAGGAGATGGGTGGCGAAGCTGTGCCGCAGCGCATGCGGTGTCGCCGAATCGGGCAGGCCCAGCACGGCGCGCAGCTGGCGCATCTGACGCTCGGCCACGGCGGGGTTCAGCGGGCCGCCGCGGGCGCCGAGGAACAGCGGCCCGGTGGCGGCGAGCGGGAAGGGGCAGGCGGCGACATAGGCGTCGACCGCCTCGCGCACCGCCGGCAGCACCGGCACCATGCGCTGCTTGCGGCCCTTGCCGGTGACCACCAGCGTGTCGCCCTTCGGCGCCTCGCGCCGGGTCAGCCCGAGCGCCTCGCCCAGGCGCAGGCCGCAGCCATAGAGCAGGAGCAGCAGCGCCCGGTCGCGCAGCCCGATCCATTCCTCGGTGGCCAGGGTCTCGATCGTGTCGACCGCGGCCAGGGCATCGGTCACGGCCAGCGGCCGGGGCAGGCGCTTCGGCAGCTTGGGGTTGCGCAACGATCCGATCGCCGCGTTGTGCAGCACCCCGGTGCGGTCGAGATGGGCCAGGAAGTTGCGGACGCCGGACAGGCCGCGAGCCCGGGTCGCGGCGCCAGCCCCGCCCGCCGCCCGGCGCGACTGGAAGGCGCGCAGGTCGGGCAGCGCGGCGGCGGAGAGGTCGTTCAGGCTCGGCGGCCGGCCGAGATGCTCGGCCAGGAAGCCGACGAAGCGGCCGACATCGCCGAGATAGGCGCGCAGCGTGTGCGGCGACACCCGCTTCTCATCCTCCAGCCAGACCCGCCAGCGGCCGGCGACGTCGCGCAGATCCGCCGCCGCCGGCCAGCCGGCCATGGAGTCGGGATCAGGGGGCATGAAGCGATGCACACAGATGAGTCCTACCTCCCCCTGCGGGAGGGGGGGTAGGGGGAGGGGGTTCGTGCCGTCGAGCTGACGGATGCCTGGCAAGAGGCGATTGAACGGCTACTGGTTGGCGGATTGGAGGGCAGAGCCGAGCCTGTCCTCGACAACCCCCTCCCCCTAACCCCCTCCCGCGAGGGGAGGGGGGACAAGGGAAAGAAACCAGCTTCTGTGGAAGGCCGATCGAGCAGAGAAGCTTGCTGTCGGAGAAGCCCCGGCCCGCCCACCGGCTAGTCCTGCCCGGGAGTCAGCCAGGAGCGGATGCAGCGCTCCAGCACCCGGCCGAGAAAGCCGACCAGCTCGGTCCGCATGCCGGGATGGAACATCTCCGGGTCGCGGCTGCCGAGCGCCAGGACGCAGGGCGGGACCTCCGGCGACACGTTCAGGCGGATCAGCGCCTGGCTGCGCACCAGCCCGGCGCCCGCGCCGAACAGCGCCTCCTCGCCGGCCATGTCCGATTCGAGCAGCAGCTCCTGCGCGCCGAGGCGGCGTCCGATCTCGCCGGGCCCGACGATGCGGACCTCGGCGCTGTGCGGCGGCGATTCCTCGCCCTCCGCCGCCTCGACCAGCAGCGTCACCACGTCGAGATCCAGCAGCACGGCGAGGTCGGTCGACACCGTGTGGATCAGCTGCTCGAAGCTTTCGGCGTCGAGCAGGAACAGGATCGCGGCATGCACCCGGTTCTGGGTGTTGTGGTTGGCGCGGCTGGCGCCGATGAAGGCGCGCTGCTGGTCCTTCAGCCGGTCGACCTGGCCGCGCAGCCTCTCGGCCTGGTAGCCCTGCAGGTCGATCACCCCGTCGCCGCGGTCCCGCGGCGGCAGGGCCAGCCGGCCCAGCAGATCCGGATGCTGGGCCAGGAAGTCCGGATGGGCCAGCAGCCAGGCCGAGACGTCCGCCGCGGTGAGCGCGGGGACGTCCGGCTGCTTCACTTCCTGCGCCAACGGACCGCCCTCACGCCGTCTTCCTGACGGCGGCGAGCTCTTGCTCGTCGAGGATGCTCTGGCCGGTCTTCTGCCAGTCGGCCACGAAGGCGGACAGGCCCTTGTCGGTCAGCGGGTGGCTGAACAGGGCGCGCAGGGCGGCCGGCGGCAGGGTGCCGACATGGGCGCCGAGCTTGGCGGCCTCGATCACGTGCCGCGGCCCGCGGATCGACGCCACCAGCACCTGGGTCTTGATATCCGGGTACTGACGATAGATCTGGACGATGTCGGCGATCAGCGCCATCCCGTCCTCGCCGACATCGTCGAGCCGGCCGACGAAGGGCGAGATGAAGGTCGCGCCGGCCTTCGCCGCCAGGATCGCCTGGCCGGCCGAGAAGCACAGCGTGACGTTGACCATGGTGCCGGCGTCGGACAAGGTGCGGCAGACCTTGAGCCCGGCGGGCGTCAGCGGCACCTTGACCGCGATGTTCTTCGCGATCTTGGACAGCTTGCGGCCCTCGGCCATCATGGTGTCGAAGTCGGTCGCGGCGACCTCGGCCGAGACCGGCCCCTTCACCACCTCGCAGATCTGCGGGATCAGGTCCAGGAACTTGGCCCCGGACTTGGCGATCAGGGAGGGGTTGGTGGTCACCCCATCGACCAGGCCGGTGGAGGCCAGGTCACGGATTTCGTTGAAGTCGGCGGTATCGATGAAGAACTTCATGGGCCTCGTTCCAATGGCCAGCGGTCGCTTCGGGCCGATGCGCGGCACCGGTGTCGGTCCGCGGGAGCAAGTCTAGCCCATGGCGGACTCCGAGGCCACAGCAGCGACGCCGGTCGATGAGGAGAGTGGCGCGATCGCCACGGTGCGGGTGCTGCTGCCGCTGCCCTTGGCAGAAGCTTACGATTACGCGGTGCCGGAGGGAATGGATCTTGCGCCCGGCAGCGTGGTCGAGGTGCCGCTCGGCCGGCTGCGGCGGATCGGCGTGGTCTGGGGGCCGGGCACCGGCCAGGTCGCCCGGGCGCGGCTGAAGCAGGTCGCGCACCGCTTCGACCTGCCGCCGCTGCCGGAGGTGGCGCGGAATTTCATCGACCGGGTCGCGCGCTACACCCTGTCGCCGCCCGGCGCGGTGCTGCGCATGACCCTGTCCTCGACCGGGGCGCTGGAGCCGCCGAAGCCGATCACGGCCTATCGCCGGGCGGATCTCCCGCCCGAGGGGGCCAAGCTCAGCGCTGCCCGGCGGCGGGTGCTGGCGGTGCTCGAGGACGGGCCGCCGCGGCTGCCGGCCGAGCTGGCGCGCGAGGCCGGCTGCGGCAGCGCCGTGATCAAGGGCATGGCCGAGGCCGGGCTGCTGGAGACCGTGCTGCTGCCGGGCTTCGATCCGGTGCCGCAGCCGGACCTGGCCCGGCCGCGGGCGGTGCTGGGCGAGACCCAGCGCGAGGCGGCGGACCGGCTGATCGATGCCGTCGCCGATGGCGGCTATTCGACCACGCTGCTCGACGGCGTCACCGGCTCGGGCAAGACCGAGGTCTATTTCGAGGCGGTGGCGGCGGCGCTGGCGGCCGGCCGGCAGGTGCTGGTGCTGCTGCCGGAGATCGCGCTGTCGGCGCATTGGCTCGACCGCTTCGCCGCCCGCTTCGGCGTGCGCCCGACCGAATGGCATTCCGAGCTGGGCCCGACCCAGCGCCGGCGCAACTGGCGGGCGGTGGCCTTCGGCGAGGCCCGGGTCGTGGTCGGCGCCCGCTCGGCCCTGTTCCTGCCCTATCCCGAGCTCGGCCTGATCGTGGTCGACGAGGAGCATGAGAGCGCCTTCAAGCAGGAGGACGGCGTCGTCTACCAGGCCCGCGACATGGCGGTGCTGCGCGGCCATCTCGGCAACTTCCCGGTGGTGCTGGCCTCGGCCACCCCGTCGCTGGAGACGCTGGCCAATGTCGAGGCCGGGCGCTACGGCGCGCTGGAGCTGCCGTCCCGGCACGGCGCGGCGCGGCTGCCGGCGGTGAGCGCGATCGACATGCGCCGCGAATCGCCGCCGCGCGGCCGCTTCCTGTCGCCGACCCTGCGCGAGGCGGTGGTCGAGACGCTGGCGGCGGGGGAACAGGCGATGCTGTTCCTGAACCGCCGCGGCTACGCGCCCCTGACCCTGTGCCGGCATTGCGGCCATCGCCTGGAATGCCCGCACTGCACCGCCTGGCTGGTCGAGCATCGCTTGGCCGGGCGCCTCGAATGCCATCATTGCGGCCACCGCGCGCCGCTGCCCAAGGCCTGCCCGTCCTGCCACGCCGAGGGCAGCTTCGCCGCCTGCGGCCCGGGGGTGGAGCGGATCGCCGAGGAGGTCGACGCGACCCTGCCGGAGGCGCGCTGGCAGATCGTCGCCTCCGACACCTTCTCGGGGCCCCAGGCGATCGCCGACCTCACGGCGGATCTCGACAGCGGCGCCGTCAACCTCCTGATCGGCACCCAGATCCTGGCCAAGGGCCACAACTTCCCCGGCCTGACCCTGGTCGGGGTGGTCGACGCCGATCTCGGCCTCGCCGGCGGCGACCTGCGGGCGGCGGAGCGGACCTGGCAGCTGCTGCACCAGGTCGGCGGCCGGGCCGGGCGCGGCGAGAAGCCGGGCCGGGTGCTGCTGCAGAGCTTCATGCCGGATCACCCGGTGATGCAGACCCTGGTGGCCGACGACCGCGACGGCTTCCTGGCGTCGGAGGCGGAGGCGCGGCGGTCGCGCGGCCTGCCGCCCTACGGCAAGCTGGTGGCGCTGATCGTCTCCGGCCCCGACCGCGGCGCGGTCGACCGGGTGTCGCAGGATCTGGGCCGGGCGGCGCCGCAGGGCGAGGGGCTGCTGGTGCTGGGGCCGGCCGATGCCCCGCTGGCGATGCTGCGCGGCCGCCACCGCCGCCGCCTGCTGCTGAAAGCCGACCGCCGCATCGGCGTGCAGCCGCTGGTGGCGGACTGGGTGTCACGGGTGCAGGTGCCCGGCACCGTCCGGGTGCAGGTCGACATCGACCCGTACAGCTTCCTCTGAGCGGTGTCGCCAGCCCCGATGATTCAGATCTAATCGAATCCAATCGGCATGATTATATTTGATTAGAGGAGGTGCCGATGGAAACCAAGGTGCTGACCGCGCATGTGCCGCTGCCTCTGGCCGAGAAAGTGGACGAGCTTGCCGTCCGGCTGGAGCGTTCGCGCGGATGGATCGTCCGGCAGGCCCTGGCGGCCTGGGTCGACCAGGAGGAAGAACGCCGTCGCCTGACGCTCGAGGCTCTGGCCGATGTGGATGCGGGCCATGTCATCGATCATCAGTCCGTGCAGGCCTGGGCCGACAGCCTCGACAGCGACACGCCGCTGCCGATCCCGCGTTGACCGAACTGAAATGGACCAGCCGGGCGCTGTCGGATCTCATGCGCCTTTATGAATTCCTCGCGCCGGTCGACCGCCAGGCCGCTATCCGGACCGTGAGGTCGCTGACGGCCGCTCCGGCACGACTGCGCGAGCATCCCCGCATCGGTGAGAAGCTGGAGGAGTTCGAGCCGCGGGAGGTCCGGCGCATCCTCATCGGCCGCTACGAGATGCGCTACGAGATCCAGGGCTCGACCATCTATATCCTGCGCCTTTGGCACACCCGCGAGGATCGTTAGGCCAAGGAGGTCAGCACGGCGGTTCGCTCAGCTCCAGCCGGTTGCCCGCCGGATCGCGGGTGAACAGGCGGCGGTAGCCGACCGGGGGTCGCGGGTCGTGCTCGATCGGCGTCCCGGCGGCGTGCAGCCGGGCCTCGGTTGTGTCCAGGTCAGCGACGACCAGGCACAGATGGCGGTCCGCCGCCAGTTGCTCGGCCCGGCCCGGCGCGTCCGGCGACAGGTGGATCTCGGCGGCGCCGACCCGCAGCCAGGCGCCCTGGCTGCGCCGGCCCTGCGGCTTCGGCAGCGCCTCCAGCTCCAGCGTCTCGACATAGAAGCGCACCGTCTCGGCCTCCAGCTCGGCCGGGAAGGTCAGGTTGACGTGGTGCAGGGCAAGGATCGTCACGAACGCCCCAGCAACCGGGCGAAGGCGGCCAGCACGGTGGCGTAGACGTCGCGCTTGAACGGCACGATCTCGGCCAGCACCCGGTCCGGCGCCGACCAGCGCCAGGCGTCGAACTCCGGGTGCTCGGTCTCCAGGTCGATGTCGCCGTCCTCGCCCAGGAAGCGCAGCGCCACCCAGCGCTGCTCCTGGCCGCGGTAGCGGCCGCCCCAGACCTTGCCGACCAGATGGTCCGGCAGGTCGTAGCGCACCGCCTCCGGTGCCTCGGCCAGGAACTCGGCCCGGTCGGTGCCGATCTCCTCCTTCAGCTCGCGGAAGGCGGCCTCGCGCACCGTCTCGCCCTTGTCGATGCCGCCTTGCGGCATCTGCCAGCCGTCGGGCGTATCGCGGCGGCGCGCCACGAAGACGCGGCCGTCGCGGTCGAGCAGCATGATGCCGACGCAGGGCCGGTAGGGCAGGGTGTCCTTTGGCTTCTCCGGCGTTGCCATGGTGCGGCGGGACTAGCCCGCCTGCCCCTTCTGGAACAGCGCCAGGCCGCGCAGCAGGTCGAGCGCGCGGGACAGCTGGTAGTCGACATCCGCCGGCTTGTTCGCGTCGGCGGCGCCGTCGGAGGGCGGCGACGCCGCCTTGTCCTGGCCCGGCGTGGCGGGCTTGTCGGTCTGGGCACCACCGCCGGTCGGCGGCGTCGGGGCCTTCTCGTCGGCGCCGCCCTGGCCCGGGACGTTCTGCTTGTTGTCGTTGTTCAGCGCGCCCTTCAGGTCGGCCTCGCGATAGCCGCGCATCTGCGCGATCTCCTCGATCCGGGCCTGCTGCACCTCGATGTCCGGGGTGATGCCGAGCTGCTGGATCGACCGGCCGGACGGCGTGTAGTAGCGCGCCGTGGTCAGCCGCATCGCGCCATGGCCCGGCAGCGGGATGATGGTCTGGACCGATCCCTTGCCGAAGCTCTGCGTCCCCATCAGCACGGCGCGGTGGTGGTCCTGCAGCGCGCCGGCCACGATCTCGGATGCCGAGGCCGAGCCGCCATTGATCAGCACCACCAGCGGCAGGCCGTCGGCCAGGTCACCCGGGGTGGCGTTGTAGCGCTGCGCCTGGTCAGCCTTGCGCGACCGGGTCGAGACGATCTCGCCCTTGTCGAGGAAGGCGTCGGAGACGGCGATCGCCTGGTCCAAGAGGCCGCCCGGATCGTTGCGCAGGTCGAGGACATAGCCCTGCAGCTTGTCGCCGAGCTTCTTCTTGATGTCGGCGATGCCGCGCTTCAGCCCGTCCTCGGTGCGCTCGGTGAAGCTGGTGATGCGGATGTAGCCGACGTCGCCCTCGGTCCGCCAGCGCACCGATTCCACCGGGATGGTGGCGCGCGCCAGGGTCAGGTCGAAGGGCTCCTGGTCACCGCGGCGGACGGTGATGACGATGTTGCTGCCCACCGGGCCGCGCATCTTATCGACCGCCTCGTTGAGGCTCATATTGACGATCGGCTTGCCGTCGATGGCGATGATCAGGTCGCCGGCCTGGACCCCGGCCTTGGCGGCGGGGGTGTCGTCGATCGGCGACACCACCTTCACCACCCCGTTCTCCATCGTCACCTCGATCCCGAGGCCGCCGAAGCTGCCCCGGGTCTGGGACTGCATGTCCTGGAACTCGTCGGAGTTCAGGAAGTTGGAGTGCGGGTCCAGCGAGGTCAGCATGCCGTTGATCGCGGCCTCGATCAGCTGCTTGTCGCTGACCTGCTCGACATATTCCGCGCGCACCCGCTCGAACACCTCGCCGAACAGATCGAGCTGCTTGTAGGTGTCGGTGGAGTCATTGCTCGTCGCGGCCTTGTCGGGCGCCTTGTCCTGCGCCCAGCCTTCGAAGGTCAAGGTATGCCCGCCGACGAAGGCCAGGCCCAGCAGGGCCCCGATGGCGACGGCGTTCAGGTGCTTCTTCATGCTTGCCCTCGCTGGCGGCAGGGCCGCCAGGCGCTCGAGTCAATCGGCCGACCGGCCGTCTCCGGAACCGGAGGGGTGGCTGGCCAGGGTGGACGCCCATCGATGATATCTGCCGGGTTTCGGCGGGATCAAGTTACCTGACGTCCATCTTTGCGGTTTCGCGTCACAAGGTCGACCCCGAATATGGCCGTCAGGCGGCGTCGATGAGGCTGCGCCCGGTCATCTCTTCCGGCTGCGCCAGCCCGATCAGCTCCAGCAGCGTCGGCGCCACATCGGCCAGCTTGCCGTCATGCAGGCTGCGGCGCGGGCCCGGCTCATTGACCAGGATCACCGGCACCTTGTTCAGCGTGTGCGCGGTGTGCGGGCCGCCGGTGACGGGATCGCGCATCAGCTCGGCATTGCCATGGTCGGCGGTGACGATCATGGCGCCGCCCTGGCGCCGGACGGCGGCCTCGACCTTGCCGAGGCAGGTGTCGACGGTCTCGCAGGCCTTGATCGCCGCCGCCAGGATGCCGGTGTGGCCGACCATGTCCGGATTGGCGAAGTTGACCACCACCAGGTCGTATTTGGCGCTGTCGATCGCCGCGACCAGCTTCGCGCACACCTCCGGCGCCGACATCTCCGGCTGCAGGTCGTAGGTCGCGACCTTGGGCGAGGGGACCAGGATGCGGTCCTCGCCGGGGAATTGCGTCTCCTCGCCGCCGTTGAAGAAAAAGGTGACGTGAGGGTATTTCTCGGTCTCGGCGGTGCGCAGCTGGGTCTTGCCGGCCGCCGACACCACTTCGCCCAGCCCCTTGGCGATCGATTTCGGCGGGAAGATCGCCGACATGAACCCGTTCAACTGATCGGAATACTCGACCAGGCCGCAGGCATCGGCGAAGCGGACCGGGGTGCGGGCGAAGCCGTCGAAGGCCGGGTCCAGCAGCGCCTGCAGGATCTCGCGCACCCGGTCGGCCCGGAAATTGGCGCACAGCACGCCGTCGCCATCCGTCATGCCGGCATAGTCGCCGATCACGCTCGGCAGGATGAACTCGTCACCAGTGTCGGCCTTGTAGGCCGCCTCGACCGCGGCGACCGGGTCCGGCGCCGCCTCGCCTTTGGCCTCGGCGACGGCGCGATAGGCCTTCTCCACCCGCTCCCAGCGCTTGTCGCGGTCCATGGCGTAGTAGCGGCCGTCGACCGTGGCGACGCGGGCGTTCGGCAGCCCGTCGATGTCCTTCAGGAACTGGCGGAGATAGTCGGCACCGGCGCGCGGCGGGGTGTCGCGCCCGTCGGTATAGGCATGGACCGCGACCGGCACGCCGGCGTCGGCGACGATCCTGGCCAGCGCCGCGATCTGGTCCTGATGGGCGTGCACGCCGCCGGGCGACAGCAGCCCCATCAGATGGCAGGTGCCGCCGGAGGCCTTGAGCGCCGCGATGTGCTTCTGCAGCGCCTTGGCCTTGGCCAGCGAGCCGTCGGCGATGGCGTTGAAGATCATCTGCAGGTCCTGGAACACCACCCGGCCGGCGCCGAGATTCATGTGCCCGACCTCGGAATTGCCGATCTGGCCGTGCGGCAGGCCGACGGCCTCCTCGCTGGCCTGCAGGAAGGCGTGCGGCTCCTCCGCCCACAGCCGGTCGAAATTCGGCGTATCGGCCAGGCGCACGGCGTTGTCCGCCTCCTCCTCGCGCCAGCCCCAGCCGTCGAGGACGCACAGGACGACGGGACGGGGTGGGGTCGCGGCAGCTGCGCTCATCGCATGTCCTTTCTCGGAATCCGCCCTTCATGTATCGATTGGCGCCGCCGGCACAAGGGCGTTTCGCCCGGCCGGCCTGGAACGGAGGCGGCATGGCAAGGTTCGACGTCCGGTGGCTCTTCCCGGCCCTGCTTCTCGCCGGCTGCGCCGGCCCGGTGGTCGGCGCCGCCTATGACACCAAGGATCCGGTCGACCGCTGGCAGGCGGTGCTGCGGGCCAATGCCGCGCGCTATGTCTGCGGCGCGCCGCTGGAGGAGGGGCGGGAGAGCCGGCTCGCCGACACCCTGGTCGAGGCCCAGCACCAGGCGGAAGCGGCGCTGGCGAAGCGCGAGGATACGATGCCGAACGACCCCGAGGTGCTGGGCGACATCGCCGCCCACCGCACGCAGCAGGAGCGGGTGGTGCGCGATGCGGTCGCAGCGCGCGGCTGCTCCGATCCGCAGATCATGGATCTGATCGGCCTCGCCGAGCGTTTGTCCGCCGGGCAGGCGTGACCTGACGGTGATTTGACGGAGACAGCGATGCGCATCACGCGCCTCGGATCGGCCGCGGTGGTCGCGGTTCTCGCCCTCGGGGGCTGCAACGAACAGGGCTATATCGACCCCGGATACCCCGGCAATTCCGGCTATCCCGGCTATTCCCACTATTCCGGGGCGGGAGCGGTGCCGCGGCCGGCGGGCCACGCCGGCGATGCGCTGCAGCGCTACGACGCCATGATCCGGGCCGAATCCGCCGCCCGGTCCTGCCGGGTGCGGCTCGACCCGCAGCAGGAGCAGCGCTTCGGACAGGTGTTGTCGCAGGCGGAATCCGAAGCGGCGGGCCAGCTCGCCGGCGCCTCGGGCGCACCGGGCAATGAATCCGCGGTCTGGCAGGAGCTCGGCAGCCGGCGGGCCGCGAATGAGCGCGACGCCGCCAGCCTGGCCCGCGAGCGCGGCTGCCGCTCCGGCACCGTGGAGGAGCTGATCGGCAGCTACCGCAACTTCGCGGCGCTGGGGTGAGGGTCTCAGGGTCCGAACAGGACCTGGAACATGATGCGCCCAGGAACGGCGAAGGCGACGATCAGCGGGATGCCGAGGGCGAAATAGGCGATCCTGCGCATGATCCGGCGGTGGCGTTCGACATCGTGCCGCCGGGCGGCGGCGACCGCCTGCCACACGCTGACGAGGGTCAGAACGGCGAGCAGGTGGAGCCAGCTCACCGGCCCGACATGCGGCGAGATGGGACGGTCCAGGATGAGCAGCGCGCTGACGCAGGCGCCGGTCAGCGCCGCGACCCAGACCCGGCCCATGGCGCGGTGGCGGGGCGTCCCCTTCGGCAGGATCAGCTGCAGCGGCGCCAGGATGACCGCGATGCAGACCGCGGCGACGTGGAGCTGGATGACGAGCGGCGCGTCCAGCAGCGGCGCAAGCGACATGGTCTTCCCGCCCCCTCGTCATGCCCTCACGCCCGGTGATAGGGGTGCCCGCTCAGGATGGTCTGGGCGCGGTAGATCTGCTCGGCCAGCATCGCCCGGGCCAGCATGTGCGGCCAGGTCAGTCGGCCGAAGGACAGCAGCAGCTCGGCGCGGTCGCGCACCGCGTCGTCATGGCCGTCGGCGCCGCCGATCAGGAAGGCCGCCTCGGCCCGGCCCTCGTCGCGCCAGCGGCCGAGCAGGCGGGCAAAGCCGGCGCTGTCGAGGTCGCGGCCGCGCTCGTCCAACGCCACCACGGCGGCCCCGGCCGGCACCGCGGCTAGCAGCAGCGCCGCTTCCTCGCGCTTCAGGGCGAGGCCGGACAGACCCCTGCGGGCCTCGACCTCGCGCAGGGTCAGCGGCCAGGCGGAGCGGCCGGCATAGTCGTCGAACAGCTCGCGCAACGGGCCCGGGCGGCCGCGGCCGACCGCGGCAATTGTCAGCCGCATCGCGGAACCGTCGGGACCGGCCTAAGCCGTGCCGGCGATGCGGGTCACCCGCTCGGCGTCATCGTCCCACATCTTCTCGAGGGCGTAGAAATCGCGCACCTCGGGGCGGAACAGATGGACGACCACGTCGCCGGCATCGATCAGCACCCAGTCGCCCCGCGCCTGGCCCTCGACCTGGACCGGGCCGGGCGCCAGCGGCTTCAGCTTCTCCAGCAGATGGTCGGCCATAGCGGCGACCTGGCGCGAGGAGCGGCCGGTGGCGATGATCAGGCTGTCGGCGATGGAGGACCGGCCGGTCAGGTCGATCACGACCAGATCTTCGGCCTTGTCGTCGTCGAGCGACGTCAGAGCAGTCTCAAGCAGAGGCCGGGCAAGGCTGGCTGCGAGGCCCGGCGGCAGACGCCCGGCTTCGGCCCGGGGCGTCTCGGTGTTCGGTCGTATGGCGTTCACCTCATGGTTGTGCGGCGGCACGGCGCTTGGGCGCCGCGGCGTCGACGGGGCTGGGGCGAAGCTGCCGCGCGGCCCTCAGCGCCGTGGCCGAGGCCGGATGACGCTTCGCCAGGAAGAACACCCAGGCCGGTGCGGCCGTTCCGGCCAGAGCCCGGGTGTGATCCTGGTCGATCCGCGCCCGCGCGAACCGCCGCGCCGCCAATCCCGACAACGCTCTTAGAGAATAGGTAGGACGGTCGTAGACGGCAACCGGCACGGTCTCGAAGATTTTCGTCCAGCGCTGCCAGTGGCGGATCTGCGCCAGGTTGTCGGCCCCCATCAGCCAGACGAACTCGGTCCGCGGGAAGCGGGCGGTCAGCGCCTTCAGCGTGTCGGCGGTATAGCGGGTGCCGAGCGCGGCCTCGATGCCGGTGACGACGATGCGCGGGTGGCGGGCGGCGCGGCGGGCGGAGTCGATCCGCTCGGCGAAGGGCGCCATGCCGTCGGCCGGCTTCAGCGGGTTCTGCGGCGACACCAGCCACCACACCGCGTCCAGGCCCAGCCGCTTCATCGCCTCGACGCTGATGTGCCGGTGCCCGTCATGGGCCGGGTTGAACGAACCGCCGAGCAGCCCGACGCGGCAGCCGTCCCAGATCCGGCCATGCCGGGGATTGGGCGGGGTCAGCATGGCGACGTCCGGGCACCGCTACGAACAGGAGCCTTCATTCAAGGGCGCGTCTGGCCGGTGCCGCGGACGAGGTACTTCGTGCTCGTCAGCTGCTCGGTGCCGACCGGGCCGCGGGCGTGCAGCCGGCCGGTGGCGATGCCGATCTCTGCCCCCATGCCGAACTCGCCGCCATCGGCGAACTGGGTCGAGGCGTTGACCAGCACGATGGCGCTGTCGACCCGGGCCAGGAACGCCTCGGTCGCCGCCTCGTCGGCGGTGACGATGCTGTCGGTGTGGTGGCTGCCGTGCAGGTTGACGTGCTCGATCGCGGCGTCCAGCCCGTCCACCGTTTTCACCGACAGGATGGCGTCGAGATATTCGGTGTCCCAGTCGTCGTCGGAGGCGGCGAGGACGCGCGGGTCGATCGCCTGCACCACGGTGTCGCCGCGGATCTCGCAGCCGGCCTCGATCAGGTCGTCGAGGATCGGCCGCAGCATCGACCCGGCGACGCTGCGGTCGATCAGCAGCGTCTCGGTGGCGCCGCACACGCCGGTGCGCCGCATCTTGGCATTGTAGACGACCCGCCGCGCCATCTCCGGATCGGCCGCCTCGTGCACATAGGTGTGGTTGATGCCGTCCAGGTGCCACAGCACCGGGATCCGGCTGTCCGCCGCCACCCGGGCGGTCAGCGACTTGCCGCCGCGCGGGATCACCACGTCGACGAACTCGGTCAGGCCCAGCAGCTCGCCGACCGCGGCGCGGTCGCGGGTCGGCACCAGCTGCACCGCGCTGCGCGGCAGCCCGGCCTTCTTCAGCCCGTGGCCGACCGCGGCGGCGATGGCGCTGGAGCTGCGGAAGCTTTCCGACCCGCAGCGCAGGATGCAGGCATTGCCCGCCTTCAGGCACAGCGCCGCGGCGTCGGCGGTGACGTTCGGCCGGCTCTCGAAGATCACGCCGACGACGCCGAGCGGCACCCGCACGCGCTGGATGCGCAGCCCGTTCGGCCGGGTCCAGTCGGCCAGCACATCGCCGATCGGGTCGGGCAGGTCGGCCACCGCCTCCAGCCCCTGGGCGATCGCCTCGATCCGCTTGTCGTCCAGCGCCAGCCGGTCGAGGAAGGATCCGGCGACGCCGTTCCGCCGCGCCTCCGCCATGTCCTCGGCATTGGCCGCCAGGATCAGCGCGCGGTCGTCGCGGATCGCCGCCGCCGCCGCCGCCAGCGCCGCGTCCTTCTGCGGTCGCGGCGCCAGGGCCAGCGCGGCAGCGGCGCTGCGCGCGGCGGCGCCCAGGCGGCGCATCAGCTCGGCGGTGGTCTCGGTCTCGGCGTCGAACAGGGCGGTCATCACGAAGTCTCTCAAGCGCGATGCCGCAGCCTAGCGCAGAGTTCCGCCGGTTTCACTTCGCTTCGGCCGCAGGGGCGCCATGCTCGCCGGCGCCATGCCCGTTATGGCTGCGATCCTCGGACGGGCCGCGGAACTCGGCCAGGTTCAGCGCCGTGTTGATCACCCCGATATGGCTGAAGGCCTGCGGGAAGTTGCCGAGCTGGCGCTTGACGATCGGGTCGTACTCCTCCGCCAGCAGCCCGACGTCGTTGGCCAGGCCGATCAGCCGCTCATACAGGGCGGTGGCCCGGTCGACGGCGCCGATCATGGCCAGCGCATCGGCCAGCCAGAAGCTGCAGACCAGGAAGGTGCCCTCCTCGCCGACCAGGCCGTCGACGCCCGAATCCGTCTCGTAGCGCCGGACCAGCCCGTCGACGGTCAGCTCGCGCTCGATCGCCTCGACGGTGCCGATCACCCGCGGGTCGTCCGGCGGCAGGAACCCGACCATCGGGATCTGCAGCAGCGCCGCGTCCAGCATCTCCGAGCCGTAGGACTGGACGAAGCTGTTGCGGTGCTCGGAGAAGCCCTGGGCGCAGACCTCGGCATGGATGCGGTCGCGCAGCGCCCGCCAGGCGCGGACCGGCCCCTCCAGCCCGAACTGCTCGACCGCCTTGATCGACCGGTCGAAGGCGACCCAGGCCATCACCTTGCTGTGCACGAAGTGGCGCCGGGGGCCGCGGATCTCCCACAGCCCCTCATCCGGCTTGTGCCAGATCTTCTCGAGGTAGCCGAGCAGCACCCGCTGCACCCGCCAGGCATCGTGCGGATGGGTCAGGCGCTTCTTGCGGGCGACATGGATCGCGTCCAGCAGCTCGCCATAGACGTCCAGCTGCAGCTGGGCATGGGCGCCGTTGCCGACCCGGACCGGCTTGCTGCCCTCGTAGCCGGCGAGCCAGGGGATCTCCAGCTCGGTCAGCCGGCGCTCCCCGGCCAGCCCGTACATGATCTGCAGCTGCTCGGGCCGCCCGGCCGCGGCCCGGCGCAGCCAGTCGCGCCAGGACGCCGCCTCCTCGGTGAAGCCGGCGCCGAGCAGGGCGTAGAGGGTCAGGGTCGCGTCCCGGATCCAGCAGTAGCGGTAGTCCCAGTTGCGCTCGCCGCCGAGCTCCTCGGGCAGCGAGGTGGTGGCAGCGGCGACGATGCCGCCGGTCGGGGCATAGGTCAGCGCCTTGAGGGTGAGGGCGGAGCGCAGCACGGCCTCGCGATAGGGGCCGTCATAGGTGCAGCTGTGGGCCCAGCCCTGCCACCAGGTCTCGGTGTCGATCAGCGACCGGAACGGGTCGATCACCCCCGGCTCCGGCAGATGCGACGGGTACCAGGTCAGGATGAAGGGCAGGCGGTCGCCGGCCTCGACCGTGAAGTCGCCGACCGTCTTCATCGATTCGCCATACAGCGCGATCGGCGACCGGAAGCGCAGCGCGTCGGGCCCGGCGATGGCGACGATGCCGTCCGGCCGGTGCCGCACCCAGGGCACGATGCGGCCGTAGTCGAAGCGGAACGCCGCCTCCAGCCGCATCGACACCGTGCCGCTGCGGCCCTCGACCAGCCGGATGATCGAGAGCTCGTCCTCGCGGTGCGGCAGGGGCATGAAGTCGATCACCGCGACCGTGCCGGTGTCGGTCTCGAACTCGGTCTCCAGCACCAGCGTGTTGCCGCGGTAGCGGCGGCGGGTGCGGGCGGTGAACTGGTCGTCCGGCGCGATCTGCCAGTGGCCGTTGTCGCAATCGCCGAGCAGCCGGGCGAAGCAGGCTTCGGAATCGAAGCGCGGCAGGCACAGCCAGTCGATCGACCCGTCGCGCCCGACCAGGGCCGCGGTGCGGCAGTTGCCGATGATGGCATAGTCCTCGATCCGACCCGCCGGGCCCGTGAAGCGCCCCTCGGTGCGCACCTTCGGCTGCTTGCCGGTGGCGCGTCCTTCGGTGCCGTCGGCGGCGGGGGTGGGCACTGCGTCCGGATGCCCTGTCAGTGACGCCATGTCGATCTCCGCTGGTGTCGTCATGCCGGGGAAGGGTGGAGACGGCCGGTTTGTTCCGCTGCGCTGTTACCATACACCGCGACGGAACGCCGCGCGCCCGGCCGACTACGACGAGCCGATCACCATAGCGGTCCCGATCGCGATGTCGAATAATGCACCGCCCGACTCCTTGCATCGGACGCGCAGCCGCCTCCCGGTTATTGCAATCTTTGATGTTGTCTTCTCAGGAACGGGTCCCAATCTTCTGATTATGAAGGCGTTGCGCATCCTGGCCGTGGTCATGGCCGTTCTCGCGGCGCCGTGCGGGACCCTCTCGGCGGCGGACGCGCCGATTCGTCTCGACACTCTCCTGGACCAGCTCCGGACCACCGAGGACGCGGCGGAGGCGCAGCGGCTGGAGCGGCAGATCTGGACCCGGTGGCTGAACTACGAGGGGGCCGACCCGCTGGTGCCGGACCTGCTGCAACGCGGCAACGCCGCCCTGCTGCAGCGCGACTACGCCGTGGCGGAAGCCGCCTTCACCGCGGTCGTGGAGCGTGCGCCGGATTTCGCCGAGGGCTGGGACCGCCGGGCGGTGGTGCGTTTCCTGCGCGGCGATTGCGACGGCGCGGTCCAGGACATCGACCGCACTTTGGCGCTGGAGCCGCGACATTTCGGGGCGTTGTTCGGCCTCGGCCTGTGCCGGACCGTGCAGGGCGACCATCAGGCCGCGTTGAATGCCTTCGAGCGGGTGCTGGCGCTGGACCCGCATTACGCCCCGGCCCAAAGCCAGGCGGCGCTGATGCGCAAGTATCTCGCCGGCTACCCCCTCTGAGCCACTTGCCGAGCGGCCGGGCCGGACCGATCTTCATCTCATGCGCCGCATCCTCGCCCTGCTGCTGATGATGCTGCTGTTCGTCCTGGCCGGCCCGGCCGTGGCCCAGGACCGGGCGGCGCAGCTGGATGCGCTGTTCGCCCAGCTGAAGATCGCGGCGCCGGAGGAGGAGCCGGGGCTGCAGATCCAGATCTGGCAGCTCTGGTTCGCCTATGACGGCAAGAACGCGGACGTTCCGGGGTTGATGGAGCGCGGCAACACCGCGATGGCGACCGACGACTACGCCGTGGCCGAGGCCGCGTTCACCGCGGTGATCGAGAACGACCCGGCCTATGCCGAGGGCTGGAACCGCCGGGCCACGGTGCGCTACCTGCGCGGCAACATCCAGGGCTCGATCGCCGATATCGACCAGGTGCTGGCGCGCGAGCCCCGCCATTTCGGCGCGCTGTCGGGCCTCGGACTGTGCCGGATCAAGCTCGGCGACACCAAGGGCGCGATCGAGGCCTATCAGCGGGTGCTGGCGATCGACCCGCAGATGGCCACCGCCCACGCCCAGATAGAGCAGTTGAAGAAGCTCCAGGCCGGGGATCCGATCTGAGCCGCCCGGCGCGGCGATCCGACGCGACCGGTGCAACCTGTGGCCGCGGCCCCCACATCGGGAAGATCCGCGCCGCCATGGGAGATCCAGCCGCGATGTCGATCCGCCCCATCTTCGGCGACGGGCAGCTCCGGGCCTGCGGGGACGCGACGGTCCTGCTGCACCGGGCCTCGTGGTTCGACTCCCAGGTGCTGTTCGACCACCGGCGGTGGGTGTGCCGCGAGGTCGAGATGCGATGGGCCGCGCCGCGGCACCTCCTGGTCCTGACCGATGCCGGCCGGACCGCCGGCACCCGCGTCCAGGCCAACGGCAGGCTGCTGTTCGACGGTCCCGACCGCCCGGGCGTCTTCACCTTCGTCCCGGCCGGCGCCGAGCGCACCGGCGTCTACCGCGATGCCGACCTCTCCTATTCCGCCCTGTGGATCGACCCTGCCTGGGATCGCGCCGACCGCCTGGCCGATCTGCCGATCCTGGTGAACCGCAGCGACGCCGTGATCGGCGCGCTGATCGGCGCGCTGCAGGCCGAGATCGCGCTCGGCTGCCGCCCCGACGCCGCCTATGTCGAGCATCTGGTGGCCCTGCTGGGATTCCGGCTGGCGGCGCTGGATCACGCCCTGCCGCCGTCGTCGTCGCACGGGCGGCTCGGCCGCTGCACCCTGGCCCGAATCCGGGATTATGTCGACGCCCATATCGCCGACGCCACCCTGCCGATCGGGACCATCGCCATCCGCCTCGGCTTCTCGAGCCAGAGCCACTTCACCGCGACCTTCCGGCGCCTCCGCGGCACCAGCCCCCGGGCCTACCGGATGCGGATACTTCCCGAATCCTGACAGTCCGGCCGGCTTCCTGACAGCGGCCGGACGCCAGCGCCCCCAACTCTCCGTCATCGATGGGGACCGGCTTCGGCCGCCTCGTCCCGCAGACGGAGATGTCCCATGGCCGCAGCTGACGGCAACACCGGGCCGACGCGCCGTTCCGTGCTGGAGGCTGGCGCCGCGGCCGGCCTGGTCTTCACCGCCGCCGCGCCCGCCGCAGCGCAACCTGCGCCGATCCCAACGGCGGCGCTGCGCCTGTCGATCAACGGGCAGGAGCGGGCGGTCGAGCTGGACACGCGGACGACGCTGCTCGACGCGCTGCGCAACACGCTCGGCCTCACCGGGTCGAAGAAGGGCTGCGACCATGGCCAGTGCGGTGCCTGCACCGTGCTGGTGAACGGCCGGCGCATCAATGCCTGCCTGACCCTCGCGGTGATGCATGAGGGCGACGAGATCACCACCGTCGAGGGCTTGGCGCAGGGTGACGCGCTGCACCCGATGCAGGCCGCGTTCGTCGCCCGCGACGCCTTCCAGTGCGGCTACTGCACGCCGGGGCAGATCTGCTCCGCCGTCGGCATGCTGGGCGAGGCCGCGGCCGGCTGGCCGAGCCACGCCGGCGCCGACGTCGCCAGCTTCGCCGAGCTCAGCGACGCTGAGATCCGCGAGCGCATGAGCGGCAACATCTGCCGCTGCGCCGCCTATCCCAACATCGTCGCAGCGATCCGCGACGTGGCGGAGGCCTGACCGATGCAGCCCTTCACCTATGAGCGCGCGGCGGATGTGCGGGGGGCGGCCGCGGCGGTGGCGGCCCGGCCCGGGGCGCGCTTCATCGCCGGCGGCACCAACCTGCTCGACCTGATGAAGCTGGGGGTCGAGCGGCCGACCCATCTGGTCGACATCAGCTGGCTGCCGCTCGGCCGGGTCGAGCCGACGCCCGAGGGCGGCCTGCGCATCGGGGCGCAGGTGCGGAACAGCGATCTCGCGGCCGACCCGACGGTGCGGCAGCGCTACCCGCTGCTGGCGCAGGCGCTGCTGGCGGGGGCGTCGGGCCAGATCCGCAACAAGGCGTCGACCGGCGGCAACCTGCTGCAGCGCACCCGCTGCCCATACTTTCAGGACCTTGCGCTGCCCTGCAACAAGCGCAGCCCGGGTTCCGGCTGCTCCGCGCTGGACGGCTTCAACCGCATGCACGCCGTGCTTGGAGCGGGCGACGACTGCATCGCCGTCCATCCCTCCGACATGGCTGTGGCCCTGGCCGCGCTCGATGCCCGGGTCGAGACCATCCAGCCTGACGGCGGGACGCGCGCGATCCCGGTCGGTGGGCTGCACCGGCCGGCACGACCCCGGATGTCGAGACCGCGCTCGATGCCGGTGAGATGATCACGGCGGTGGTCCTGCCCCCGCCGCCGCCGGGCCGGCAGCTCTACCGGAAGGTGCGGGACCGGGCCTCCTATGCCTTCGCCCTGGTCTCGGTCGCCGCCATCGTCGAGGTAGAGGGCGGCCGCATTCGGGACGCCCGCATCGCCCTCGGCGGGGTGGCGCCGAAGCCCTGGCGAGCGGAGGCCGCGGAGCGGGACCTGGCCGGCGCGGCTGCAGGCGACGACAGCTATCGCGATGCCGCCGCGGCTGCCCTGGCCGATGCGCGGGGGCGGCCCGGGAACGCGTTCAAGATCCAGCTGGCCCAACGGACGCTGCGGCACACCCTGGCCGCGGCCGTCGAGCGCGCATGAGGAAACGATGGCAAACGATATCGCGGGAGACGGGGCCGTGATCGGCAAGCCGGTAGACCGGGTCGACGGCCCGCTCAAGGTCACCGGCCGTGCAACCTACGCCTATGAGCATGTGCCGGACGAGGCGCCGGCCTACGGAGTCATCCTCGGGGCGGCCATCGCCCGTGGGCGGATCGCCGCGACCGACACGGCGGAGGCGGAGCGGGCGCCGGGCGTGCTGCATGTGATGACGCATCGCAACGCGCCGGCCCAGGCCGCCTTCGGCCCTCCGGTCACGCCGACGCCGCCCGAGGTGTTCTCCCGGGCCCGGCCCATGCTCGCCGACGACCGGGTGCGTTTCCACGACGAGCCGGTGGCGCTGGTGGTGGCCGAGAGCTTCGAGGCCGCCCGCGCCGCCGCCGGCCTGATCCGGGTCCGCTATGAGGAACAGGCCGGAGCCTTCGTTCTCGCCGGCCGGCTGGCCGAGGCCTATGCGCCGCCGCGGGCGAATGCCGGGCTGCAGACGGACAGCGCCGTCGGCGATTTCGACGGCGCCTTCGCCGCCGCGCCGGTCAAGGTCGAGGCCCTCTACCGGACGCCCTATGAGCACCACAACCCGATGGAGCCGCACGCCACGCTGGCCGAATGGTCCGGCGACACAGTGACGATCCGCACCGGGGCGCAGACCCTGGCGAATTTCCGGGCCGGCATCGCCAACACCTTGGGCATCCCGCCGGAGAACGTCCGGATCGTCAGCCCCTTCACCGGCGGCGGCTTCGGCGCCAAGCTGACGGTGCATGCCGACACGGTGCTGGCCGCCCTGGCCGCGCGGGTGCTGCGGCGACCGGTCAAGATCGCGCTGACCCGGCAGCAGATGTTCGGCAATGCCGGGCATCGGGCGGAGATGATGCATCTGGTGCGCCTCGGCGCGGATCGGGACGGGCGGCTGACCGCGCTCGGGCACGATGTCTGCTCGGCCACCTGCCGCTTCGAGGAGTATTGCGAGCAGACCGCGGTCGTCACCCGGTCGCTCTACGCCGCCCCGAACCGGCTGACCCGGCACCGTCTGGTGCCGGTCGACCTTCGCCGCGGCGAATGGATGCGCTCGCCCGGCGAGGCGCCGGGGCTGATGGCCTTCGAATGCGGCATGGACGAGCTGGCCGAACGGCTCGGCCTCGACCCGATCGAGCTGCGCATCCGCAACGAACCGGCCGAGGATCCCGAAGCGGCGTGCCCTTCGCCAGCCGCAACCTGGTCGGCTGCCTGCGCGAGGGCGCACGCCGCTTCGGCTGGGGACGCCGCAGCGCCCTGCCGGGGCAGCGCCGCGAGGGCCGCAAGCTGATCGGCATGGGCGTGGCGGCGGCGATCCGGCCCAACTATCTCGGCGCCGCCACCGCCCGGGTGGCGATCGACGCCCGCGCCCGGGTGACCGTGCAACTCGATATGACCGATATCGGCACCGGCACCTACACGATCCTGGCCCAGATCGCGGCGGAACGGCTCGGCGTGCAGCTGTCGGCGGTGACGGTCGAGCTCGGCGACAGTCGTTTCCCGCGCACCGCGGGATCCGGCGGGTCCTGGGGTGCAGCGAGCTCCGGCTCCGCCGTGCACCAGGCCTGCCTCGCTCTCCGAGCGAGGATCGCCGAAGCCGCAGGGACAGGCGACGGCACGCTGTCGGCCGATCTCCTCGCCCGCATCGCTCCCGACGGGCTCGAGGCCGAGGGTTCGGTCGGTGCGATGACCGCGAATCCCGACTACAAGGCCTATTCCCAGCACTCCCACGGTGCCCAATTCGCCGAGGTCGCGGTCGACATCGACACCGGCGAGGTCCGGCTGCGCCGCATGCTGGCGGTGATCGATGCCGGCCGCCTGCTCAACGCCAAGACCGCGCGTTCGCAGGTGATCGGGGGCATGACCTGGGGCCTCGGCGCGGCGCTGATGGAGGAGACGCATCTCGATCCGCGCCACGGCCGCTTCGTCAACCGCGACCTCGCCGAATACCACGTCCCGGTCCATGCCGATGTGCCGGAGCTCGAGGTCGTGTTCCTGGGGCAGCCCGACGAACGCGCGAACCCGCTCGGCGCCAAGGGCCTGGGCGAGCTCGGCGTCTGCGGCGCCGGCGCCGCGGTCGCCAACGCCGTCCACAACGCCACCGGCGTGCGCGTGCGCGACTTCCCGATCACCCTCGACAAGCTGCTGCCTGGCCTGCCCCTGGCGGATGTGTGACCGGCCGTGGGCCGGCCGCCCGTCAGTGGATGGTGCCGGTCGGCTTGGCAGGGGCGGGGGCGGTCTCGCGGGTCGGGCCGGCCTGGTGGTGCACCAGGCGCCAGCCCTCGGGCTCGCGGCTGAACACGTTGGTGGCCGCGAGCCGGTTGTCGCCGATCTTCTCGATGCACAGCACGATGGCGGTGTCGCCGTAATCCAGCACCCGGGCCGCCTCGGCCGCGATCCGCGGCGGGTCGCGCAGGATCGCCGCCCAGCTCTTCATCACCGCCTCGCGCCCGGCCAGCATCGGCCAACCGGGATGGATACAGGCGACCGGCTGGCGGCGCGACCACAGCGCGTCCATGGCGGCCGCGTCGCCCTGCGCCAGGGCGGCGTAGAAGGCCTGGTTGGCGGCGATCGGGGAATTGGTCATCGGCGGCGGGTCAATCCTCGATCCAGGCGATGCGCAGCACATTGGTGTTGCCGGGGGTGCCGAAGGGCACGCCGGCCGTGACCACGATGCGCTGCCCGGAGCCGCCGAAGCCGTCATGCTTGGCCAGGCGGCAGGCCTTGCCGACCATCTCGGTGAAGTTGTTGACGTCCTCGGTGTGGACCGCGTGCACGCCCCAGCACAGCCCCATGCGGCGCGCGGTCTGCAGGTTCGAGGTCAGGCACAGGATCGGCACTTCCGGGCGCTCGCGCGCGGCGCGCAGCGTGGTCGAGCCCGAGGTGGTGTAGGTCGCGATCGCCACCGCGCCGATGGTGTGCGCCACCTGCCGCGCCGCCGCGGTGATGGCGTCGGCCGCAGTGTTCTCCGGATCGTAATGCACGGCGTCGAGGATGGTGCGGTAGATCGGGTCCTGCTCCACCCGGCGGGCGATGCGGTCCATCATCGTCACCGCCTCGACCGGGTATTCGCCCGAGGCGGTCTCGGCCGACAGCATCACCGCGTCGGCGCCGTCGAACACCGCGGTGGCGACGTCGGAGGCCTCGGCCCGGGTCGGGGTCGGGGCCATGATCATGCTTTCCAGCATCTGGGTCGCCACGATCACCGGCTTGCCGGCCTGGCGCGAGGCCCGGATGATCCGCTTCTGCAGCGACGGCACGTCCTCGGCCGGCATCTCGACGCCGAGGTCGCCGCGGGCGACCATCACCGCATCGGTCAGCTCGACCAGCTCGTCCAGATGCTGGATCGCCGCCGGCTTCTCCAGCTTCACGATCACCTGGGCGCGGCCGGCGATCAGCCTGCGCGCCTCGGCGATGTCCTCCGGCCGCTGCACGAAGGACAGCGCCACCCAGTCGACGTCGATGTCGAGGGCGAAGCGCAGGTCGTCGCGGTCCTTGTCGGTCAGGGGTGACAGCGGCAGCACCGCGTTCGGCACGTTGACGCCCTTGCGGTCGGACAGGCGCGACCCGGCCTCGACCACGGTGTCGGCGAAGTCCGGGCCGCAATCGACGACCTTGAGCCGCACCTTGCCGTCATCCAGCAGCAGGGCCTGCCCGGGCTCGATCGCGGCGAAGATCTCGGGATGCGGCAGGGTGACGCCGGTGGCGTCGCCCGGGCGCTGCTGCAGCGACAGGCGGAAGCTCTGGCCCTCGGTCAGCTTCACCGGGCCGTCGCCGAAGGTGCCGAGGCGCAGCTTCGGCCCCTGCAGGTCGGCCATCACCGCGATCGGATGGTCGAAGTCGCGCTCGACCTCACGGATCAGGGCCAGCCGGGCGGCATGGTCCTCCTGCTTGCCGTGGCTGAAGTTCAGGCGGAAGACGTCGACGCCCGCCTCGAACAGCTTGCGGATCGCCTCGGCCGAGCTGGTGGCGGGGCCCAGCGTGGCGACGATCTTGGTCTGGCGCGTGCGGCGGAACGACGGGCGCTTCTTGGGCATGGCTGGACTCCCGTATCACGTGCCGGCATCGCTGAGCCCAGGCAGACCCGACTACGCCGACGGGCGGGAAGAAATCACATCCGCGGCGCTTCGCCAACGTCGAATGTGCGCGGAGATTCGGATATTACGCGGACTTAATATTCCGTTTTGGCCCGGATTGCCGCGGAAATGCCGGCCTTCGGGACCGGTGTGGCGGGTCAGACACGCACCGTGTTTTCCCGCCGCAGCACCGTGGTCGCGGCGTCCAGCTCGGCCGCGCGGACCAGCAGGTAGTCGGTGTCGTAGGTCGAAATCGCGAAGATGCTGATGCCGGCCTCGGCCAGCGGCGCCGCGAGTCGGGCCAGGATGCCGGTCACGGCGAAGTCGAGCGGACCATCGACCTTGAAGCCACGCCAGCCGCGCTCGGCCTGCGCGTCCGCGGGCAGCCGCGCCTCGGGGCAGACGACCGACAGCTCGTCGCGGGTGCGGCTGACGGTAACGAAGGGATCGGACCAGTCGACCCAGCCGGGCAGCGCCGTTGCCGCCGGCAGCCGGGCAACGGCCAGCGTCTCCGGCAGCAGGCTGAGGGTGAGGCGGGCCTCGGTCATCAGGCCCTCCGGGCCAAGAGGATGCCGGCCAGCACCAGGGCGCCGCCCAGGCCCTGGGCCGGGCCCAGCGGCTCGGCCAGGACGATCCAGGCCAGGGCCGCGGCCGCGACCGGCTGGATCAGCAGGGTGAGGGAGGAGAAGGCCGGCGGCAGCCAGGCCAGCGCATAGGTGATCAGGCTCTGCCCGGCGACCTGCGAGACCCAGGACAGGCCGATCAGGATGGCCCAGCCATAGAGGGTCGGCGGCAGCAGGGAGGGTTCCATCAGCAGCGCCAGCGGCAGCGTCGCCGCGGCGGCGACGGCGCTGGTCCACAGCATCACCGTGGCGACGGAGAAGCGGTCGCGCAGCCGGCCGACCGCCAGGATGTAGCCGCCATAGAACACGGCCGCGAGGGCGGCCAAGGCGTCGCCGGCCAACGCGCCGTCGCCGAAGTCGCCGCCCTTCAGCACCACGACGCCGGCGATGGCCACCGCAAGCCCCGCCGCGAAGACCGGGCGGATCGGGGTGCGGAACAGGACGAAGGCGCCGAGGGTGACGAAGATCGGCGCCAGATTGGCCAAGAGCGTGGCATTGGCGACCGAGGTGATGGCCAGCGCCCAGTGCCAGGCCATCAGGTCGGCGGCGATGAACAGGCCGGGCAGGGCCAGGGCGGCGCAATCGGCCAAGCTCCGTGGCCGTGCCGCCGCGCCCTTCGCCTGCTCGGCCCGGTACCAGAGGAACAGGATCGGTAGCGCCAGCGCCACGCGCCAGACCGCCGTCGCGATCGGCCCCACCTCCGACAGCCGCACGAAGATCGGCGAGCTGCCGATCGCCAGCCCGCCCAGGATCAGGGCGGGCAGCGCCAGGCGCTGGGCGGGAGAGGGGGACAGGACGGCCTCGCTCATAATGGGCCGGAGCTTAATCTGGCCGGCCCTTCGCGGGCCATGGCGGGCGGCGCAGGGGAGACCGGCGCGCCGCGCGGGACCGTCAGTAGGGCGTGCCGTCCTTGTGCAGATAGATGTAGCGCTGGTCGCCGTCGACATTGCGCCAGACCATATCGACATCCGGGAACTCGCCCTCGTCGGCAGGGGCGCGGTCGCCGATCTCCAGGATCACGGCGTCGCTGTCGCTCAGATTGACGATGTGGTGGCCGTCCGGCTTGCCGGCGGGGAAGCCCGCGGCCATGCCGGCGGTCAGAAGCTGCGGCCCGGCGTCGGAGATCACGGTCACCTCGCCCGACAGGACGAAGACGAACTCATCCTGCTTCGTGTGCCAATGGCGCAGCGCGGTCTGCAGGCCGGGCGGCATCCGCACCAGGTTGACGCCGAAATTGGTCAGGCCCAGCGCGTCGCCCAGGCGCCGGCGGTCGCCCCCGATCACCGCCGACCAGAACTGCTTCGGATAGTCGGGGTCGCCCCGCGACGGCGCGACGGTGGCGGGATCGAGGGCAGGAAGCTCGAGCGGCGGCGTGGCCATGGCGGGTCGCGTGGATTGGTTTACCGTATGATTTACTATTGGGTGCCTGGCCGGCTCCGGTCAATGGGCGCCATCATCAAACCGTCACGGCGCGGCGGCAGGATGCGCGCGCCGCAACCGGGAGATTCGCCATGCATCGCTTCGCCGCTCCGGTCGCCGGGATCCTCCTGGCCGCCACCGTCTCCAGCGCCGCCGTCGCGGCCGGCCCGGACGATCTGGGCCAGCGGATCGAGGGGCTGTCGCGCTCGACCCCGTGGCGGCTGGTCGAGACCATCCCGGTGCCGTTCGACACCTATCACCCGCAGGGCTTCGCCCGGGCCGGCGACGCGATCTTCGCCTCCTCGGTCGAGATCACCGCGCCGACCAAGCGCTATGCCCAGCCGCAGGACGGCATGGACCGCGACGCCGGCCAGGGCACCGGCCATCTGTTCAAGCTCGACGCCCGGGGCCGGCAGATCGGCCACGTCACCCTGGGCGAGGACTCGATCTATCATCCCGGCGGCATCGACTTCGACGGGCGCTGGCTGTGGGTGCCGGTCGCCGAGTACCGGCCGAACAGCCATTCGATCCTGTACCGGGTCGATCCGCAGACGCTGGAGGCGGTCGCGGTCGGCCGCGTCGACGACCATATCGGCGGCCTGGTGCACGACACCGACCACAACACGCTGCACGGCGTCAGCTGGGGCTCGCGCCGCTTCTACACCTGGCGCCTGGACGCCGACGGCAAGGTCGACGCCTCCGTCCCGCCGGTGGTGACGCCGAACCCGGAGCATTATCTCGACTACCAGGACTGCGCCTATCTGCCGGTCGGCCGTGCCATCTGCACCGGCATCACCGAGTTCCGCCGCACGCCGGATGCGCCGGTGTTCGGCCTGGGCGGGATCGAGATCGTCGACCTCGTCAGCGGCCGGCCGACCTTCCAGGTGCCGGTGCTGCTGTGGACCGAGGACGGCACCGCCATGACCCGCAACCCGGTGCTGGTCGAGGCGACGCAGGGCGGCCTGCGTCTGACCGCGATGCCGGAGGATGGCCAGTCGCGGATCTTCGTCTACGAGACTCCCTGAATCTTTTTCGGGGCAGGATGTCGGGGCCGTCCGGGCGGCGGCGTCCTTGGGCCATCGCATCATGGCGGACAGCGAGCCGCCAGCCAGGGGATGGAGCCCGACATGCTGAAGACGATCCTGACCGGTGTTCTCACGGCCGCCACGCTGGCCGCCGTGCCCGCCGCCGCCCAGACCCAGACCCCGGCCTCGGCCGTCCGCAGCGGCCATGCCGAGGCCGGCGGCATCAGCTATTATTACGAGGTCCGCGGCCAGGGCGAACCGCTGCTGCTGCTGCATGGCGGCCTCGGCTCGATCGACATGTTCGCGCCGCTGCTGCCGACGCTGGCGGCGAAGCGCCAGGTCATCGCCGTCGACCTGCAGGGCCATGGCCGCACGCCGCTGGGCGACCGGCCGATCGACCTGGTGGCGATGGGCGCCGACATGGCGACGATCCTGCAGCAGCTCGGCGTCCAGAAGGCGGATGTGCTGGGCTATTCGCTGGGCGGCGGCGTCGCCTTCCAGCTGGCGGTGCAGCATCCGGAGATGGTGCGGCGCCTGGCCCTGGTCTCGGCCGGCTACGCGTCGGACGGCTTCTATCCGGAGATGCTGCCGCAGCAGGCCGCGGTCGGCGCCGGCATGGCCGAGATGATGAAGGGCACGCCGATGTACACGTCGTATGTCGCGGTGGCGCCGAAGCCGGAGGACTTCCCGCGGCTGCTCGACGCCATGGGCGCGCTGATGCGCAAGCCCTACGACTTCTCGGGGGATGTGCCGAAGCTGACCATGCCGGTGATGCTGGTCTTCGGCGACAGCGACATGTACCGGCCGGAGCATGTGGTGAAGTTCTACCAGCTGCTCGGCGGCGGGCTGCGCGACGCCGGCTGGCAGCGCGAGCACATGTCGCAGAACCGCCTGGCCATCCTGCCCGGCGCGACCCATTACGACATCTTCCTGTCGCCGCAGCTGCCGGCAACGGTGATGCCTTTCCTGAACGGCGAGAGCAGCAGCACCGACTGGAAGTGACGGGGGCGGGAGGCCATCCGGCGGATGGCCTCCCTGGTGCCTTACGGCATCGACTGGCCGCCGTTGATCTCGACCATCTGGCCGGTCACGTAGCCGCTGGCGGCCTCGGAGGCGAGATAGAGGAAGGCGGCGGCGCAGTCCTCGGACGCGCCCAGCCGGTTCATCGGGATCGTCGCCTGCATCGCCGCCAGCTGCTCCGGGGTCGAGAAGCGCTCGTGGAACGGGGTGGTGATGACGCCGGGCGAGACGGCGTTGACCCGGATCCCATCCTTCACCAGCTCCTTGGCCCAGCCGCGGGTGGCGACGGCGACGAAGCCCTTGGCCGCGGCGTAGATCACCGAGCCGGGGCCGCCGCCGCTGCGCGCGGCGATCGAGCTGAGATTGATGATCGCCCCGCCGCCGCCCTGCCGACGCATCTGGGCCGAGCCCTCGCGCATGAAGCGGATGACGTGGCGGACATTGACGTCCAGCACCGCGTCGACGAAGTCGTCGCTGTACTCGGCGATCGGGGTGCGCTTGACCAGCGCGCCGGCATTGTTGATCAGCACATCCAGCCGGCCGAAGGCGGCCACGGTCTGCTCGATCAGGGCCTGCGCCGTCTCCGGCTTGGTGACGTCGCCGGCCGCGAGGATCGCCTCGCCGCCGGCGGCCTTGATGTCGGCGACCACCGCCTCGGCGGCCTCGCGGCTGGAGTTGTAGTTCACCGCCACCCTGGCCTTGTTCTGGCCGAAGGCGCGAGCGGCGGCGGCGCCGATGCCGGTGCTGGCGCCGGTGATCAGGACGGCCTTGCCGGCGAGATCCGGGAAGACGGGCAGGGGGCTGGTCATGGTCTCACCTCGAATGGCGTGATCGGTCGATCGTCTCGGTCCTATCATGTCCGACAAGTTCGCCGCACGCACCTGGCGTTGCGTCGCGCCCTCCACAGCGCCGCGGCGCCCTGCTAGGGTCTCGGCGATGACGCTTCTCGGACCCGACGACCCGCCGCCCTTCGAGCTGGTGAACCCCGACGGCAAGGCCTGCGCCCTGCTGGTCGCGGACCATGCCGGCCGCGCCTTCCCGAAATCCCTCGGCACGCTCAGTGTCGACATGGGGGCGCTCGACCGCCATGTCGCCTACGACATCGGCATCGCGGCCTTCTCGCGCCGCCTGGCCGAGCGGCTGGACGCGACGCTGGTGCTGCACCGCTATTCGCGGCTGATCCTGGATCCGAACCGGCAGCTCGACGACCCGACCTCGATCTGCGCCATCAGCGACGGCGTGATCGTGCCCGGCAATGCCAAGCTGACGCGGGAGGACGAGGCGGCGCGGGCCGCCGCCTTCTTCCACCCCTATCACGACGCGGTCGCGGCACAGATGGACCGGATCGCGGCGCGCTGCCCGGCCCCGGCGCTGCTGTCGCTGCACAGCTTCACGCCAGTGATGCGCGGCTTCGCCCGGCCCTGGCAGGTCGGGGTGCTGTGGCGCGACGACGGCCGCATCCCGCTGCCGCTGATGGAGGCGCTGCGCCGCGACCCGGAGATCACGGTCGGCGACAACCAGCCCTATTCCGGCCGCAACGAGCATGGCTACACCATCCACCACCACGCCGAGCCGCGCGGCCTGCCGCATGTGCTGATCGAGATGCGGCAGGACCTGATCGCGGTCGACGCCGCGGCCGAGGCCTGGGCCGACCGGATGGCCGAGCTGTTCGCCCCGATCCTGGCCGACCCGGCCCTGTACCAGCCCCTGCAGGCCGTCGCATGACCGAACCCGCGCTGACCCTCGGCATCGAGGAAGAGTACCTGCTGGTCGACCCGGTCAGCCGCGACCTGGTGCCCGACCCGCCGGCCGAGCTGGTCGAGGCGCTGGAGCACCGGCACGAGGGCGCCGTCGCCCGCGAGTTCTTCCGCTGCCAGGTCGAGGTCGGCACCCCGGTCTGCCGCAGCATCGCCGAGGCGCGGGCCGAGCTGACCCGGCTGCGCCGGTCGGTGGTGGAGGAGGCGGAGCGGCACGGCCTGGCGCTGATCGCCGCCTCGACCCATCCCTTCGGCACCTGGCGGCCGCAGAAGCACACCGACCGCAGCCGCTACGACCAGCTGGCGCGCGACCTCGGCGTGCCGGTGCGGCGCCTGCTGATCTGCGGCACCCATGTCCATGCCGGGATCGAGGATCCGAATCTGCGCATCGACCTGATGCGGCAGGTACGTTACTTCCTGCCGCATCTCTTGTCCCTGACCACCTCCTCGCCGTTCTGGCAGGGCACCGACACCAAGCTGAAATCCTACCGCCTGGCCGTGTTCTCCGAGCTGCCGCGCACCGGCATGCCGGAGGAGTTCCAGAGCTATGGCGAATACGAGGCGGCGCTGGCGGCGCTGGTCCAGGCCGGGGTGATCGAGGACGGCAGCAAGATCTGGTGGGACATCCGCCCCTCCGCCCGCTTCCCGACGCTGGAGATGCGGGTCATCGACGTCTGCACCCGGGTCGAGGACGGGCTGGCCGTCGCCGCGCTGTACCAGTGCCTGCTGCGGATGCTGTGGCGCCTGCGCGCCCAGAACATCGCCTGGCGCCGCTACCGCAGCGTGCTGATCGAGGAGAACCGCTGGCGCGCCATGCGCTACGGCTTCGAGGAAGGGCTGATCGACTGGGGCAAGGGCAAGCTGGTGCCCTATGCCGAGCTGCTGGAGGAGGTGCTGGCCATGGTGGCGGAGGACGCGGCGGCGCTGGGCTGCGAGGCGGAGATCGCCCATACGCGCAATATCCTGGCGCAAGGCACCTCGGCCCACCGCCAGCTCGCCGCCTATTACCAGGCCCTGGCCGGGGGCGCCGACGAGGCCGAGGCGCTGCGCCGCGTGGTCGACCGGCTGATCCTGGAGACCAAGGAGGGGCTGCAGCCCTCGTCCTGAGACACCACATCCCGAGTTCCGGAACCCGTGGACACCGTCATGACCGAGCCCCCCAAGACTGAAATCGACGCCAAGACCCGCACGGAGCTGGAGGCCGCCGCCTTCCGCACCCTGGTCGAGCATCTGCGCCAGCGCACCGACGTGCAGAACATCGACCTGATGAATCTCGCCGGCTTCTGCCGCAACTGCCTGTCGCGCTGGTACCGTGAGGCGGCGGAGCAGCGCGGCATCCCGCTGCCGGATGCCGAGGCGCGCGAGGTCGTCTATGGCGAGCCCTATGACAGCTGGAAGGCCAAGCACCAGAAGGAGGCCTCGGCCGGCCAGAAGAAGGCGTTCGACGCCGCCAACAAGCACTGAGGATCGTTTCCTTTTGCCTCTCCCGTTTACGGGAGAGGTCGGAGGCGCGAAGCGGCTCCGGGTGAGGGGAGGACGTCGAGGCCGGGACCAGCCCTCACCCGCCAGCGCTGCGCGCTGTCGACCTCTCCCGCCAGGCGGGAGAGGCAACGCGAGACAAGTCGCCCATGGCCGAATCGGGCCGGCCGAACGCACTCGCCGCCGGCCGGACTCCCGCGCCGGTGCTGGGCCGGGACAGCCTGCTTGCCGGGCCGGCCCGGCCGCTTTATGGTCCCGCGCCCTGAAAGACCCTGTTGAGGACCAGCCATGTCGGATGTCGGTGGTATCGCCGCGGATCGCCTGAAGTCGTTCATCGAGCGCATCGAGCGGCTCGAGGAGGAGAAGGCGGGGATCGCGGGCGACATCAAGGATGTCTACGCCGAAGCCAAGGGCACCGGCTTCGACGCCAAGATCATCCGCCAGATCATCCGTCTGCGGAAGATGGAGCAGGACGACCGCCGCGAGCAGGAAGAGCTGCTCGATCTCTACAAGCAGGCTCTCGGCATGCTCGAGTAAGAGGCCGCCCTGGTCTCCGGCCGGGCGGAGCGACGGATCATCCGGCTCGACCCCCCGGCTGCTGCTGCGTCCCTGGGAGGGCCGCGATCGGGCGGGTTTTCGGCGATCAACGCCGATCCAGAGGTCCACCGCTACTATTACCCGAGCGTGCTGGCGCCGGCCGGGCTGGCGGAAGACGGCTTTGGCTCCAGACCCTCGCGTTCCAGATCGGCTGAAGCGCGAGGGCAACTGCCCATTGGCACGGCCAGCAGCGGGCGGAAGACCGCTAAAACCAAATTCCGTCACCGGGTTCCTGCGGCCGCGTCCGACCTCGACTTGACCGCCAGGCACAGCAACTCGAACAGCACCTGGGCTCCGCACTGGGCGGTGTTGGTGGTTGCGTCGTATTGCGGCGCCACTTCGACCACGTCGCCGCCGACGAAATCGATGCCGGCCAGGCCCCGCAGCAGGTCCAGCACCTCGCGCGGTTGGAGGCCGCCGACCTCGGGCGTGCCGGTGCCGGGGGCGAAGCCGGGGTCCAGGCCATCGACGTCGAAGGAAACATAGGTGGGGCCGTCGCCGACCACCTCCCGCGCCCGGGCGATCACCGCGGGCAGGCCGAGCTTCGGCACCTCCTCGGCATGGATCACGGTCATGCCGGAGGCGTAGGAGAACTCCCAGAGATATTCGGCGCCGCCGCGGATGCCGATCTGGATCGTCCGGTCCGGGTCCAGCGTGCCCTCCAGGACCGCATGCCGGAACGGGCCGCCATGGTGGAACTTGGCGCCTTCGAAGCTGCCGCCGGTATCGCAATGCGCATCGATGTGGATCATGCCGACCGGCCGATCGCGGCCGACCGCCGCCAGGATCGCGCGGCTGATCGAATGGTCGCCGCCCACGGCGAGCGGGATGACGCCCGCCGCCACGACCCTGGTGAAGAAGGCTTCGATGTCGGCATGGCACTCCTCCAGGCTGAAGCGGCTGCGGAACGGCACGTCGCCGATGTCGGCGACACGGCAATCGGCCATCGGCGTCATGCGCAGCACATGCTCGTAGGGCCCGATGCGTTCGATCCCGCGCACCGCCCGCGGGCCGAGGCGCGCACCGGCCCGGTTGGTGACGCCGAGATCCATCGGCACGCCGATCAGGGCGACATCGATCCCATCGAAGCCGGCTTTCGCGGCATCCGGCCGGAAGGGCGCGTCGAGCAGGGTCGACGGGTCGGCGAAGGGCAGCCTGCGCCGGTCGCCATCGCCGAATTGCAGCGACGCCGCCTTGCGGAAATCCGGGTCGTCCAGGTCCGCGCCACCGGCGGAGCCGTAACGGGTGCGCAGGGCCTCGAGCTTCCGTGTGCCCATCCTGTCCTCCTGTCGGCGCTTCGGGTCGAGGATCGCACGTCCGGCGCCGACAGCTTCATGGAACGCGATCGAGATACGGTCGGGTCGATGGTTTTCTGACTTCCCCGGCGACCGCCGGTCCGCGTCATCCGACGGCAGCGTCCGGGCCAGCGCGGCCAGCAGATCCGCTGGCCGCGTGCGACCCTCCGCGGACCCGGCGTGTCGGCGCAGCCCGTCGGGCGAGCGGCGCGATCAGGCAGGAACGTAGGTCAGCCTGATGACGTCCTCGCCAAGCAGATCGCTGGCCACAAGGCGGAGCGACGACCGCGAGCCGGCGAAGAATGGCGTGCCGCGACCCAGCACGACGGGGTGTAGATAGAGTCGATACTCATCGATGAGGCCAAGGTCGGTCAGGCTTTGCGCCAGGTCCGGTCCGGAGACTGCAATCTCCCCAGCGAGCCGAGCCTTCAGCCCACGGACCACCGTCTCGAGGTCATCCTCGACAAGCGTGGCGTTGGGGCCGACGGACTTCAACGAGCGCGACACGACCCATTTCGGCTGGCTCCGCCACGCCGCCGCGAAGTCGCGTCGCTCCGCGTCCCATTTGGGGTCGTCTTCATCCCAATAGCGCATGATCTCGTACATGCGGCGACCGTACACACTGCCGGTCAGGTCGCGCACGTGCTCGATCCAGTGATGAAACAGCGCGGGGCCGGTCTGAAATTCCTGGTGGTCGACGTAGCCGTCCAGGGACTGGTTCATTCCGAAGACGAGCTTCGCCATGCTGCAAATCTCCATTCCAGCTTCTGCAGAATAGCTTGAACCGCCGTCGCGCAGAAGTGCGGTTGGGCACGATCTGCGCGCCGCATTGTCGGCGACCTACGCGCATTGTCTTAGAATCTCGTCGACGATACGGGCGATCGGCGCTGTGGCATCGATCACGACACCAATCTTGGGGAGATCTTCCTTCGTTGCGTATAGCCGGGCAATGAAGTCCCGTTCGCTTGGCCGTCCACCCCACTCGTTCGCAGGCCGGGCTGCAAGGCGCCGGTTCAACGTGTCCGGATCCACCTCGAGTATGAAAACGCCATCGAACAGATCGATGAAGCGGTCGAAATTCCGGGAGCCGCCGCAAAAGAATGATGCCGGATGACTGCGGTTGGCCACCAAGGCCCTGACCCTCCCGACATCCCAGATATGATGCTCGTGGGCGAAGCCATCCAGGGCCGCACCGGTTTCCGGATCGCCCTGATAGGCGAACTCCCTGTCGCCATTGATGGAATGGTAGCCGCGTCGTCGCAGTTCGTTGCAGACCGAGGTCTTGCCGGTGCCGGAGACACCTTCGATCAGATAATTCCTGACGCCCATCAAAGTCTCCGTACTGGCTGGCGCGATGCGCCAGGCCGGGCGGGCAGGACAGTAAAGCCGCTCGTCCGGTGTCAGGCAATCGAGAGCGGGCGGCGGGCGCTGATCATGGCAGGCCGCTTCGATTACATTGCCGATCTGGCTCCGGATGTGAGCCAGATCGCGACAGGCTTCTCCACCTCCCTGGTTCGGTTGAGCGAGAACAGTCAAAGTGGGTGAGCCGTAGCCGAAGGCAGGATGCTTTGCTTCTTTAATAGGTGTATGTTCTTTCAGTCGGACTGATCTTGGTCAATCTTCGGCGTCCTGGATCCAGGCTCCGTAAAATTCATGCCGTGTTTTTTATTGTATTCGTGCTATTCTCGTTCATCACTCTCCGAGGCTTGTCGGAATATGGCCGCGCAGGCAAGGCATCTCGCACTCGAGTCTGGTGGGCCCCTGTTGCCTGGCCGGGCGATCCTTGTGCCGACGGCAGCCTTGCGGGCTCGCATCCTGCTGGTGGAGGACGAACTGGTGCAGGCGGACCAGATGAGGGATGCCATCCGCGCCAGAGGACTGGAGGTGGTCGGCCCGGTCGGCAATCTGGAGGCTGCGATCGAGCTTGCAACGTCGGAGACTCTGCACGGAGCCCTGCTCGATATTCGCTTGCAGCGCGGCCTCCGGATCTTTCCGGTGGTCGAGATTCTATGGCGTAGGCGAATACCGTTCTGCTTCTTGACCGCCTTTGGTGAGGACCGGATCAGTGCAATGCCGGCGGCTGCTGTCTTCCACAAGCCGGTTTCATTGGGCGCTCTTCACTCTGCCATCAGCATACTTCTCGAGGCCTAGGCTCCGGCTGCTGGCCGCGGTCGATGCGGGCTGCCAGGCCCGGTCGACCGCGCCTGTCGCGCATACGATGCCCCAGCTACTTTTCGAGCACGGCAAGGCGCTGCAGCAGGACGTTCTGAGTCTCGATGAAGTTCTTCAGCATCCTGTCGGCGTAAACCAGATTGCCGTTTTCTCTGATAAGATTGTCAACAATGTTTCTTTGTTTTTCGATCAATATTTTGCTTTTCTCAATCTTGTTTTTTACGAGATCGATCTGTTCCCGTTTGCTGCCAAATTTGTTTTCCTCCTCTATGAGCAGGCGGAGCAGGACGCTGCGAATATCGGTGTGTTCTTCCATCAGGAGGCGAGAATGGAAGTTGTCGATATTCCGTTGGTAAGCATATCTCTCCGAGCTCATCACGCTCCTCCGCAACGCCGCCTGGCAGATGTCTTGCGACCGAAATTGGTCCAACAGCAGCGACCGGCGCATACTCTACATCAGGGTGCCGAAGCCGGTTCCCTCATTTCATGGACTCCTCGCGGGGGTGGCGGGAGCCGCGGCTTCCCTACAGCTGCGAGAACACCAGCAGGCACGCCGCATAGATCCCGATCATCAAGCCTGCGCCCGCAACGTCCCGGCGCCAGTCCCTTCGCCCGCCTGGCGTCAGCCACCAGCCCAGCAGCTTGCCGAACCAGGGCACCAGCCGGGCCAGCAGCAGCACGCTGACGACATTGGCGATGAACAGCGCCAGCCAGAAGGGCAGGCCCTCGTATTGCATCAGGAACGGGGTCTGCACCGCGGCGCCGAACAGGAACACGACCGGGTACAGGAGCGCGATCACCACCATGTTCTGCTTCCACGCCGGCGGCACCGCGGGGCCGGCGCCGCCGGCGCTCGCGAACCAGGGCTCGAAGCCGGTGCGGACGATGCGGGCGTGGAACGCCTCGGTGAAGGCGGCGGATTCGGCCAGCAGCGCCTGACGCTCCGGGCTCTCCATCCAGCCCTGCAGCGTGCGGTCGCTGTCGAAGCGCAGGATCGCCAGCCAATCCTCCTGCACCCCCGGCACCGGCGGCTGGAACCGGTAGCCCTGGAAGCCGGGGGCGCGGGCCTGGGCGGCGGCGATGCGCTGCTCCCAGCGCCGGAACGCGGCCTCCTGCCCCGGCTTGACCTTGGTGGCGATCACCGCCGAGGCCGGGGCGGGCAGGGCGCCGCCGGCGCCGTCGGGCACCAGATGCACGTCGTCCAGCCCGGCCAACAGGCCCTGTGCCTCGGCCACCAGGGCCTGGCGCCGGTCCGACCGCAGCCAGGCCACCGCGCCCGACTGGCTGCTGAAGCGCTGCAGGATCACCCAGTCCGGCTGGGCTGGCGGGTTGGGCGGCATCACCGACTGCTCCAGGAAGCCCGGCTGCCCGGCCGCCGCGGCGCTGATCCGCGCCTGCCAGCGGCCGAACGCATCCTCCTGCCCGTCGCGGATGCGGGTCTGCACCATCAGGGTGACCGGGGCGTCGGCCTCGGCCGCGGCGGCGGCGGTCATCGGGCGGCGCCCCCCAGCCGGTCGTAGATCCGGTCCGGCGTCAGCGGCAGATGGGCGAAGCGCACGCCGGTGGCGTCGGCCAGGGCGTTGGCGATGGCCGGCGCCACCGGGTTGATCGCGCATTCGCCCTGCGACTTGGCGCCCAGCGGGCCGATCCGGTCATAGGTGTCGGCGAACATCACCTCGCTGGCCGGGATGTCGGCGAAGGACGGGATGCGGTAGTTGCGCAGGCTGGGGTTGACCACCCGGCCGGCGCCGTCATGGACCATGTTCTCGCAGAGCGCCCAGCCGATCGCCATGCCGATGGCACCGTCGATCTGGCCGCGGCACTGCATCGGGTTGATCGGCCGGCCGATATCCGCGGCGTGGACGCTGTGCAGGATGCGGACCTCGCCGGTGGCGCGATGGACGGCGAGGCGGATGCCCTGGACGTTGAAGGCGACGCTGCGCGGCGACAGATAGGCCTTGCGCCGGGCGACGAAGCGGTGGCCGTCGGCGGTGCCGGCGGCGTGGAGATCGGCCAGCGCGATCCGGTGGTTGCCGCAGACCACGGCATCGGCCTCCAGCCGGCAGTCGGCGCGATCCATCTGCAGGTGCCGGCCGGCATAGTCGAGGATCGAGTCGCGCAGCGTCGCGGCGGTCAGGGCCACGGCCTGGCCGGCGACCACGGTGCCGGTGCTGGCGAAGGTGCCGGTGTCGTAGGGCGTGCGGTCGGTGTCGGCGATGGCGATGCCGATCTGGCCGGCCCGGCACTGCAGCAGCCCGGCGGCGATCTGGCGGTGGGCGGTGGCCGAGCCGTTGCCCATCTCGGTGGAGCCGACGGCGAGGTGGTAGCCGCCGGCCGCCGTCAGGCTCATCTCCGCGCCCGACCGGTGCTCGGTCGGCGGGCCGCATTCCAGCATCGCCATGGCGACGCCGGTGCCCTCGGCCCAGTCCGGACTGTCGGGGCGGGGCGCCCCGCGGCCGCTGGAAAGGGCCTGCTCGACCAGGTCGAGGCACTGGTCGAGGCCGTAGCTGCCGAAATCCACGTCGGACGTCTCCGACCAGATCGATTCGATCCAGTCGGTCGGGCGGATCATGTTGCGGCGGCGCATCGCGAACGGGTCGAGGCGCAGGCTGCGGGCGAGGTCGTCGATCGCCGATTCCACCGCGAAGGTGGTCTGCGAGGCGCCATAGCCGCGGAAGCCGCCGGCCGGGACGATGTTGGTGTAGACCACGGCGCCGTCGGCCTTCTTATGGGCCGGGCGATAGGCCGAGATCGGGGTGCCCAGCGCCGCCGCCAGCGTCTCGCCGGCATGGCCGCCATAGGCGCCGGTGTTGGAGACGACGCGCAGCTCGATCGCGGTCAGCGTGCCGTCGCGCCGGGCGCCCAGCTTCACCCGGGTGGTCATCTGGTGGCGCGTGGTGGCGGCGGTGAACTGCTCCTCGCGCGTGTACTCCCACTTCACCGGCCGGCCGGTGCGCAGCGCGGCGAGGACGCACAGGTCCTCGGTGATCATCTCCTGCTTGCCGCCGAAGCCACCGCCGACGCGGCCGGTGAAGACATGCAGGTCCTGTACCGGCAGGGCAAAGACATGGCTCAGCTTCTGCCGCACGATGAACGGCGCCTGCGAGCTGGTGCGGACATGCACCCGGCCATCCGCATCCTGCCAGGCGATCGAGCCATGGGTCTCGAGATGGGCATGCTGGACGCGCGAGGTGGAATAGGTCGCCTCCTGCACCACATCCGCCTCGGCGAAGCCCTCGGCGACGCTGCCGACCTCGCCCTTGATGCGGGCATAGACATTGCTGCCGCCGGTGACGCCGCGGTCGTGCAGCACCGGCGCGTCGGGCCGCATCGCCGCCTCGGGGTCGAACACGGCGGGCAGGGGCTCGTAGTCGACCACCAAAGCGCGGCAGGCGGCGGCGGCGATCGCCTCGCTCTCCGCCACCACCGCGGCGACGCGCTGGCCGACGAAGCGGACGACGTCGTCGAGCATATAGGTGTCGTCGGGGTCGACCAGATGGTCCTCATGCGTCGCCGTGCTGAACAGCCGGCGCGGCACGTCCTCCCAGGTGAAGATCGCGACCACGCCAGGCATGGCGGCGGCGGCACTGCGGTCGATGCCGCGGATCCGGGCATGGGCGTGGGGCGAACGCAGCACCTTCAGATGCAGCAGCCCGTCCATCGCCACATCCATGGTGTAGGCGGCGTGGCCGGTGACGATGTCGCGGCCGAACGGGTTGCGCAGGCTGGCGCCGCAGGCTTCGCCGGCGACGTCCTCCTCCGCCGCCGGGACGCCGTGGATGGCGTCGGCGATGGCGCGGTAGCCGGTGCAGCGGCACAGGTTGTTCTTCAGGGAGTGGGGCAGGTCGGCGCGCTGGTGCTCGTCCAGCGCGGCGACGGTCATGATCATCCCGGCGGTGCAGAAGCCGCACTGGAAGCCGGCGGAGTCGAGGAAGGCCTGCTGCACCGGGTGCAGCGCCTCGCCCTCGGCCAGGCCCTGGATGGTGGTGACCGTGCGGCCCTCGGCGCGGAAGGCGGGCAGCAGGCAGGAATGCACCGGCTCCCCGTCCAGCCACACCGTGCAAGCGCCGCAATCGCCGGCGTCGCAGCCCTTCTTGACGCCGAAGGCGCCCTGGTCGCGCAGGAAGGTGCGCAGGCATTGGCCCGGAAGCGACGCAGCGTCGACCGGATGTCCGTCGATGATGCAGCTCATGCCCGGCCTCCTTCGGCGAGCTCGCGGCGCACCTCCTCGGCGAGGTGCCGGGCGACGTGGCGCTTGTAGGGGGCGGAGCCGTGGACGTCGCCGAACCAGCGGGCCTCGGGGATCTGCTTATCGAGCGCTGCCTGCAGCGCGGCGGCGTCGGGCATCGCGGCGAAGCGGAGATGGACCGGGCGGTCGGTGGCGGCGGTGAGGCAGAGATGCAGGTCGCCGCCATCGCCGCTGGTGCCGATCACCAGGGCGGCGGAGCGGCCGAGCTTGGTCAGCGACATCACCCGCATCGCCGCCCGCCGCGCCAGCGCCGCCGCCGGCAGGTGGATGCTGCGCAGCAGCTCGCCGGGCCGCAGCACATTGGCGTGGTTGCCGGTGACGAAGTCGCTGACCGCCACCTGCCGCGGGGCGCCGTCGCGCGGCCACAGCGTGCAGATGCCGTCGAGCGCCGCGGTCAGCGAGATCATCGGCCCGGCCGGCAGCGACATGCAGAGATTGCCGCCGACGGTAGAGACGTTCCAGATCTTGAACCCGGCCAGGAAGGCCTCGCAGCAGGACCGGAACAGCGGCGCCGCGGCCCAGCCCGCGGGCGCCGCGAAGCGGTACAGTGTGGCGATGCGGCAGGTGGCGCCGATGGTCAGCCCGTCGGGCCCGGCCTCCAGCTCCGGCCAGCCGAGGCCATGCAGGTCGATCAGCGTGTCGGTGTCCGGCTGCGGTTCGGAGAACAGCCAGGTGCCGCCGGCGAGCCAGGCCCAGGAGGGCCGCCACCCGGCGATCTCCCCGGCCGTCTGTGGCCGGCGGATGGTGGTGATGGTGCCGATATCCATGGCGCGCCTCAGACCAGCGCGGCGCCCGGGCGCCGGTTTCTTGCCGCAAACACTGAACTCTCCCTGAATACTATTTTATGAAACGCGGTCGGTGTCTTGGAAACGCGGTGCCGGTCTGTGGTTTCCCTTCGGCTGTTCGAGACGAATAGTGTCGTCGGTCAATAACGGGATCCTGCACGGATCGGGCCCGCATGGCTAGTTATGCTTGTATCCTGACCCGTTTGCGTCGGCCCTTGCCCGATGCCGGGTCGCGGCTTGAGGATGCGGGAGCAGAAGCGGGCGTCGATTTTCAAAGCCGTTGCTTTTTTAATGGCACCGATATAGCAAGAGATAACTTGTAAAAAAGGATGGGTCATGGAGGAAACGATCGACGGAAGGTGGGGCGAGCTGCTGGGCCGGCGCTATGCTGCGACCGTCGCCACGCTGTGCCTGGGCGTGGCGCTGTACGCGCTCAACGCCTTCCTGGTCTCGACCTCGCTGCCCACCGCGGTGGTCGAGCTCGGCGGCGTCGGGCTGATCAGCTGGGCCTTCACCGTCTTCCTCGTCGCCGCCATCGTCGGCGGCGCCGCCGCGGCGACGCTGAAGCAGCGGTTCGGCACCCGCCCGGCGCTGCTGCTGGCGGCGCTGGCCTTCCTGGCCGGCACGCTGGTCTGCGGCTTCGCCACATCGATGCCGATGGTGCTGGTCGGCCGCCTGGCCCAGGGTGCGGGGGAAGGGGTGATCGCCGCGGTCTGCTACGCGCTGATCCCGGAGATGTTCCCGTCGCGGCTGATCCCCAAGGTGTTCGGGGCCGAGGCGATCGTCTGGGCCGCCGCCGCCTTCGGCGGGCCGCTCCTGTCCGGCGTGCTGACCGAGACCGTGTCCTGGCGTGCCGCCTTCCTGATCAATGTGCCGCTGATCGCGATCTTCGCCCTGCTGGTCGGGGTCGTGGTACCGGCCGAGGGCAGCCGCGGCGGCGGCGGCACGGTGCCGGTGCTGCGCCTGCTCGGCTGCGCCGCCGGCATCATGCTGGTCTCGGTCGCCGGCATCGTGCCGGAGAGCTGGCAGGCGGGGCTGTGCGTCGCGATTGCGATGCTGGTCCTGGCGGCGGTGGTGCTGGCCGACCGGCGCAGCCGCGACCGGCTGTTCCCGTCCGACGCCTTCACCTTCGGCTCGACGGTGGGGGCGGGGCTCTGGGTGGTGCTGCTGATGCCGGTGGCCCAGGCCGCGACCACGGTCTATCTCAACATCACCGTCCAGCATCTCTGGGGCTACGGCCCGACCATGGCCGGCTATGTCAGCGCGCTGATGGCGCTGTCCTGGAGCGGCTCGGCCGTGCTGGTCGCCGGCACCGTCCGGCCGGAGATGCAGCGCCGGCTGATCCGGATCGGGCCCTTCCTGCTGGCGCTCGGCCTGCTCGGGGTGATGGCGGCGCTGGCGACGGGCCAGCCCTGGCTCCTGATGCTGTGCCAGGTGCTGATCGGCGCCGGCTTCGGCATCTCCTGGGCCTTCCTGAGTCAGGCGGTGATGGAGGCGGCGCGGCCGGGCGAGCGCGATTCCGCCTCGGCCCTGCTGCCGACGCTGCAGTCCGGCGGCTATGCCGTCGGCGCCGCGGTGGCCGGTCTGATCGCCAACGAGGCCGGCATGGCCGCGGCGCTGGCGCCGGACGCGATCGTCCACGCCGCCACCTGGGTGTTCGGCATCGCAGCACTGCTGGGAACGCTCGGGTTCCTGGCCAGCTTCGGGGTGCGGCCGGGGGGGCGGTGAGGCGGGCTTCGATGCGATGCGGCTTCTCTGCTAGGATGTACACAATCGCACACAGGAGCGAATGATGGCCGAGAGCACCACCATGACCATTCGGCTCGATCCCGAGGTCAAGGAAAAGCTGGGCCGGATCGCCCGGGACACCCGCCGCAGCCGGTCGTTCCTGGCGGCGGAGGCCGTCGCCGCCTTCGTCGACCGTGAGCTGAAGATCATCGAGGGTATTCGGCGCGGCCTCGCTGATATGGAGGCCGGCCGGGTCGTGCCGCATGAGCAGGTCATGGCGGAGGGCCGTGCCATCATCGATGCCGCAAAGGCGGCGAGGAAGGCCGGGCGCGGGTGAGGACTGTCGTCTGGTCGGACGCCGCCCGTCGCGACTATCTCGACATCATGCGATACATCTCCTAGGACGACCCTTTCGCCGCGGACTCAGTCGCGGAGCGGCTGGATGCGGCTGCGCTGCGGCTCGGTCGACTGCCGACCGGCCGCCGAGGACGCATCGTCGGGACCTATGAGAAGGTCGTGACCGGATTGCCCTACATCATCGCCTACGCCATCGGCCCGTACCCGGCGGGCGGTGAGGTGGTGACCATCCTGCATGTGATCCACGGGGCCCGCGATTGGCCGCCGGGACGCTGGCCGAAGTAGCGGCTGACTCGACTCCCAAGGAGCTTGGCCGCTACCGTTGCCAGAGTGAAGAGCAGGAACGGGAGAGCGGCGATGGAGGCAAGTTCGGTCGTGGCGTTTCTCGGGGTGTCGGCGCTGGTCATCGTCACGCCCGGGCCCGACACCGCGGTCACCGTGCGCAACGCCCTGCTCGGCGGCCGCGCCGGTGGCATCTGCACCGCGCTTGGTGTCTCGGTCGGCCAAGCGATCTGGGCCTTCGCCACCAGCCTCGGTATCGTCGCCCTGCTGGTGGCATCCGAGCCGCTGTTCCTGGCGGTGAAATATGCCGGCGCCACCTATCTGGTCTGGCTCGGCCTGCACGCGCTGCGCGCCGCCTGGCGGCCGGGTGGGGGCGGCGACGCGACCACCTCGGCCCGGCCGGCCAAACGGCTGGGCCGCGGCGCGGCGTTCCGCCAGGGGCTGGTCAGCGATCTCGGCAACCCGAAGATGGCGGTGTTCTTCGCCAGCCTGCTGCCGCAATTCGTGCCGGCGGGCCAGCCGGCCTTCACCGCCTTCCTGGTCCTCGGGCTGGCGTTCAGCCTGATGACATTCCTCTGGCTCGCCGCTTATGCCGTCGCCGTGGCCAGGGCCGGCGACGTGCTGCGCCGGCCGCGCATCCGCCGCGCCATCGAAGGCGTCACCGGCGCCCTGCTGATCGGGCTCGGGCTGCGCATCGCGGCGGAGCAACGATAGCCGCTACTGCGCGGTGGCGCCGGAGGCCTCGACGATCGGCTTGTACTTCGCCTTCTCGGTCGTGATGTAGGCCGCGAACTCCGCGGCGGTGCTGCCGATCGGCTTGGCCCCCAGCGGCTCGATCCGCGCCCGGACCTCGGGCAGGCGCATGATCCGCTGCACCTCGGTGCTGAGCTTCTCGACGATGGCGGGCGGCGTGCCGGCCGGCGCCAGCAGGCCTTGCCAGGAGGTGATGTCGAAGCCGGGGAAGAACTCGGCCATCGCCGGCACGTCCGGCAGGGTCGGCGTCCGCTCCAGCCCGGTCACCGCCAGCGGGCGCACGGTGCCGGCGCGGGCCTGCTCCATCGCCGTCGGGATGTTGTCGAAGATCATGTCGACATGCCGGCGACGACGTCGCCCAGCGCCTGGGCGCTGCCCTTGTAGGGCACATGGGTCATATGGGAGCCGACATGGATCTCGAACGCCGCGGCGGCGAGGTGGATCGAGGTGCCGAAGCCGGAGGAGGCGTAGCTGTGGCCGTCCGGCTCGGCCTTCAGGAGCGCGATCAGCTCCGGCACCGACTTCGCCGGGAAGGACGGGTTGACCACCAGCAGGTTCGGCAGGGTGGCGGCCAGCGAGATCGGCGCGAAATCGGTCTCGGCGTCGTAGCCCAGATCCTTGAACACCCAGGGGTTGATCGCATGGGTGCCGACCGTGCCCATGCCCAGCGTGTAGCCGTCCGGCTCGGCCCGGGCCAGCTGCTCGGTGCCGATGCCGCCGCCGGCACCGGGCTTGTTCTCGACCACGAAGGGCTGGCCGAAGGTCTTGCTCATCTCGTCGGCCAGCAGGCGGCCGAACAGGTCGGTGTTCCCGCCCGGGGCGAAGGGCACGATGATGACGACCGGCTTGGCCGGCCAGGCCGCCTCCTGCGCGGAGGCCCGGTTGACCGGCAGCAGGGCGGCGGCCAGCAGGACGGCCAGGCAGGCGTACAGCGCTGTCTTGGACATGGATCCCCCTTCGATGGTGGCGGTCTCGTGCGCGGGTCCGCTTCCAGTCCTACTATGCCAAAGGATCGCCACCCTGGCACCCGGACGGATGACCGCTGCACCAGGGTGTCGCAATCGCGCTGCGGTGTCGCCTTCCGGACAGTTCCGGTCGTCGGCGACGCAGCGCGAACGCCCCGGCATCACCATTTTGTCACTCAAGCGCCGGTGATGGCGCCGTGCTCACGGAGGACGGTGGATGCTGGGGTTCAATCGGTCGACCAAGGTTGTTTCGCTGCCGACGCCGAAGACGGCGGTGGTCGACCTGTTCCGCGACCTCTCGATCGAGACCGCGCCCGGTATCGCCGCCAAGACCGCCAGCTTCAGCGCGCATCTGCCGGCCGGCACCCCGGTCTACATCACCATGCTGCCGGGGGCCGATCTCGGCGAGATCGTGCAGACCGCGGCGCGGCTGCGCGGCGAAGGCCTGGTGCCGGTGCCGCATATTGCGGCCCGCAGCCTGGAGAGCCGGGCCCAGCTTGACGACTATCTGCGCCGCCTTGCCGGCGAGGCCGGGGTCGACCGGGTGCTGGTGATCGGCGGCGGCGTGTCGACTCCTGTCGGCCCGTTCGACCGCAGCATGCAGGTGCTGGAGACCGGCCTGCTGCAGCAGCACGGCATCAAGTCGATTGGCGTCGCCGGCCATCCCGAGGGCAGCAAGGACATCCCGGCCGAGGAGATCGCGCGCTCCGTCGCCGAGAAGAACGCCTATGCCAAGGCGACCGGCACCGAGCTTTACATCGCCACCCAGTTCTGCTTCGACGCCGAGGCGATCATCGCCTGGGACCGCGACCTGCGCCGCGCCGGCAACACGCTGCCGATCCATCTCGGCCTGGCTGGCCCGGCCAAGCTGAAGAGCCTGATCCACTATGCCGCGATGTGCGGCGTCGGCCCGTCGATGCGGTTCCTGACCCGGCAGGCGATGAACATCGCCAAGCTGGCCTCCGTGTCGATGCCCGACAAGCTGCTGACCGAGCTGGCGGATTACCGCGCCAAGGATCCCGGCTGCGGCATCGCCCAGCTGCACCTGTTCGCCTTCGGCGGGCTGGAGCGCTCGGCCCGTTGGGTTAAGGCGATGCAGGACGGCCGCTTCACCCTCGACGGCCGCGGCGGCTTCGCCATGGACGAGTCGCTGGACTGAGCCGGACCTGATCCGTGAGACAATGACGGGCGCCTCAGGGCGCCCGTTCCGTTTGCAGGTTGCCTCGCCGGGGCATTGAATTGGGCATCAAGGACGCCTAATTTCATGCTTCACGGTCTTGGGAAACAACCATGCGGACGACACTCGCCCTCGACGATGATTTGCTCGCCAAGGCGCAGGCCCTCACCGGGTTGCAGGAGAAATCCGCCCTGGTGCGGGAAGCGCTGAAAGCCCTCATCGCCCGGGAGAGCGCGCGGCGGCTGGCGGCTTTGGGCGGAAGCGAGCCCGATCTGGAGCCCCTGCCACGACGGCGAACGGAGCCCGTGTGATCCTGGTCGATACATCGGTCTGGATCGACCACCTCCGATCGACTGACGACGTCCTGGCCCATCTGCTCGATATCGGCCAGGTCGTGGTGCACCCATTCATCGTCGGCGAGTTGGCTCTCGGGAGCCTGCACAAACGCGACCTGATCCTGCAAACCTTGCAGGATCTGCAGCAAGCCGAGGTCGCCACCGAGCAGGAAGTGCTGCACTTCATCGCCCGGCACGCCCTGTTCGGTCGCGGCATCGGCTATGTCGACGCGCATCTCCTGGCCGGCGTCAGGTTGACGGCAGGGATTTCTCTCTGGACGCGCGACAAGCGCCTGCTGGCAGTGGCCGAGCAGTTGGGCATGGCGGCAAGACCCGTCCAGTAGAGGCGGGTATCGCGACGGCGTCAGGCCGCCACGGCCTCCGACACGATCTCGCCGAGGGGCGGGACGGCGTGGGCCAGTTCCTCGACCACCGCGCGGGTGACCTTCGGCAGTTCCGGGATCTCCAGGATCACCGGCACGCCGCCATGCTTCTCGATCGCGGCGCGGTTGCCGGCGTTGAGCGGGCCGTTCATCACCACCCCGGCGATCGGGATCTTGCGGTGGCGCAGCGCCTCGATGGTGAGCAGCGTGTGGTTGATCGTGCCGCGGCCGCTGCGGGCCACCACGATGGTCGGGTAGCGCCACACTGCCAAGAGGTCGATCGCCAGCGTCGAGCAGTCCAGCGGCACCATCAGCCCGCCGCCCGGGCCTTCGATCAGCAGCGGCCGGGGCGAGAAGGCCGGCGTCAGCGCGGCCGGGTCGATCTCGCTCTCCTCCAGCGCCGCGGCGGCAACCGGGGCCAGCGGCGCCTGGAAGGCGTAGCTGGGCTTCTGCAGCCGGTCGGGCGGCAGGCCGGTCAGGGCGGCGATGGTGGCGGTGTCCGCCGGCTTCTCGGCCAGGCCGGTCTGCACCGGCTTCCAATAATCGGCGTCCCAGGCGGCTGCCAGGCAAGCGCAGGCGAGGGTCTTTCCGACACCGGTGTCGGTGCCGGTCACATAGAATCGGGTCATGGGGTGCTATGGGTCTCAGCGGCGAGGCGGTCGGCGGCCGAAGAGGGCTGCCAGGTCCGGTCTACGGGCATTCGGGTCCGGGATGCCGTTACGCGAAGTCGCGGACTATGCACAGATCGTCCCTCCGAAGCGAGTCCCCAGATACCGCAGCGCAGCAAAGCTGGAATGCGTCGTCAAGCGGAGACCTCAGGCAGAGACCTTCTGGCGGACCGGCCGCTCGGGCATCGGCACGCCACGCAGGATGGCGTTCGCCCGTTCCTCGCGGGGTGAGCGGCTGTAGAGCTGGCGGTAGCATTTCGAGAAATGCGAGGCCGAGACGAAGCCGCAGGCCAGGGCCAGGTCGACGATCGGCAGGTCGCTCTGGTTGATCAGATGCTGCGCCCGCTCCAGGCGCAGCTCGAGATAGTAATGCGCCGGGCTGTGGCCGAGCTGCTTGCGGAACAGCCGCTCCAGCTGCCGGCGCGACAGGCCGACATGGGCCGCCAGTTCCTCCTGCGGCAGCGGCTCGGCGATGTTCGCCTCCATCAGCTCGATCGCCGAGACCAGCTTCGGATTGTGCACGCCCAACCGCGCCCGCAGCGGCAGGCGCTGGCGGTCGTGCGGGCTGCGGATGCGGTCGACCAGGCACTGCTCGGACACCTTGGTCGCCAGGTCGCGGCCCTGCCGCAGCGCGATCAGGTGCATCATCATGTCGATCGCCGCGGTGCCGCCGGAGCAGGTGTAGCGCTTGCGGTCGACCTCGAACAAATCGCTCGACACCGGGATCTCGGGGAAGGTCTCGGCGAAGCCCGGCAGGTTCTCCCAATGGATGGCGCAGCGATAGCCGCCGAGCAGCCCGGCCCGGGCCAGCAAGTGCGAGCCGGTGCACAGCGCGCCGATGCCCACCCCCTGCCGTTCGGCCCGGCGCAGCCAGGCGAAGACCTCGTCGTCGCGATAGCGCTCGATGCCGAGGCCGGAGCAGGCGAAGATCATGTCGAGCGGCCTGGACACGCCGGACTGGCGGCTGAGTTCGGCCAGCGAGCTGTCGACGCCGACGCTGATGCCGTTGCTGGCCTTGACCGCCTGGCCGTCCTTGGACAGCACCGTCCAGCGGTACAGCGGCTTGCCGGCCATGCGGTTGGCGATGCGCAGCGGCTCGACAGCCGAGGTGAAGGCGATCATCGAGAACTGCGGGATCAGCAGAAAGCCGATCGTCTCGGTGTCGAAGGCTGGATCCTGGCCCATGCTCTCAATGCCTCCCGGCGATATGCACGCCTTGTTGTGACGAATCGGTAGCACGGGTCGCAAATTCGACAAAGAGGCTACTTGCGACGGTGAGCATATGGTGCGATCCGCTGGACGCATGGCTGGAGCCGCCGCAGCCGGGCACGTCGCAGCCAGACCGGAGCACGTCGCCGAAGACGCGGCGGTGCCGCGGATGCTATGGGACGATTCCTGCAAAAACAGCCTTGGGGGGCTCGGACATGGCGGCACCGTCGGATATCGAGATCGCGCGGGCCGCGACGCTGCGGCCGATCGCGGAGGTCGGCGCGACGCTCGGCATCCCCGCGGACGCCCTCTACCCCTACGGTCCGCACATCGCCAAGCTGACGCCCGGCTTCATCGACGGGCTCGACGGCCGGCCCGACGGCAAGCTGATCCTGGTCACCGCCATCACCCCGACCCCGGCAGGGGAGGGCAAGACCACCACCACGGTCGGGCTCGGCGACGGGCTGAACCGGATCGGCAAGAAGGCGGCGATCTGCCTGCGCGAGCCGTCGCTGGGCCCCTGCTTCGGCATCAAGGGCGGCGCCGCCGGCGGCGGCCACGCCCAGGTGGTGCCGATGGAGCAGATCAACCTGCATTTCACCGGCGACTTCCACGCCATCAGCAGCGCCCACAACCTGCTGTCGGCGCTGCTGGACAACCACATATACTGGGGCAACGCGCTCAACATCGACACCCGCCGGGTGACCTGGCGCCGGGTGATGGACATGAACGACCGGGCGCTGCGGTCGATCGTCACCAGCCTGGGCGGCGCCGCCAACGGCTTCCCGCGCGAGGACGGCTTCGACATCACCGTGGCCTCGGAGGTGATGGCGATCTTCTGCCTGTCGAAGAGCCTGGGCGACCTGGAGGCGCGGCTGGGCCGGATCGTCGTGGCCCAGTCGCACGACCGCAAGCCGGTCACGGCGAAGGACCTGAAGGCGGACGGGCCGATGACCGTGCTGCTGAAGGACGCCTTCATGCCGAACCTGGTGCAGACGCTGGAGAACAACCCGGCCTTCGTCCATGGCGGCCCCTTCGCCAACATCGCCCATGGCTGCAACTCGGTGATGGCGACCAAGACGGCACTGAAGCTGGCCGACTACGTCGTCACCGAGGCCGGCTTCGGCGCCGATCTCGGGGCGGAAAAATTCTTCGACATCAAGTGCCGCAAGGCCGGGCTGAAGCCGGCGGCGGTGGTGATCGTCGCCACCGTGCGGGCGCTGAAGATGCATGGCGGCGTGGCCAAGGACGATCTCGGGAACGAGAATGTGGCGGCGCTGAAGAAGGGCCTGGCCAATCTCGGCCGCCATATCCGCAATGTCGGCCAGTTCGGAGTGCCGGCGGTGGTCGCGGTCAACCGCTTCGTCGCCGACACCGAGGCCGAGCTGCAGGCGGTGCGCGACTATTGCGCCGAGCACGGGGTGGAGGCGCAGGTCTGCAGCCATTGGTCGGACGGCAGCGCCGGCACGGTCGAGCTGGCGCACAAGGTCGCCGCCCTGGCCGACGATCATTCCCAGTTCCGCACCCTGTACGACGACGACCTGCCGCTGTGGGAGAAGATGCGGACGATCGCGACCTCGATCTACGGCGCCGACGACATCATCGCCGACAAGCGGGTGCGCGACCAGTTCGCCCAGTACCAGAAGAGCTACGGCCATTTCCCGGTCTGCGTCGCCAAGACCCAGTACAGCTTCTCCACTGACCCGGCGCTGAAGGGCGCGCCGTCGCACCATGTGGTGCCGGTGCGCGAGCTGCGCCTGTCGGCGGGGGCGGAGTTCCTGGTGGCAATCTGCGGCGAGATCATGACCATGCCGGGCCTGCCCCGGACACCGGCCGCCAACGCCATCCGGCTGAACGAGAGCGGCCAGATCGAGGGGTTGTTTTAGCCCGGTCGAGGCCGGCTCTCCCCCTCACCCTCCCACGCGCTTCGCGCGCGGGTCCCTCCCTCTCCCCGAGGAGAGGGGAATGGGCCGGCTTGCTTCACCTCTCCTTGGGGAGAGGTCGAAATCGCGGAGCGATTTCGGGTGAGGGGGCGGCTCCGGCCCTGCCGTTGGCCCACATGACCCGCCCGCACGGCTGAGGCCCGGCATCGGCGTTTGACCCGGCGGCGACTGGACGGGACAGTGCAACCCCGATTCCGAGGACGATCCGATGCTGCTGCACCCCGACCGACATCTCACCGTCTGCGGCCTGGAGGAGATTGCCGGCTTCCGTGCCGCCGGCGTCACCCATGTGCTGTCGATCGCCGATCCGGGCACCCCGGCCGAGACCTATTTCGACGGCTTCACACCGCATCGCCGCCTCGACCTGCGCTTCCACGACATCATCGACGAGATGCCGGGCCACATCTTCCCGACCCCCGGCCATGTCGCCGAGATCCTGGAGTTCGGCGAGGCGATGGCGCTGGAGGGCGAAAGCCTGCGCCACCTGCTGGTGCATTGCCATATGGGTGTGTCGCGCTCGACCGCCTCGATGCTGATGCTGATCGCCCAGCGCCATCCGGGCGAGGAGGAGGCCTCGGTGGCGCGGCTGGCGGCGATCCGGCCGCAGGCCTGGCCGAACACGGTGATGATCGACTACGCCGAGGCGGCGCTGGGCACCAAGGGCCGGCTGCGCGACGCGCTGCGCCCGCAATACCGCCGGGTCCGCGACGAGCAGCCCGAGCTGATCGAGATGCTGCGCCGCGTCGGCCGCGGGCGAGAGATTCCGGCCGATTAAGAGAGCCAGCCTCTACAAATCCCTGCCATCCCCGCGAAAACGGGGATCTCGTCGAGACTCAAGCGGAAAGAGATTCCCGCTTTCGCGGGAATGACGACGAGGGGAAGGCGGGAGGCAACTCTCGCCACCCCTTGCGCTCTTGGCGCTGGGCGACGCCTGCGTGTCGCGCCTAAGCTCGCGCCGCCTCGGCCGGCTCTGCACCATGCCACGCTCATTCAGGACCCGCCCGGATCGATGTCGCGCTACTCCATCTTCTCCCTCGCGCGCCAAGCACTGTCGCACCATGAAGGCTGGCAGAAGGCGTGGCGCTCGCCCGATCCCAAGCCCGCCTATGATGTCGTCATCGTCGGCGGTGGCGGCCATGGCCTGGCCACCGCCTACTACCTGGCGAAAGAGCACGGCATCACCAATGTCGCGGTGCTGGAGAAGGGCTGGATCGGCGGCGGCAACACCGGCCGCAACACCACCATCGTCCGCTCCAACTACCTCTACGACGCCTCGGCCTTCATCTATGAGCACGCGCTGAAGCTGTGGGAGGGCCTGTCGGCCGACCTCAACTACAACGTCATGTTCAGCCAGCGCGGCGTGATGAACATATGCCACGACCCGCATGAGGCGCGCGAGCTGATGCGCCGGCTGCACGCCAACCGGCTGAACGGCATCGACAGCGACTGGCTGACCCGCGAGCAGGTGCTGGAGTTCTGCCCCGCCCTGAACCCGGACCCGACCATCCGCTTCCCGGTCTATGGCGGCACGGTGCAGCGCCGGGCCGGCACGGCGCGGCACGACGCGGTCGCCTGGGGCTATGCCCGCGGTGCCGACAGCCGGGGCGTCGACATCATCCAGAACTGCGAGGTCACCGGCTTCCGAACCGAGCACGGGCGCGTCGTCGGGGTCGAGACCACGCGCGGCTATATCGGCGCCGGCAAGGTTGGGGTGGTGGCGGCCGGCCACAGCTCGGTCCTGGCCAACCTCGCCGGCTTCCGCCTGCCGCTGGAGAGCCACCCGCTGCAGGCGCTGGTGTCCGAGCCGATCAAGCCGGTGCTCGACTGCGTCGTCATGTCGAACGCGGTGCACGCCTATGTCAGCCAGTCCGACAAGGGCGAGCTGGTGATCGGTGCCGGCATCGACGGCTATGTCTCCTATTCCCAGCGCGGCGGCTTCGCCATCATCGAGGAGACGCTGGCGGCGATCGTCGAGATGTTCCCGATCTTCAGCCGCATGCGCATGCTGCGGCAATGGGGCGGCATCGTCGACGTGGCGCCGGACGCCAGCCCGATCATCGGCAGGACCCCGGTCGAGAACCTGTTCATCAACTGCGGCTGGGGCACCGGCGGGTTCAAGGCGACGCCCGGTTCGGGCCATGTCTTCGCCCACACCGTTGCCCGCGGCGAGCCGAACGCCATCGCCGCGCCCTTCGCGCTGGACCGCTTCAGCTCCGGCGCGCTGGTGGCCGAGCACGGCGCCGCCGCCGTGGCGCATTGAGGTAGCCATGTTCCTGATCGACTGCCCCTGGTGCGGCCCGCGGGACCAGCGCGAGTTCCGCTGCGGCGGCGAGGCCCATATCCGCCGTCCGGCCAACCCGGCCGAGCTGACCGACGCCGAATGGGCCGACTACGTCTTCATGCGCTCCAGCCCTAAGGGGCTGCATTACGAGCGCTGGGTCCATATCCATGGCTGCCGGCGCTGGTTCAACATCGCCCGCAATACCGCGACCGACGAGATCCTGGCGGTCTACGGCCCCGGCGAACCGCCGCCCGCGATCGACGGCCAGTCCATCCCGACCCCGTCCGGCGAGCCGGCGCGGGGCACCGCCAACACGCCGCTGGTCGATCCCGCCAGCGCTTCCGGCTCCTAGACCATGACCCAACGCTACCGCCTGGTCGGCCGCGGCGCCGATATCGACCGCAGCCAGGGCGTCGCCTTCGCCTTCGACGGCACCTCCTATCGCGGCTATGAGGGCGACACGCTGGCCTCGGCCCTGCTGGCCAACGGCGTCCACCTGATGGGCCGCAGCTTCAAGTACCACCGGCCGCGCGGCGTGATCTCGGCCGGGCCGGAGGAGCCGAACGCGCTGGTCCAGCTGGGGCCGGACGCGGCGCGGACCGACCCGAACAGCCGCGCCACCCAGGTCGAGCTGTTCGACGGCCTCGTGGCGCGCAGCCAGAACCGCTGGCCGTCGCTGCGCTTCGACTTCCAGGCGGTCAACGACCTGTTCGCGCCGCTGATCCCGGCCGGCTTCTACTACAAGACCTTCATGTGGCCGCGGTCGCCCAAGGCCTGGATGGTCTACGAGCGCTTCATCCGCAAGGCCGCCGGCCTCGGCGTCTCGCCGCGCCAGCCCGACCCGGACCGCTACGACCATGTCAACGCGCATTGCGACGTGCTGGTGGTCGGCGGCGGCCTCGCCGGTCTCGGCGCCGCCCTGGCTGCCGCCCGTGCCGGCGCCCGGGTGATCCTGGCCGAGGACCAGCCGCGCTTCGGCGGCTGGCTGCGGTCGGAGCCGACCGCGTCGATCGGTGACACAGGCGCGCTCGACTGGGTCGAGGCGACGGTGGCCGAGCTGGCGTCGATGCCCGATGTCCGGGTGCTGCCGCGCACCACCGCCTTCGGCTATTACGGCCACAACTGGCTGGGCCTGCTGGAGCGCACCAGCGACCACATCGCGCCGCATGCGGTGCCGGCCGGAACGCCGCGGCAGCGCCTGTGGAAGGTGCGGGCGAAACAGGTGGTGCTGGCCACTGGGTCGATCGAGCGCAGCCTGGTCTTCGCCGAGAACGACCGGCCCGGCATCCTCTTGGCCGGCGCCGCCCGGGCCTATCTGCACCGCTGGGGCGTCAAGGTCGGCGAGAAGGTCGTGGTCGCCACCGGCGACGACAGCGCCTATGCCACCGCCCTCGACCTCGCCGCCGCCGGCGTCGCCGTGCCGGCGATCGTCGACACAAGGCCGGACCCGGACGGGCCGCTGGTGCGGGCGGCGCGGGCCGCCGGCCTGCCGGTCTATGCCGGCCACGCCGTGGTCGGCACCTCCGGCCGCCTCAGGGTGAACGAGGTGCGGCTGATGCCGCTGGCCGCCGACGGCCAGTCGGTGCGGCGCGGCGCCGAGACCACCATTTCCTGCGACGCCGTCGCCATGTCGGGCGGCTGGAACCCGGTGCTGAACCTGCAGTCGCAGTCGCGCGGCCGGCTGCGCTGGGACGAGGCGCGGTCGACCTTCATGCCCGGCCAGTCCTTCCAGGCCGAGCGCTCGGCCGGCGGATGCGCCGGCACGCTGCGCTTCGCCGAAGCGCTACAGGAGGGCTTGGTGGCCGGCGCCGCGGCGGCCTCGGCCGCCGGGCTGTCCCCGGTGCCGCTGGCGGTGCCGCCGGTCGCGACCGCGCAGGAGGAGCCGGCGGCCGCCGACGACCGGCCGCTGTGGTCCATCCCGTCGGACCGGCCGGCCAATGCGGTGCGCGCCTTCGTCGATTTCCAGAACGACGTCACCGCCAAGGACATCCGGCTGGCGCTGCGCGAGGGTATGGTCTCGGTCGAGCACGTCAAGCGCTACACCACCACCGGCATGGCCACCGACCAGGGCAAGACCGGCAACGTCAACGCCCTCGGCATCGTCGCCCAGACCATGGGCAAGACGATCCCGGAGATCGGCGTCACCACCTTCCGCCCGCCCTACACCCCGGTCACCTTCGGCGCCATCGCCGGGCGCGGGGTCAAGGCGCTGTACGCCCCGATCCGCCGCACCCCGATGCACAGCTGGGCCGAGAAGCACGGCGCGGTGTTCGAGAATGTCGGCGGCGGCTGGAAGCGCGCCTGGTACTTCCCGAAGCCGGGCGAGGACATGCATGCGGCGGTGAACCGCGAGGTCAAGGCCGCCCGCACCTCGGTCGGCGTGATGGACGCCACGACGCTCGGCAAGATCGACGTCCGGGGGCCGGATGCGGCGGAGTTCCTGAACCGCGTCTACACCAACGCCTGGGCCAAGCTGGCGATCGGCGGCTGCCGCTACGGCCTGATGCTGGGCGAGGACGGCATGGTCAAGGATGACGGCGTCACCACGCGCCTCGCCGACGACCATTTCCACATGACCACCACCACCGGCGGCGCCGCCACCATCCTCGCCTGGCTCGAGGAATGGCTGCAGACCGAATGGCCAGACCTCAAGGTGTTCCTGACCTCGGCCACCGAGCAATGGGCGGTCGCGACCATCTCCGGCCCGAAATGCCGCGAGCTGCTGTCGCGGCTGACCGACCTCGACCTGTCGAACGAGGCCTTCCCGCATCTCACCATGCGCGAGGGCACCGTGGCCGGGCTGGCGGCGCGGGTGTTCCGCATCTCCTTCACCGGCGAGCTGTCCTACGAGATCAACGTTCCGGCCGCCTATGGCCTGGCGCTGATCGAGGCGATCGAGACGGCCGGGCAGGGGCTGGACCTGGTGCCCTACGGCACCGAGGCGATGCATGTCCTGCGCGCCGAGAAAGGCTTCATCATCGTCGGCCAGGAGACCGACGGCACCACCACCCCGGGCGACCTGGGCATGGACTGGATCGTCGGCAAGAAGAAGCCGGACTTTATCGGCAAGCGCTCGCTCGACCGGGCCGACACGGCGCGGTCCGACCGCAAGCAGCTGGTCGGCCTCCTGACCGACGACCCGAAGCTGGTGCTGGAGGAGGGGGCGCACATCATCGACACTGCCAACCCGGGCGCCCCGCCGGTGCCGATGCTGGGCCATGTGACCTCGAGCTACTGGAGCCCGAACCTGGACCGGTCGATCGCGCTGGCGATGGTCAAGGGCGGGTCGGGGCGGCTCGACGGCACGGTGCACATCGCCATGCCCGACCGCACCATTGTGGCCAAGGTGGTGAAGCCGGTCTTCGTCGACCCCGAGGGAGGGCGCCTGCATGCCTGACACCATGGCCGTCCCCGATGAGGCTCCGGCCCGGCGCTCGGCGACCACGGGGCTGGTCCGGCCGCTGGTGGCGCCGGCCAATCCTGGCGTCCGGCTGGCCGAAATCGCGCATGAGGCCAAGCTGAACCTGCGCGGCGACCTGTCCGATCCGGGCTTTGGCGCGGCGGCGGCCGGCGCCCTCGGGCTCGACCTGCCGGCGCGGCCGGGCATCGCCGTGGCTGATGGCGCCGCGGCTTTGTGGCTCGGACCGACCGAATGGCTGGTGGTCGGCGGGGTGGACCGCGAGGCCGACCTGGCATCCCGGCTGCTGGGCGCTTTGGCCGGCCGGCATTTCGCGGTCACCAATGTCACCGACAACTGGACGGTGCTCGCGCTGGCCGGGCCGAAGGCGCTGGATGTGCTGGCCAAGGGCTGCCCGCTCGACCTGCATCCGCGCGCCTTCCCGGCCGGGTCGGTGGCGCAGAGCATGATCGTCCAGGCCGACGTCGTCCTGCACCGCACCGACGATATGGACGGCGCGCCGCGGCTGCGGATCTATGTCCGCCGCTCCTTCGCCCAGTATCTCTGGGACTGGCTGGCCGATGCGGCGCTGGAGTACGGGGTCGGAGAGGGCTGAGGGTCGGTCGGCTCCAGACCCTATGACCTGGGAGGTAGTTGGGCCGCCTCCGCCAATCGGCTTTGCTCTCCCTCGACACGGGCGATCCCGTTCGCTCGGCATCGAGAGGAGCCACCATGCCATCCTATCCGATCCACACCATCGCCACGGCGCCCGAGACGGCGCGGCCGGTTCTCGAGCACCTCGAGAAGACCTTCGGCATGGTCCCCGACCTCGCGGGGGCCATGGCGAATTCGCCGGAGCTGATCAAGGCCTTCATCGGCCTGTTCCAGCAGGTCCATTCCGGCACCTTCACCGAGGCCGAGATCCAGGCCCTGCTGCTGACAAATGCGGTCGCCAATGCCTGCGATTGGGCGGTGGCGTTCCACACCATGCTGGCCCTGAAGGAGGGGCTCACACCCGCCGATGTCGAGGCGATGCGCGGGCGGGGTGTCCCTGCCGACGGCCGACTGGCCGCCCTGTCCGGCCTGGCCCGGAGGCTGATCGAGACGCGCGGCCATGTCGGCGGTGATGATCTCGCAACCTTCGTCGCTGCCGGATTCCGCCGGGAGCAGGCGCTGGAGGTGCTGGCCGTGACCGCCGCCTCGATCATCACCAACTATGCCGGCACCATGACCCGGCCGCCGCTCGACGATGTCTTGCGGCCGCATGCCTGGCGATCCTGATCGGTCGCTTCTAGGGAGTCCCGCCATGCCCATGCAGGATCCGATTGCCAGGCCGCGCGGCGGCCAAGTCGGCGCCCTGCTGCGGCATTGGCGCGATCTGCGCCGCAAGAGCCAGCTGGAGCTGTCGCTCGACACCGGCGTGTCGCAGCGGCATCTCAGCTTCATCGAGGTCGGGCGCAGCGCGCCCAGCCGCCAGATGCTGATCGACATCGCCACTGCGCTGGACATGCCTCTGCGCGACCGGAACACGCTGCTCCTGGCCGGCGGCTACGCGCCGGTCTATCCCGACGGCGCCTGGGACGGCCCGGAGATGCGCAGCATTACCAACGCCCTGGAGCGCATGCTCCGCCAGCATGAACCGTTTCCGGCCCTGGTCATGGATCGCTATTGGAACGTGCTCATGACCAACCGATCCGCCCCGCGCTTCTTCAGCCGGTTCACGGATCTGTCCGCGCGCAGGGCGCCGCGCAACATGCTGCACCTGCTGTTCGACCCGGGCGGCCTGCGCCCCTGCATCGCCGATTGGCCGGCCGTCGCGGAAAGCCTGATCCAGCGTGTCCATCGCGAAGCCGTGGGACGCGTCATCGACGACAAGATCAAGGGGCTGCTGGCGGCGCTCATGGCCTATCCGGACGTCGAGCCCGCCTGGGCGTCCCTCTCGGCGGCAGACATCCAGGGCCCGACGCCGGTCATCCCGATCGGCCTGGTCAAGGACGGCAGGGTGCTCAACTACTTTTCCCTGGTCACGACCGTCGGCACGCCCCGGACGGTCGCGGCCCAGGAACTCCGCATCGAGTGCATGGTCCCGGCGGACGAGGCGACCGAAGCGCCTCACGCCGAGCTCATGGGCGAGGAGCCGGCATAGGCTGCGACGGCTCGGCAGCGTCTCGATCCCGGTGGACAGGCCGGAACTCTCGGGCGACTCTTCTGCCCGAACGCCGCCGTGATTCACGGCGATCCAAAGAGCCGGAGGAACGCCCCATGCCCGAAGCCAAGACCTATGAGGGCGGTTGCCATTGCGGCGCCGTGCGCTACCGGGCCGAGACCGACCTGGCGCAGGTGCTGAGCTGCAACTGCTCGCATTGCCAGAAGCGCGGCCTGATGCTGACCTTCGTCACGCCCGACCACTTCACCCTGCTGTCGGGCGGCGACGGGCTGGCCGACTACCAGTTCAACAAGAAGGTGATCCACCACCTGTTCTGCCCGAGCTGCGGCATCGAATCCTTTGCCCGCGGCCGCAAGCCTGACGGCACCGAGATGGTCGCGATCAATGTCCGCTGCCTCGACGGCATCGACCTGACCACCGTCACCACGATCCCGATCGACGGCCGGAGCCACTGAGCCTTCTTCCTGCGCCGGGGAGGTCCCATGAATCTCGCGACCAAGCTGCGGCAGCGCGCCGCCGAGGGCCGGCCGGTCCGCGTCGGGCTGATTGGCGCCGGCAAGTTCGGCTCGATGTTCCTGGCGCAGCTGCGCACCACCACCGGGCTGCACCTGCTGGGCGTCGCCGACCTGTCGGCGGAGCGCGCGCGACAGGCGCTGGCCAACACCGGCTGGGATGCCGAGGCGGCCCTGGCCGCCTCCTTCGACGATGCCCGCAAGACCGGCCGGACTTATGTCACTGAGGATGCCGAGGCGCTGATCCGGGCCGGCGGGCTGGATGTCGTGGTCGACGCCACCGGCAGCCCGGCGGCCGGCATCCGCCACGCGTTGCTGTCGGCCGAGAACGGCCGCCACATCGTCATGGTGAATGTCGAGGCCGACGTGCTGGCCGGCGCCTATCTGGCCGAACAGTTTCGACGGGCGGGGCTGGTCTACAGCCTGGCCTATGGCGACCAGCCGGCGCTGGTCTGCGAGCTGGTCGACTGGGCCGAGACCTGCGGCTTCCGCGTGGTGGCCGCCGGCAAGGGCACCAAGTATCTGCCGACCTACCACCAATCCACGCCCGACACGGTCTGGGGCCATTTCGGCATCACCGACGAGGAGGCGCGGGCCGGCGGCATGAACCCGCAGATGTTCAACTCCTTCATCGACGGCACGAAGTCGGCGATCGAGATGGCGGCGATCTCGAACGCCACCGGCCTGGTGGCGCCGCGCGACGGGCTGCTGTTCCCGCCGGCGGGCGCGCATGACCTCGCCCGGGTGCTGCGGCCGCGCGAGGCCGGCGGCGTGCTGGAGCGCAGCGGCATGGTCGAGGTGGTGACCAGCCTGGAGCGCGACGGACGACAGGTGGTCAACGATTTGCGCTGGGGCGTCTATGTCGTGTTCGAGGCCGGCGACGACGACACCCGCGCCGCCTATACCCGCCGCTGCTTCCGCGAATACGCCATCACCACCGACCCCTCCGGCCGCTACGGCGCGCTGTACCGGACGGTGCATTTCATCGGCCTCGAGCTCGGCGTCAGCGTCGCCTCGGCGGCGCTGCGGCAGGAGGCGACCGGCAGCCCGACCGGTTTCCGCGCCGATGCGGTCGCGGTGGCCAAGAAGCCGCTCGCCGCTGGCGAGATGCTGGACGGCGAGGGTGGCTATACGGTCTGGGGCCGGATCATGCGGGCGGAGGATTCGCTCGCGACCGGCGCCCTGCCGATCGGCCTGGCCCATAAGGTCAAGCTGGTGCGGCCGGTGGCGGCCGGGACCGTGGTGCGCTGGGACGACGTCGCGATCGAGGAGACCGAGGCGGTGCGGATCCGCCGGACGATGGAGGCGGCGAAGCGCGCCGCGGCGTGAGGCGCGATCCTTGGTAAGGACTGGCATGCGGCAATTGCGCAGCGAGTCTAATAATGAGCATCCTAATAAATTGCCCATGCCAACCACCCCTTCCACCGCCCGGGACGATTTCGGGTTCCGCCTGTTCCTCGTCGGCCGGCTGTGGCGGCGCGAGGTCGACGAGGCGCTCGGCCGCTATGGGCTCAGCGCCGCCACCTGGCAGCCTTTGGCGCACATCTCCCGCCTGGGCGATGGCATCCGCCAGCGCGACCTGGCGGAGAGCCTCGGCATCGAGGGGCCGTCGCTGGTCCGCCTGCTCGACTCGCTCGAGAGCCAGGGGCTGATCGAGCGGCGCGAGGACGAGGCCGACCGCCGCGCCAAGGCGGTGCACCTGACCGAGGACGGCCGCACCCTGGTCGAAGGCATCCGCGGCGTCGCGGCCGAGGTGCGCGAGCGCCTGCTGGCTGGCGTCCCCGACGAGGATATGATGCTGTGTCTCGGCCTGCTGGGCCGGATCGAGGGCAACATCGCCGCCGGCCGGTCCGAGCCGGAGGGCGGCCGCTAGGCCTGTCGGGGGAACGAATGGACTGGCCGACCTGGCGTGACGGCGTGTTCTCGCTGCGCACCTTCAGCGCCGCGATCCTGGCCGCCTGGATCTCGCTGCGCCTGAACCTGTCCTCGCCCGGCACGGCGATGCTGACCGTCTACATCGTGTCGCAGCCGCTGACCGGCATGATGCTGTCGAAGAGCGTCTACCGCGTGCTCGGCACCGCCGCCGGGGTGCTGGCCAGCGTCACCTTCGTCGCCCTGTTCGCCCAGGCGCGCGAGCTGTTCGTGCTGGCCAGCGCGCTGTGGTTCGGCTGCTGCATCTATGTCTCGGTGATGCTGCGCGACGCGCCCGGGGCCTATGCGCCGCTGCTGGCGGGATATACCGCCGCGATCATCGGCTTCCCATCGATCACTGCGCCCCTGACTGTGTTCGACGTCGCCACCAATCGCTGCGTCGAGATCCTGCTGGCGATCTCCTGCGCCGGGGTGCTCAGCGCCGTCGTGCTGCCGCGCCCGGTCGGGCCGGTGCTGCTGGGCCGGATCGAGGCGCTGCTGGCGGCCACGGCGACATGGGCGGTCTGCATCCTGCGGGCCGAGGGCACGGACGAGCCGCCCCAGGCCGACCGCGCCCGGCTGATCGCCGATGCGGTGGCGCTGGAGACGCTGCGCGCCCATGCCGTGTTCGACACCAGGGCGATCCGGCTGGCCAACGACGTGGTGCGCCAGCTCCAGGGCCGACTGTTCACCTATCTCGCCGTGCTGGTGTCGATTCAGGAGCGCGGCCGGCTGCTGCGCTTCCGCGACCCGGCGCGGTGGCAGGCGATCCGCCCGGCCTTCGAGGCGGTGGCGCGAATCACGGACCGGTCGTTGGGGCCCGCCCAGCCGGACGGCGATGAGAGCATCGGCGCCGCCCGGCGCCTGATCGACACGCTGCAGCCGTCGCTGCAGGAGCTGCGGCAGAGCCAGACCGCCATGATCGTCCGCATCCTGCTGGACCGGCTGCAGGACGTGCTGACGTTGCGCGACGACTGCCGGCGGCTGCGCGACGATGTCGCCGCCGGCACCCGGCCGCGCACGATTCGGTCGGCGCCGTCGATTAGCCGGCACCGCGACCAGGCCGCCGCGATCATGGCCGGCATCACCGCCTTCATCGCGCTCGTGGTCAGCTGCAGCTTCTGGATCCTGACCGCCTGGCCCAACGGGGCCGCGGCCGCGACCATCCTGGTGGTGGTGTTCGGCTTCTTCTCGGGCGCGGACGAGCCGGCCCTGCCGGCCAAGGAATTCCTGCGGATGGCGGCGGTCGCCTTCGTCATCTACCTGATCTATTTCGCGCTGGTGCTGCCCCGGGTCGACGGCTTCGGCATGCTGGCCCTGGTGCTCGCCTTGGTGCTGGTGCCGGCGGGCAGCCTGATGTCGGTGCCGCGGGTCGGCACCTCGATGCTGCTGTTGTGCATCAACTTCCTGACCATGCTGGGGCTGTCCGACCGCGCCTCGCTCGACTTCGCCGGCGCGGTCAACAACGGCCTTGCCACCCTGGCCGGCATCGCCCTCGCCGTGCTGCTGTTTCGCCTGACCCGGCCGTTCGGCGTGCGCTGGATGGCGCAGCGCTTTGTCACCGGCATCATGGCCGACCTGTCGAGCATCGCCACGAACCCAGACCCGTCGCAGGCCGAGTTCGAAAGCCGGATGTTCGACCGCATCAACGGGCTGTTCTCGCGGCTCGACCACGCCGCGCCCGGCGACCGACCGATCCTGCACGGCAGCCTGGCCAGCCTGCGGATCGGCCACAACATCATGATCCTGCGCCGCCTGACGTCCCGGCTGCCGCCGCCCGCGGCCCGGACGGTGGAGGCGGCGCTGGCCGCGCTGGCGGCGCATTTCGGCCAGGCTTGGCGCCGGCGTGGCGCCAGCGGGCCCGAGGCGATGGCGGCGCTGGCTCGGGCCGGCGAAGCCTTGCAGGCGCTCGACATCGACCGCAACGCCGTCACCGCCCTGGTCTCGGTCACCGCGCTCCGGGTGACGCTGACCTGGCAATCCGAATTCTTCGCCCTGCCGCAGACCGATGGTCCGGCGCTGATCCAAGACCTGCTGGCCCCGATACCATGATCAAGGAACTCGACCTCGCCGGCGTCTATCTCTCGCCGATGCTCGGCTATCTCGTGGTCGCATTGGCGCTGACCGGCCTGCTGCGCTTCGTCCTCGGGCGCGTCGGCGCCTATCGCTGGATCTGGCATCCGGCGCTGTTCGACCTGTCTATGCTCGTGATCATCCTGACCGCCCTTGTCGCGCTGACGATGTGAGGGGAAGAGAGCCATGAAATACGCAACCCTCGCGCTGCGCGTCGTCATCACCCTGGTCGTGGCGGCAGGCGCCGTCTTCGCTGGCGTGCTGCTGTGGCAGTACTACATCGACAGCCCCTGGACCCGGGACGCCCGGGTGGCGGCTGAGATCGTGCTGGTGGCGCCGGACGTGTCCGGCCTGGTCACCGAGCTGCACGTCGTCAACAACCAGGAGGTGCGCAAGGGCGATGTGCTGTTCGTGATCGACCCGGACCGCTTCACTTTGGCGATCCAGCGCGCCCAGGCCACGCTCGACAGCCAGATGGCGCAGGCCGACCAGCTGGAGGCGGATGCCGCTCGCCGGGCCAAGCTGGGCCTCAACGCCATCTCGGTCGAGGCCCAGCAGCAGGCGGAATCGGCGGCCCGGGCGGCACGCGCGGAGGTCGAGCAGGACCAGGCGGCGCTGGACACGGCCAAGCTGGACCTCGAGCGCGCCACGGTGCGGTCGCCGGCCAACGGATTCATCTCGACGCTGATCCTGCGGCAGGGCGACTACGCCGCGGCGGGCAAGCAGGTGATGGCGATCATCGATTCCGACAGCTTCCATGTGCGCGGCTATTTCGAGGAGACGAAGATCCCGCGCATCCAACCGAACGACAAGGTCGAGATCCGGCTGATGGGCGTGTCGACGCCGCTTCAAGGCCATGTCGAGAGCATCGACCGCGCCATCGCCGACCGCGAGATCGCGCTCAACCCGACCTTCCAGATCGTCGACGTGAACCCGACCTTCAGCTGGGTCCGCCTGGCCCAGCGCATCCCGGTGCGGATCGCGATCGACAAGGTGCCGGACGGCGTTCTGCTGGCCTCGGGCATGACGGCCACGGTCGAGGTGTTGCCGGAGGCGAAGTAGGGGCGGGGGCCTTCGCCGTCAGCCCCCTTGTTGTCATGCCCAGGCTGGACCCGGGCATCCAGAGAGCGTCGACATCTTCTGGATTGCC
>NZ_VCCH02000369.1 GCF_005938675.2 Mycobacterium sp. KBS0706
GTGTGCCCAGCATGTTCGACCGCCTGGGGGTGCAAGTCCCCTGGCCAACCTGATGGAGGTGAAGGCCTAGTGAAGCGCAAGGGCATCATCGCGAGGTGATGTCTGAAGGAAGCGTGGAGCAAACCGCGACCTGACGAACAGAAACCGGATATGAGGCATCCCTGGCCGGACGAGCGGGCGACTAGCCGCGAAGTCCATATCCATCAAGGGACAGGGCTGTAGATCCGGCAGGGGTGCGGGGAAGGCGATCGGGCTTACCTGGGGAGGCCTGCATCATGTTCCGATCTCGGAACTGAGGGAATCGCAAGATGACCTGACCGTGACGCAGGAGTCAGCAGAGGGCGTAGTAGGTGATGCTGTCGGCAAGGCTGGTGAGGCACTCCAAAGCCGAAAGGCGGAGCAACGGATAGGCCGAGCCG
>NZ_VCCH02000370.1 GCF_005938675.2 Mycobacterium sp. KBS0706
CGCGACAAGGTCGGCCCGCGCAACCTGCTGCATTGCTGGGCGGCGGACACCGACGATCCGATCGAGCAGCCGCGCTGGGGCAAGGTCGGCAAGCAGAGGATCGTGGATGAGGGGCCGCTGGCCCCCTACCCGGATATGTCCAACGTGCCGAACATGCACGACATCACGCCGAAGGCCAAATACGACATGGGGACCTTCGACGAAGTACTGGTCAAAGAGTCGACCGACTTCATGGACAAGGCCAAGGCGGATGGCAAGCCGTTCTTCGTCTGGCACAACACGACGCGCATGCATGTCTGGACGTTCCTGTCGCCGAAGTATCAGGCCCTCATGAACAGCGAGAGCAACTTCGGCCTCGAGGAAGCCGGCATGGCGCAGCTGGATGACAGCGTCGGCGCCATCCTGAAGCACCTGGAC
>NZ_VCCH02000371.1 GCF_005938675.2 Mycobacterium sp. KBS0706
CCTTCACGCCGCCGGCGCGTCCGGTCGACCTGCGCAACTGTTCGCAGTGGTGGGACTTCCGCAGCGGCGCGGATTGGCGCCACCCTTATGGACCCGACAGCGACATCGATGGGCTCGACGACCACCCGGTGGTGCATGTGGCCTACCAGGATGTCGTCGTCTATGCAGCCTGGGCCGGCAAGGACCTCCCCACCGAGGCCGAATGGGAGTTCGCGGCCCGCGGCGGCCTGGATGGCGCGGAGTTCGCCTGGGGCGACGCGTTCACGCCCGGCGGCCGCCACATGGCGAACACCTGGCAGGGCGCGTTTCCCCACGAGAACCTGGAGGCCGATGGCTATCCCCGGACATCGCCGGTTGAGGCGTTCCCCGCGAACGGCTACGGCCTGCACGACATGATCGGCAATGTC
>NZ_VCCH02000372.1 GCF_005938675.2 Mycobacterium sp. KBS0706
TCTTTCCTGCCGCTGCTCGAGGCCGTGGTCCAGGCCGGCCAGCCGCTGCTGATCGTGGCCGAGGATGTCGACGGCGAGGCGCTGGCCACCCTGGTGGTCAACAAGCTGCGCGGCGGCCTGAAGGTCGCTGCGGTCAAGGCGCCGGGCTTCGGCGACCGGCGCAAGGCGATGCTCGAGGACCTCGCCATCCTCACCGGCGGCCAGGTCATCTCCGAGGATCTCGGCATCAAGCTCGAAAACGTCACCCTCGACATGCTCGGCCGGGCCAAGAAGGTCGTCATCTCCAAGGAGGAGACGACGGTGGTCGACGGCGCCGGTGTCAAGAAGGACATCGAGGGCCGCACCAACCAGATCCGGGCGCAGATCGAGGAGACGACCTCGGATTACGACCGCGAGAAGCTGCAGG
>NZ_VCCH02000373.1 GCF_005938675.2 Mycobacterium sp. KBS0706
TCGAGCAGCGCCGAGAGCTGGGCCGGCGACATCTGCATCACCCCCTCGCGCACCTGCGGCCACACGAACTTGCCGCCCTCCAGCCGCTTGTGGATCAGCACTATGCCGCTGCCGTCCCAGACCAGGATTTTGATCCGATCGGCCCGCTTCGCGCGGAACACGAAGGCTGCGCCGCAGAACGGATCGAGCCCGATCGTCTCCTGCACCGCCGCGGCCAAGCCGTCATGGCCTCTGCGGAAGTCAACCGGCCGCGTCGCCACATAGACCCTGAGCTGCGCGCCCGGCGCGATCATGTCGCTGCCCGCACCGCCCGGATCACCTGCGCCAGATGCCGGCCGTCGACATCAGGCTCGGTGCGGATCACGACGGTGCCCACCACGATCTCGATGCGGCCGCCCATCGGCTT
>NZ_VCCH02000374.1 GCF_005938675.2 Mycobacterium sp. KBS0706
CCGCGGTGAATGACGATCCGGTGGCCGGCACCGTCGCCGACCAGAGCACCGACGAGGACACGCCGCTCACCATCTCCAAGGCCGTGATCCTGGCCGGCGCCAGCGACGTCGATGGCGACACCATCACCTTGATCGGCGGTTCGGCCCTGGGCGGCACCGTCTCGCTTGACGCCAATGGTGACCTGGTCTGCACGCCGGATGCCAATATCAACGGGACGGGTGTCGTCACCTACACCCTGTCCGATGGCCACGGCGGCACCACCACCGGCACCTTCAACATCACCGTCGCGGCGGTGAATGATGATCCGCTGGCCGGCACCGTCGCCGATCAGAATACCGACGAGGACACTCCGCTCACCGTCGCCAAGACCCTGATCCTCGCCGGTGCCAGCGACG
>NZ_VCCH02000375.1 GCF_005938675.2 Mycobacterium sp. KBS0706
GCCACGTCCTCGCTGATCTTCTTGGCATCGCCGAAGAGCATGAGGGTGTTGTCGCGGAAGAACAGCTCGTTCTCGACGCCGGCATAGCCCGACGCCATCGAGCGCTTCACGAACAGCACCGTCTTGGCATTCGCCACATCCAGGATCGGCATGCCGTAGATCGGGCTCGCCGGATCCGATTTGGCCGCCGGGTTGGTGACGTCGTTCGCCCCGATCACGAAGGCCACGTCGGCCTGGGCGAAGTCGCGGTTGATCTCCTCCAGCTCGAACACCTCGTCATAGGGCACGTTGGCTTCGGCCAGGAGCACATTCATGTGCCCCGGCATGCGGCCCGCCACCGGGTGGATGGCGTAGCGCACCTCCACCCCCTCCTTCTTCAAGAGGTCCGACATCTC
>NZ_VCCH02000376.1 GCF_005938675.2 Mycobacterium sp. KBS0706
ACGGCGGTATCTCGCTGCGGGTGGCTGGACTGCATACCAGAAGCCGGAGCGGCCCAGGATGCTGGACGGGCTTGAGGGCTGGCTCGCCGAGCGGTTCCGCCAGCACCGAGGCAACGCCGACGTGGTGCGCCAGGAGCTAGCGCGCGAGCATGGCCTCGTCGTCAGCCTGCGGACGGTGGAGCGCGCCGTCGCGCCGCTGCGATGTTCCCTGCAGGCTGAGGCGCGGGCGACGGTCCGGTTCGAGACGCCGCCCGGGCGCCAGCTGCAGATCGACTTCGGCGAGACGCGGGTGGTGATCGGGGGCGAGGCGACGCGGCTCTATCTGTTCGTGGCGACGCTGGGCTACTCGCGGCGCTGCTACGTCCAGGCGTTTCGGCACGAGCGGCAGTCA
>NZ_VCCH02000377.1 GCF_005938675.2 Mycobacterium sp. KBS0706
ACACCCTACACCGACATCGCGATCACGCCGCTGCCGCCCGAAGACGAGGAGGGGCTGGACCTCCTCAAGACGCGACAACAGCGCGTGGCTGCCACCGTGCGCTGACCGGGACGCCGTCTCGGCTCTCGCAGGCCCGGGAAATGTCCCTGAGGTGTTGCGGCTGTTGGGCGCAGATCAAAGATGCATTCGAAGAAGCACCCATTCCGGAAGAAGGCCGTCGAGGTGGCACGGGTAGCCAACGTGGCAGCCGCTCCTGTCCGCCGCGTCAAGGCCGCCCGACTCTCCAAACTTACGACATGGATTGCGGTATCGATCGCGGCGGCGATTGCACTCGGCGGTGGTCTGGCCTCTCAATTTCTGGTGGGCGGCTGGGTTACCTCACGATCTG
>NZ_VCCH02000378.1 GCF_005938675.2 Mycobacterium sp. KBS0706
CGTTGGCATCGGGCGTGTAGACCAGGTCGCCATCGGCATTGAGCGACACGCTGCCATGCAGCGCCGACCCGCCGGTGAGGATGACGGTGTCGCCGTCAACGTCGCTGGCGCCGGCCAGGATCAGGGTCTTGGAGACGGTGAGCGGGGTGTCCTCATCGGTGCTCTGGTCGGCGACGGTGCCGGCGGTCGGGCCGTCGTTCACCGCGGCAACACCGACATTGAAGGTCCCGGTCGTGGTGCCGCCATTGCCGTCGGAGAGGGTGTAGGTGACGACGTCCGGGCCATTGGCATTGGCGTCGGGCGTGTAGACCAGATCGCCATCGGCATTGAGCGAGACGGTGCCATGCAGCGCCGAGCCGCCGGTCAGGGTGACGGTGTCGCCGTCGA
>NZ_VCCH02000038.1 GCF_005938675.2 Mycobacterium sp. KBS0706
CTGAAGCCGCGGCGCTGGCCGGTTCGGCGAGGCCGGGGCATAATCCGGCGGCACACCCGGGGAGATCCACCGATGGAGCTGTCGACGCTGCTGATCTACGCCGTCACGCTCGGTGTCGCCTGCGCCGTGCCGGGCCCGACCACCGCGGCGCTGGTGGCCCGCGTGCTCGGCCGCGGCAGCCGCGGGGCGCTGTCCTTCTGCGCCGGGCTGGTGGCCGGCGACCTGCTGTGGCTCGGCGCCACCGCGCTGGGCCTCGCCATGCTTGCGGCGACTCTGCAGCCGGTCTTCGTCGTGATCAAATACGCTGGCGCCGCCTATCTGGTGTATCTCGCCTGGAAGCTGTGGACCGCCCCGCCGGCGGCGCCGGCCGAGGCGCAGCCGGTGCGCGGCGAAGGCCTGCGGCTGTTCCTGACCGGCATCTCGGTCTGCCTCGGCAACCCGAAGACGACGCTATTCTACTTGGCGCTGCTGCCGACCATCATCGACCTGCCGCGGCTGAACTGGGTCGGCTTCGCCGAGCTCGCCGCCACGCTGGTCGTGGTCTACGGCACCGTGCTGGCGCTCTATGTCGTGCTGGCGCTGCGCGCCCGGCGGATGTTCCGGTCGCCGCGGGCGCTGAAGGCGATCAACCGCGGCACCGGCGCGGTGATGGCCGGTGCCGCGGTGGCGGTGGCAACGCGGTAGGGCCAGCTTCGGACAAAGAGGGCGGGCGTCGGTTCTTTCGTCGACAAGGGTTCGCGCCGCGAGAGCAGGCACCGAAGGGAGCGGCCTCAACCGACCGCGGCAATCACCGCGTCGCAGACGCGGTCGGCGTCGGCGTCGGACAGGAAGGGGTGCATCGGCAGGCTCAGCACCTCGCGGCTCAGCGCCTCGCTCACCGGCAGGGAGCCCTCGCCCTCGCCATGGGCGCGATAGGCCTCGGCGAGGTGCATCGGCGTCGGGTAGTAGATCGCGGTCGGCACCCCGGCCTCGCCCAGCCTGGCCCGCGCCGCGTCGCGGTCCGCCACCCGGATGGTGTACTGCGCCCAGGCGCAGGTCAGCCCGTCCGGCATCACCGGGGTCTGGACCCGGTTCGACAGCCGGGCCGAATAGTGCCGGGCCAGCTTGTCGCGGGCCTTCAGCTCCTCATTGAAGCTCGGCAGCTTGGCCAGCAGGATGGCCGCCTGGATGGTGTCGAAACGGGCGTTGAGACCGACCCGCACCGTGTCGTAGCGGCTCTTGCCCTCGCCATGGACGCGGATCGACTTGAGGACCGCGGCCAGCTCGTCGTCATCGGTGAAGATGGCGCCGCCATCGCCGTAGCAGCCCAGCGGCTTGGCCGGGTAGAAGCTGGTGGCGGTGACCGGCGCCAGCGACCCGACCGGGCGGCCGTGGAAGGCGCCGCCGAAGCTCTGCGCCGCGTCATCGATGACGAACAGGCCGTGCGCGTCGGCGATCGCCTGCAGCTGCGGATAGTCGACCGGCAGGCCGAACAGGTCGACCGCGATCACCGCCTTCGGCGCCAGCCTGCCCACGGCCTTGGTCGCGGCAATGCGGCGATCGAGATCGGCCAGGTCGACCAGATAGGTCGCGGGATCGACATCAACGAAGACCGGCGCGGCGCCGAGCAGCAGGATCGCCTCGGCCGTCGCGGTGAAGGTGAAGGCCGGGACGAAGACGGCGTCGCCCGGGCCGATGCCGCGGGCCATCAGCGGCATGATCAGCGCGTCGGTGCCGCTGGCCACGGTCAGGCAGTGGCGGGCGCCGGCCCGCCGCGCCAGCTCGCCCTCCAGCTCCGCCACCTCCGGCCCCAGGATGTACTGGCCGTGGTCGAGCACCGCATGGATGCGGGCGTCGATCAGGGGCTTCAGGCGGGCGTATTGCTGCTTGAGGTCGACGAAGGGAAGCGACACGGGCAAGCCTCGGGCTTATCGGGACTGGGGCTGATGTAGCCCCGCCCCGGCCCCGACGCCAGCCTGAAACGCGGCCCGGACAAAGCGCCTCAACGGTCGGGCCGCCTCAGTGCTCGACGGCGTCCGGCCCGAGCGAGCGCAGCAGGTCGACCAGCCGGCGGCGCACCGTCGGGTCCTCGATCCGGTAATAGGCGCGCACCAGCTCCAGCGTCTCGCGGCTGGCCACCATCTCGCTGTCATGCGCCGGATGGTGGGCGGAGCCGTTCTGCGGGACGTCCGCCATGCCTTCGAAGAAATAGCCGACCGGCACGTTGAGAATGCGCGTCAACTGGTGCAGCCGGCTGGCGCTGACGCGGTTGGCGCCGCGCTCGTATTTCTGGATCTGCTGAAAGGACACGCCGAAGGCCGCAGCCAATTTCTCCTGGCTCATCCCCAGGAGGGTGCGGCGCTGGCGCAGTCGGGTACCGACATGGATATCCACCGGATCCGGGCCATCTTCGGTGATGGTCTTGCGCCGGCGCTGTCGGTCCAAGCCGCGGGTCGCCATACTGTCAGTTCCTCCTGCGAGCCACGCCCGACACCGAATACGATCGCGAACGATCGATCTGGTGCGGTCCCCCTATTTGCCGCAGTGTCGAACCCGGCCCGCCTCATACTATAGTATGTCGCGAGAAACCCGGCCGCAATACCCGCATAAGGCGATCTGCACCGCCACGTCTAACCCGCACGCCCCAGCACAGGTTCCACCGCCGCCAGATCCGGCAGCGGGATGTGGCAGCGGATGACGTGGCCGTCGGCGCCGGCGCGCTCAGGCGGCGCCTCGGTTTCGCAGATGCCGCCGAGCTTGCGCGGGCAGCGGGTGTTGAACGGGCATCCCTGCGGCGGGTCGAGCGGGCTAGGCAGCGGCCCTTCCAGGATGATGCGCTTCTTCTCGATCGTCGGGTCGGCGACCGGCACGGCGGCCAGCAGCGCCTCGGTGTAGGGATGATAGGGCGGCTGGAAGACGGCGTCGGTCGTCCCCTGCTCCATGATCTGGCCGAGATACATCACCACCACCCGGTCGGCCAAGTAGCGGACCACGCCGAGATCGTGGCTGATGAACAGCAGCGTGGTGCCGGAGCGGCGCTGGATGTCGACCAGCAGGCCGGTGACCGCCGCCTGGACCGAGACGTCGAGGGCCGAGACCGGCTCGTCCGCCACCACCATGGCGGGAGCGCCGGCGAAGGCGCGGGCGATGCCGACGCGCTGCTTCTGCCCGCCGGAGAGCTGGCGCGGCTTGCGGTCGATGAAGGCGCGCGGCAGCTTGACCAGGTCGAGCAGGCGCAGCACCTCCTCCTCGACGTCGCGCCGGCCCTGCTTGACGCCGAATTTGCGGATCACCCGGCCGATCTGCTGGCCCACGGTCATGCTGGGGTTCAGCGTGTCGTTCGGGTTCTGGAACACCATCTGCAGCGAGGACAGCAGCTTGGCGTCGCGCTGCTGCACCGGCTTGCGGCCGATATCGGTGCCGCGGAAGGACACCGAGCCGTCGGTCGCCGTCTCCAGCCCCATCAGCACCCGGGCGAAGGTGGACTTGCCGCAGCCGCTTTCGCCGACGATGGCGACGGTCTGGCCGCCCTTGGCCTCGAAGCTGATCGCCTCATTGGCGCGGACGTAGCGGGTACGGTCGCTGCCGAACAGGGCGGCGATCGAGCTGTCGTAGATCGGGTAATGCTTGCGCATCGCCGCGACCTCCAGCACCGGCAGGTCGTTGGCGACGGCGGCGACGGCGGCGGGCATGACCTCGAGCGGCGCCGGGACCGGCGGCAACGCCTCGATCTCCTGCCAGCGCAGGCAGCGCACCCCGCGGGTCTCGCTGGCGGCCAGCATTGGCACCGGCGCCGCATCGCAGCGGCCGGCCTGGAAATGGTCGCAGCGCGGCCCGAACCAGCAGCCCTTCGGCCGGTTCTGCGGCAGCGGCAGCTGGCCGCGGATCGGCACCAGCGGCCGGGCGGTCTTGTCCCGCCCGGGAGTCGGGATGCAGCCGAACAAGCCCTGGGTGTAGGGATGGCGCGGGGCGGCGAAGATCTGGTCGATCGTCCCCTCCTCCACCGCCTGGCCGGCATACATGACGCAGACCCGGTCGCAGGTCTCGCGGATCAGCCCGAGATTGTGGCTGATGTAGAGCATGGCGGTGCCGAGCGTTCGGCCGAGTTCGGCGATCAGGTCGACGATGCCGGCCTCGACCGTGACGTCGAGCGCCGTGGTCGGCTCGTCGAGCAGCAAGAGCGACGGGTTGGACAGGAGCGCCATGGCAATCACCACGCGCTGCTGCTGGCCACCCGAGATCTGGTGCGGATAGGCCTGCAGCACCCGGTCGGGGTCGCCGAGCCGGACCCGGGCCAGCATGTCGCGGGCCCGGGCCAGCGCCTGCTCGCGGGTGCAGCCGGGTTCGTGGCACAGCGGCACCTCGGCCAGCTGGTCGCCGATCCTGAGCGCCGGGTTCAGCGCCGCCATCGGCTCCTGATAGACCATGGCGATCTCGGCGCCGCGGATCCGCCGCAGCTCCTCCTCCGACATCGCCATCAGGTCGCGGCCGCGGAACTTCATCGAGCCGCCGGCGATGCGCCCATTGCGGCCGAGATAGCGCATGATCGCCATCGCCACGGTCGACTTGCCGCAGCCGCTTTCGCCGACCAGGCCGACGCATTCGCCGGGGCGGACGGTGAGCGAGAAGTCGACCACGGCCGGGATCTCGGCGGCGCGGGTGAGGTAGGAGATCGACAGCTTGTCGACCTCCAGGATCGGGGTGGTGGTGTCGCGCGGCGGGATCAGCTCGACAGCCATGCCCTCAATCCTTCAGCGAGATTTCGCGCAACCCGTCGGCCAGCAGGTTCAGGCCGAGGACGAGCGAGGAGATGGCGATGCAGGGAAAGACCGTCATCCAGGGCGCGAAGGCGGCCATGGCGCGGGTCTCGTTGACCATGCCGCCCCAGTCCGGATCCGGCGGCGGCAGGCCGAGGCCGAGGAAGCCGAGCACGCCGATGGTGATGATGGTGTAGCCGAGGCGCAGGCAGGCATCGACGATCAGCGGCCCGCGGGCGTTCGGCAGGATCTCGACGAACATGATGTAGAGCGAGGATTCGCCCCGGGTCTGTGCCGCGGCGACATAGTCGCGGTTGCGCAGGTCGAGCGTCAGGCCGCGGACGATGCGCATGATGCCGGGGGCGCTGGCGCAGGTCACCGCCAGCACGATGTTGATGCCGGACGGGCCGAAGGTGGTGATGATGACGACGTAGAGCACCAGGATCGGGAAGGACAGGATGATGTCGCCGATCCGGCTGAGCACGTCGTCCCACAGGCCGCGCTTGTAGCCGGCCAGAAGCCCCATGGTGACGCCGAGCGCATAGGCGCAGGCGGTGGCCAGGGGGGCGTAGATCAGCACCCGGCGCGCGCCCCAGATCACCCGGCTGAGGATGTCGCGGCCGAGCTGGTCGGTGCCGAGCCAGAACACCCCGCCATCCGGCGCCACCGTGCCGGGCGGCTTGAACGGCAGCAGGTTCTGGTTCGGCGGGAACGGCGCGATCACCGGCGCCAGCAGCGCCACGACGATCCAGAACAGGACGATCAGCACGCCGACCACGCCGACCCAGCTCTCGCGCAGCAGCAGCACCGAGCGCAGCGCGCGGAGGATCGGGTTGCGGCCCAGCGAGGATGGTGGCGGCAGCGAGATCTCGGCCATTCCGACCCCTCAGGTGAAGCGGATGCGCGGGTTGAGGTAGGTGTAGCCGACATCGGCGATGGTCTGGGTCGCGACGGCGACGAAGACCGAGACCATGGCGCAGGCCTGGATCAGGTAGATGTCCTGGTTCAGCGAGGCTTCGAGCAGCAGGGCGCCGAAGCCCTTGTAGCCGAAGAAGGCCTCGACCACGATCACGCCGGACAAGAGCCAGTTGATCTGCAGCACGATCACGGTGAAGGGCGCGATCAGGGCGTTGCGCAGGGCGTGGCGCAGGATCACCCGCTTGTAGGGGATGCCCTTCAGCACCGCGGTGCGGATATAGGGGCTCTGCATCACCTCGGCCATCGAGGCGCGCATCATCCGGGTGACGTAGCCGAAATCGTACAGCACCAGGACCGCGACCGGCATGACCAGCTGCAGGACGTCGAAGCCCTGGCTCATGCCGCTGGTCCCCGGCAGCCACTTCAGGACCAGCACGAACAGGAAGGACAGGAAGGTCGCCGAGGCGAATTCCGGGACCGAGGTGGTGACGATCGACAGCACCGAGATCGAGCGGTCGGTGCCGGAGCCCTCGCGCATGCCGGCGAGGACGCCGAGCACGACCGAGACCGGCACCATGATCAGGAAGACGCAAGCAGCGAGGATCGCGGTGTTCCCGAGCCGGGGCCAGAGCACGTCGGCGACCGAGGTCTTGAAGCGCAGCGAGGTGCCGAAGTCGCCGCTCGCCATGCGGCCGAGCCAGGCGAAATAGCGCTCATACCAGGGCGCGAAATAGCCATGCGCCTCGAGCCACAGGTTCCGCTGCTCCACCGAGCTGTAGGGGCCGAGGACCTTCACCGCGACGGACGACCCGTTCACCTCCAGCAGCAGGAAGACCAGCAGCGACACCGCCAGCATGGTCAGGACCATGAAGAAGGCGCGTTTGGCGAGGAAGATCAGCATGGTCTGACGGCCTCCTCAAAGCCTTCCGGGCTCGGCGCCGGCTCTGGCGGCACGAACCCCCTCCCCCTGCCCCCCCTCCCGCAAGGGGAGGGGGGACTCGATTGTGTTGGGCGAAAGAGCCGTCACGCCGACAGCCACACCTTCTCGAAATACAATTCGCGGGCGAAGTGGTAGGCGAAGCCCTGCACCTTGTCCGTGCTGGCGGTGTAGATCTTCGCCCAGAACGGAATGATGGTGATCGCGTCCTCCTGCATGATCTGCTCGAGCTGCTTCACCAGCTCCTTGCGCTTCGCCACGTCGACCGTCGCCTGCGCCTGGTCGAGCAGCTTGTCGAATTCGGGGTTGGCGTAGCCGGTCTCGTTCCAGGACCCGCCGGTGCGATAGCCCAGGCCGAGGGCCTGGACCGCGAGAGGACGGGTGGTCCACTGCGTCACGCTGAACGGCCAGGAGGTCCAGCGGTCCCAATAGGTGCCGCCCGGCAGGATGTTGACCTTCAGGTTGATGCCGGCCGGCTTCACCATCTCGGACACGACCACGCCGATCTGGCCTTCCCATTTCGGGTCGTCGACGCAGTTGATCTCGAGGTCGAGGCCGTTCGGATGGCCGGCATCGGCCAGCAGCTTCTTGGCCTTTTCGTAGTCCTGCGGCACGGCCCCGAGCTTGGTGTATTCGGGATGGATCGGCGCGACATGGAAGTCCTCGCCCGCCGTGCCCAGCCCCTGATAGGCCAGCTGCAGCAGCTTGTCGTGGTCCATGCAGGCCTGGATCGCCTGGCGCACCCGCTTGTCGTCGAACGGCTTCTCGGTCACCCGCATGCGGGCGATGCCGACGATCGCTGTCTCCTTCTCATAGACCTTGAGCTGCGGGTTCGCCTGGTAGCCGGGCAGCAGGTTGGGATCGAGCTTATACAGCACGTCGACCTGGCCGGAGGACAGGGCCGCCAGCTCCGCCGCCGGGTCGGCGCCGAGGTCGATGAATTGCAGCTCATCGATATAGGGCTCGCCGCCCCAGTAATCGGCCTTCTTGGTGTACACCGCGCGCTGGCCGACCGTGTATTCCTTCAGGTTGAAGGGACCGGTGCCGATCGGATTCTTGATCAGGTTGGCTTCGTGCTTGGTGGCGAAGTCGCGATGGGTGATCAGCGCCGGATAGTCGCCCAGGCTCTCCGGGAAGGCGAGCATCGCGTTCTGGAAATGGAAGCGCACCGTGTGGTCGTCCACCCGCTCCAGCGCGTTCGGCGCCATCTTGATGGTGTCGCCCTCCTTCACCGTCAGGCCGCTGAACCGGCCCTGGTTGGAGGAGCCGGTCTTGCTGTCGAGCCAGCGGGTGAAGGTGGCGATCACGTCGTCGGCGTTGAAATCGTCGCCGTTGCTCCACTTCACGCCCTTGCGAAGGGACAGAGTCCAGACGGTGACGTCGTCATTCGCCGTCCATTTCTCGGCGAGATGGGGATGGGACAGGTTGTCGGTGCCGACCCGCACCAGCGGCTCGACCAGTTGCCGCCCGGAATCGCCCTTCTCCGACCAGTCGTAGATCGCCGGGTCGCTGGCATCCATGACGAACATGCCGAGCCGCAGCGTGCCGCCCCTGCGCGGCGTCTCCTGCGCCACCGCCTGCGGCATGATGGGCTCGCCGGTGACCATCGAGGCCACGGAATAAGCGGTCGGGATCGCCAGGCCGAGCAGCACCGAGGTGCGCAGGAACTCGCGCCGGTCGAGCCTGCCGTCGCGCAAATCCTCCGCCAGCTTCGGAATCGCGACGTGAACCTTACCCAGATCTTTGATGTCCATCAGGCTCTCCCTGTCGAGACGCTTTGGAACCACCCTGCCGGGCGACGGGCCTTCTTGAGTTTCTGAAGCCTCGGCCCGCAACCAGGCTCATTAGACGGCCCGCGAGCCATCGCCTTGTTTCCCCTGGCGACGGGGAAGCGTTCGTCCGCGACATCGCAGCCCAGCGGGTCCGATTGGAAGTATCACGGCCGGGCCGCCGCGGCGTCAAACCCAAATGCCGGAGTGCGGCACGCGGCGCCGTGGCGTCCGGGCGGCGGCGCCGCTATCGTCCGGCCCGAGCCCGCATGGAGTGAATGAGAGTGGCCTTCGACAATGATGCCGATGTCGAGCTGATCGAGCGGCGGACGGAGTATGCCGGCTTCTTCCGGCTGGATCGGCTGCAGCTGCGCCACCGCCGCTTCGACGGCGGCTGGACCGGGCCGCTGGTGCGCGAGCTGGTGCTGCGCCGTCCGGCCGTCGCCCTGCTGCCGTACGACCCGGTCACCGACCGGGTGGTGCTGCTGGAGCAGTTCCGGCTGGGCGCCTGGATCGCCGACCGGCCGGGCTGGATGGTCGAGATCCCGGCAGGGCTGATCGATGCCGGCGAGTCGAAAGAGCATTCCGCCGCCCGCGAGACGCAGGAGGAGACCGGCCTGGACGTGGCCGAGTTGCTGCCGGTCGGCGAATTCGCCACCAGCCCCGGCGGCTTCAACGAATGGGTCAGCCTGTTTTGCGGCCGGGTCGCAGCGCCGTCCGAGGGCAGCCTGCACGGGCTGGCGACCGAGCAGGAGGACATCCGCATCCTGCCGATGGCGGCGGATGACGCCCTGGCGCTGCTGGCAGACGGGCGGATCCAGAACGCCATCACCCTGATCGCGCTGCAATGGTTCGCGCTGAACCGGGCGTCGCTCCGCCGCCGCTGGGCCCCGCTTGAAGCCACCGATAGCGCCCTCTAAGGTCTGTGAGGACCCCGAAGACCGAGAATTGGGACCGAGCATGAGCGACACGCCTTCCCGCCGGATCGTCGACGGCTTCGTCGGCGCCATCGGCAACACGCCGCTGATCCGCCTCGCCCGCCTGTCTGAGGAGACGGGCTGCGAGATCCTGGGCAAGGCGGAGTTCCTGAACCCCGGCGGCTCGGTCAAGGACCGCGCGGCGCTGGCGATCATCCGCGACGCCGAGGCGCGCGGCACGCTGAAGCCGGGCGGCACCATCGTCGAGGGCACGGCCGGCAACACCGGCATCGGCCTGGCGCTGGTCGGCCGAGCGCTGGGCTATCGCAGCGTCATCGTGCTGCCGCGGACCCAGAGCCAGGAGAAGAAGGACGCGATCCGCCTGGCCGGCGCCCGGCTGGTCGAGGTCGACGCGGTGCCCTACAAGGACCCGAACAACTACGTTCATTATTCCGGGCGCCTGGCGGCCGAGCTGGCTGAGACCGAGCCGAACGGCGCGATCTGGGCCAACCAATTCGACAATGTCGCCAACCGCGATGGCCATTACCGCACCACCGGGCCGGAGATCTGGGATCAGACCGGCGGCACCGTCGACGGCTTCACCTGCGCCGTCGGCACCGGTGGCACGCTGGCCGGCGTCGCCCTGGCACTGAAGGAGCGCGACCCGAAGATCCGGATCGCGCTGACCGACCCGCTGGGGGCGGCACTGTACAACTGGTACGAACATGGCGAGCTGAAGGCCGAGGGCAGCTCGATCACCGAGGGCATCGGCCAGGGCCGGGTCACCAAGAACCTGGAGGGCATGCCGCTGGACTGGGCGCAGCAGGCGACCGACGCGGAGGCGCTGCAGATCCTGTTCGGCCTGGCCCGGGAGGAAGGGCTGTTGCTCGGCGGGTCGACCGGCATCAACCTGGCCGGCGCGGTGAAGATGGCGCGGCGGATGGGGCCGGGCCATACCATCGTCACCATCCTGGCCGACCACGGCAGCCGCTATCAGTCCAAGCTCTACAATCCGGACTTCCTGCGCGAGAAGGGGTTGCCGGAACCCGACTGGCTGGAGACCAGCGCATGACCGAATTGCTGTTCCGCGACGACGCCTATGCAAGCGAGGCGGCCGCCACCGTGGTCGCCGCGACGCCGGAGGGCATCGTCCTGGACCGGACTGTGTTCTACGCCACCGCCGGCGGCCAGCCGGGCGACAGCGGCACCATCCGCTGGGCCGGAGGCGAGGCGGCGGTGGCCGAGGCCCGCAAGGGCGCGACCCCGGACGAGGTCCGGCATGTCGCGGCCGATGGTGCCGCCCTGCCCGCCCCCGGCACGCCGGTCGAGCTGGCGCTGGACTGGGAGCGGCGCTATCGCCACATGCGGATGCACACCGCGCTGCACCTGCTGTGCGTCGCCGTGCCCGGCGACGTCACCGGCGGCCAGATCGGCGCCGAGCGCAGCCGGCTCGACTTCAACCTGCCGGGCGATGCGCTGGACGCCGCGGCGATCACCGCCCGGCTGAACGAGCTGGTCGCGGCCGCCCTGCCGATCACGACCGAGTGGATCACCGACGAGGAGATGGCGGCGCGGCCGGAGCTGGTGCGCACCATGTCGGTGAAGCCGCCGAGCGGCTTCGGCCGGGTCCGGCTGGTGCGGATCGGCGATGCCGCCAGCCCGGTCGACCTGCAGCCCTGTGGCGGCACCCATGTCCGCAACACCTCGGAGATCGGCCCGCTCGCGATCGCCAAGATCGAGAACAAGGGCAAGCAGAACCGCCGGGTCGTCCTCACCTTCGCAGGCGAAGCATGAACACCATCGTCTCCACCGCCTGGCTGGCCGACCATCTCGACGATCCGGATGTCCGCATTGTCGACGCCACCTACCACCTGCCGGGCACCAACCGCGACGCCGCGGCGGAGTTCGCCGAGGCCCATATCCCTGGCGCGGTGTTGTTCGATGTCGACGACATCGCGGCGCCGGAGAGCAAGGCGCCCGGCGGGCTGCCGCACATGCTGCCGCCGCCCGCGCTGTTCGCCGAGCGGATGGCGGCGCTGGGCATCGGCAATGACAGCTTCGTCGTCTGCTACGACGTGCATGGGCTGATGAGCGCGGCCCGCGCCTGGTGGATGCTGCGCGCCTTCGGCCATGACGGCGTGGCGGTGCTGGATGGCGGGCTGCCGGCCTGGAGGGCCGAGGGCCAGCCGCTGGAGAGCGGCGCGCCCACCCTCGCCCCGGCGCGCTTCACCCCCCATCCGCGGCCGGCGCTGGTGCGCAGCAAGGCCGAGGTGCTGGCCGGCACGGTGGGCATGGTGATCGACGCCCGGGCGCGCGAGCGCTTCGAAGGCACGGCGCCGGAGCCGCGGCCGGGCTTGCGCGGCGGCCATATTCCGGGCGCGCTGAACCTGCCCTTCGGCGAGTTGCTGGACCCGGCGACCAAGACCCTGCTGCCGCCCGAGGCGATCGCTGCGCGCTTCGCCGCCGCCGGGCTGCCGGAGAGCGGGCCGGTGACGGCCAGCTGTGGCAGCGGCATCACCGCCTGCGTGCTGGCGCTGGGCCTGCACCGGATCGGCCGGGAGGATGCGGCGGTTTATGACGGCTCCTGGGCCGAATGGGGCATGCCGGGCGATACGCCGGTCGAGACCGGCCCGGCACGGAGCCGGCCGTGAACGCCGCGGCGGTGCCGGAGCTGACGATCACCGTCACCCAGTTGGAGATGACGGCCAGGCCGGTGCGCCAGCCGCCGCCCCCGCCCTTGGCCCGGCACCTGCTGATGCGGGCCGAGCCGGCGACCGTGTCCTTCTACCGCTACCTCTACGACACGGTCGGCGCGAACTGGCTGTGGACCGACCGGCGGGAATGGGGCGACGACAAGCTTGCTGGCCGGCTGAACGACGAACGCACCGGCGTCTATGTGCTGTATGTCGACGGCGTGCCCGCCGGATTCGGCGAGCTGTTCCAGGCCGATGGCGAGGTCACCGACCTAGCCTATTTCGGGCTGATCCCCGAATTCATCGGCCGCCGGCTGGGGCCGTTCATGCTGTGGTCGCTGATCGACCTCGCCTGGGCGCGGCCGATCCGGCGGATGACGGTCGACACCTGCACCCTCGACCATCCGAAGGCCCTGGCGCATTACCAGCGCGCCGGATTCGCACCCTATGCGCAGCGAGTGGTGCGCAAGCCCGACCCGCGCCTGACCGGCCTGCTGCCGCGCAGCGCAGCGCCGCATATTCCGCTCGCGACCTGACGAGACCTCCCTTTGCTGTCATTGCCGGGCCTGACCCGGCGATCCAGAGGGTGTCGACAATCTCCGGATGCCCGGGTCAAGCCCGGGCATGACAGTTGTAGATGGAAGATCAGTCCCTCTTGCTATCCGCTCAGAACCCGAGAATGACACCGGTGATCAGGTTGGCGTTCTCGAAATCCTGGCCGGTGCGGAAGTTCTGCTTCTCGTAGATCACCTCGGCATAGGTGTTGAGGCCTGGAGCGAGCGTGTAGGTAACGTTGGCGCCGACGATGTGATTGTCCTTCAGGTCCTCGCCGCTGCCGAAGGACGAGTCCAGGCCGTTGCCCTTGTCGGACCAGGTATAGGCATAGGACAGCGACGCCAGGAACGGGCCGGTCTGATAGCTGATGTCGCCGATGACGGTGTCGACCGGCTTGTCGGACACGGCAATGCTCTCATTGTGGGTCCAGTTCACGCTGGCATGGAAGTCCTGGTACCCGACCTGGCCGCCCAGCGTGTAGACCTCGAGATCATTGCCGTGCGGGTTGGCGCCGGAGGCCGAGGTCTGGGTGCCGTGGCCGTAGGCCGCCGTGGCCGCCCCCCGGACCGACCAGTCGCCGAACGTGTCCTGGTAGTTCACGCCGCCGGTGACGACATTCTCGTAATAGGTCTCGTCGTCGTTGAACAGGTCGTTGCGCCCGCCGTTGCCGGCATGGTCCGCGCCGCCGACCACCGGCGTGAAGTCGACGGCGAAGCTGAAGCCGTTGAAGGTCGGCGAGGTGTATTTGATCCGGGTGTCCTGGTTGGTCAACCCGGCGAGATAGGTGGCGTTGATCGAATAGAAGTTGCCGCCGCCCAGCGGGAAGTCGCCGTCCAGCAGCTCGCCGAAATCCATGGCGCCAGCGCCCATGTTCCCGACCAGGTCGTCATGGACATAGACATAGCCGATGTCGTCGGCGACCGTCGGCGCGTCGCCGAAGGTCAGGGTGCCGAAGGCGCCCTTCAGATAGGTGTAGATGCGCGTGACGTTGACGTCGTCGCGGCGGTTGACCGAATCGAAGCGGATGCGGCCACCGTATTCCAGGCCGGAATCGGTGACGTTCTTGACGTCGAAGATCGCCCGCGCGTTGGACTGGAAGTCGTAGTCGCGGTCGAGGCTGCTGTGCTGGCTGTCGCTGAGCACCAGAGTCGACTGGAAGCCGATGAAACCGCTGATCTTCAGCTGAAGACCCGAGACCACGTTCGAGTCGGCCGCCGATGCCGGCGGCGCGACGGCCAGCCCCATGGCGGCCAGCGCCACCCCACCGAGAAGAACCTGCTTCACTTCCCCTCCTCCTGCCCCATCGTCACGGCAGCCTGCGCCCGGATCGCGTTCGTTGCCGGCGTCAGGCCCGCTCAGGGGCCGTGAGATCCTGCACAAGGAGTATCGAGACCGAGTCCTCCCGCGGCGAGTTCCGCCCATCACACGAGTTCAAAGAACCGGGACTCGATTTATCCGAAGACACCCGGACGGTAATCTCGCCGTAAGCTTTGGGCAACATCAATATACATTCTTGGATGTATGTTAAAAAATCATAAGCGGCTCGATTCAAGCCAATAAAAAAGAGGATGCGCGGCCTTGAGAGCCGCGCATCCTCCGTCGACCGGACGTGACGTTTCAGCCTTCGAGGGGACGAGACAGAGACCGTTAGGAGTGGTCCGTCACGCCCGGTCTTCTCGAGCCGACCTTGCGGTCCGGGCTCGTCCGGGTCCTAGAACCCGAGGACGATACCGGTGCCGAGGCTGGCGGACTCCCATTCAGAACCCTGGCGGAAGTTCTGGATTTCGTAGAGCACCTCAGCATAGGTGTTGAGGCCCGGGGCCAGGGTGTAGGTCAGGTTGACACCGGCCATGTGGTTGTCCTTGAGATCCTCGCCGTTGCCGTAGGACGAGTTCAGGCCGTTGCCCTTGTCGGCCCAGGTGTAAGCGTAGGACGCCGACGCCAGGAACGGACCGAACTGGTAGCTGAGGTCGCCGATGATGGTATCGACCGGCTTCTCCGCGACCGCGACGCTCTCGTTGTGCGTCCAGTTCACGCTGGCGGTGATGCCGCCGGAGCCGACCTGGCCGCCGAGGGTGTAGACCTCGAGATCGTTGCCGTTCGGGTTGGCGCCGGTGGCCGTGGTCTTGGTGCCGTTGCCGTAGGCGGCCGACGCGGCGAGGCGGACCGACACGGAGTCGAAGGTCTGCTCGTAGTTGACGCCCGCGGTGACGACGTTCTCGTAGTAGGTCTCGTCGTCGTTGAAGAGGTCGTTGCGGCCGCCGTTGCCGGCATGCTCCGCACCACCGACCACCGGGGTGAAGTCGACGCCGAAGCTGAAGCCGTCGAAGGTCGGCGAGGTGTACTTGATCCGGGTGTCGGCATTGCTCAGACCGGCGAGATAGGTCGCGTCGATCGAGAAGAAGTTGCCGCCACCGAGGAAGAAGTTGCCGTCGAGCAGGTCGCCGAAGCCGGCGCCCAGGCCCATATCGCCGTTCAGCTGGTCATGCGCATAGACGTAGCCGAAATCGTCGGCCGTCGTCGGCGCGTTACCGAAAGTGACCTGGCCGAAGGCGCCCTTCACATACACGTAAGTACGGTCGACCTGGACGTTGTCGCGGCGGTTGACCGAGTTGAAGCGGATGCGGCCGCCGTATTCCAGGCCGGAATCGGTGACGTTCTTGACGTCAAAGATCATCCGGGCGTTGGTCTGGAAGTCGTAGTCGCGGGCGAATTCGTCGTTCTGGCTGTCGCCGAGAGACAAGGTCGCCTGGGACCCGACGAAGCCGCTGATCTTCAGCGACAGACCGGACGTCACATTGGCGGCGTCGGCCGCCGACGCCGGCATCGCGCCGATCAGGGCGGCGGCGACCAGCGCCGTGCCACCCAGCAGTACCTTCTTCATTCTTCCCTCCTATGCCCCACGCCGATGCAGGGCGGTTCGCTCAAGACGCCTCTCGGCCCGCCTGCTTGCCTGCCCCGTCTTGGCTGCCCATCCGGGGCTGCAGGCAGAACCCGACGCTGCCGGTCGGGCGATGGCGGCCGTGTCGAAAGCGGTTCCCCGCAACGGCGCCGATCTGTGTCTTCGAAACCACAGTCCGATCGACCTTGGCGGCCGGCCGGCGGGGTGCCTCAAGACTTGGGCGACCATAGTCCTGCCCTCGCAGACGCGGCAACGGGATTATACATCCTAGAATGTATGTAAGATGAAATCGCAACGAGCTGTGGCCGAACGGCCACACAGGGCCGTTGGAGCCGTCAGGAGAGCCGGTCGACGATGCCGTCGTCCGATGGGCCGCCATCCGGTTGCGGCGGCGGATCGGCGGCAATCGGGAAAGGAAAAAGCTTGGCGGACATGAAAAAAGGCCGGTGGGCAGCGCCTCACCGGCCTCGGGATGGAGCGGGGCGCCGCCCGACCGGCGGCGCCCTGCCCGTCAATGCGCCAGGATCTGGCTCAGGAACAGCTTGGTCCGCTCCGACTTCGGGTTCTTGAAGAACTCCTCGGGCTCGTTCTGCTCCACGATCTGGCCACGATCCATGAAGATCACCCGGTTCGCCACGGTGCGGGCGAAGCCCATCTCGTGGGTGACGCAGATCATGGTGATGCCTTCGCGCGCCAGCTCGATCATCACGTCGAGCACTTCCTTGATCATCTCGGGGTCGAGCGCCGAGGTCGGCTCGTCGAACAGCAGGATCTTCGGCTTCATGCACAGCGAGCGGGCGATGGCCACGCGCTGCTGCTGGCCGCCGGACAGCTGCCCCGGGTATTTGTGCGCCTGGTCGGGGATCTTGACCCGGCCGAGGAAGTACATCGCCGTCTCCTCGGCCTCCTTCTTCGGAATTTTGCGGACCCAGATCGGGGCCAGGGTCAGATTCTCCAGCACCGTCAGATGCGGGAACAGGTTGAACTGCTGGAACACCATGCCGACCTCGCGGCGGATGGCGTCGATGTTCTTGACGTCGTTGGTCAGCTCGATGCCGTCGACGACGATCGAGCCCTTCTGGTGCTCCTCCAGCCGGTTCAGGCAGCGGATCAGGGTCGACTTGCCGGAGCCCGAGGGTCCGCAGATCACCACCTTCTCGCCCTTCTCGACGGCGAAGTTGATGTCCCGGAGGACATGGAACTCGCCGTACCATTTGTTGACCCCGGACATCTGGATCAGGATTTCCGGCTGGGCCGCGGTCGCTTGTTGATTGACTGCCATTTCGATCTCTCCGTCAGCGGCGGCGCGTGCCCCGGTTCAGATAGGTTTCCAGGCGCTGCGAGTATCGCGACATCGCGAAGCAGAAGACGAAGAACAGCAGCGCCACGAACAGATAGGCTTCCTTGTAGAACGGCCCCCAGATCGGATCCGACAGGCCCAGGCGGGCGGCGCCGAGCAGGTCGAACAGCCCGACCATGATCACCAGCGTGGTGTCCATGAAGGAGCCGATGAAGGTGTTGACCAGGGCCGGGATCGAGACCCGCAGCGCCTGCGGCAGGATGATCATCCGCTGCTTCTGCCAGTAGCCGAGGCCGAGGCTGTCGGCGGCTTCGAACTGGCCCTTGGGAATCGCCTGCAGGCCGCCGCGGATCACCTCGGCGAGATAGGCGGCGGTGAACAGGATGATCGCCACCTGGGCGCGCAGCAGGTAGTTGAAGTTCCAGCCCTCGGGCAGGAACAGCGGGAACATCACTGACGCCATGAACAGCACGGTGATCAGCGGCACGCCGCGCACCAGCTCGATATAGCTCACGCACAGGGTCCGGATCGCCGGCATGTGCGACCGGCGGCCCAGCGCCAGGAGGACGGAGAGCGGGAAGGCCAGCGCCATGCCGATCATCGACAGGCCCAGCGTCAGCGGCAGGCCGCCCCAGTTCCGGGTCTCGACCAGCGACAACCCGGGAATCGGGACCTCGAAGAAGCCGAGCGGCACGGCGCCGTACATCAGGCTGATGGCGGCGACCACCACCACCACCCAGGCGACGATCAGGCGCTTGCCCCAGAAGCGGCGCATGGTGCTGGCGACGGCGAGGCCGACCAGCATCAGCATGGCGATGATCGGCCGCCATTCCTCGCCATAGGGGTACAGGCCGAAGAAGATCAGCCGGTACTTCTCCTCGACGAAGGCCCAGCAGGCGCCGGTCGCGACCCGGCACGCCGCCACGACATCGGCAGGCGGCTGGTCCGGCGTCGACGGACCCCAGACCGGGTCGATCAGGGCCCATTGGACGAAGGGCGGGACCAGCCGGATCGCCAGATAGGCGATCAGCAGCGTCAGAACGGCGTTGAACCAGCTGTTGAACAGGTTCTGCCGCAACCAGGCGATCGGTCCGGTGGTCGATCCGGGCGGCGGCGCCGCCGGGATCTCTTGGGTGGCGACGAAGGGTTCGGTCAGGGCTCGAGTGCTGGCCATGCTCACCGCTCCCTCAGCGCCATCTTGCGGTTGTAGATGTTCATGGCGATCGAGATCGACAGGCTGATGAACAGGTACACCGCCATGAAGATCGAGATCGCCTCGACCACCTGGCCGGTCTGGTTGCCGATGGTGTTGCCGATCGACACCAGGTCCGGATAGCCGATCACCACCGCCAGCGAGCTGTTCTTGGTGACGTTGAGATATTGGCTGGTCAGCGGTGGGATGATGGTGCGCAGTGCCTGCGGCAGCACGATGCGGCGCAGCGTGATGCCGGAATGCAGGCCGAGCGCGCGGGCCGCCTCGGTCTGGCCGTGCGACACCGCCAGGATGCCTCCGCGCACGATCTCGGCGATGAAGCCGGCGGTGTAGACCGTCAGGCCGATCACCATCGCCGCGAATTCCGGCGACAGCGTCCAGCCGCCCTGGAAGTTGAAGCCTTTCAGCTCCGGGATCTCGAAGGCCGCCGGCGCGCCGCCGGCCAGCCAGACCACCAGCGGCAGGCCGATGAACAGACCGAGCCCGACCCAGAAGCTGTGGAACTGCTGCCCGGTCGCGGCCTGGCGCTGCCGGGCCCAGCGGGCGATGACCCAGCCGACGGCCAGCGCCACCAGCGCCGCGACCGCCATCCACAGGAAGATCGGGTTGCTCTCGACCGAGGGGACCTGGATGCCGCGATTGCTGATGAAGACGCCGGGCACCGGATTCGCCGCCTGGCGCGGCGGCGGGGCGCTGACCCGGATCAGCCCGGCCCAGAGCAGCAGCTGCACGGTCAGCGGGATGTTGCGGACGAGGTCGACATAGGCGGTGGCGAGCTTGGCCACGAGCCAGTTCGAGGACAGCTTGCTGACGCCGACCACCAGCCCCAGCAGGGTCGCCAGGATGATGCCGAGGATCGAGACCTGCAGCGTGTTCACCAGCCCGACCAGAAAGGCCCGGGCATAGGGATCGCTCGGCGAATAGGAGATCGGCGTCTCGGAGATGGCGAAGCCGGCTTCGCGCGAGAGGAAGCCGTAGCCCGTCTGGATGCCGCGAACCTCGCGGTTGTGAATCAGGTTGGAGACCAGGAACCAGCCGATTCCGACGACCACCAGCAGCAGCACAATCTGGTAGAAAATCGCCCGGAGTCTGGGGTCGTTGATTGCGGATCCACGGCGCACGGCAGTTCCTGCCGCGGCAACGTCCATGGTCATTGCGTCACACCTCGCTCAAACCGCCCTGTCGCTTTTCTTGGCCCGAAGGATCCCAGGCCCCGAAACAAAGCCGCCGACCCGTTTCGGGGTCGGCGGCATCGTCCTCGTTACCGGATCGGGGGCGCGTATTGCAGGCCGCCCTGGGTCCACAGCGCGTTCAGGCCGCGCTTGAGGCCCAGCGGGGTCTTCTCGCCGACATTGCGCTCGAACATCTCGCCGTAATTGCCGACCTGCTTGATGGCGTTGTAGGCCCAGGTCTCCGGCAGGCCGAGCGCCTCGCCCATGCCCGGGGTCTTGCCCAGCAGGCGCTGGATCGTCGGGTCCGGCGAATCGCCGAAGCTGTCGATGTTGGCGCTGGTGACGCCGCTCTCCTCGGCCTGGACCTGGGCGAAGAACACCCAGCGGGTGATGTCGGCCCACTGGTCGTCGCCCTGGCGCACGCTGATCGCCAGCGGCTCCTTGGAGATGATCTCCGGCAGGATGATGTAGTCGTCCGGCTTCGGCGCCTTGGCGGCACGGGTGCCGGCCAGGCCCGAGGCGTCGGTGGTGTAGGCGTCGCAGCGGCCGGAGAAGAAGGCGGCCTCGACATCCTCCAGCTTCTCGATCACGACCGGCTTGAAGTCCAGCTTGTTGGCGCGGAACCAGTCGGTCAGGTTCAGCTCGGTGGTGGTGCCGGGCTGGACGCAGATGGTGGCGCCGTTCAGCTCCTTGGCGCTCGACACGCCGAGGGACTTGTTCACCATGAAGCCCTGGCCGTCATAGAAGTTGGTGGCCGTGAAGGTCAGGCCCAGCGAGGTGTCGCGCGACAGCGAATAGGTGGTGTTGCGGGCCAGCACGTCGATTTCGCCCGACTGCAGCGCGGTGAAGCGCACCTGGGCGTTGAGCGGGGTGAACTTGACCTTCTCGGAATCGCCGAACACCGCCGCGGCCAGGGCGCGGCAGGTGTCGACGTCGATGCCGGTCCACTTGCCCTGGCTGTCCGCCAGGGCGAAGCCGGCCAGGCTGGTGTTGACGCCGCATTGGATGAAGCCGCGTTGCTTGACCGCATCGAACGTGGCGCCGGCCTGGGCCGAGGCGGTGAAGCCCGCCATGGCGACGACCGCAGCCCCCGCTGCCAGCAGAGTACGAACCTTCATGAAACCTCCCCTTTTTACCCCGGCCTTCGCCGGGGCGAAACCGCAAGATCGTCCCGGCAGCACGCCGCCGGGGGAGGGTCATTTAATGGAACATTATGGATGAATGCACGGCTTTTTTTGGTTCGCCGCGGCTGTGCCACCGTTGAAGTACCGTTGAAATACGGTATTTCAGTCAAGCGGTCGGCGAGCCGCGTGCTTCCGGAGTAATCATCCGACCATTCCTCGCGCAGAGGTTGGTCGTTCTTGCGGCAGCGGCCGGAGCTCGACCGAATGTATCGCGACAATCGGCAAGTAGAGCGCGGCCGGTCGACTTCCGGCCGTCAGCGCAGCAGCCCGTCGAGGAAGCCGCCGACCACCCGGTCGCGGTCGATCCGGGTCGCCACCCGGACCGCGGGCCGCGCCGCCGCCCCCTGTTCCTCGGGAACACCGCGGCGGTCAGCCAGGGTCATGCCGCGGGTCAGGTCGCCGCTCAGCTCGACCCGGACCGGCCAGTCGGTGTAGTCGGCGAGGCCGGGGTCGAGCAGCAGCATCGCCGCCGCCAGGTCGTGCAGGGCGCAGCCGCGGATGCCGTAGCGGCCGTGATAGAAGCCGACATAATGCTGCAGGATCGACCAGGCGAAGCGCCCGCGCGGCCGGGAATCGGCCTCGATCCGCGCCAGCTCGGCCTCGCCCAGCCAGGCGGTCATGGTGACGTCGAGCCCGACCAGCGTGACCGGCCAGGACGCGGCGAACACCGCCTCCGCCGCCTCCGGGTCGTGGAAGATGTTGGCCTCGGCCGCGGCGGTGATGTTGCCGGGCACGGTCACCGCGCCGCCCATCACCACCACCCGGTCGACCAGCTTCGGCAGATCCGGCTCGAGATGCAGCGCCAGCGCCAGGTTGGTCAGCGGACCGGTGGCCAGGAGGGACAAGGTGCCCGGCTCCGCCCGCGCCAGGTGGACCAGCTGCTCGGCCGCGGTCTCGGCCGCGAAGGGCCGCAGCGGCGCCGTCGGCCCGTGGCCGCCGAGGCCGTCATCGCCATGGACATGGCCGCTGATGCTGACCGGCTGGGCCAGCGGCGCCGCCGCCCCGACCGCGACCGGGACATGGCCGAGCCCGACCAGGTCGAAGACATGCTGGGCGTTGGCTGCGGCGGTCTCGGCATGGGCGTTGCCATGGACGCTGCCCAGCGCCGCCACCTCCACCCCCGGCCGGTCGGCCAGCCAGAGGATCGCCAGCGCATCGTCGATGCCGACGTCGCAATCGAGGATGATCTTCGGCATCGGCAAGTCCTTTCGTGTCGCCCGGCCCGACCATAGCGCGGCCGGGCGCGGCGCAAAACGCCGCTGGATGCCGGGGGGGGCTCCGTGCCACTCTCCCCGCCCCTGCCCTGCCGACGCGCTGGAGACGATGCCGACGCCGCAAGCCCATCCCTGGCTCGAACCCCTCTGGGTCCGGCTGCTGATCGTCGTCTTCCTGATCGCCGCGCTGGCCGCCGAGTTCCTGTGGCTGGGCGACCGGCTGTGGCTGGTCCTGTGGGGCGCAGCCCTGGTCTATGCGATCTGGGATTTTTTCCTGCGCGGGGTGTATGGCAAGCCAAAGGCGTGACGGAGGGTCATCGCCTTTGCAGCCGGCAGGCTCAGCATTACGGGCAGAGATAACTTCAATCTGTTATCCCGGGCGCGGCGCAGCACGAAGTGGTGCGCTACAGACCGGGATCTGTCTCGGACTGTGAGAGATCCCATGTCTGCACAGCGGCACTGCGCGCCGCAGCGCGCACGGGATGACGACGGGCAATGAAGTGTCACTCGGCATCCGCCGCGGACTGCGCGGCATGGTAAGCCCGCAATCGGCGGAAGACGTCGCGGGCCGGCACGCTGGCGCGCGGATCGGCGAAAGCCTTCTCGACTTTCTCCTTCAGCGGTTCGCTGATGGTTTTCTCTGTCCGATCAGGCGCCATCACACTGCCCTTCCATTCTCCGTCTCGAACAGGTGCAGCCGCTCGGGGTCGAGGCTGATCGTCGTCGGCTCGTCCGGCTGGGCCGGGAAATGGGCGTCGACCTGGGCGGTGAACCTGGCGCCCGCCACCTCGCCCAGGATCAGGGTGTGGGCACCGAGCGGCTCGATCACCCGCGGCAGGATCGGCAGCGTCACCGGGCCGGCGGCGCCGCCCGCCACATGCTCCGGCCGCAGGCCGATGGTGACGGCCAAGCCGTCGCGCCCGGCTAGCGCCGCGCGCTTGGCGGTGGGCACCGGCAGGATGGTGCCGTCCGCCAGCCGCAGGCCATCGCCGACCAGGATCGCGGGTAGGAAATTCATGCTCGGCGCGCCGATGAAAGCGGCGACGAACAGGTTGGCCGGGCGCTCATAGAGGGTCAGCGGCTCGGCCGCCTGCTCGATCCGGCCCTGATTCATCACCACCACCCGGTCGGCCATGGTCATCGCCTCGACCTGATCGTGGGTGACGTAGACGATGGTGGTCTTCAGGCGCCGGTGCAGCGCCTTGATCTCGGCTCGCATCTCGATCCGCAGCTTGGCGTCGAGGTTGGACAGCGGCTCGTCGAACAGGAACACGTCCGGGTCGCGGACGATGGCGCGGCCGATGGCGACGCGCTGGCGCTGGCCGCCCGACAGCTGCTTCGGCCGGCGGTCGAGATAGGGATCGAGGCCGAGAATGCGCGCCGCATCCTTGATCTTGCCGTCGATCGCCGCCTTCGGCTCGCCGCGCACCTTCATGCCGTAGCCGATGTTCTCGCGCACCGTCATGTGCGGATAGAGGGCGTAGTTCTGGAACACCATGGCGCAGTTGCGCAGTCCCGGGCGCAGCTGGGTGACGTCGCGGTCGCCGATCCGGATGGTGCCGCCGCTCGCCGCCTCCAGCCCTGCGATCATGCGCAGGGTCGTGGTCTTGCCGCAGCCCGAGGGGCCGACCAGCACGACGAATTCGCGGTCCGCGATCTCGAGGTCGAGCGACGGGATGACGGGCACGTCGCCATAGCTCTTGGTGACGGCTTCGAGTCTGACGCGGGCCATGATGTCCTTGGGTCTCTGAGCTTCGGCGGGCGCCGCCCCGCCGCTATGCGCGGCGGGGCGGGTCCGGTCTACTTCTTCAGGGGCGGCAGGCCCATCGAGGCGCGATAGGCGGCGAGCTGGGTGTCGCGGCCGAACTCGTCGGTCAGCTTGTTCCACTCCTGAGCGATCGTATCGAGCGCCTGCTGCGGCGAGGTCTCGCCCGCCAGCGCCTTGGACAGCTCGATCTCCAGCACCTCGGTGTAGGAGAAATAGCCGGGGATGCGCATGTCGAGGGCCACGTTCTTGGCCTCGAGGCTGCCGCGCTGTGCCGCCAGGTACTCGTCCGCCTCCTCCTTGGTCATCTTCGCGAGCCAGCGGTCGGGCGCGAAATGGCTGAGGCGGTAGGGGTTGACGCCGGAGCCGCCGGTCACCGTGGCGATGCCGCTGTTTTCCGGGTTCGAGACCCATTCGACGTAGTTCCAGGCGGCCTCGACATTCTTGCCGGCCGAGGGCACCGCCGCCTGCCAGCCGCCGAAGGCCATGAAGGGCGAGAACACCGGCTGGTCGAACTTCTCCCAGGCCTTGGTCTTGTGGTTCCAGATCTCGGTCGACCCCGGGGTCAGGGCCGAGCCGACATGGCCGGCGACCTTGCTCTGGTCCTTGTCGGAGGCGATCACGCCGGTGTCACCCCAGTCGAAATTCATCGCCACCTGACCGCCGGAGAAGGCGGTGCGGATGTCGCCGGAGGAGAAGTTCAGCGCGCCGGGCGGCGAGAACTTCACCGACTTGATGTAGTCCTCCAGCGCCTTGGCCCAGCCGGGGTTGTTGACCTGGGCGTCCATGGTCTCCGGGTCGAAGAACATGCTGCCCGGGTTCTGCGGGTCGTTGGTGTAGCTGGCGGCATGGGTGAAGAAGAACCAGAACTGCTGGCCGCCGCGGCGGAACGCCTCCGCCGTGCCCCACAGCTTCTGGTCGGGCCGGGTGAAGAACTCGGCGATGTCGTAATATTCCTTCCAGGTCTTCGGCGGGGCCAGGTCGTAGCCGTACTTGGCCTTGAACGCCGTCTTCTCCTTCGGGTCGTCGAACAGATCCTTGCGGTAGGACAGGGTGTGGAGGTCGCCGTCGATGGTCTGCGACAGGTGCTTGCCGTCCCACACCATCAGCCGGTCGCGATAGACCGGGGCGATGTCCTCCCAATCCTTGCCCTGGCGCACCGAGTCCGGCATCTCCGACAGATAGGGCGAGAAGTCCGGCATCCAGGCCGGGGCGAAGGTGATGACGTCGAAGGTGGATTCGCCCGCCGTCATCGCGGTCAGGTATTTCGGGTACAGCTCGCCGAACGGGAATTCGACGACATTGACCTTGCCGCAGGTCTTCTGCTCCCAGGTCTTGGCCGCCATCTGCAGTGCCAGAGCGATGAACGGCCCGGTCTGCGACCCCGCGGTCAGGGTCACGCCGGAATAGTCCGGGTCGCAGGCCGCGGCGGCGGGGCCTTGCAGCGCCGCGGTGAGCGCGAGCGCGCCTGCGGCGGCGAGAAGCATGGTCTTCATTGTTGTTCCTCCCTGTGTCGCGATCATCGGATGCTGCCCAGCAGCAGGCCTGATCGCATCAGCCTGGCCAGGAGAATCGCCATCACCATCATCGGCCCGATCGAGATCATGGCCGCGACCGAGATCGCCCACCATTCGTCGCCGCGGTAGGAGTTCTGCCCCGACAGCATGATCGGCAGCGTCTGCCAGCTGCCGGCGGTCAGCAGCAGCGAGAACAGGAACTCGTTCCAGACGAAGCTGAGCGTGATCATCGAGGTGGCGATCAGCCCGGGCCGCGCCATCGGCAGCACGATCTCGAGGAAGATGCGGAAGCGCGGCACGTCGTCGACCAGCGCCGCCTCCTCGATCTCGACCGGCAGCGCCTGGAAGAAGTCGCGCATCAGCCAGACCACGATCGGCAGCGAGAACGCCGTGTAGCACAGCGTCATGCCCCAGAAGCTGTCGAGCAGGGGCAGCCCGGCCTTGCCGATCTCGGAATACAGCAGGTAGAGGGCGAAGGCGGTGACGATCGGCGGGAACATGCGCTGGCTGACGAACCAGAACACGACGTCGTCATTGCCCAGCACCGGGCCCGGCAGGCGCAGACGGTTGAGCAGGATCGACACTGCCAGCGCCGCCACCAGTGCGCCGCCCAGCGCCGGCACGCGCCTCAGCCCCAGGACGCTCGCCAGCAGCAGGAAGCCGCCGATCGCGACCACGGCGAAGGCCACCCCGGCCAGCAGCCGGACCTGGAACGGGAAGCGCACCAGCGCATAGGCCGCCATCGAGCCCAGCGCCACCGACAGCGCCGTCGCCGCCAGGCCGATCAGGGTGGAGTTGACGAAGGGCGTGATGAAGTTGCCGCGGACGCCCGTCAACGCGTCGATCCAGGCCTGCAGCGTCGGCTCGAAGTCGATCCAGGGCAGATAGGTCGGCCCGCCGCTGACCGCGACCGGCGGCTTGAACGAGGTGATCAGCGTCCAGTAGATCGGGAACAGCGTCACCACGAACCAGCCCAGGCACAGCAGGAAGACCAGGCCGCGCTTCATGCCGCCGCGCTGGAGATCCCTCATCGCTGCTTCTCCAGATGCGGCTTGAGGATCGCCAGATAGATCGTGCCGAAGACCACGATCACGATCAGGAACAGGAAGCTCAGCGCCGAGGTGTAGCCCAGGTTGAACTTCTTGAACCCCTCCTGATAGGCGAACAGGGTCAGGGTCTCGGTCGACACGCCCGGGCCTCCGCCGGTCAGGACGAAGACCGTGTCGATGATCTTGAAGCCCTCGATGATGCGGATGAACACGACCGCGGCCGAGATCGGCAGCAGCATCGGGAAGGTGATGCCCCAGAATTGCTGCCAGGCGCTGGCGTTCTCCAGCTGCGCCGCCTCGTAGACGTCCTGCGGCAGGCTCTGCAGCCCGGCCAGCATCATCAGGATGACGAAGGGCGTCCACTGCCAGACCTCGACCGCGATGATGGTGCCCAGCGCCCAGGTCGCGTCGGTCAGGAACGGCAGGTTCGGCAGGCCGAACCAGGTGAACAGGTCGTTGATCGGGCCGACGGTCGAATGGAACAGCATGCGCCCGACCAGGGACACGGCGATCGGCGCCATCAGCATCGGCAGCAGGAAGCCGACGCGGAACAGACGTTCGCCCGGAATCTTGCTATGCAGCGCCAGCGCGACGGCGAAGCCGAGCACGTACTGCACCGAGACCGAGATGAAGACGACAGTCGCGGTGGTCTGCACGGTGGCCCAGAAGCGCGGGTTGGCGAGCAGCGAGGCGTAGTTGTCGAGCCCGACGAAGCGCGGCGGCAGCGGCGGCACCAGCCGCATGCTCTGGAAGCTGATCGTCAGCGAGTAGATGAGGGGAAAGATGCCGACCAGCAGCACGACCAGAAAAGCCGGCCAGATGAAGGCGTGCTTGATCGGCTCCCGCAACGTCCGTACCTCCCCCGTCGCCGCGCTGCTGTCGCGCGGCGTCTTTGCTTTGTCGTACGTTATGGTGACTCGCCCCGCCGGCGCAACCGGCGGAACCGGATGGAGAAGGATGTGATGGACACCGTCGACCCCGTGCGGAATGCCGCGCCCGCCCCCTCGGCCGGCGGCATCGCGGCGGTGATCTTCGATTGCGACGGGGTGCTGGTCGACAGCGAGTTCATCGCCTGCCGGGCGGTGGCCGGGCTGATCGCGCATTACGAACCGCAGGCGCCGGTCGAGGAGCTGGTGGAGCAGCTGGTCGGCACGCCGGACCTGCACATCGTGCGCCAGGTGGCGGCGCGCTTCGGCACGGTGTTCCCGGAGGATATCGGCCCGCGCATGGCGCAGGTGATCGACGATGCGCTGGCGCTCAGCCTCGACGCCATCCCCGGCGTGCAGGCGGCGCTGGCGGCCTTAAGCCTGCCGATGGCGGTGGCCTCGAACAGCCATGCCGCCCGGGTCCGCCGCTCGCTCGAGATCGCCGGCCTGACCGGGCTGTTCGGCGCGCATGTCTATACGCCGGAAGCGGTGGCGCGGCCGAAGCCGGCGCCGGACCTGTATCTCCACGCCGCCGCGCAGCTCGGCGCCGACCCCGGGCGCTGCCTGGTGATCGAGGACAGCGTCCCCGGCACCACCGCGGGCGTCGCCGCCGGCATGACCGTGATCGGCTTCCTCGGCGGGCGCCACATCCGCGACGGCCATGCCGACCGGCTGCGCGCCGCCGGCGCCCGGCTGATCTGCCCGCATATGGACGATCTGGCCGGGCTGGTGGCGGGGCTGCGGAGCTAGCTGCGGCGGACGGCCGGCTCGACCCGGACCACGGTCAGGTTGCGCGGCTTGCCGGAGGGGGTGATCCAGGTGATGGTCTGGCCCTTGCGCAGGCCGATCAGCGCGGCGCCGACCGGGGTCAGCACCGACAGCCGGCCGGCCGCGATGTCGGCCTCCTCCGGATAGACCAACGTGACTGTGTGCTCCTCGCCGGTCGCGTCGTCGCGATAGGCCACGGTCGAGTGCATCTGGACCACGCCCTTGGCCGCGGTCGCGTCGATGATCTGGGCGCGGTCGAGCTCTTCGGCCAGGAAGTCGGCGATCGCCGGGAAGGCATCCGCCGCGGCGTCGGCCAGCGCCGCCAGGCGATCATAGTCGCCGGCGGTGACGTGGATCTCCGGACGCTTGGGCAGGCTGCTGCGGGACATGCCGAGTTTCCTTTCTTCTGGACGACCGCTCCGGGATCGTGCCCGGAGGGTTCGGGTGCGGCCCGGCGCATCATGACGGCCGGGGCGCGAATTCTGGTGAGGCTGGGAGACAGGTCGCCGGATGCGGCGAAGGCGAGAACGGACGACGGGGCGGCTGCGGCCTGCGGGGGCACCGCCCCCGAGATCAGCAGCCCCGGGCTTGAAGCGGCGTTCGACGCGCCGCCAACAGGTTCGTCCGTGGTGTTCTCATGAGGATTGAGATAGGCGGCCGGGACGCGGCCGTCAACCGGCACGATCCGGATCCGCACCGCTCATGAAAAGGCCGCGCGGTGATGAACACCGCGCGGCCGGCCGGACCGGAAGGCCGGTCAGAGCACGAAGTCGTCCGCCACCAGGGCGCCGTGGGTGCGGACGAAGATCTCGAAATCCGCCCTGCCGTCGCCATTGGTATCGCCGGCCAGGATGCTGCCGGCGAATCGCAGCTCGCCCGCGACATTGTGGAAGGCCTGGGCGCCGATGAAGGTGAAGGCCTGGTTGCCGAAGGCCCCCAGCCTGGTGTTCGCGTCGATCGCAGAGAGGTCGATCTTGTCGCCCTCGACATGGATGAAGTCGGTGACGAAGTCCCGGCCCGCACCCGCCGCCGATTCCGACGCGGCGGCGAAGCGGAACGTGTCGGCGCCGCCGCCGCCGGTCATCTCGTCGGTGCCGGCGCCGCCGACCAGGATGTCGTCGCCGATCCCGCCCTTGAGGTTGTCGCCGGCGGCGCCGCCCTTGAGGAGGTCGTCGCCGGTGCCGCCGGAGAGCTGGTCCTTGCCGCCGCCGCCGTCGAGTTGGTCGTCGCCGAGCCAGCCGTTCATCGTGTCCTCACCCGAGGTGCCGACCCGGATATCGTTGACGTCGCGGATCGCGCCCTGCAGATCGGTGAACACCTGCGCCGACGTCTCCGCCACCTCCTCGAGCGTCCCGGCCAGCGAGATCAGGGCATTGAGCTGCGGCACGGCGATGCCGATGTCCTGGAACTCGGCGATCACCTCCTTCAGGTCCTGGACCACGTCGGAGATGTTGGTCACGGACATGTCGAGCACGGCCTGCAGGCCATCGCGGCCGTTGACGCCGCCGACCAGGCTTTCCAGCGCGGCGCCGAGCACGCCGTCCTCGCCGAAGACCTGGGCGAGCGCCGCCTCGGGCACCCCGCCATGCAGCAGGCCCTCGTCGCCGGCCAGGAGGTCGGCCACGGTGCCGGCGATGGCGAGCGGGCCGGCGACGTTGATCACCCCGCTGCCGACGACCAGCACGCCGACATCCAGGAGCGTGTTGAACACATCCCCGATCAGTCCGTCGCCGAGCGCGCCGCGCAGGCCGACCTGGTCGCCGCCGAGGATGCCGAACTCGCTGAAGAAATTGCCGATCAGGCCGCCGTCGCCCTGCAGCAGGCTGCCGCTCAACGCCCCGCCGAGCACGTCGGTCAGGAGCGTGTCGAGCACGTCGACGCCACCGCCGAGCACGCTCTCGAGCAGGCCGGACACACCGCCGCTATCGACGATGTTGGCCATCAGCACATCCGGCGACAGGGCGCCGAGGGCGCCGAGCAGGAGGTCGGTGAGGCCGCCGCCGTCCGGCCCCAGCACGTTGCCGAGCAGGCCGCCGAGGATGCCGTCGGTCAGCAGGCTGTCGAGCACGTCCAGCCCCGGCAGCTGATCGAAGATCCCGCCGATGGCCCCGCCGATGTCGGTGCCGACGCCGAGATCCGCCAGGACACCGCCGATCAGGCCGTCCGGATCGAGCAGATTGCCGATGATGCCGGTGACGGTCAGGTCGTCGAACAGCCCGCCGACATCCCCCAGCATGCCGCCGACCAGACTGGTGATCAGACCGCCAGCATCGCCCACCAGCCCGTCGGCGAGGCCGCCGATCGTATCGGCCACGCTGCCGATCAGGCCGTCGGGAGCGAGCAGCGAGCCAATCAGGTCGCCGCCATTGTTCAGAACCCCGACCAACTGGGTCACCAGCCCGTCCTCGCCCAGCAGGCCGCCAAGCAGCCCGTCGGGGCTGAGCAGGCCGCCCTCGCCGAACAGCCCGTCGAGCAGGTCGCCCACCGGCACGCCGTCGATCGCACCGCCCAGCAGGCCGCCGAGATTGCCGAGCAGGCCGGACACCACGCCGCCGATCAGCTCGGGGGTGAGCAGCTCGCCCAGCAGCCCGCCGGCATCGCCGAGCTCACCGAGGAAATTGCCGAGCAGGCCGTCGAGGCCGCCGCCGAGCAGACCACCGAGCAGGCCGTCGAGCAGTCCGCCGACACCCCCGACAACACCGCCCACCAAGCCGCCGACGCCACCCACGACGCCGCCCAGCAGACCGTCCTCGCCCAGAAGACCGCCCAGCAGCCCTCCTACCAGGCCGTCCTCGCCGAGAAGACCACCCAGCAGCCCTCCCAGTAAGCCGCCGCCGTCAAGAAGTCCATCCAAGGAATCTGTCGAAGCCATTTCCATCTCCTCCAGGGAATGAGCAGTCCCAGACGCTACCGTTCTCTGGACGGCTTCGAGCCTCTGCTGCCGAAGCTAACACGCATTTCGGATGAAAATAAGAATTTATGCAGAAAAATGGGATTCATCGTTCATCAACTACTGGAATATTTCTCGGATATTTCGGTTTTATTTTGCATAAATGATGGTCGAAGCGGGTCGCGCCAAAGCGCCGTCGTCGCGGGCCCGATCCGTCCGGACCGGACATTCTGCCTCGCTCCAGCGCCCCGAAACCGAACTCCGGCAATGGCGGATTAATGCCCCATACCCAGCGCGCGTCCGACGTTTCGCGCCAGGAAGGAATGGATCTGCGCGATGACGGCGGCCCCCTCACCGACGGCGGCGGCGACCCGCTTGGTCGATCCGGCACGGACGTCGCCGACGGCAAAGATGCCGGGGCAACTCGTTTCCAGCGGCAGTCGATCGCCTTCGCCGCTGCGGTCCCCCGTGAGCACAAAGCCCTTTCCGTCGATCGCGACACAGCCGTCGAGCCAGCCCGTGTTGGGATCGGCGCCGATGAACAGGAAGAGGTGGCGCGACGCGCACTCCTCGGTCTCGCCGGTCCGGGCGTCGCGGAACGTGGCGCCGGTCAGGCCCGTCTCCCGATCGCCATGCAGGGCGACGATCTCGCTGCCCACATGCAGCTCGACATTGGGCAGCGCCGCGATCCGGTCGATCAGATACCGGGACATGGTCTGCTCGAGCGGTCGCCGGACCACGAGATGCAGGTGCCTGACCTGCGGGGCGAGGTAGGCGACCGCCTGGCCGGCCGAGTTGCCGCCACCGACCAGGGTGACGTCCTCTCCCGCACAGAGACGCGCCTCGATCGGCGACGCCCAGTAGGAGACGCCGGCCCCTTCCAGCGCGTCGACATTGGGAACATCGGGTCGGCGGTAGCGCGCTCCCGACGCGATCACGATGGACCGCGCCCGCGCAATGCATCCGTTGCTGAGCTCGAGGGAGAATGGAGCGTCCGCATCCGCTCCATGACAGCACAGCTTTCCGACGGTCAGCGGGATTGCGAGCTCGGCACCGAACTTCGTCGCCTGATTGAAGGCACGGCCCGCAAGGGCCTGTCCCGAGATGCCGGTCGGGAAGCCGAGATAATTTTCGATCCGGGCGGACGCGCCCGCCTGGCCGCCGAAGGCGCGTGAATCGAGAACCAGGACAGACAGTCCCTCGGACGCCCCATAGACGGCGGTGGCCAGCCCGGCCGGCCCCGCCCCGACCACTGCCACGTCATAGACGCTCTCCGGATCGAGATCCGGCATGATGCCGAGACAGGACGCAGCATCCGCATCGCTCGGATTTCGGAGCAATGTGCCGTTCGGACAGATCATCAACGGCAGATCTTCAGTCGCGATGCCGAGCCGTTCGACCAGCTCGCGCCCCTCGGTCTCGCAGGCGGCGACGATGGCGTGGGGATAGCCGTTGCGGGTCAGGAATCCGGACAGCCTGATGATGTCCGGCGCCTCCCGGCGTCCGACCAGGACCGACCCTGCGCCGCCGATCCGCCCTTCCTCGATCAGCGATACGCGGCGGAGGATGAAGGCGCGCATGATCGCTTCGCCAAGATCTGCCGACCCGATGACGAGTGCCCGAAGATGTGCTGCATCGAAGGGAATCGCCAGCACGCCCTGGTCGCCGGCGACCACCGACGCCAGGGTCGCATGCCCCGACAGCTGGCTGGTCTCGCCGCTGAACTGTCCGGGCGAGTAAGTGGCGATCACCGACGACCTGCCGGCCGCGCCGCGCTGAATCGCGTCGGCCGAGCCTTCGAGGATCAGCCAGGCGGGAACATTGCGGGTGCCGATCTCATAGAGGACATCACCTGGGTCGAAGCGGCGCGGCTCACCGCTCGCGAAGCGCCGGGCCGTGCCGATCTGGAGAGTCGAAAGCGTCGGATATGTCTGCTCTCGCCGATCGTCGCTGATCGCCATGGCGTGATCTCCGTCCCGGCCTATGCTCGCGCCGGTGCGTGACATCGCCCGGCATCAATTCGTCAGTGTATGCCGCATCCCATGGCAGGTCATGCGGGCGCGAGCTGAGGCGCCTTCGGCTGGGTCAGCGCGAAGACGAGAAGACCCAGAAGCGTCAGCCCGAAGCCTGCCCATACGGCGGAGAGCAGGCCGTAGCCCGCCGCGATGGTCAGGCTGCCCGCCCAAGCGCCGATGGCGTTGGCGACGTTGAGCGCCGCGAGGTTCATGGCGCCCATCAGCGTGGGGGCTTCCGGGGCGAAGCCCGTCAGGCGCACCTGGATCGTGGGGATGGCGACCATCATGGTCATGCCGACGCCGAACAGCGCCGGCATCAGGACCCACACATTGCCGCCGCCGGCCGCCAGCACCGCGAGGACGACCAGGGCGCTGCCGAAGCCCACGACCAGTCCTCGCGCGGGATGGGCATCCGCAAGCCGTCCGCCGATCAGGTTGCCGGCGGTCATGCCGAGGCCGAACAGCGCCAGCGCGATCGGGATCCAGGCCTGATCGAGCGTCGCCACGTCGGTGACGAAGGGGCCGACGAAGGTGTAGACGGCGAAGATGCTGGCGACGCCGAGCGCCGCGACGAGCATCATCGCCCAGACGGCCGGCCGGCGCAGCGAGGCCAGCTCCTGCACCACGGGGCCGCCGTGCAGCGCCTCCGTCCGGGGCACCCAGCTCCACAAGGCCAGGAAGGCCAGGCCGGCCAGCGCGGCGACGGTGAAATAGGTGTTCCGCCAGCCGAGAGTCTGGCCGAGGAAGGTCGCCAGCGGCGAGCCGATGATCGTCGCGACCGTGAGCCCGGTCATGACCAGCGCGAACGCCTTTCCCGCATGGCCGGGACCGACGATATACGACGCCACCACGGCACCGGCGCCGAAATAGGCCCCTTGCGGCATGCCGCTGATGAAGCGCGCCAGGGCGAACATGCCGAGATCCGTGGCGACCGCCGACAAGACGTTGCCGAGGATGAACAGTCCCATCAGGCACAGCAGCAGCGTCCGCCGGTTCAGCCGCGCCGCCACCAGCGTCACCAGCGGAGCCCCGATCACCACGCCGAAGGCATAGGCCGCAATCGCATTCGTCGCCGTGGGGAGATCGATGCCGAGGCTGGCCGAGAACAGCTGGAGAATCCCCATGCTTGCGAACTCCGACGTCCCGATGCAGAAGCTGCCGAGCGCCAGGGCGAACAGCGTGAGGCCGCGCTTGCGCCGCTCCGCTTCATTCGTGCAATGCACCTTCACCGCGGCGCATTGACCGCGATAGGCCTTGTCCAGCATCCCTGCCTCCCTTCGTGATGGCTGTGCCGATCGCGCCGATCCGGCTCTATCGCTTGAAGACGATCATCTTCTCCGCGGTCATCTCATGCGCCGTGTGGGGAATGCCGCCGATGCCGTAGCCGGACTCGCGCCGACCCGCGAACGGCATCCAGTCGGTGCGGAAAGCGCTGTGATCGTTGACCATCACCGCCGAGGCATCGAGCCGTTCGGCGGCGTCCAGCGCGACATCGAGGTCGCGCGTGAAGATGCTCGCCTGGAAAGCGACGGGCAGGGAATTGGCGGCGGCGATCGCCTGGTCGATCTCGTCATAGCCATAGACGCAGGTGACCGGCCCGAAAATCTCATGCGTCGAGACCCTGGCGTCGCGCGGCGGATCGACGAGGATCGCGGGCCTGAGCGTCGTCTTGCCGAGGCGTCCGCCGCCGATCCGCTGCGCGCCCCTCGTCACCGCTTCATCGATCCAGCTTTCGACCCGCTCCGTTTCGCCGGGTGTGATCAAGGGGCCGACCTCGGTGTCGGCGCGGGTCGGATCGCCGACGCGCAATTGCTGGACCCGCGCGGCCAGGCGGTCGATGAAGGCCTGCCTGAGCTCGGCATGCACATAGATGCGCTGGACCGAGACGCACACCTGGCCGGCATGGTAGTAGCCGCCCTTGGCGATCGGCTCGATGATCGCATCGAGATCGGCGCTCCGGTCGACGATGACGGGGGCGACGCCGCCATGCTCCAGCGCGCAGCGCGTTCCTGGCGCCAGGATCGAGCGCAGCCGCCAGCCAACCTTCGCCGAACCGATGAAGCTCAGGAAGGCGACACGGGAGTCGGTCGCGAAGGCTTCGGAAAGGTCACGGCTTTCGGGCAGCAGCGTCTGCACCCAGCCATCCGGCATCCCGGCCTCATGCACCAGCCTCACGAGCTCGACACAGCAGAGCGGCGTCGCCATGGCCGGCTTGACGACGACCGGGCAGCCGGTGGCGATGGCGGGCGCGACCTGATGCACGATGAGGTTGAGCGGATGGTTGAAGGCGGAGATCGCCGCCACCACGCCGATCGGCTCCTTGACGGTCCAGGCGCGGCGGTTCTCGCTTGCGCGGGTGAGGCCCATCGGGATCTCGACGCCGCCCCGCATGCGCAGCAGATCCGCTGCATTGCGGATGCCGTCGATCGCCCGGTCGGTCTCGACCAGCGCGTCCGAATAGGGCTTCCCGCCTTCGCGCGCGATCAGCATGGCGAAGGTCTCGCGCCGCGTTTCGACAAGGCCGGCGAGCTTGTGGAGCACGGCCATCCGCTCATGCGGCTGCAGCCAGGCGGCACGATCCTGGAATCGGGCGCGCGCCGTCGCCAGCTTGGCTTCAAGCGCCGACGCATCATCCGTCGGCAACTCCGCGATGCGCTCGCGATCAAACGCTTGCACAACCTCGACCATGCTCGTCCTCGTTCTCCAAGCGGCAGGGTTGCCGCGATCCGCGCCTTCCGAGCTATCCGACCTCCACCGCCTCCGAGACCACGGCCGTCCGATCGGCCAGCTCGGGGATTTTGGCCAGGTAGGCTTGATAGTGCGGCGAGTTTCGATGGGCTTCGACGGCCGCAGCGTCGCGGTACAGCTCATCCAGCACATAGCGATCTTCGTTCGATGAGTCGTGCCAGACGTCCCAGCGGAGATTGCCCGGTTCGGCCCGGCACTGCGATGCCATGCCGACGAGCAGCGCTCTGAGCTCAGCGCTCCTTCCCGGGCGAGCGGTCAGGATGGCGGTGATCTTGGACGGAGACTGTGTCACGCGCGGCTCCCGGTGAAATGGGCAAGCGGGCCTCCTCTCAGCGGCCAGGCTTCGAGCGTGCGGGTTCTGATCGCACGCCCGAAGCTTCAGTCCGCATCCGGCTGGTTCATCCTTTGAGGGCGGCGAGCAACTCTTTCCCCAGCGGCCCCGCCGAGGCAGGGTTCTGGCCGGTGATGAGGCGTCCATCGACGATGACGTGAGGTTGCCAGTTGGATGCTGACGAATAGTCGGCACCCTCTGCCCTCAACGCATCCTCCAGCTCGTAGGGGACGTCATCGCGGGCATAGTCGTATTCCTCCTTCTTGGAGAACGACGTGAGCCGCTTGCCGCGCACGAAGGGCGTGCCGTCACCGAGATCCACGCCGAGCAGCGCGCACGGACCGTGACAAACCGCGGCGACGAGCTTCCCCGTGGTCCAGGCACGGACGATGGCGCTCTGCACGGCGGCATTGCGCTGAATGTCGACCATGGGCCCGAGGCCGCCCGGCACCAGAATGGCGTCGTAGTCGGCGGCGTCCACTTCGGACAGCCTGCGGCTGTGGTTCAGCCGGCGAAACGCCTTGCTCTCGAGAAACGCCTTCTGGGCGGGGTCTTTCTCATCATAGGCATCGTAAGGCGTCCATCCTCCGGCAGGCGAAGCGAACTCCACCGCGATTTCCGCCTTGTCGAGCACGTCGAAAGGATGAGCGACCTCGGCGAAAAAGAAGCCGGTCTTGCGACTGTGCGGACCGATCACGGCTGCGTTGGTGACGATGAACAGGACATGTTGGGTCACGGCTTTCTCCTTTGGTTCCCGCTGCGCGCTCAGGCCGTCAGAACGTCACCACCGCTCGGCCGACCACGTCGTTGCCTCTGAGCAGGTCGAGATACTCGTTGATCTGCTCGAAGCCGATGGTCTTGATGGTGTGCTGGATCTTGCCTTCGGCGGCGAGCGCCATGACCTCGCTCAGGTCGGCGTTGTTGCCCCAGAAGGACCCGTGGAAGGTCTGCTCTCCCGACACGCGCGGGAACAGCGGGACGTCGATGCGATCGCCGACGAAGCCGACATCCGCGTAGTGGCCGCTGATCGCCAGCAGGGCAAACCCCAGCTGCACCATCTCCGGCGCGCCCACGCAATCGATGATTGCGTCGAGCTTGTTCTGGCCGGTGGCCTTCTTCAGCTCCTTGCCGACATCGTCGGCAGACTTGCCCTTGACGCTGATGATGTGGTCGGCGCCGTATTTCTTCGCGATCGCAAGCTTGTCGAGATTGCGGGCGAATGCGACGACGGTCGCGCCGGCGCCGAGCAGCTTGGCATATTGGACCGCATAGGCGCCGAGGCCGCCGACGCCGAACACGCCGACGACCCGGTCGGGCCCGAGCCCTCCGGCATTGCGGATCTTCTTAAGGCCGCGATAGGGCGTCAGCCCGGCATCGGTGAGCGGCGCGAGCTCCTCGAATTTCAGATGCTTCGCCACCTTGATCACATAGCGTGCCGGAACCGGGATGTATTCCGCGAACCCGCCATAGGGCCCGAAGCCGGGCCAGCGCACATTGGGGCAGATGTGGGTGTTGCCGACCTGGCAATGGCGGCAGACGCCGTCGCCCCATCCGGGCGCGACCACCACATGGTCGCCTTCCTCCAGGCCTGCTGCCTTTGGCACGACGCCGCCGATTTTCTCCAGCATGCCGGTGATCTCGTGACCCGGGATCACCGGCGGCGGGATGTCGCCATAGCCCTGGAAAAATCCATCGACCAGAAGAACATCGGATCGGCACATCCCGCAGGCCTTGACCTTGACCAGCACCTCGTCCGCCTGGATCTCCGGAACCGGGATGTCCTCCAGGACGAGCGGTTTGTGATACTCAAGTATGCGAGCCGCCTTCATGTGCTTCTCCTTATTCTCGAGAGTTCAACCAGCGCTGACCGCGGCCGCGGCCGCCTCCGCGACGGCGATGTCCTGTTCGACCGTGCCGGCGCTCGCCCCGACCGCGCCGACGATGCTGCCGTCGATCCGGACCGGCAGGCCGCCGCCGAAGATCACGACCCTGCCGCGATTGCTCTGCTCGATCCCGTAGAGCGGCGCGCCGGGCTGCGCCAATGCCGCCAGGTCGGACGTGCGCTTGTCGAAGATCCGCGCCGTCACCGCCTTGCCGATGGCGAGATCGATGCTGCCGATCAGGGCACCGTCCTGCCGGGTGAAGGCGATCAGCGCGCCGCCGGCATCGACCACTGCAATGTTGTAGGCGATGCCGATGCCGGCGGCCTTGGCCTCGCCGGCCTCGAGCATCCGCTTTGCATCCGAAAGCGTCAGGGTGCTGCTGGATCGCGGCATCGTATTCGCGGCCTTGTCTTGATCCTGATTCCCGTCATTTCGAGGCAGGCATGCGCACCGCATGGCCGCGTTTGCAGCCACGTCTGCGAGATGCGAGAGTTTCCTTGATCGACCGGCGCCTGCCAGAGCTCGCAGGCCAGCCTTGTGGGCTAGGACAATTGACTAGCACCGGGGGCGGCTTTCGAGTGGTAAAAAACGGTAAAAGAATCGAGGTGGGGCGGGCCGCGGAATTGCTTTACCGCGAGTCCGGTTAGCGGTCGTAGGAAGGGAAGAAGCGATCCGGCGGTCCGGCCGCAATCGCGAAGCCCGCATTGGGGGCTGCAGGGATCATGGGTTGGTCAGACAGCACTGACGGCAGGATTTTCTGCTTTGGCGAATGCCGTTTCATACCCGATCGCCAATTGCTGCTGCACCGTGGCGTTCCGATCCATGTCGGAGCCCGTGCGCTCGATCTGCTGCACGCCCTGGTGCGGAGGCCCGGCGATCTCGTCGGGAAGGACGAGCTCATCCGCTTCGCGTGGCCGAACATTTTCGTCCACGAGGCCAATCTGAAGGTCAATATCGCCGCCCTGCGGCGCGCTCTTCCGCGGGGTCAGCCCGATTTGAATTACATCGCGACGGTGCCTGGCCGCGGATACCGGTTCGTCGCCCCGGTGCGCGTCCTGGGCCCGCCCGTCGAGGCGGTTCTCCCGGATGCGGTGAGAGAACTGCCGGTCGTGCCGGTGCTGATCGGGCGCGACGAGATCACGGCGGAGATCGTCGACACGCTCGCGGAGACCAGGCTGCTGACGATCGTGGGGCCGGCGGGCGTCGGCAAGACCAGCATTGCGATTGCCACGGCGCGGCACGTCCGCGAGCGGTTGAAAGACGGCGTGTGCTTCGTCGACCTCGCCGCGATCGAGGATCCGCATCTCGTCGCGCCGGCAATCGCCATTGCACTGGGGCTGGACAGCAATCTCGTCAATGTCCTCGCCGGGCTTGTCGAAACGCTGCGCGACCGGGACATGTTGCTGGTGCTCGACAATTGCGAGCATGTGCTGAGCGTCACGGCGGCCGTTGCGGACCATCTGAATCATGCGCTGCCCAGGCTTCTGATCGTCGCGACGAGCCGCGAGCCGCTGCGGTGCCGGCGGGAGTCCGCCTATCGCCTCGCACCGCTTCGCTGCCCGTCCGAGGGCAGCGAAGCGGACACCGCGGCGGCGATGAGCTTTCCGGCCGTGGAGCTCCTGGTACGACGCGCGGAGATCCATGGTTATCGGATGAACCAGACCGACCTGCCCGTGCTCGCCGCCATCAGCCGCCGCCTGGACGGCATCGCGCTTGCGATCGAGCTTGCGGCGCCAAGGCTGTCCGTCGATGGCCCCTCCGCACTGCTCAGCCTGCTGGAGCACAGCTTCGAACCACTGGCGTCGCAGGGGGACGCCGCGACGCCCCGCCATATGACGCTGATGGCGACGCTGGACTGGAGCTACAGGCTGCTTCCGCAGCACGAAGCCCGTCTGTTGCGTCATCTGTCAGTCTTCAGCGGCACATTCGTGCTGGAAGATGCGGTCGGCGTGTGTGGCCATCTCGCGGCGGCGGAGGATGTCGCGGCCTGGCTGGAAAGCCTTGCCGCCAGATCGCTGCTGGCTGTCAGCTACCATGCTGGACGCCGGCGCTACCGCCTCCTCGACAGCACGCGCAGCTTTGCCGGCGAACGCCTTCGAACCCATGAAGAGCACCAGACGGCCATGGCGGCCTATGCGCGCTACCTGCTGGTCCTCTTCGAGCAGGCCGAAGTCGAATGGAACTGGCGGACCAGGGAGGATTGGACAGCGCGCTACGGTCATTGGGGGATCGATCTGCGCCGGGCGATCGACTGGTCGTTCGGCGACGGAAGCGACGTGGAACTCGGGGTTCGGGTGACCGCCGCAGCCATTCCCCTGTGGGGTGAGCTTTCCTCGATCTCCGAAATCCGGACGCGCGTCGGGAAAGCACTGGACGCCCTCGACAGCCTGCCCGGCCTCCGTCCGATGCTGAGAATGAAGCTGGTCGCAGCGCATGCCCAAAATGTGAACTTCTCCGGCAACCTCGGTCCGGAGGTGCAGACGGCCTGGCAGGAAGCCCTGCGGCTTGCCGAAGAACTCGGACAAGTCGAGTATCGGCTTCGAACGACGATCGGCTGGGTCGGCGCCAAGACATTCGCGGGCCGCCATCGCGAAGCGGTGTCGATGCTCGCCGGGCTCCGCAGTATCATCGCCGCTGAAAGCGAGCACTCCGCGGCACCGGATATTTCCCGGCTGGAACTGATCAACCGCTTTTATTGCGGCGAGATCAGGAGCGCTGTTGCGGGTTTGAGGCTCCTGGCTCGCGAACATGCGATGGTCGCCAACCGATCACGAACCTCGCGGTTTCAGCTCGATCGCTTCGTTGGGATCCGATCTTATCTCGGCCCCATGCTGTGGGTCATCGGCGAGCATCATCAAGCACTCAGCGTCGCGCAGGAAGGGGTCGCAGCAGCAGCCGCGATCGACCACAAAATTTCTCACATGCATTCATTGGGACTGGGAGCAATTTCAGTTTCGATCTGGTGCGGCTTTTTTGACTTGGCGCAGGATCAGGTGAGGATGCTTGCGGCACAAACCAGCTTTTGCCAGGTCGACACTTGGCCGCCATTCCTGCGCTTTTATCAAGCCACGATCGACGCCACTGACGGCGACAGTGATGCAATCGACAGGATGCGGGAGGGAATCGACGAATTCAGGGCTCGCGATCTCAAAATTCATTTCCCGATTCATCTCGCGATGCTTGCGCAGGCAGCTTTATCTCACGGCCGTATCGATGCCGCACGCGCCGCGGTTGAGGAGGCCCTGGACTATGCAGAGGATGGCGGTGAACGTTGGTGCACCGCCGAATTGCTTCGCCTCCATGGCATGCTGCGATGGCGCGAAGGAGACATGCCGAAGGCACAAGAGGTCCTTCGAGAGGCCGTGAGGGTCGCGCGCCAATATGGTGCGTTGAGCTTCGAGCTGCGCGCAGCGACCAGCCTGGCCGAACTCAGCCTGCAGACCGGCCGCCGGGACGGCGCGATGGCGCAGCTGGCTGCAGTCTACCAGCAGTTCAACAGCAGCTTTCAAAGCGCCGATGTGGTGGCGGCGCGCAGAGTTCTGGGGTCGCTTTGAATGTCGGCGATCGAAGCGCGGCCAGTCCGGCCATCGCGGGCGATTCGATCATGATAAGGCCGCGATCGGCGAGCGACCCATCACCCCGTCTCTGCGTCGGCATCAGGACTGGCGGAGCAGCGCCTCGACCTCGTCGCGCTGCGGCATCGACGGCGCCGTGCCCGGCCGGGTCACCGAGAGGCCGGCGACGGCGCAGCCGAAGCGCACCGCCTCGGCCACCGGCCGGCCTTCGGCCAGAGCCAGGGCGAAGCCGCCGTTGAAGGCGTCGCCCGCCCCGGCGGTCTCGACCACCGGCCCGGCCGAGAAGGCCGGGACATGCACGGTCTCCGACCGGCTCTTCAGCAGTGCGCCCTTCTCCCCGAGGGTGACGATCACCGTGCCGACGCCCTTGTCCAGCAGCACCTCCGCCGCCCGCGCCGCCTGCTGGCCGCTGTCGACCGCGAAATCGACCAGGCTCTCCGCCTCGGTCTCGTTCGGGGTGAGGTAGTCGACCAGGGGATAGAGATCGTCCGGCAGGCTCATGGCCGGCGCCGGGTTCAGGATCGTGGTCACGCCGTGCCGCCGCGCGATCTCCAGCCCGCGCCGCACCACCGGCAGCGGCAGCTCGAGCTGGGCGACGAAGACCTTCGCCGCGGCGATGGCGGGCGCCGCCGCCTCCAGCTCGGCCTCGGTCAGGGCCGCCGCGGCCCCCGGCTCGATGATGATCGCGTTCTCGCCGGTCTTGCCGTCGACGAAGATGAAGGCGGCACCGGTCGGCCGCTCCGGATCGGTCAGCACATGGGCCGCGTCGATGCCCTCTTCGGCATAGAGGCTCCGCGCCATCTGGCCGAACGGATCGGTGCCCAGCTTGGTGATGAAGGCGACGTCGGCGCCGGCCCGGGCGGCGGCGACCGACTGGTTCGAGCCCTTGCCGCCCGGGCCGAGCTTGAAGCCGTTGGACAGCAGGGTCTCGCCCATCACCGGCAACCGGGCGGCGCGGAAGGCGAGGTCGGCGACGAACACGCCCTGGACGGCGATCTTCGGCGAGGTCATGGGTCTGGTCCTACTTCGGCGGGATCACGCCCATCTTCAGCAGGAAGCAGCCGTAGAACCGCCCCTCCCCGGCCCGGACCACGGCATAGGCCTTCTTGGCGTCCTCGTAGAAGGCGAAGCGCTCGACCGAGCCCATTGGCCAGGACCGGCCCTCGGCGCGGTCGATCTCGGCCTGAACCTCGCGCTGCACCTCCGGGATCTCGTCCGGCTGGCCCACCACCTCCATGCGCCGCGCCGGATGGTCGACGAAGCTGTCGAGCGGCATCAGCGACAGGATCGCCCGCACCGCCCGGGCGGCGCTGACGCCCGGCAGCTCGATCGGCGCCTTGACCATGGTGTGTTGCGCGACCGACCGGGACGGGAAGTTGGTGTCGCAGATCACCAGGTCGTCGCCATGCCCCATGCCGGCCAGCACGGCGAGCAGATCCGGGGTGATGATCGGATCGATGGTCTTGAGCATTTTCAGCAGCTTCCCTGGTCTTTTCGGGCGCCATGGCGCGTTGATTTGTCGTGCTTATCAGCACGCGGCATTCTGGATCACCGCCGCGACGCTTGGCAACATGGCCGAAGCATTGCGGCTCGTGTATATCGTGGCGCCATGTCGCTCCTCAGCCGCTACATGTTCCGCCAGATCGCGGTCGCCACGATGCTGGCCACCGTGATTCTCGTCTTCGCGATCATGCTTACCACCTCGATGCGGCTGATCCAGATGATCGTCGACGGCGGCGTCGGGGTCGGCCTGTTCCTCGAGCTGGTCTTCCTGTCGATGCCGGAGTTCCTGATCGCGGTGCTGCCGGTCGGCGTCGTGGCCGCCTGCCTGATCGTCTACAACCGGATGCTGTCGGACGGCGAGCTGCTGGTGATGCGCGGCGCCGGCATCGGACAGCTGCGCCTGGCCGTGCCCGGCCTGGTGATGGGGCTGATCATCACCGGCCTGAGCTACAGCATGACGCTGTATTTCTGGCCGGTGGCCAATCGCGAGTTCCGCGACCTGACAGCGATGGCCCAGTCCGACGTCTCGGCCGCCTTCCTGCAGACCGGCGAGTTCAACGCCATCGGCGACAGCAAGACGGTGTTCGTGCGCGACCGCAACCCGGTGACCGGGGACCTCAGCGGCATCCTGGTGCACAGCACCGACAACGAGGACCAGCCGATCACCATCATCGCCGACCGCGGCTATGTCGAGGACAGCGAGGACGGGCCGCGGATCGTGGCCCTGAAGGGCGTGATCCAGCAGCTCGACCGCAAGACCGGCAAGGTCGACCCGGTCGCCTTCGACAGCTACACCGTGCCGCTGAACACCCCCGGCGTCGAGGACCTGGCCCGCAGCTATCGCGCCCCGTCCGAACGGTTCCTGCCCGACCTGCTGCACCCCGATCCGAATTCCCCTCGCGACATGCGGAACTACGGCCGGCTGGTGATGGAAGGCCACAAGCGCATCACCGATCCGCTGCTGCCCTTCGCCTATGTCGTGCTCTGCCTCGGCGTCCTCTTGAGCGGCGACTACAACCGCCGCGGCCTGAGCCGCCGCATCCTGATCGCCGCCATCGGCGTCGTCGCGGTCCAGGCCACAACCATGAGCGTCGCCGGCGTGGCCCGCGACTCGCTGCAGCTGGTGCCGATCATGTATGTGATGCCGGTGCTGACCACGGTCGTCGGCTTCGCGATCCTGCTGGTCGCGCGGCGCCGGAAGGTGCCGACGGAGGCGCCGACCAGCCCCAATCTCGCACCGGCCTGAGGCATCCGGGCCGTCACAGGCCTGGAGGCGGCATCGCTGCTGAGCCACAACCTGTTGTGGTCAAACGGCCGATCGCAAACGGCATTTGGTTCGGGCCCCGGCGACAGCTATAAGCGCTCCATGTCCCCCGATCCCCTCTCCGTCCTGCACGACGTCTTCGGCTACACCGCCTTCCGCGGCGAGCAGGCCGAGATCGTGGCCCAGGTGATTTCCGGCGGCGACGCCCTGGTGCTGATGCCGACCGGCGGCGGCAAGTCGCTGTGCTATCAGGTGCCGGCGCTGGTCCGGCCGGGGCTGGGCGTCGTGGTGTCGCCGCTGATCGCGCTGATGCAGGACCAGGTCGAGACGCTGCGCCAGCTCGGCGTCCGCGCCGCCGCCCTGCACTCCGCCCTGCCGCCCGGCGAATCGCGCAACATCGCCCGGGCGATGCGCTCCGGCGAGCTGGACCTGCTGTATGTCTCGCCCGAGCGGCTCTTGACCGACGGGCTGCTCGACATGCTCGACGACTGCAAGCTGGCTTTGTTCGCGATCGACGAGGCGCATTGCGTATCGCAATGGGGCCACGACTTCCGCCCGGAATACCTGCAGCTCGACACGCTGGCGACGCGCTATCCGGGCGTGCCGCGCATCGCCCTGACCGCAACCGCCGACGGCCCGACACGGCGCGACATCGCCGAGCGGCTGAAGCTGCAGAACGGCCGCATCTTCGTCGCCGGCTTCGACCGGCCGAACATCCGCTACCGCATCGTGCCGAAGGAGAACCCCAAGGCGCAGCTGCTGTCCTTCATCCGGCGCGAGCATCCGAACGAGGCCGGCATCGTCTACTGCCTGTCGCGCATCAAAGTCGAGGCGACGGCCGAGTGGCTGCGCGGCGAAGGTATCGAGGCCCTGCCCTACCATGCCGGGCTGGACCGCGAGGTGCGGGCGTCGAACCAGGACCGCTTCCTCAAGGAGGACGGCGTGGTCATGGTCGCGACCATCGCCTTCGGCATGGGGATCGACAAGCCCGACGTCCGCTTCGTCGCCCATCTCGACCTGCCGAAGAGCCTGGAGGCCTATTACCAGGAGACCGGCCGCGCCGGCCGCGACGGGCTGCCGTCCGACGCCTGGCTGGCCTACGGCATCCAGGATGTCGGCAAGATCCAGGGACTGATCGCCGAATCGGACGCGCCGGAGCGGCAGAAGCAGATCGATCGGCAGAAGCTGGACGCGCTGCTCGGCTATTGCGAGACGGTGCGCTGCCGCCGCCAGGTGCTGCTGGAGTATTTCGCCGACACCCTGCCGCAGCCCTGCGGCAACTGCGACACCTGCCTGGAGCCGGTCGAGGCCTTCGACGGCACCGAGCTGGCGCGCAAGGCGCTGTCCTGCGTCTACCGCACCGGCCAGCGCTTCGGCGTCGGCCATGTCATCGACGTGCTGACCGGCAGCGAGACCGACCGGGTGCGCCAGCTCGGCCATGATCGCCTCAGCACCTGGGGCATCGGCCGCGACCTGGCGAAGGCGGAGTGGAAATCGGTGTTCCGGCAGCTGGTGGCGGCCGGCCTGCTGATCGTCGACACCGAGGGCCATGGCGGGCTGCATCTGGCGCCCGACTGCCGCGAGGTGCTGCGCGGCGAGAAGGAGATCCATCTGCGGCGCGAGGCAGTGAAGCGGCCCGCGCGCGGCAAGGCTTCGGGCAAAGGGGTCGGCCGCGCCGTGCGGGCGCTGCCGGACGATCCGGCCGAGGCCTCGCTGTTCCAGGCGCTGCGGGCGCGGCGGCTGGAGCTGGCGCGCGAGCAGGGCGTGCCGCCCTATGTCATCTTCCACGACGCGACCCTGACCGAGCTGGCCCATGCCAGGCCGCGCTCGATGACGGAGTTCGCCACCATCCCCGGCGTCGGCCAGGCCAAGCTGCTGCGCTATGCCGACGCCTTCCTCGAGGTGATCGAGCAGCACGCCGAGTAGGGACGGCGCGACGCGGCTTTCATAAGACTTTATTCTCGATTCTCGAATCGATCGTCCCATAGCCTTCCGCAGCCGGACGGCTTCCCTTCCCGGCGCCTTCGCCCGGCATCCGGACGTCAACGATCGTTTTCCCGAGGATCGAATGATGCAGCTCTATTTTTTTGCCGCCACCCTCGAAACCGATAACGCGCCGGTGCTGATGATCGAGAGCACTTCGCCGGCGCCGGGCTCGACCCTCCAGATCGACGCGATCGACAGCAATGTCGCGCTCTGGCAGCTCTGGTCCCTGACCTCCGACGGCCACCTCGTCAGCGCGGGCAACTCGACCCTCGCCCTGAGCATCGGCGAGAACAACGCCCTGATCGTCGACACGCTGCAGCCGGGCAACGCCGCGCAGCTCTGGCAGATCTCGAACGGCACGATCGTCAGCAAGCTCAACGGGCAGGCGCTCACCGTCACCACCGCGAGCGATCCTTCCGCCTCCGCCGTCGTGCTCGAGCCCGCGCAGAACTCCCAGGCCCAGCAATGGACGCAGACCGGCTTCGACTGCAACACCCTGCTGACGACGGTGAGCAACGGAACGGCGAAAGACCTCCTGCTGTCCGCGACCGCCATCGAGGGCCTGGTCATGGCTCCGGACGGCACCATTCCCCTGCCTGCCGGCGCCAGCGTGACCGTCGTGTCGACCTACATGGGCGGCCTGGCGACCGGATTTCAGATCTTCGGTCCGGAGAATGCCGCGGCTTCGGTGGCATCGTTCGACGTCCATCAGCACCAATGCGTCTTCGAGGCCGGAGACGTCTGGGTCGACACCATCAACTATCTCGACGGCTTCAACGTGTCGGACGTGCAGACCCAGTCGGGCTCCCACCACGACACGCTGCCCGGCAACGTCTCTGTCACGATCACGCAACCCTGAGCTTGGCGCCCGGGCGCGACGGCCCTACGGATGGAGGCCGTCGAGATCGGGCATCAGCACCACGCTCTCCTGCTCGTTCGGGTCGGTGCGGGCGATCACCGCGACGCAGGCCTCGGTCGCGCTCGGATTGTAGGGCAGGTGCGGCATGCCGGCGGGGATGTAGAGGAACTCCCCAGCCTTGACCATCAGGTGCTGCTCCAGCCGGTCGCCGAACCACATGCCGGATTCGCCGCTCAGCACATGGATCGCGGTCTCATGCGCCTCGTGGCGATGCGCCTTGGCCCGGCCGCCCGGCGGCAGGGTGACGAGCTGCAGGTGGATGCCCGTCGCTCCCGCCGATTCGGCCGAGATCCCGGGCGTGTAGGTCAGCGCCTGCTTGCCGGTGAACCGCGCGCCGGCGCCGACCACACGGCAGGTCGGCTTGAGATCCGTCATATCCATCATCCGCGTCCCATCGCATCGACCCGTCCATCCTCGGCGGGCCGGATGACCGTCGCATTGCGGAACGGGGGAAGAGTGTTACATCGGAGACAGATGGCGACGATTTTCGTCGCACCCCGCTGGCCCGCCCTGCGCGGAACGGGTTTGACCCGCCCGCCCGGCTGGCCGAAAGATGGCGGCCCTGTCAGTTGTGACGACTGACACACGCCGCCACTGACTGACAGCGACCGACATGTCCAAGTCCCGCCGCCCTGCCACCATCCTCGCCCATGCCGGCCGTCATCCCCGAGAGAACCACGGCATGGTCAATCCGCCCGTCTACCACACCTCGACCGTGCTGTGGCCGACGGTGGCGGCGATGGACGCGTCCCATGCCGGCTTCGAGCACGGCGTCTACAGCTATGGCCGGGTCGGCACCCCGACCAGCGAGGCCTTCGAGGACGCGGTCACGGCGCTGGAGGGCGGGTACGGCACGGTCGCCGTCTCCTCCGGCCTGGCCGCGGTCAATGTCGCGCTGACCACCTTCGTCAAGGCCGGCGACCATGTGCTGGTCACCGACAGCGCCTATGGCCCGACCCGGCGCTATGCCGACACGGTGCTGGCCCGCTTCGGCGTCGAGGTCGAATACTACGACCCGCTGATCGGCGCCGGCATCGAGGCGCTGTTCCGCGGCAACACCCGGCTGGTCTATCTCGAATCCCCGGGATCGCTGACCTTCGAGGTGCAGGACGTGCCGGCGATCGCCGCCGCCGCCCGGGCCCGCGGCATCCTGACCGCGCTCGACAACACCTGGGCCACGCCGCTCGGCTTCGACGCCTTCGGCCATGGCGTCGACGTCACCGTCCACGCCGCGACCAAATACATGGTCGGCCATTCCGACGCGATGATGGGCATCGTCGGGGCCCGCGAGAAGTCGGTCTGGCTGAAGCTCAAGAGCTTCGCCGTGACCTCCGGCCATTGCGCCGGGCCGGACGACCTCTACCTCGCCCAGCGCGGCCTGCGCACCATGGGGGTGCGGCTGCGCCAGCACCAGGAGAACGCGCTCGAGATCGCGCGCTGGCTGCAGGCGCGGCCGGAGGTGTCGCGGGTGCTGTACCCGGCCCTGCCGCAGGATCCCGGCCATGCGCTGTGGCGGCGCGACTTCACCGGCGCCTCCGGCCTGTTCGCGATCGTGCTGCAGCCGGCCTCGGCCCCCCAGGTGGCGGCGATGCTGGACGGCATGGAGCTGTTCCAGATGGGCGCCAGTTGGGGCGGCTATGAGAGCCTGATCCTGCCGACCCATCCGGAGAAGATCCGCAGCGCCACAACCTGGCAAGCCGAGGGGCCGGGCGTCCGGCTGCATGTCGGCCTGGAGGACCCGGCCGATCTGATCGCCGATCTGGAGGCCGGATTCGACCGGCTGCGGGCGGCCGCATGACCGCGGAAACGCTGCTCGACGAGGTCCGGTTCGACACCGACGGGCTGGTCCCCGCCATCGCCCAGCAGCACGACAGCGGCGAGGTGCTGATGCTGGCCTGGATGAATCGTGCGGCGATCGAGGAAACGCTGGCCACCGGCCGGGTCTGCTACTGGTCGCGATCGCGGCAGGCGCTGTGGCGCAAGGGCGACACCTCCGGCCAGGTGCAGCGCCTGGTCGAGCTGCGGCTGGACTGCGACGGCGATGCGGTGCTGCTGCGGGTCGACCAGACCGGCGTCGCCTGCCACACCGGCCGGCGCAGCTGCTTCTTCCGGGTGGCGAGCGACGGCGCCTGGCACACCGACCTGCCGGTGCTGCAGGACCCGGAGGCGCTGTACGGCCACCGGCACGAGTGATCCTGCGAGGAACAGCATGGCCTTCGCGATCAAGGCCGAAATCCGCGATCCGCGGGCAGAGACTTTCGTGTTCACCGCGCAGAAGACGATGTATGGCGGCAAGCACATCGCCGCGGGCGACACCGTCTTCCTGTTCGCCAGCGAGACCGAGGGCGGGCGGGGCCTGGTCGCCTGCGGCGTCGTCACCGCCGCCGCAGCGGTCGCGAAGCTGCCCGGCTCCGCCCGGCAGACGCCGCGGGTGAGCGTCACCATCCGGCGCACCGCCCTCGCCACGCGGCCGCTGGGGCGGAGCGAGCTCAAGCCCCTCACCGACTGGACCGACGGCCAGCCCGGGACCGAGCTCAACTTCAAATTCTATCGCCAGGCCACCAACAAGATCGTCGGCCTCTCCGATGAGACGGCGGCGTTCCTGAGCGGCTTCTTCCGCAGCATGATCGGCCAATGAACGGAACAAAATTCTGCTGAAATAAATTCAATATCTATGAAATTCATAGATTTCTAGAGCCAGAGTGTCAAAGCGCTTGCCTTCTTCGGAAACAATGATACTTTTTGGCGCTAATAAAAATTTAGTACTATCTTAGCGATAATATTGCTTGGCCTCGCCCCCCAGGGCCTTCCTTGTCCCTCCTCTGCGCAAATCGGCGGCCTCGCCGGGGAACGACACCGGCAGACCCCAGCGAAAATCTGGAGGGAGATGCGACGTGGACATCAACGACACGGCCGAACCGGCTGAATTTCTTCCAGATGCCAGGGACATTGAGGAGATTGTCATGCAGCGTTGCCTTTCCCGCATTATCCCCGCCCTGTCGCTCTGTCTCCTGGCGCTGGCGCCGGCCGGCGACGCAAGTGCCCAGACCGCCTTCAGCCTGCGTGGCGGCCCGACGCTCGACGTGCTTCAGAAGGCCCATCCCTTCCAGGACAACAACGGCCAGATCCCGCCCGCCGGTGAATATTCCGGCCCGCTCTTCTCGCTCAATCACAACTGGCCGACCGCGCCCGACCCCTTGAAGGACGCGCCGTGGCAGAAGGCGATCGGCAACGGCCCGATCACGACCGCCAATGCCGCGGCCTATGCCGATGCCCTGAAGCAGGCGGTGAGCAAGAACGCCCGCGCCCTGATCATGCACTATGACAGCTGGGACGCCGCCGCGGCGGGCTGGTACAACGAGCCCTGGCTCGGCTCGCTGCGCGAATCGATCCACGGCACCTATGCAGCCGGCGAGTTCGGTCCCGCGATCTTTCCCGATACGGGACTTCGGGTGACCTTCAACACCAATGTGCTGACCTATTACGACCAGCGCGGCCTATTCGCTCGACCATTTCTGGGGCCGTTCGGCGATGAAGCCGACGCTGAAGACCGAGAACGCCCAGTTCGTCGAGGGCGCGATCGTCGTCAAGGCGGCCATGTTCGCCTCCACCGATCCCAAACAGCCGACTGGCTGGTGGGATGCCATGCAGGGTGCGCAGGAATGGCCGCTGTATATTCCCGTCGGCAAGGCCACCACGCCTTCGGTCTGGCCGAGCTATGTCGCCCAGTTCGACATCATCGTGAAGGACAGCCAATCCTCGCCGCAGACCGGCTGGGTGTTCATGACACTGGTCTATGACGCCGCGGCTCCAGGCGACGTCTGGGACAAGATGGTGCCGCTCGGCGTGCAATGGGGCAACGACCCGGAGGCGAAGACCGAAGGCGCCACGCTGACGGAGAACTGGATCAATCCCAAGGCGCCGCTCTATTCCACCCAGACGCTCGGCTGGGGCGGGCGGCTGTCCGGCCCCAATGACGGCGGCCGCAACGACATCGTCGTCGACGGCAAGCCGATCAAGAACGCCCCCGATTCCGGCTGCATGAGCTGCCACAGCACCGCGCAATGGAATATCGACCAGCACGAGATGGTGAGCTTCCTGCTCCCGTCCTTTGCCACCGACGACCCGAAATATCCGGGCGGCTTCCTGCTCTGCAACGACAAGGGTGAGCAGGATCCGAAGGGATCCTATATCTGCTCGCCGGCGCCGGGGTCGGCGGGCTGGATGAAGTGGTTCCAGAACCGGCGCGGCGACGTGCCGATGGACCAGGGCTCGTTCGCCACGGATTTCGACGAGGTGTTCTCGTTCAAATCGCTCCCGCTGTGGTGGGCGGCGGTCAATCCGAGCGGCGCGGCCATGGCGGTCCAGGAAGGCGCGCCGGCGCAGCGCGTCAACCAGTACACCGGCGCACCGCTGCCGCAGGAGCAGCAAGTAGCAGGCCCCTCCTCCCGGCGGGCGCTCCGTCCGCCGGGAGGGCGTGGCCCTCACCCGCCTGCGAAACCGGTAGCAAACGTGCAGCGCTTCCCGGGCCGACCAGTTGCAGTGGCCGCGCGCCTGCACCGCTCCCAGGCTCGCAACCTTCAGGTCCCAGCTCACATCGGAGATCCTGTGATGTCACACCGCTCCCTTGCCAGCCGCCTCGTCGCCGCCGGATGCAGCGCCGTGGCCGTCCTGTCCGGCGCACCGCCGGTCCAGGCCCAGCCCCTTCAGATCAGCCCCACCCTTCCCCCCGACATCAGCTCGGGCGCCCCGACGGCCACCCTGACCGAAGCCAGCAACTTCGCCTGGCAGGAATTCATCGCGCTGAACTGGCCGGCCGCGCAGCTGAACGGCGTGGTGCAGCGCGGCCAGCCGGACATCGGTGCCAAGTTCGGCCAGGCGGGAGCGACGCCGCTGGTGTGGGAGAGCTACCGCCAGAAGGTGGAGATCTTCCCCGGCGCCAACAGCGAGGCCGTCCCGCCGCACGGCGTCAATGGACCAGGCACATCGCAGGACCCCTACAACTACAGCGATCCGCCACAATACCTCTATTCCGGCGGGACCATCCCCAATGGCGGCGTCGTCGATGCCTGCCCCGGCCAGGCCCCGGTGACCCAGCCCGCCTGGGTCAACCTGGACGAAACCAGCCAGATCGGCCTGGACCAGATGTATGCCGGGATCGTTGACGTCCCGGCGACGACACAGCCCAACACCGCCCCGCAGCTGATCCGCTTCCTGGCAAAGGCGAACCAGAAGGAATACGACTACATCGTCGGCAACAAGCTGTGGTTCACCACCGGCGACGCCTACACGAACCGGATCGCAGCATGGCAAGCCGCCTTGCGAGACGACCAGCCGCCGCTCGATTCCGGTTCCGTGATCACGCTGCCCGCCGGCACGGTCGAGGTGAAGGCGGCGTGGCGGCCGTTGGCGAAGGGGGAAGATTCCAGCCAGTTCCACATGACCACCGTCCGCTACTATGAGCCGGGTCCGGGCGGCAGCCCCTGCTATCGGGAGGACCAGTGGGCCCTGGCGGGCCTGCACATCATCCAGAAGACAATGTCGGCCCCCTATTTCATCTTCGCCACCTTCGAGCAGGCGGGCAATGTGGTGACCGCCGACGGCGTGGCGACGGAGGACGCCAACGGCAAGGTGGTAATCCCCACCGCCGGGCCCAACACGCCCGCCCTCGTCTACACCGACGACCCGAACACCCCGACCGTGAAGACGAATCCCGCCAACACCTTCTGCGACACTCCCGGCAAGCGGCTCTACTATCAGGAGGCGCTCGGCAATCCGCCGGGCGGCACGCCGGCCGGCGGCAATATCTGCGTCGACGCCCGCTACGAGCCTATCCCGCCCGTGGTGCAGGCTGCCAACGCCACGTGGCACGGCCTCATTTCAGACTATAACGCCCAGAACAACCTGAAATCCCCCTGGCTCTATTACAAGCTGGTCAGCGTCCAGGCCGTGCCGTTCAATCATGCGGATATCAGCACGGATTCCGACAGCACGAAGCAGATCGGCAACTTCTACCAGGCCAACATCGTCGTCGAGACGGACTACACGCTGCAGCAGTTTCTGGCCCGCATCGCCGCCAACAACGCCCCGACACTCTACCCGGCGGTCAACCCGGCGCTGATCACGCGAAGCTCGACAAAGACGCCGCCGCTGCAGACGCCGCCGCCGAGGTCGCCGAATTTCCAGAACGTCTATGTGGCCGCGGGCAGCCATTTCACCACCTACCAGATGGGCGGCTGCATGGGCTGTCACGGCAACGCCCAGGTGAGCGGAAACGACTTCAGCTTCATCGTCGGCGGCAACGCCTTCAACACGACGCCCGACGTCCCTGCACCCAACGCCACGAAGCAAGCGCTGTACCTCTCGCTCTTCGGCAATCCGCTTCCGGCGGACCTCAAGAAATAGGCCGCGATCCGGAGAGAGCTGCGAGTCCGGTCGCAGCCCTTTTCGTGTCGCCGCACCTGCCGGTCTGGCTCACGGCGCCCCGTCCGTGCGCGACGGAAGCGCGAAGGTGACGGTTGCCCCGCGAGTCTCGTTGTTGGCCGCCCAGAGACGGCCGCCATGCGATTCGACGATCGAACGGCAGATGACGAGCCCCATGCCCATTCCCTGCGGCTTGGTCGTGAAGAACGGCTCGAGGGCGCGCTCCGGGTCCTTGAAGCCCGCTCCGGCGTCGCGCACCTCGACGAGGATCGTGTCGGGGCCGTCGCGGCGCGAGCGGATCTGGATCGAGCGAGCGTCGTCGGCCACGGCGTCCATCGCCTCCATTCCATTCCGGATCAGGTTCACCAGCACCTGCTGCACCTGGACGCGATCGAGCGCGACCGACGGCAGGGCCGGATCGAGCGTCGTCTCGATCCGGACACCCTTTGCCGCAATCTTGTCGGCCATCAGGTGGCAGACCTCACCGATCAAGCGGTTGAGATCTTCCGGCGATCTGACATGCGGCGCCTGATGGAACAGGGCCCGGATGCGGCTGACGACATCTGCGGCCGAGGTGGCGTCGCGGGCGATGCGTCCGGCCGTGATCTTCGCGCGCTCCAAATTCGGAGGCTCGGTGGACAGCCAACGCTGGCAGGCGTGGGAATTCGCGACGATCGCAGCCAGCGGCTGGTTGACCTCATGGGCGATCGAGGCGGAAAGCTCAGCCAGGCTCGCGGCCTGAGTGGCCTGCGCGAGCCTGTCGGCGGCGTGCCGCAACACCTCTTCGCCGTGCTTGCGCTCGGTCAGGTCGACGACGAAGGCCACGCCCCGGTCTCGTTGCTGGTCGAATGCGGCAACGCCCACCAGTACAGGCACGCGACTGCCATCCTTGCGCAGGTACTCCTTCTCGAGCGGGAGGGCACTCCCCGTCATTCTCACTTCCGCGATATTCCGCGCGTGACGCTCGTACCACCCTGGCGGAATCAGAGTGGACGTGCTCAGGCGGCCTGCGGCGACATCCTCTCGCTCGTATCCCACCATGCGGAGAAAGGCGTCGTTGGCCTCGATGATCGACAGGCCGTCGGGTTCGACACCCGGGCCTATGGTCTGCCATATGAAGGTCCCGATGATGTTGGCGTCGACCAGCCGGCGGATCTTCGCCTCGCGTTCGGCGACATCGCGGTACAGGCCGGCGTTTTCGAGCGCGATCGCAGCCTGGGAGGCCAGCAGTTTGAGAATGGCGGTCCGGGCCTGCACGAACACGTCGGGCGCCAGGTTGTTTTCCAGGTACAGCAAGCCGCTGAGCTTGGCCTGCGCGAGAAGCGGCAGGCAGAGAATCGATTTGCCCTGGTGTTGACGAATATACGGGTCTGCGGCAAATGGCTGCTGCGCAGCGGCATCGTCGAGAACGACCGGATCCTGCGTTCGCATGACATATTGCAGCACGGATTGGGGCAGCGCCATCTCGGCCGAGGGCTCATCGCGCAGATCGACCGCGATCATCTCGTTGCCGGTGATGGCCTCTGCCACGCACCACAATTCGCCCCCGCGCGCGAGTATCAGGACACCGCGCTCGGCGCCCGCCTGTTCGATCGCCGTGCGCATCACAGTATCGATCAGCGTCTCCAGCACGATCTCACGGGAGATCGTCTGCGACACCTTGATGACTGTCGCGAGGTCGAGATGGTCGACCGGCGTGTCGATCGTGCTGGTCGAACCGGGTGGCGATCCTTCCTTGCCGAGCTGCGGAAACATGTCGTCAAGTTGCCGCACCTTGCCGTCGGCTCCCCACCGCAAGTAGCCGTAACGAGCGTTTCGCAGGTAGAGCTGCCCGATCTCATTCAGGCCGCGTTCAGTATAGAAGCGCGCTGCAGTCTCGTAGGCGACCGCCTCGTTGTGAACAAAACCGCTGGCCCGGGCCGAATGGATGGCCTGTTCGTAGAGCCGCTCTGCGTCCAGTTCGCGACCTTCCAATCGCGCGATCTCCGCGCCGACCAGCGCCGCGCGATTCAAGAAGTTCTCCGGGCAATTCTCCGCCCATGCTGCGAGTCGTTTGTGATGAGCGGTCAAAGCCGCCAGATGTTGCTGGCGCTCGCCGGAGTGTGACGATCGGTGGAGGCCGTCCGCGGTACGTGAGGGCGCCGGCCCGTCCTGGTCGGAAACCGCGGACACGCAGGATGCCGCGTGAGAAAGCGCGGCATAGAAGTGATACTCCGCCGTCTCGAAAAAGCCGACCATCGTCCAGAGCATCGGCTGCGCCTTCGCCGCCGCATCGAGTGCGGAAGAGTAATCGGCTGCAAGGAAGCGGGCCTGCAGCTTCCGGATCCAGTACACGGCCGGGTTGGGTGTATAATGCCGCTCGACCAGCGCGCCGCCGGTCTGCCCGTCATCGAACCAGCCGAATTCGGGAGTGAACCCGCGGAGGGTACTGACCAGGCCGAGCTGCGTGGCGATGATGTCGATCTGGTGCCCGAACCGTGCCCCTTCGGCAAACTCGAGACCGATCTCGGCCTGGCGCTGCGCCTCGACCAGCGGGTCACCGGCAGCGAGGAAGTTCGTATTCAGGTTGTCGAGGCTGTACACGGAAATGTTGCGATCGCCGACCTTGGTCGCGACATCGAACGCTCGCTCCATCAGCCCGCGGCACGCCTTGACGTGCTTCGTCCAGGGCAGGACGAATTGCGCAAACCACAGATAGGTCCGAGCCTGGAAACGCACCAGGTGACGTTTCTCGACCAGGTCATAGCCGAGTTGACCGAATTGGAGTGCGGCTTTGTAGTCGCCGAACCGAGGCCCGGCAATCTTGCCGAAATACACATAAGCGACACATGAGGCATCGCCGTTGCCGCGCTCCAGGCTGAGGTTGACCGCTCGGCAGACGGTCATGCACAGCAGGTTCTCGTCAATGAAGATTGCCGTCGGAAAAATCTTGGTCAGGACATCCAGGGTCGCGAGCGATGCCGGATCGCTCAACAAGGGCAAATCGATGAGATCGCCGATGTCGCGGCTGCCCAACTGAGACCAGACCCGTTCGTATTCACGGCGCGCCTCTTCTTCCGTCGGATGGGGGGACCATTCACCCCCCAGATGCCGGAGGTAGTCGAGGCAGGCGGCCACGGCGTGGTCGGTCTGATCGAGAGTCGTGTACAGATCGATGCGCAGGCATTCGACGGTTGCTCGTTCGACCGTGTCGGCGGCGCGGGTGGCAAGCATGGTCAAGCGCTTCTCGGCGGCCGTCAGCTCGCCCGTGAGGAACTCGCATTCCGCTCGGTGAAATTCCAGAGCAAAGGCGAGGTCATGGCGGCGCTCCCAACTGTCGCTCGCCTCGAGTGCGGCGCCGGCGTTCAGGTAGCTAAGCGCCGAAGCGTATGCCGCGGAGGCTTTGGCACGTTTGCCTGCCACCAGATTGAGCTCGGCCAGGTGCTCGCGCTCGTCCGGTGAGGCGATCAGTGCGGCCCCGCGGTTGAGCTGGTTGACGATCTCGAAGACCGCCTCGTCCTGCTTCTGTGGCGGAGTGCGCGCCGCCAACAACCTGCCAATTCGCAGATGGGCCTCGGCCCGTGATGGTTCCGGGATCAGCGAATAGGCCGCTTCTTGAATTCGGTCGTGCACGAATTTGTAGGAACCGTCCAAACGAACAATCAAATCCAGATGGGTAGCCTCCCATAAATCCAGGCGGACCCGGTCTTCCGATGTTCCACGAACGATCGAAATCGTGGAAACATCGGCGGTGTTGCCAAGACAGGAAAGCTCCTTGATGGCCTCCTGAGCTGCCATGGGCAGACGGTTGATTTTGCCCACCATGAGGTCAACGACATTATCGGTGTAGCTCTTGGCCTGGATACGGCTCAGGTCCCAGGACCATCGCCCCAGACCGTGGTCGAACGTGAGCAGGTCTTCGTCGACAAGCGCAGTGACGAACTGGGTGGCAAAAAACGGATTGCCGCCGGTCTTTCCGTGAACCAGATGCGCCAGCGGCGCCACCAGATCCGATGCGCAGCGAAAGGCATCCGCAAGCAGTGCTCCCAGATCCTCACGGGTCAAGGGTGCAAGCGTGATCTCCTGCACCACCGCTCCGGCCTGGCGCATCGCTTCCAGCTTGCGCATCAGTGGATGCGATGAATTGACTTCATTGTCTCGATAAGCTGCGATCAGCAACAAGTGCTGCGCATCCGATTGACACAGCAGATCCTCGATCAGATCGAGGGTGGCCAGGTCCAGCCATTGCAGATCATCGAGAAATAGCGCGAGGGGGTGGTCCTGCCGCGCGAACACTCCGAGAAATCGGCGAAACACCAATTGGAAGCGGGCTTGCGCGTCCTGCGGCGGCAGATCAGGGGTCGGCGGCTGCTCTCCCATGATCAGCTTCAGTTCAGGCACCAGAGTTGCAATGAGCTGCCCGTTCGGGCCCAAGGCTTCGCCGAGTGCCTGGCGCCAGTCGTGCAGGTCTGCCTCGCTCTTGCCGAGAAGCGGGCGGATCAGGCTCTGAAACGCTTGAGCCAGGGTGGCGTAAGGAATGTCGCGCTTGTACTGGTCGAACTTGCCCGATGCAAAGAGAGCGCGGGGCGGAACCAGCGCCTTGTGGAGTTCGTTGACGACGGCGGATTTGCCGATTCCGGAATAGCCGGACACCAGCACCAGCTCGGGCCTGCCGCCGGCGATCACACGATCGAATGCAGCGAGCAGCGTCTCGATGTCGCGCGCTCTCCCGTAAAGCCTTTCGGGGATCGATAGACGATCCGGCAAGTCGGCTTCGCCCGGCAGGAAGCTTCCGATCTGTCCGTTGGCTTGCCAATCCGCCAGGCAGCGCCGCAGGTCGCGCTCGACGCCGGCGGCGGTCTGATATCGATCCTCCGCCGTCTTGGCGAGCAGTTTTGTGACGATGTGGGAAATCGCGCTCGGGATCTCCGCCAGGCGCTCATGCGGCGGCACCGGCGTCCGGGCGATATGGCAATGGATCCATTCCAGAGGGTCGGATGCGATGAACGGCAGCGCGCCCGTGAGCATCTGGTAGAAGATCACCCCGAGTGCGTAAAGATCGCTGCGCGAGTCGATCGACCGGTTCATCCGTCCGGTCTGTTCGGGCGGCATATAGGCGAGCGTCCCGGAGATGAACTCCGGCGGGCCGGGAGGCCGGCGCTCGCGTGGAAGCCGCGAGGCGAGCCCGAAGCCGGTCAGGTGTACATCTCCCTTCGCGCCGTCGACCAGGATGTGGGCCGGCTTCAGGTCGCGGTGGACCAGGCCCTGCTGATGGACCTGGCGCAGGGCAGCCGTGATGCCGGTCGCCAGCTCGAGGAATCGCGTTGTCTCAATCGGTCCGCAAAGATGCCGCTCCAGCGGGTCGCCACCCGGATCCTCGAGAAGCAACAAAGCCCGATCGCGGACGAATTCCAGCGGCCGGGCAGCCCACGCACTCTCCAGATGGTCTTTCAGCCCGTATTCGTGCGCGAGACGGTCGACGCTGGCCGGCGGCGGGGACTCCGCGGTCAGCCGCAGCGCCAGCACGCTGCGCGGTCCCCTCTTTTCGTCGGCACGCCATGCCCGGGAGAGCGCGCGCTCACCGTCTTCCCACAGCACTTGGATTCGGTGATCTTCCAGGCCGGCGCCGGACGAGACGTACCGGCTCATCTATCGCGTGCCCTGGACGAGGTCACTGTCTTCCGGGTCATTGTCGGCCTCCGCCGGCGAACACCTCCTCGAACAGCGCCAGCATCATCGTCCACGACCGCTTGTCCGCAGCGCGATCGTAGCCGTAGCCGGGCTTGTTCAATCGGTCGATGTCGGGATTGGTGTGCGCATGTCCGACTCTGCCGAAGAGGTGAAGCTGCCAGTCCACCTGCTTTCGTTCCATTTCCGCTGCGAAATCGGCCCTGTCTTGCGCCGGCACATCGGGATCCTGGTCGCCAATCATCATCAGGACCTTGGCCTGGATCGGTTCATCCAGGCTTCCTGCGGGACGCATCAGACCGGGATGAAAGCCGACGGCGCATCGAACCGGCGCCCCGCTGCGCGCAAGTTCGAGAGCGGTCATTCCTCCCTGGCAGAAGCCGATCGCCGCCAGCCGCTCCTGATCCACCCCAGGTAGGGTCGTCAGGACCCTGAGCGCAGCGCTCGCGCGAGCCAGCATCAGTCCTGGAGCGGACACCAACTCGATATGGCGGCTCACCGCCTCCGACAACGACAACCCTTCGACGCCATACATGTCGAGAGCGAATGCGGCGTAGCCGAGCTCGGCCAGGCGTCTCGTTCGCGCCCGGATATGATCATTCATCCCGAAGGCCTCGTGTGCCACCAGGATCGCCGGCTTTTTCACATGCGGCGCATCATCGGCGAAATAGCCCGTCAGCCTGGCGCCGTCACAGTCATAGACGATCGCGCGTGTTTCCAACGTCAGATCTCCCTGGGCCATCCTCCTGAGAGACCGTTAATGCCCCAGTCTTGGCAAGGCATAAAGCATGCTCGGGCGCACGCCGCTCGCCTCCCGACCGGAAGCGACGATTGCGCGATGACATGCCCCCCGAGATCCCGCGGACCTCCCCGCCTGACCCGGGAAACCGTCGGGCCGCGCCGGCGATGCGGTTTTGCGATCGGATGACCCGATCCGGCCCAGACTCACCCGCTCTCCAAACCTCAGAGCAGCGGTGAATCCGCGGCGACGAGCAGCCAGGGCAGGGCCAGGCCGGCGGCCCGGCCGATCGCCCACCAGGCCGGGCCGAGGTCGCGCGCTTCGACCAGGCGGTCGAGATCGATCAGCAGCACCTCGTGCCGGCCGGTGTCGCCGGTCGCGACCCAGTGATTGATGCGGTTCGACCCGTCGATTACCCAGAACTCGCCCGACCGGCGGGCCATCAGCACCGGCCCCTGCAGCCCCCAGGGCTCGGTCCGGTCGTGGCGCCCGTTGCCGTGGCGGGCCAGCGCCTCGGTCGACCACAGCTCGCGGGTGATCGTCCAGCGGCCGTCGCCGGGCGACAGCGCGCCGAACCGCTTCGCGAGCAAGCGCCGCAGCACGTTGCGGCCCAGCCATGCGCCGCGGCGGCGATGGTTCCGCAGCACGCGCCAGACCTCACGCCACAGGCGATCCCGATACCGCAACCCGCAATCCCCCTTCCCGCCCCCGGCTGGGCAAGCCGAAATGCGGCGCCCTGGCAACTGGGGGTTGAAGGCGAAAATTACAGTTTTGTGATATTCCCGCCAACAGTCAGATGCGAGAAGACCTCCCCTCGCCCGGGACCGCTCGTCAGCGGCCGACCCGGGTCAGGTCCTGGTCGTGCGTCTCGCGGATCAGCCAGACCGCGACCACGCTGATCACCGCGGCGATGCTGATATAGAAGCCGACCCAGCCGAGCCCGCCCTGGTCGACCAGCGTCTGGGCGATGTAGGGCGCCAGCGACGCGCCGAGGATGCCGGCCAGGTTGTAGGTCAGCGACGCCCCGGTGTAGCGCACCCGGGTCGGGAACAGCTCGGGCAGGAAGGCGCCCATCGGGCCGAAGATCAGCCCCATCAGGAACAGGCCGAGGCACAGGAACAGGGTGACCAGCAGCACCGAGCCGCTGCCCAGCAGCGGGGCCAGGGCGAAGCCGAACAGCGCCGTCAGGACGCCGCCGACGATCAGCACCGGCCGCCGCCCCAGCCGGTCGCTGAGCCAGGAGGACAGCGGGATGCCGAGGCCGAGGAAGATGATGGCGATGCATTCCAGCCCGAGGAAGGCCTGGCGCGAATAGCCGAGCGCCTTGGTGCCGTAGCCGAGCGAGAACACCGTGGTGATGTAGAACAGGGCGTAGCAGGACACCATCGCCAGCGTGCCGAGGATGGTGATGCGGGTGTAGCGGGCCAGCACCTCGCCGATCGGCACGCGCACCCGCTCCTGCCGCTCCATCGCCGCGCGGAACACCGGCGTCTCGACCAGCTTCAGCCGGACATAGAGGCCGACCGCCACCAGCACGGCGCTGAGCAGGAACGGCACGCGCCAGCCCCAGGCCCGGAACTGCGCATCGTCCAGCCCCAGCGCCAGCAGCAGGAACAGCCCGTTGGCGGCGAGGAAGCCGATCGGCGCGCCGAGCTGCGGGAACATGCCGAACCAGCCGCGCTTGCCGGCCGGGGCGTTCTCCACCGCCAGCAGCGCCGCGCCGCCCCATTCGCCGCCGAGGCCGAGGCCCTGGCCGAAGCGCAGCAGGCACAGGAGCGCCGGCGCCAGCCAGCCGATCGCGGCATAGCCCGGCACCACGCCGATCAGCGTGGTCGAGACGCCCATCAGCAGCAGCGACGCCACCAGGGTCGCCTTGCGGCCGACGCGGTCGCCGAAATGGCCGAGCAGGGCCGAGCCGACCGGACGGGCGACGAAGGCGATGGCGAAGGTGGCGAAGGCGAGCAGCAGCTGCGCCGCATCCGATTCCTGCGGGAAGAACACCGGCCCGAACACCAGGGCCGCAGCCGTGCCGTAGAGGTAGAAATCGTAGAACTCGATGGCAGTGCCGACCAGGCTCGCCATCACGATCCGGCCGGTGGAATTGGCGGCGGCCGGGGCGGCCGTCCTCCCATAGGTTGTTTCCGTCATGAAGGATGGCACCGATCGTTGCACGGGGCGAAGAACCAGGATCCTTTTGTGTCGCGGCCGCCGCACCGTCAACAGCAAGCCGCCGCGTCGCCCTCCACCCCCGGCATGGCTGCATCGCGCCCGCCGGGAAGCGCCGGCGAGTTGCGATGATCTTGCGATTGGCGCCGGAACGGAGCATCAAGCGTCCGTCGCCCGGAGGACCGGACGCCTCCATCCGTTCGACGTCGCAAGGACCCGTCGCCCGATGACCGACCGCAAAGCCGGCCAAGACCGGCCGGACATGAACCCCTGGCTGTTCTTCCGCCGCTGGCTCGCCAACCCCCGCGAGGTGGGATCGGTGGCGCCGTCGTCGCCCGCCCTGAAGCGCCGGCTGACCCAGGAGGTCGTGCGCGCCCCCGACGAATATGTGGTCGAGCTGGGCGGCGGCACCGGGGCCATCACCCGCGGCATCCTGGAGCGCGGCGTCCCCCCCGAGCGCCTGTATGTGCTCGAGATCAACCCGGAGATGGCGCAACATCTGCGCGACATCTTCCCTGGCATCCACGTGATCGAAGGCGACGCCCGCCGCCTGGGCGAGATCCTGCCGCCCGAGGTGGTCGGCAAGGTCGGCACCACGGTGTGCGGCATCCCGATGCTGCTGCTGACGCTGGAGGAGCAGCAGGCGATCCTCGATTCGGCCTATTCGGTGATGCCGAAGGGCCGGCAGGTCGTGCTCTACACTTACGCCCTGTCCTCGCCGCTGCCGCGCGACAAGCTGGGCCTGACCGGCCGCCGCGTCGGCTTCGTCCCGGCCAACATCCCGCCGGCCTCGGTCTGGGCCTATCGGCAGCGCCGCGCCGGCTGACGCGCCTCGCTCCGCTTCCGCCGCCCCGCCGGACAGGGCATACTGGGCCATTCGACGGATCGACCGGCGGCGGCCTGGCCGGCCGCAAGGTCGTGCGTTCATGGCCGGCCACGGTGCCGCGGCCGCCTGGCTTCGGAGGATGTGCGACGATGAAACCCTGGCTTCTTCTGGTCGCTGCATTCGGGCTCGCGCTGCCGGCCCAGGCCCAAGTCCCGGCCTATCATGTCCAGCTCCAGGTCAACGCCACCACCGATGTCGGCGGCGGGGCGTGCCGGGTCGGCACCGGCGTGATCGGGACCTATCCCGACAGCCCCGGCCGGCTGGCGATCGGTACGCCGGTCGACCTGTTCGTCCCCTGCGCCACCGCCGGGGCGTCCTTTTTCGAGGCCCGGCTGGCCGGCGGCCCCGGCGGCCTTCAGCCCGACGGACCGAACGCGCTGCGGCCGATGGCGACCCCGGTGGCGCTGCCGTCCAGCCCCGCGGCGCCGCGCTTGGTCCCACCCCCGCCACAGTTCCAGCCGCCGCCGTCACGGCAGGTGCTGATCGCCCCGACCGCCCCCGTGGCGCCCCGGGTGGCGCCGTCGCGCCCGCTGGTGATCCAGGGTGCCGCGCCGGTGGTCGTGGTCCCGCCGGGCACCGCCTTGACCCCGGCGCCGGCCCCCGCCTTTGCGCGCCCATTGCCGCCGGTGCCGGCGGTCCAAAGCGGCGACATGGCGACGATGCGCCCGGACGCCGCGATCGTGCTGAGCTTCGGCCCGGTCAGCGCCGCCCGGGCCGGAACCTCGCAGCGCGTCGTGTTGCCGACCGACCCGAGCTATCCGGCGCTGCTAACCCAGCTCGGCGGCATCGTGCCGGGCCAGACCAAGCCGCTGCCGCGATAATCGCGGTGCTGCCGTCCTTCGAGACGCCGCGGCTGATCCTGCGGCCGCGGGTCATGGCGGACCTTGCGGACTGCGTGGCCATGGACCGCGACCCGGAGGTGGTGCGCTACATCGACGGGCCCTGGGCCGACCCGGCAGCGCATCGCGCGTTCGTCGAGGCGCGGATCACCGCCGCCTACCCGGATGGGCTGGGCTACTGGACGGTGCGGACCCGGGCGCCGGACGCCGCCTTCCTCGGCTGGGTGCTGCTGATCCCGCTCGACGGCACCGAGATCGAGATCGGCTGGCGCTTCAACCGGACGAGCTGGGGCCAGGGCTACGCCACCGAGGCGGCGGCGCCGGTGCTGGCCCATGCCCGGGAAACGCTGGGGGTGTCCGCGGTCGCCGACATCCACCCGGACAACGCGGCCTCGATGCGGGTGGCCGAAAAGCTCGGCCTGCGCCGCATCGGGCCCGACGGGCATGGCGCCATCCGCTACGCCGGCTGAGACGAGATCCTGAGACGGCCATCCCTTGGAACGGCCTGGGCTGCCCACAATATTATCGGCATCATCTCATGAATCACACCGCGGGTATCGGGGAGCCGGCATGCGCTACAGCAAGGACCACAAGCAGGAGACCCGGGAGCGGATCGTCCGCACCGCCGCCAGGCGCTTCCGCGAGGATGGGGTGGAGGCGGTCGGCGTCGCCGCGCTGATGGCCGATGCCGGGCTGACCCATGGCGGCTTCTACGCCCATTTCCCGTCGAAGGAGGCGCTGGTGGCCGCCGCCTGCGCCGAAGGCTTCGGCGAGAGCCAGCGCCGCCTCCGCAAGATCATCGAGCAGCGCCCGCCCGGCGAAAAGCTGGCTGCGATGGCCGAATCCTATCTGTCGCCGGCTCATCGCGACCATCCGGGCCAGGGCTGCATCGCCGCCGCGATCGGGCCTGAGATCGCCCGCCACCCGGCCGAGACCCGGGCCGAATACACCCAGGGGCTGCACGGCCTGCTCGAGCTGGCCGAGGCGGCACTCGAGGCCGATGGCGGCGACCCGGCAGCGGCGGCGCAGGCCGTGGCCGCCATGGTCGGCGCCCTGATCCTGGCCCGCGGCGCCACCGACCAGACCCTGTCGGACCGTTTCCTCGACAGCGGGGTGCAGGCCGTCCGCGGCCTCGCGACACACGGGAAGGACCCGGCTCCCAGGTGATAAGATCCCGGCTCTTTGATCCCAATTCACGTCACCGGGAGCACCCATCATGTTCCGTGGTCTGGGAAGAACCCTGCTGCACGCCGCCGTCGCAGCCGGCATCGGCCTCGTGGCGCTGACGGCCCAGGCGGAAGAGGTCTGGCAGACCCTGCCGGAGCCGCCGCCGCTGCCCAAGCCGGCCGAGAGCGGCGCGGCGCCGGTCAACGACATCCAGATGTACTACGCCGTGTTCGGCAAGGGCCGGCCGGTGATCCTGCTGCATGGCGGCCTGTCCAACTCCGACTACTGGGGCAGCCTGGTGCCGGCGCTGACCGCCCAGGGCTTCCAGGTGATCGTGGCCGACAGCCGGGGCCATGGCCGCAGCACCCGCTCGGCCCAGCCCTACAGCTACGACCTGATGTCGTCGGACGTGCTGGCGCTGCTGGATCACCTGAAGATCCCGAAAGCCGATTTGGTCGGCTGGAGCGACGGCGGCATCATCGGCCTCGACATCGCTATCCACCATCCGGAGCGGCTGAACCGGCTCTACGCCTATGGCGCGAATTCCGACCTGACCGGGCTGAAGACGGATTTCGACAAGAATCCGACCTTCGCCGCCTTCATCGAGCGCGCCGGCACCGAATACCGGAAACTGTCCAAGACGCCGGACCAGTATGACAGCTTCCTGCAGCAGATCTCGCAGATGTGGGCGACCCAGCCCGACTTCACCGCCGACCAGCTGCGCGGTATCAAGGTCCGCACCGCGATCGCCGACGGCGAATATGACGAGGGCATCAAGCGCGAGCACACCGAGTACATGGCGCGCACGATCCCGGGGGCGGAGCTGCACATCCTGCCGAATGTCAGCCATTTCGGCATGCTGCAGAACCCGAAGGAGTTCGATGGCGACGTCATCACATTCCTGACCGCGAAGTAGTCCGTTGACCGGATGACCGGGCCCCGCCACCCTGCCCTCTCCACCAGCACGGGGCGGGCGCGGTGACGGATTTCCAGCGGATCCCGGTGATCGATCTCGCGGCCGACGGCGCGTCCGCCGATATCGGCCGGGCTTGCGAGACCGCCGGCTTCTTCTACGTCACCGGCCATGGCGTGCCGGCGGCGGTGGTCGACGATGTGTTCGCCGCCGCCCGCTGGTTCTTCGACCGGCCGCTGCCCGAGCGCGCGGCGCTGGACGTCGCCGGGTCGCCCTGCTTCCGCGGCTATGTGCCGATGGGCATCATCGGTCCCGGCGTGCCGCGCCGGCTGCTGGAGGCCTTCCAGGTGATGCTCGAGCTCGGCCCGGACGATTCCGACATCCGGGCCGGCAGCGTCATGCATGGCCCGAACCGCTGGCCGGAGAAGGCCCCAGCCTTCCGGACGGCGCTGGAGGTCTATTACGCCGCCATGACCGGGCTGACCGACCGGCTGCTCGGCGCCTTCGCCCGGGCCCTCGATCTCGATCCCGGCTATTTCCGCCCCTATTTCCGCAAGCCGCTGACCCAGCTGCGCCTGCTGCACTACCCGCCGCAGCCGCCGGACGAGGCGGTGCGGGGGGTCGAGGCGCACACCGACACCGGCGCCTTCACCATCCTGCTGCAGGACGGGACCGGCGGGCTGGAGGTGCGCAATCGGGCCGGCGACTGGATCGCCGCGACGCCGGTGCCGGGCAGCTTCGTGATCAATATCGGCGACATGATGCAGAGCTGGACCGACGGCCGCTTCGTCTCCACCCCGCACCGGGTCGCCAACCGCTCCGGCCGCGACCGGATCTCGGTGCCGTTCTTCGCCAATCCCGACTACGACGCCGTGGCCGTGCCGCTCAGCGGCGACCGCAGCCGAGCGCTGGCCTGCGGCCTGCATGTCGAGGCCGCCTACCGCGCCGCCTGGCCGCTGACGGAGCGCGCCGCCCCCTGACATTGCCGCCGCACGCCGCGGGCTGGTAGAAGGCGCCATGGCCCGCCCGATCTTCACCTTCCCCGACGATGCCGCCTGGAACGAGGAGCGCCAGGCGGTCGAGTTCGGCATCGAGGTCGGCGACTATGTCGGGCGGGCGTTCCTGCCGGCAGCGGCGCTGCGCTCGCTGCTCGGGCACCGTCCCACGCCGGCCGAGGCGGTCGAGATCTATCATCACCACCGCGCCGGGATCGAGCGCGCGGCCGAGCTGCGGATCGAGAAGCGGCGCCTCGACCCCGACGCCAATGTGACGCTGGACGGGCGCGACCTGCGGCGCCGGTGACACGCCGCCTCGCCGCGATTGCGGCCGCGGTCGGTTTGCGATAGCCAATTGAGAATGACACGCATTCCTGCTCATCGGCGATGATCGAGATTCTGCGGCCGATCTTCACCGGCGACCTCGCCCATTGCGGCGAGGCGGTGGTGCTGCCGGACGACGAGCGCCCTGCCTTGCCGGGGCCGAGCCTGCTCGACCCGGCGGCGATCGACCGGGTGCTGGACGACTATGCCGGCCAGTATCCTGGCGCGGACCGGCGCGCCGTCGCCTCCTTCTGGTCGCAATGGTATTTCGCGCGGCTGCTGCCGCCGGTGATGGCGGCCAGCCTGCTGCTGGGCCGCCGCTTCCCGATCGCTTTGTCGGAGGTCGCGGTGATTCGCGCGCCGGAGGGCCACCCGATCGCCTTCCGCATCGCGCATGACGGCGAGCCCGACGAGGAGTCGGACGCCTTCCGCCGCTTCGACCGGCTGATCGGCGGCCATGTCGAGCCCTTCATCGCCGCCTGGGCGCGGCACACGCGTGTGGCGCCGCGGCTCTACTGGAACAACGCCGCGGTCTATCTGGACTGGATTCTGGGCGAGATCGCCGCCCATCCGCTGGCCGCCGACGGCCTGACGGCCGAGGCCGGCCAGCTGCTGTCCAGCCGCGAGCGGCCGGACGGCGCGCCGAACCCGCTGTTCGACCCGATCCAGACGATCGAGGAGGACGGCGAGGCCAAGCGCTGGCGCCGGCTGTGTTGCCTGCACTACCGGCTGCCCGAGATCGCCGAATGCGGCACCTGCCCGCATCTGCGGGCCCGGCTGCGCAAGGCCCCGGCGCAGCAGGTCGCCTGAGGGACAGGCAAGACGACGGCCGTGTCGGACGCCGCCCGCTTCCGCGCCTCACTGCGCGGCGGGCGCCAGGTTGCGGATCGCATAGACCTCGGGGAACAGACGGTCTTTGAAACGAGGCGCGGCCGGGGCCGTCTCCTCCAGCAGCTTGTCCACGGCCGCATAGTTCTTGTCATAGACCCAGGGCCGGCGCGGCAGCTCGCGGTCGTTCAGCCAATAGGGGCTCCAATCCGCCGTCGTGTCGATCAACTCGCGGGCATAGTCGGGACCGTATTCCAGGGCACCGTCGATAACGACGTCAACATAGGATTGCAGCACCGGATAGTCGGCCGAAGGTGGCTGCAACCCTTCACCCGGCACTCCGTCCTTGCCGACCGAGACATAGACCCAGATCTTGCCATCTGTCGGGACCTGCTCCCAGGCCACGCCCTCGATGGCGTCGCGCGGCACTTCCATGCGCTTGTAGCCGGCCTCGCGCGCATCGAAGGCGCCCATGTCGTTGCCTTCGACCGGATACAGCACGCCGTTGATCGTCGTCGCCTGCTCGCCGGCGCCGGGCTTGCGCAGCCCGAGGGCGGTGAAGCCTGATTTGGCGCGGTCGACCCAGGCCCTGACATAGCCGAAGGAGGCCGAGACCCGCACCGGGATCGCATCGATCGGCTTGCTGGCGGTGGAGTTGCGGGACGCGGTGTTGATCAGCGATCCATAGCCGAAGATGAAGTTCTGCGGCTGGCCGGGCAGCTTCTTGCCCCACCACTCCGCCGCGCCGGCGCCGGACGCCGTCGCGGCCGACATGAGCAGGGCAATCCCGGAGATCATCAGGTCTCTGCGATGCATGGTGATTCGTCCCCCCTTTATCGGATCCATCGGCCGGCCGGAGCCGGCGGGTGAGGCAAGCGGGCAAATGCGGAGCCGCCCTTCTCAATATATCGATTTCCAAGGCGCAATACTCAGAAACAAGACAAAGGTTAAACCCACTTGAGCCATGACGCCCATTCCAATACCGCTGAGAATATATACGAATTTGCGGGAAATACGCTCGACCGGAGCGGCCGCCAAAGCGGCGCAGCGGCCGTCGGGCAAACGCTTCGGATGCACCGACCATGGATGGATCGTGAGCCGGGTGGGCACCTCCTCGGGCTCGATGTCCATCCGGCCGACGTCCAAGATCGGGGCGGGGCAACGGCCGTTCTGGCCTCGGTGCGAACGCTGTATCCCTGGCTGCGCCACCTGTTCGCCGGCGAGGCTTATGCCGGCGACAAACTGGCGACCGCGCTCGCCGGATTGGGACGGTGGACCATCGAGATCGTCAAACGGTCGGATACCGCCCAGGGCTTCGTCCTGCTGCCCCGGCGTTGGGTCGTCGAGCGCACCTTCGCCTGGCTCGGCCGGTGCCGACGGCTCGCCAAGGACTTCGAGGCTTCCATGGCCAGCGCCGAAGCCTGGATCTGGATCGCCCACGTCCGACTCCTCTCCAAACGCCTCGCCAGACAACCCTCCGCTTTAGGAGTCCGACACTCAGCAACGGACATCTGCACGCGGTACAATTCTACCGTTTTATCACGACAGGAATAAAATCTAATGATATCATTGAGATTGCATCCCTATTATGTCTGACAAAGCTTTCATGCACCGATATTCGTCAAATTCTTTACGGAACCGCATAATGAAATCGAATGACAATCGCGACCGAGCCATCTATCTCCAGCCTGATCGATCCGTGCCGGCATCGAGAACGCGCAACGTGACAGTCGGCGGAGCGCGGTCGAGCATACGGCTGGAAGAGGCGTTTTGGGATGCGCTCGAAGAGATCCTACGACGCGAAGGCCTGACCTTGAATGAACTTGTCTCGAGGATATGGGGCCGCCTTCCGGCCAACGGGAACCTCTCGAGCGCGGCACGCGTGTTCGTCCATAGCTACTTCTACACGCTGAGCCAGAACGGAAAGCCGCTGCTGCCGTCTCAATCCGACTGGAAAATCCGGAATCTGCACAACTGATATTTGCCGAAAGACCAGACCCAGAATACAAAATGCCGTTCATCATCTGGTACTCCGAGCGCCGATCTGAACATTCCAGCCAGCCACGACAGCGACTGCTGTCGACGGAACGAGATAGCGAGGTCGATGCAGTTCGGGCCGCGCACGCGATCGAGACGTCTGGCGGTCATGTGCATCACGTCCAGCGCGACGACGGCACATTCTTCTCGCGAACAGAGCTTCTTCACATGTGGCCCGACACATGATGCGCGCGGTCCCCGCCCTGAGCTTGGGCTGTTCACCGGCGTAACGGACGCTTGGCCAGGCGCAGGTCGCCGGGCCGGTCGCCACAGGGGCGACCGGCCCTTTCACCAAGTCACAGCATGTAATCTGCGGAGCCCGATGCAGGTTCACCGGCGCCGAACACCTCATCGAGGTTGACGATGGTGCCGTTGATGAAGCCGACGAGCCCTCCGACCGTACCTCCGACGCTGCCGAGAACGCCCTGGGCACTGACCTCGTTGCCATATTCCAGGCCGATCTCCAGCCCTGCCGTAAGCCCACCTGCCAGGCCGCCGCTGTCGCCGTTCAGCAGGTGACCGACAAGTCCGAGATCGATGCCGTCAGTGACGGCAAGAAGGCCGTCGACCAATCCGACGGCGGTGTCGAGCACGCCGTTCACCAGCCCCGTCACCGTATGCACGAGGCCCCCGACCAATGAGCCGATCAGGGGAATTTCGCCGACCGCATCGCCAATGTTGTCGATGGCGCCGACAGCAACGCCGACAACGCCGCCCACCGCGCCACCCGCGACACCAAGGAGCCCCTGCTCTCCAGCCTCCTGGCCTTCGGCCACGCCGGTGGTCAGGCCGCTCACCAACCCGCCGAGCAAGCCATCGCTGTCGCCGTTCAACACCTGCTCGACAATGCCAAACACGCTTCCGAGAAGGCCATCGAGTAATCCAGCCATCATATCCTCCAATTTTAGATAAATTATCAGACCCTTCCAAACTGGTCGTTTTGCATATCATAATATGTTGAGCGAACCACGAGTCAATACCTGATATGCTGCAAGTGTTAATGAAATTATAAGTGGACACCGAATACCCAATTTCGGAGAGCGCAATTCGGGACCGGCCTGCGCGTCAGACGCGTTCGACATCCGTCAACATCAGGAAGCGCTAACACTTAGCGCGGTGGATTTCTCGTCTTTCCCCCTATGGCAAATTCTGAGGCACCTACGGCCTCGACTGCTCCGCGTTGATCTCGGAGACACCGTCGGCTTCCGTGGGCCAGATTGTGATCACACGATCCAGTCGGGTGAGTTTCAGCAGTTGCATGACCGGGGGCCTGAGATCGCTCACGCTGAAGCTGAAGGCCAGCGGACGGGCGCCGACCAGCTTGAGTACGGAAATGAGAACGCCAAGCCCGCTGGAATCTACGAACTCGACGTTCTTGCAATTGAGCAGCAGACAAGCATCTGCCGCCTGAGCTCGCTCGATCAGCTCGCGCTTGGCTTCTCGTGCGATTGAAGCGTCGAGGCGGCCGATCTGAAAACGGGCGACCAACACGTCGCCATGAGTCACAAATTCGGCAATCATCAATATTCTCCAAATATGTTGGACGAATTATTATAGCAAAATAGGGTTCTACAGTCATTCGCTTTATGCAATAATCAAGTTTCGGTTATTGATTGCATTTTAGAGATAATTATTGCGCTCTGGCGGTAAGGAGAACCGGCATGGCCAGAACCACGTTGAAGCGCGCGGCGGAGGCTGCCGACCAGGCGGATGAGCTTGCCGCGAACATCCATCATCACCTGCGCTACACACTGGGTCGACGGCCCAGCCAGACGAGCGTGGCCGATGTAAACCTGGCATTGGCGCTGGCGGTGCGGGAACGGCTTGCGGACGCGATGCTCGCGACCGAGGACCGCCACGAACGCGCGGGTGCCAAGCACGTCTACTATCTGTCGATCGAGTTCCTGATGGGCCGCATTCTCGACAACGCGCTGGTCAACCTCGGAATCGAGGAGGCAGCACGGGTCGCGACAGCGCAATTCGGCTTCGATTTGCAGTCGATTCTGGAAGCGGAGCCGGATCCTGCACTGGGAAACGGCGGCCTGGGACGGCTTGCGGCCTGCTTCCTCGATTCCCTCGCGACGCTCGACATCCCGAGCTGCGGATACGGCATCCGCTACGACTTCGGACTGTTTCGCCAGAGTTTCGTGAACGGTCAGCAAAGGGAACATCCGGATCGATGGCTCGATGCTTCGTCGGCCTGGCTGATCGAGCAGAGCAGCGAGGCCTGCCTGGTACCCGTTTACGGTCATGTGGAGCACGGGGCGGACTTGGCGGGCCAGTACAATCCGATGTGGGTCGACTGGCAGGTCCTCATCGGGATCCCATATGATCTGCCCGTCGTGGGCTATGCCGGACACACAGTCAATCGGCTGCGCCTGTTTGCGGCGCGATCATCGGCCGACTTTGACATGCAGATATTCAACAGCGGCGACTATATCCGGGCCGTCGAGAGCAAGATCTCATCCGAGACTGTCTCCAAGGTCCTGTATCCTGAAGACTCCGTGGCTGAAGGCAGAGAGCTCAGGCTGATTCAAGAGTACTTCTTCGTCGCCTGCGCGATGCGGGACATTCTGGCCCAGCTCAAGCGCCGCGGACAGAATATTCGCCACCTTGGCGATGTTGCGGCCATTCAGATGAACGACACGCATCCGGCCCTGGCCGTTGTCGAGCTGATGCGGATCCTCGTCGACGAGGAGCACATCGACTGGGACGACGCCTGGGAGATCACGCAATCCACCCTCGCCTACACGAACCATACGCTTCTTCCCGAGGCTCTGGAGCGGTGGCCTGTGGCGCTTATGGAGCGGGTTCTGCCGCGGCACATGCAGATCATCTATGAGCTCAACCGGCGTTTCCTGGCGCAGATGTCGGAGCGGTTTCCCGGCGATGGACAGCGCCTCGCCCGCATGTCCCTGATCGAAGAAGGTCACAACCGCTCGGTGCGGATGGCGCATCTGACGATGATCGGGTCACATTCGGTCAATGGCGTCGCCGCCCTCCATAGCGCCCTCATCCGGGATACGTTCGGCCGGGACTTCGTCGACGCCTTCCCCGACCGCTTCAACAACAAGACCAACGGCGTCAGCCAGCGCCGCTGGCTGCTCAAGGCCAATCCCGATCTAAGCCATCTCATATCGGAGCGGATCGGCGCAGATTGGATTGCGGATCTGGATCAGCTCCGCCGGCTGGAACCCTACGCCGACGACAAGGCCACGCTGAATGCGCTCGCAATCGCCAAGCGCGCCAACAAACAGCGATTGGCCGAGCTGACGCGCCGCCTGACGGGTGTCTCTCTCGATCCGGCTGCGTGCTTCGACGTGCAAGCGAAGCGCATGCACGAATACAAGCGGCAACTGCTGAACGTGTTCTCGGCGATCGACCTGTACCTGCGCATCGTCGTCGACGGCGAGCGTCCAACCGTACCGCGCGCCGCCATCTTCGCCGGCAAGGCGGCTCCGGGTTACTACATGGCGAAGCTGATCATCCGCCTGATCAACGGGCTTGCCGCGCGTGTGAACGCCGACCCGTTGGCGGCTCCGCATCTGCAGGTGACGCTGTTGCCTGATTATCGCGTGTCCCTTGCGGAGATGATCATCCCCGCGGCAGACCTCAGCGAGCAGATTTCAACGGCCGGCTTCGAGGCCTCGGGAACCGGCAACATGAAATTCGCCATGAACGGCGCTCTGACCATTGGAACGCTCGACGGCGCGAACATCGAGATCCGCGAACAGGTGGGGGCTGAGAATATCTACTCGTTCGGCTTGCATGCAGATGAGGTGAAACGGCTTCACACCTCGGGCGATTACAGCGCCATGCGGATTTACGAAACGCATCCACGTCTGCGCCGTGTGGTCGATGCCCTGCGTGGCGATTTGTTCAGCCCCGAAGAACCAGGGCTTTTCAAGCCAATCGTCGATGCATTGCTGAATGGGAACGACCACTACTTCGTGCTGGCCGACTTTGCTGATTACGTCGACACAAAGGACCGGGCAATCACGGATTTCGAGAACAGCGATCTATGGCAGCGTCGGGTGATGTTCAATATCGCCTATATGGGCATGTTCTCGAGCGACCGCACAATCCGTCAATACGCCAGCGAGATTTGGAAAGCTGGTCATCTTGGATAGCTGACCCTGGCGCGACCCGCCGCGTTGGAATTTCGGGTTCAGCGGCTCCGGAGGTTTGCAATGGTCAACAGTTCGCTTCGCTTGATCTCGATTGACGGCCAGAGCCTGGAGAACCGCCCGGGAACGACATGTTCGGCGGCGCCGGACGAGCCCGGCTTGGATCACTTCCAGCGGCTGGGGCTCACCATCGCGAGGGTCGCAGAGGCCCGGACACAGTTGACGGGCAGCTTCAGCCACCACCTCGACCTTCGTGTCGCCTGCCGACCGCATGAGACCGAGGACGATGCAGCCCCGATCGTATGGGATGTGCTGGGCCACTGGCGGCGACCGCGCCGGCATTACCTGGTGATTTCGGACATTGACGAGTGGCTCGGCTTGCGAGGCGCCGATGCGCTCGCCCTGCTCCGAGGCATGCGCAATGATGCGCTGGCGGAGAACACCGGCCCGGCTGCGGTCTCGGATTGCTTCGAACATCGCGGACGACGGGTGATCAATCCGTTTCGAGATCGATATGGCAATGACACCAGCCCGCTGAGCGAGTACGGCAACGGCTATCGGTTATGGCGAGCCCGCTGGACTGATGTCGCCCAGAATGGCTGACCGGAGTCGCGGCCGCCTCGCTCACTGCCGCCAAAGCCTCCACGGCGCGGTCTATGGGACGACGTCGGCCCTGGTGACAGGCCATGCGGTTGCCATCTCGTATGACAAAAGGGTCCGGGTCTCACGGCAACTCTTGCCTGCGGGCCCAGATGGCGCGGATTTCGTCCGACAGCGTCATCGGGTCGAAGGGCTTGGAAATGACGTCGATGGCGCCGAGGGCGCGGAAGCGTGCCACCTCCTGCGGCTGAACCTTGGCGGTCATGAACACGGCCGGCGTGGCCTCCGTCCCCGGCAGCGCCCGCAGCGCCGA
>NZ_VCCH02000379.1 GCF_005938675.2 Mycobacterium sp. KBS0706
TACTCCGCCTGCATCCATTGCAGACGGTTCAGCAGGCCCCGATGACTGTTGCCCACCGCCTTCGGCTTGCCGGTCGAGCCCGAGGTGGTGATGCAATAGGCCAGACCCTCCGGATGCCAATCCACAACCGGCGCCGCATCGGCAAAGCCGGACAGGTCCCAGCCCTCCAGCGCCACCACCTCGACGCCGTCCGGCAGCCGGTCGAGCAGATGAGCCTGAGCCAGCACCAGCTTCAGCCCGGTCTCGGCGATCGTGCCGGCCAGGCGCTCGCGCGGATGTTCGGGGTCGAGCGGCAGATACGCCCCGCCCGCCTTGGCGATGCCGAGCAGCGCCAGCACCATCTCCACCGACCGCTCCGCCGCCACCCCGACCAGCACGTCGGG
>NZ_VCCH02000380.1 GCF_005938675.2 Mycobacterium sp. KBS0706
ATCCGGACCTGCTCACCGCCGCCGAACGGATCCAATATGAGGGATACCTTCGCCGCGAAGACACCAACGCCGCCATTCTTGGGCTGGCCAAGGATGGCGTCACGATCAAGGAGATCGTGCGCTGCACCGGGCACAGCCGCAATCTGGTCCGCAGGGTGCTGCGTGGTCAGCGCTCCGACGTCTTTCGCGTCCGGGAGAGTTCGCTCGAGCTCTATCTGCCATGGCTCGATGCTCAGTGGGCGGCCGGTCAATGCAACGGCGCCGAGCTGTGGCGGCGCCTCAAAGCTCAAGGCTTCCGCGGCTGCCTTCGGGTCGTGGCCGAGTGGGCCGCCCGCCGCCGACGCCGGGCGGAGCAGGTCGACGGCAATGCCCTCAGT
>NZ_VCCH02000381.1 GCF_005938675.2 Mycobacterium sp. KBS0706
CCGGGTGTTCAGGAACTGGACGGTGGAGGCATTCGAGACGCCGGCCGATGCACGCTTCCTGTTCGGCGCCGATTGGGGCTTCGCCCGCGACCCGACGGTGCTGGTGCGCTGCTTCGTGGCGGGGCGGACGCTGTTCGTCGACCACGAGGCGTACCGGGTGGGCTGCGAGATCGACCGGACGCCGGACCTGTTCGACGCCATTCCGGGGTCGCGGCGGGGGCCGATCATCGCCGACAGCTCCCGGCCGGAGACGATCAGCTACATGCAGCGCAACGGCTTCGGCAGCATCACCGGGTCGACCAAGGGGGCGGGATCGGTGAAGGAGGGGGTCGAGTTCCTGAAGGCGCACGACATCCGGGTGCATCCGCGCTGCCG
>NZ_VCCH02000382.1 GCF_005938675.2 Mycobacterium sp. KBS0706
GATCGATCGCGTCGCCGCCTTCGACCCGGCGCTCTTGAACCTCGCCTTTATCTTCCTGCTGCTCGGCTACGGCACCAAGGTCGGCCTGGCGCCGCTGCATGCCTGGCTGCCCGATGCCCATGCCGAGGGCCCGACGCCGATCTCCGCCGTCCTGTCGGGCCTCTTGCTCAATGTCGCGCTCTACGCCGTGCTGCGCTTCAAGATGCTGCTGGCGGCCAATCCGGCGGCGATCGCGCCCGGACCGCTGATGGCGGTGATGGGGCTGGCGTCGCTGCTCTTCGCCGGCTTCATGTTGTACCGGCGGCGCGACATCAAGCGGCTGTTCGCCTACAGCTCGATCGAGCATATGGGCATCATCACCTTCGCCTTCGG
>NZ_VCCH02000383.1 GCF_005938675.2 Mycobacterium sp. KBS0706
CGACCTGCTCCGCGCGGCGGCGGCGGCGGGCGGCCCACTCGGCCACGACCCGAAGGCAGCCGCGGAAGCCTTGGGCTTTGAGGCGCCGCCACAGCTCGGCGCCGTTGCATTGACCGGCCGCCCACTGGGCGTCGAGCCATGGCAGATAGAGCTCGAGGGAGCTCTCCCGGACGCGAAAGACGTCGGAGCGCTGGCCACGCAGCACCCTGCGGACCAGATTGCGGCTGTGCCCGGTGCGGCGCACGATCTCCTTGATCGTGACGCCATCCTTGGCCAGCCCGAGAATGGCGGCGTTGGTGTCCTCGCGGCGAATGTATCCCTCGTATTGGATCCGCTCGGCGGCGGTGAGCAGGTCCGGAT
>NZ_VCCH02000384.1 GCF_005938675.2 Mycobacterium sp. KBS0706
CCTGAACCCGGTGCCGGAGGGCGTGTCGGGCGAGCTGTACATCGCCGGGGTGAACCTGGCGCGGGGGTATCTCGGCCGACCGGACCTGACGGCGGATCGCTTCGTGCCGGACCCGCAGGGGCCATCGGGCAGCCGGATGTACCGCTCGGGCGACCTGGTTCGGCGTCGCAGGGACGGGGCGATCGAGTATCTCGGCCGGCTGGACCACCAGGTAAAGCTGCGGGGGCTGCGGATCGAGCTCGGCGAGATCGAAGCTGCGCTCCGATCCCGCTCCGGCATCCGCGATGCGGTGGTGGTGCTGCGCGACGGGCGTCTGGTCGGCTATGTCGCCGGCGAGGCACAGCCCGACGAAGCGGC
>NZ_VCCH02000385.1 GCF_005938675.2 Mycobacterium sp. KBS0706
TCCATGCTGCCGCTGCTCGAGGCGGTGATACAGGCCGGCCAGCCGCTGCTGATCGTCGCCGAGGATGTCGACGGCGAGGCGCTGGCCACCCTGGTGGTCAACAAGCTGCGCGGCGGGTTGAAGGTCGCGGCGGTCAAGGCGCCGGGCTTCGGCGACCGGCGCAAGGCGATGCTCGAGGACCTCGCCGCCCTGACCGGCGGCCAGGTCATCTCCGAGGATCTCGGCATCAAGCTCGAGAGCGTCACGCTCGACATGCTCGGCCGGGCCAAGAAGGTCGTCATCTCCAAGGAGGAGACGACGGTGGTCGACGGCGCCGGCGCCAAGAAGGACATCGAGGGCCGC
>NZ_VCCH02000386.1 GCF_005938675.2 Mycobacterium sp. KBS0706
TCGCACGTCCCGGTCCGGCGACGGGAGCGCAAGCTGCAGCGGTTCAAGTCGGCCGCTGCGGCGCAGCGGTTCCTGTCGATGCACGCCGCGACCTACAACACCCTCAACGTTTGCCGTCACCTCACCACCGCCCGCACGCACCGTCGGTTTCGCGCCGAGGCGTTCGCGGCATGGCGGGATGCGGCTGGCGTCGCGGCCTGAGCCTCGCGGAGGCCGGCCCATCGCGGCCACGCTCGACAACGTGACAAGCCCCTCAGCCTCCACCGCGGCACATGGGATGCCATCGCAGACAGCATCCTGACGGAGAAACAGGCGCGGCCGAAGCTTCTCGCCCTAAC
>NZ_VCCH02000387.1 GCF_005938675.2 Mycobacterium sp. KBS0706
GGGCGTCGCCATGCGCCACCCAGCGGCAGGCGGCGAGGTCGCGGATCTGTCCTGGATCGATCGAGGGCTGCGCGCTGAAGTCGAAGCTGCCGAGATCGCGCACCGTCGGGAAGTGGGCGATCTTGCTGGCCATCTCGACCCGGCGCTCGTCCTTGCGGGCGATCTCGCGCTCGCAGAGGAAGGCGACGGCTTCACGCAGCGTCAGCTCGCGCCGGGCGGCCTCGTCGAGAAGGCTGTCGAGCTGGTCGCGGATGGCGGTCAGCTTCAGCCGCGTGAGCATGTCGAGGAGCTCGTCGTGGTCGACCATCACCAGCCTCCCCCGACCAGCTGCTC
>NZ_VCCH02000388.1 GCF_005938675.2 Mycobacterium sp. KBS0706
CGGCATCGCCATGCGCGATCCAGCGGCACGCGGCGAGGTCGCGGATCTGGCCGGGATCGACCGAGGGTTGCGCGCTGAAGTCGAAGCTGCCGAGATCGCGCACTGTCGGGAAGTGGGCGATCTTGCTGGCCATCTCGACCCGCCGCTCGTTCTTGCGGGCGATCTCGCGCTCGCAGAGGAAGGCGACCGCTTCGCGCAGCGTCAGCTCGCGCCGGGCGGCCTCGTCCAAGAGGCTGTCGAGCTGGTCGCGGATGGCGGTCAGCTTCAGCCGCGTGAGCCTGTCGAGGAGCTCGTCTTGGTCGACCATCACCAGCCTCCCCCGACCAGCTGCTC
>NZ_VCCH02000039.1 GCF_005938675.2 Mycobacterium sp. KBS0706
GTTACCGACCCGGCTTTTGCAACCTTCTTTTGGCTGCTCTCCGCTGCGTCGCTCTCTTTCGAGTTCGTCGCCGCGGCGTCGCCGTCGGTGGAGCGGTTTATAGGGGGGTGATCCGGGGCACGCAAGAGCTTTTTTGCACTTCCGTGAATTTCTTTTCCGAGCCCTCGGACGCCCCGCTCAGAGCAGCCCGAGGGCCCTGAGTTCCTGCTGCAGATGGGCCGGCAGGTCGCTCTCCGACGCCGCCCCCAGGTCGCGCGGCGCGGCGTCCGGGTCGAGATAGCGCCAGCCCTGGAAGGCGCGCAGCGGCCGGGCCTCCACCGCCGTCAGCTCCGGGTCGTAGAGCAGCCGGCAATAGGTGTCGCCGTCCTCGTCGGTCACCATGAACATGTCGAGGATCGGCTGCCGCACCAGGATGACGTGGCGGATCACCCAGAAGATCGAGCCGCCGCCGATCAGGTCGTCGCGCCGCGTCGGCATGCGCTTGGTGTAGCCGTAGACGACTTCGCGCCCGTCGACGACATGGCGCCGGCCCTGCTGGACCGTGGCGAGCTGGGCCGGCTCGGCGATGCCGACGGCGACCTTCAACAGATGGACAGGCACAGTTCCTCCATGGCCGCGCCATCGCGGCCACGCTTCGGGATGAATCAGGCGTCGCGGGCGATCAGCGCGCGGGCCGTCCTGGAGGCCGGCGGCCGGTCGAGCACGCCCGAGATGAATCGGGTGGCGTCGAGCAGCCGGTCCAGGGCGACACCGCTGGCGATGCCGAGGCCGTCGAGAAGATAGACCACATCCTCGGTCGCGACATTGCCCGTGGCACCCTTGGCATAAGGGCAGCCGCCGAGCCCCGCCACCGCGGAATCGACCACGGCGACGCCGCGCTGCAACGCCGCGTGGATGTTGGCCACGGCCATGCCGTAGGTGTCGTGGAAATGGACCGCCAGAGATTCGCGCGGAATCCGGACCGCCACGGCCTCGACCATCGCCACTGCCTCGCCCGGGGTGCCGGTGCCGATGGTGTCGCCCAGGCTGACCTCGTAGCAGCCGAGATCGAACAGCGCGGCCGAGACCTCGGCCACCTTGGCCGGCGGCACCTCGCCCTCATAAGGGCAGCCGAGCACGCAGGAGACGTAGCCGCGCACCTTGAGCCCCGCCGCCCGGGCCCGCGCCACGACCGGGGCGAATCGCGCCAGGCTCTCCGCGATCGAGCAGTTGATGTTGCGCCGGCTGAAGCTCTCCGAGGCGGCACCGAACACCGCGATCTCCGTCGCTTTGGCGGCGAGCGCGGCGTCGAGGCCGGTCTCGTTCGGCACCAGCACCGGATAGGAGATGCCGGGCGCGCGCGCGATCCGGGCCATCACCTCGGCCGAATCGGCCATCTGCGGCACCCATTTCGGGCTGACGAAGGCGCCGGCCTCGATCACCGTCAGCCCGGTGGCCGACAGGCGGTCGATCAGCCCGACCTTGGCCTCGAGCGGCACCACCGCCTTCTCGTTCTGCAGCCCGTCGCGCGGGCCGACCTCGACGATGCGGACCCGGGCCGGCAGCATCTCAGCCGGCCTCGAAGCCGATCAGGGCCACGCCCTCATCCACCTGGTCGCCGGCGGCGAAGGGCAGGCTGGTGACGGTGCCGTCCGCCGGAGCCGCGACGGTGTGCTCCATCTTCATCGCCTCCAGCACGATCAGGGGCTGGCCCTTGATCACCCTGGCGCCGGCCTCGACCAGCACGGCGATCACCCGTCCGGGCATCGGCGCGGTCAGCCGGCTGCCGCCCCCCGCCTCCTCGCCGGCATGGGCCAGCGGGTCGATGATCCCGAACACCCGGTCGGCGCCGGCACGCAGCACCGCGACACGCTCGTCAGCCACCACGATCGTCGCCCGCACGGTACGGTCGCCGAGCCGGGCGGTCAGATCCCGCCCCGCCAGCGTGCCGCCGGCCTCGACCGGCCCGTCCGGCGTGCCGATCGAGAGGCCACCATGGCGGCGGTAGCGCACCGCCACCGGAATCTCGGCGTCGCGATCGGCCAGGCGCAGTGTCTCCTCCGCCTCGTCATTCATCCGCCAGCCGTCGGCCAGGGCCCAGGGGCTGGTGCGGTCGCGCGGCCGGCCGAGCACGAGGCCGAGCGTCGCCAATGCGATATCCTCGGACGAAGCGGGTGCGGGCGGCGGCAGCAGTTCCACCGCGTGGCGGGCGATGAAGCCGGTGTCGAGCTCGGCCGCAGCGAAGGCCGGGTGGCGCGCGATCGCCCGCAGGAAGTCGAGATTGGTGGCGAACCCCGTGATCCGCGCCTGGTCCAGCGCCCGGGCCAGCCGCCGCACCGCCGCCGGCCGGTCGGTGTCCCAGACGATCAGCTTGGCGATCATCGGGTCGTAGTGGATCGAGATCGAATCGCCCTGGCGCACGCCCGAATCGACCCGGACATGCGGCGCCGCCTCGGGGAAGGCGAGATGGGCCAGCCGCCCGGTCTGCGGCAGGAACCCGGCCTGCGGATCCTCGGCATAGAGCCGGACCTCGATCGCGGCGCCGTTGATGGCGAGATCGTCCTGGCCCAGCGGCAGCGTTCCGCCGGCCGCGACCCGGAGCTGCCATTCGACCAGATCGAGCCCGGTGATCGCCTCGGTCACCGGATGCTCGACCTGCAGCCTCGTGTTCATCTCCATGAAGTAGAAGCGGCCGTCGGTGTCGAGCAGGAACTCGACCGTGCCGGCGCCGACATAGCCGATGGCCTTCGCGGCAGCGACCGCCGCCTCCCCCATCGCCTTGCGGATGGCCGGGTCGAGGCCGGGGGCCGGCGCCTCCTCCACCACCTTCTGGTGGCGGCGCTGGATCGAGCAGTCGCGCTCGAACAGGTAGACGCAGTTGCCGTGGCCGTCGGCGAAGACCTGGATCTCGACATGGCGCGGCCGCGCCAGGTAGCGCTCGACCAGCACCCGGTCGTTGCCGAAGGAGGACGCGGCCTCGCGCTGGGCGCCGGCCAGCTGGGCAGCGAAATCCTCCGCCCGGTCGACCACGCGCATGCCCTTGCCGCCGCCGCCGGCCGAGGCCTTGATCAGCACCGGGAAGCCGATCGCCGCCGCCTCCGCCGCCAGCCGGGCGGGGTCCTGGTCGGCCTCGTGATAGCCGGGCACCAGCGGCACGCCAGCCGCCGCCATCAGCGCCTTGGCCTCGCTCTTGCCGCCCATGGCGCGGATCGCGGCCGGCGGCGGGCCGACGAAGGTGAGGCCGGCCTTGGCGCAGGCCTCGGCGAACTCCGCATTCTCCGACAGGAAGCCGTAGCCGGGATGGATCGCCTGGGCGCCGGAGGCCTTGGCCGCGGCCAGGATGGCGTCGATCTTCAGATAGCTCTCGCGCGCCGGGGCGGGGCCGATGCGGATCGCGGCCTCGGCGTCGGCGACGTGGCGCGCCCCGGCATCGGCGTCGGAATGCACTGCGACGGTGCGCAGGCCGAGGCGCCGAGCCGTGCGGATCACCCGGCAGGCGATCTCACCGCGATTGGCGATCAGAAGCGTGTCGAACATTCCGGTCCCGAATCTGCCGCTGGGTTCGGGCAACAATCTAACAGGGCCGGTCCGCGGCGCACGCGGGAAATCGAAGCGCTATTTCGGCCGCCCATCGGCCAGCACCAGCCTCGCCGCCAGGCCGAGGAAGACGATGCCGGTGAAGGCGTTCAGCAGGCGCGCCACGATCGGCCGCCGGGCCAGGATCCGGCCGACGCCGCCGGAGGACATCCCGACCAGCGCGTTGATGGTCGTGCCGGAGATGTTGCCCAGCGTGCCCAATACCAGGATCTGCAGCACCGCGCTGTGCGCCGGGTCGACGAATTGGGGCAGGAAGGCGATGAAGAACAGCGCCACCTTCGGGTTCAGGACGTTGGTGACCATGCCGTCGAAGAAGATCCGGCCCGCCGGCCGCGGCGGCAGCGGCCCGACGGCGCCGAGGCCGGCGCCAGAACCGGCGGCGACGCCGCGCAGCGTCTTCACCGCCAGCCACAGCAGATAGGCGGCGCCGCCCCAGCGCAGGATCTCGAAGGCGGTCGGCGAGGCGGCGAACAGCCCGGCCAGGCCCAGTGCCGCCGCCATGGTGTGCACCGCCGCACCGCCGCCGATGCCGAGCGCCGCGGCCAGGCCGGCGCGCGGGCCGCGGGCGACGCCGTTGGCGAAGCAGAACAGCATGTCGGGCCCGGGCGTGAGGTTCAGCGCCAGGGCGGCGGCCATGTACAGCGCGAGCGTGGCCGGATCGAACATGAGGGCCTTCCGATCTTTGGCGGACGACCGATCCTAGAAGGCCGGCCGGCATCCGCCAGCCCCGCGGACGCATGGCCGCCCCGCCCTCAGAACCGGTCGGCTCGATAGGGCGACGGGTCGACCACGGTCTCGCCGCCGGTGATCATCTCGGCCAGCAGCCGGCCGGTGACCGGCCCCAGGGTGAAGCCGTGATGGGCGTGGCCGAAGGCGAGCCACAGCCCCTTGTGCCGCGGCGCCGGGCCGATCACCGGCCGCATGTCGGGCAGGCAGGGCCGCGCGCCCATCCAGGGCTGGTCGTCGACCCGGCTGTCCAGCGGGAACAGGATTTTCGCCGCCTCCTCGGCGGCCTGGAGCTGCACCGGCGTCGGCGGCGCGTCGCGCGGGCCGATCTCGACGCCGGTGGTCAGGCGGACGCCGCGCGCCATCGGCGTCAGCAGAAAGCCCTGGTCGTCGTCCAGCACCGGTCGCTTCAGCACGGCATTGCCGCGCGGCCGGTAATGCATGTGGTAGCCGCGCTTGACCGCGAGCGGCAGGCGGTAGCCGAGCGGCCGCAGCAGGTCGAGCGACCAGGGCCCGAGCGCCACCACCGCCTCGCGCGCCAGCACCGGCCCGTCCGGCCCCTGCAGGCTCCAGCCGCCCTCCGCCGGCTGCAGCGACCGGGCGTCGGCCTGCACCAGGCGGCCGCCGCGGCGCAGGAACAGCTCGGCATAGCCCTTGGTGACGGCCCCTGGGTCTGAGACCGAGACCGGATCCATCCAGTGCACGCCGCCGGCCAGCCCCTCCACCAGATGCGGCTCCAGCGCCCGGATCTGGCCTGGGTCAAGCACTCCGAAATTCAGGCCGTGGGCGGCGGCAACGGCCCTGCCAGCCTCCCCCGCCTCGAGGCTGCGGGCGCTGCGATAGACCGAGAGCCAGCCGGTGTCGCGCGCCAGATGGGTAATCCCGGCCTGCTCCAGCAGCGGCCGATGTTCGTCCAGGCAGCGCTCGATCAGCGGCAGCATCGCCCGCGCCGCCTCGGCCAGCCGGGCCGGGGAGGAATGGCGCCAGTACTGGAACAGCCAGGGCGCGATCCGCGGCAGGAAGGCCCAGTGGTAGCGGGCGTCGATCCGCCGGTTCGAGGCATAGCGCAGCAGCTCGGTCAGCGACCGCGGGAAGGCATAGGGCACGACGCTGGCCCGCTCGATCAGCCCGGCATTGCCGTGGCTGGTCTCCTCGCCCGGGCGGCGGCGGTCGACCAGCACCACCGACCGGCCGCGCGCCTGCAGATGCAGGGCGGTCGAGACCCCGATGATTCCGGCCCCGAGCACGGCGACATCGCTTCTGATCACGGTCCGAGTGCCTTTCTGGAGCCTGCCGCCCGGCCGGCCCGATGCCCGCATAGCACATCCCGCAGGGGTTGGCAGGCGACCGCCCGGACCAGTCCGCGCAAATCTACGTCGATGGTGGTATAGACCATTGCCTTCGCCCGGCAGCCGTGGGCAGCATGCCTGCAGCAGACGGCGCGTCGTCGATCGCGACGGCTTGGCAGCCGGGCTGCGGGGACCGGCCGGTCCCATTCCCACCAACCGCGAAGGCCCGACCGATGACGTCCCCGTTCCGACTCGAAACCTTCTGGCGGCCCGCCGAAGGCGGCGACTCCCTGAGCTACACGCTGCGGCTGACCAACCGGTCGGACCGGACGGTCTCGGGCTTCAAGCTCTGCGTCAGCGGGCCCGCCCGGATCGACCCCGCCGCGGTGATCGAGGGCGGCACGCTGACCGCCCGGCTGTCCAACCACTCCGAATTCACGCCGCCCCCGGATCTGCAACTGGTCCCCGGCGCCAGCTGGACGATCACGGCACGGGGCCTGAGCTATCCGCTGCGCCATTGGACCGACGGCGCCACCACCGCCTATGTCGCGCTGGCCGATGGGTCGACCGCGCCGGTCGCCACCGCGCCGACGCATTCGGCCGCCGACAATGCGCCGCTGAAGCGGGGCACCGAGCGCTTCCCCGTCCCAGCCTCGGTGACGATGTCGATCTCGGGCACGATCGCGCCGGTGCCGGTCTCGGTGATTCCCTGGCCGGAAAAGGTCGCCGTCAGCGGCCGCCGCGCGGTGCCCGCCGGGCTGGCGCCAAAGGGCCAGGACGCCGAAGCCGGGCGGGCCATCGCCGCCTTCGCCGAGGTGACCACCGCGCTGTTCCCGTCCGAAGGCATCGTGCGCCCCGAGGCGGAGGGCGGCCTGGCCGTCGATCTCGCGACCGAGCCGGGGTTCGGGCCCGAGGCCTATCGCATCGCCTTCACCCAGGACGCCGTCGCCGTCCAGGCCAGCACCCGCACCGGCCTGCTGTACGGGCTGATCACGCTCGGCCAGATCTGGCGCGGCGCCAGGCGCCACCCGGAGACCTTCTTGTTCCCCGCGGCGGGCGAGATCGAGGATTCGCCGGCGCATGGCTGGCGCGGGTCGCATCTCGACGTCGCCCGGCAGTTCTACGCCTCGGCCGAGGTCGCGCGGTTCGTACAGCTGCTGGCCTGGAGCAAGATGAACCGCTTCCACTGGCACCTGTCGGATGACGAGGCCTGGCGCGTCGAGATCGACGCCTATCCGGAGCTGACCAAGGTCGGCGCCTGGCGCGGCCACGGGCTGGCGCTGCCGCCGCTGCTCGGCTCCGGCCCCGAGCCGCAGGGCGGCTACTACAGCAAGCAGGCGATCCGCGACCTGGTCGGCCTGGCCGACCGCCTGGGCATCGTCGTGGTGCCGGAGATCGACATCCCCGGCCATTGCTACGCCGTGCTGCATGCGCTGCCGCAGTTGCGCGACCCGGGCGAGCATGGCGAGTACCAGTCGGTGCAGGGCTTTCCCAACAATTGCCTGAACCCGGCGCATGAGCCGGTCTACGGCTTCCTCGAGACGGTGTTCGACGAGCTGATCGCGCTGTTCCCGTCGAAGATCCTGCATGTCGGCGCGGACGAGGTGCCACTGGCCGCCTGGTCCGGATCGCCGCTGGCGCTCGACCGACTGCGCCAGACCGGCGGCGAGGCGCTGGCCGCGCAGCACGCCGGGCTGGTGAACACGATCGGCAACAAGCACGGCGCCGACGCCATCGAAGGCTCGGCGACGGCCGTGCTGCAGGCCGGGTTCCTGCAGCGGGTCCAGCGCTTCCTGGCCTCGCGCGGCGTGGTGACCGGCGGCTGGGAGGAGGCGGCGCATGGCGACGTGATCGCGAAGGACAAGAGCTACCTGGTCGGCTGGCGATCGGTCGAGGCCAGCGCCGAGTTGGCCGGCCGCGGCTACGGCGTCGTCGTCGCACCCGGGCAGCGCTACTACCTCGACATGTCGCAGGGCACCGCCTGGTTCGAGCCGGGCGCCGGCTGGGCCGGCTGGTCCGGGCCGCGGGAGACCTACGAGTTCGAGGCCACCCAGGGCTGGACCGAGGACCAGCTGAAGCACCTGATGGGTGTGCAGGCCTGCATCTGGTCCGAGCCGATGACCGACCGCGCCGTGTTCGACCGGCTGGTCTTCCCCCGGCTGTCGGCCATCGCCGAGGCCGGCTGGACCCGGCGGGAGGCGAAGTCGTGGGCACGCTTCAGCGCCCTGGCCGGGCTGATGCCGAATCTGTACGGGCATTGGGCGGACTGATCCGGACAATCATGGCGAGGCGCCCCTCGAACTTGATCCGGGGAGCCGTGGCCATCCAGAGGGCGGTGACACTGGATGGCCACACCCCTTCGGGCTCGCCATGACGGGTCGATGTCTCGGGCCGTCGGTATAAGATGATCCCACGGGCAACTCGACCCGACCCATCGGCCAGGTGAAGCCCGAGGGAGAACAGGGATGGGAGAGACCAGGATCGACGAGATCGCCGACGGCATCTATCGGCTGTCGACCTATGTGCCGGAGATCGCGCCGCCGGCCGGCTTCACCTTCAACCAGTTCCTGATCACGGCCGATGAGCCGCTGCTGTTCCATTGCGGGCCGCGGCGGATGTTTCCGTCCGTCGCCGCCGCCATGACCCGGGTGATGCCGGTCGACCGGCTGCGCTGGATCGGCTTCGGCCATGTCGAGGCCGATGAGTGCGGCGCCATGAACGAATGGCTGGCGGCAGCGCCGCAGGCCCAGCTGATGCAGGGCGGGATCGGCTGCATGGTGTCGATCAACGACATGGCCGACCGGCCGCCGCGGCCCCTGGCCGATGGCGAGGTGATCGACCTCGGGGGCAAGCGCCTGCGCCACCTGGACACGCCGCAGATCCCGCATGGCTGGGACGCCGGGCTGTTGTACGAGGAAACCACCGGGACGTTGCTGTGCGGCGACCTGTTCGCGCATGTCGGCGATGGCCCGGCCGTGACCGGGAACGACGTCGTCGGCCCGGCCCGCGCCGCGGAGGACATGTTCGGCCCCAGCGCCCTGACGCCCATGACGGCGCCGACGATCCGCCGGCTCGCCGGGCTGTCGCCGCATACACTCGGCATCATGCATGGATCATGCTTCCACGGCGACGGGGCGGCCGCCCTGAACGCGCTGGCCGACGACTATGCGCGCCGGCTGCAGGAGCAGTTGGACCGCCTGACGGAGTGAGTCGCTAGCCTGCGCCATCCCCTAATCCTGGGGGAGTGCGGCGGGGCCGCGTTCCGACGACACTGCGACTCGCCTGGGGGGCGGGAATGCGCCGGGCTGTCCTGTGCCATCGGTAACAGGCCGGGGGAACGGCCCGGCGCATCCTTCTCGGCGCGGCAGGCAGGATTGCGATTCCGCCGCCGTCGCCGATCAACGAGGGACCATGATGCGCAGCATCGACAGAGCGTTCTTCATCCTGGCCGTGCTGATGGGGCTGGCCGGCATGCTGCTGGGGATCCAGATGGGCATGGCCCACGATTTCCAGCTGGTGCCGGTGCACGCCCACATCAATCTGGTCGGCTGGGTATCGCTCGCCCTGTTCGGCATCGGCTACCGACTGGGCTTCGCCAAGGCCGGCGGGCTGGGCGTGCTCCATTTCTGGATCGCCGCCGCCGGCGCCATCCTGCTGCCGGTCGGCATCTACCTGGCCACGACCCGGCAGCAGGAGGCCGTGGTCATCATCGGCTCGGTGCTGGTGCTCGCCTCGATGCTGCTGTTCCTGGTCAATGTCGTGCGGGCCTGGAACACGCCGGCCGGCTGATCAGCCGAGCCAGGACGGCTTGCGCTTCTCCAGGAAGGCGGCGACGCCTTCCTTGCCCTCGCCACCGGCGCGAATTCCGGCGATGCGACGGGCACAGTCGTCCTCGACCTCGGCCGGCGCGCGGCCGGCCACCGCAGCGACAAGGTCCTTGGCCGCCCGGACCGCCGTCGGGCCGTTGCCGCGCAGCGCCGCCAGGACCTGCCGCGCCGCCTCCTCCAGCCCGTCGCTCGCCGCCAGCTCGTGCACCAGGCCGAGGCGCCGGGCCTCGACCGCATCGAAGCGCTCGGCGGTCAGGAAGTAGCGGCGGGCCGCGCGGACGCCGATGGCGCGCACGACATAGGGGCTGATCACCGCCGGGATCAGGCCGAGCTTGACCTCGGACAGCGAGAAGGCAGCCGCCTCGGTGGCGATGGCGATGTCGCAGCAGGCGACCAGCCCGACCCCGCCGCCATAGGCCGCGCCATGGACCAGGGCCACCGTCGGCTTCGGCAGCGTGTCGATGGTGCGCATCAGCGCCGCCAGGCCCTGGGCGTCGGCCAGGTTGGCGGCCTCGTCATAGGCCGCCATCCGGCGCATCCAGTCGAGATCGGCGCCGGCCGAGAAGCTCTTGCCGGCACCGCGCAGCACCACCGCGCGCACCGCATCGTCGGCGCCGAGCCTGGCGAAACCCGCCGTCAGCTCGGCGATGACATGCTCGTCGAAGGCGTTGTGGCGGTCCGGCCGGTCCATGACGACCGTGCCGATGCCGTTCCCGATCTCGACCCGGACCGCGCTCATCGCACCACCCAGCTCAGCACCAAGAGACCCAGCAGCGCCCAAACCACGCCGGCCACGATCGACCGGGCGATGAAGGCGCGGACGGCACAATACAGCAGGAACAGGCCGAGGATCAGCAGCGCGAAGGAGAAGATCGAGGCGTTCATCCCGATCGAGCGGGCCATGCCGCCGAGGAAATCGTTCACCGCACCGCCGAGGCCGTCAACCACCGCCCGGATCGCGCGGATGATGAAGCCAATCAGCCCGCCCAGCGCCTCGCCGAGCCATTCGAAGAAGTTGCTCTGAATCATTCCGCTCACATCCGGAACACACCGAAACGGGTCGGCTCGATCGGCGCGTTGAGCGCTGCCGACAGCGCAAGCGCCAGCACCCGCCGGCTGTCCGCCGGGTCGATCACCCCGTCATCCCACAGCCGGGCCGAGGCATAGTAGGGGTGGCCCTGCTTCTCGTACTGGTCGCGGATCGGCGCCTTGAACGCCTCCTCCTCCGCCTCCGGCCAGGTCTCACCCTTGGCCTCGATGCCGTCGCGCCGGACCTGGCCCAGCACGTTCGCCGCCTGCTCGCCGCCCATCACTGAGATCCGGGCGTTCGGCCACATGAACAGGAAGCGCGGCCCGTAGGCGCGGCCGCACATGCCGTAATTGCCGGCGCCGAAGCTGCCGCCGATCAGCAGGGTCAGCTTCGGCACCTGGGCCGAGGCCACGGCGGTGACAAGCTTGGCGCCGTCCTTGGCGATGCCGCCGCGTTCGTATTTCGAGCCGACCATGAAGCCGGTGATGTTCTGCAGGAACAGCAGCGGGATGCCGCGCTGGCAGCACAGCTCGACGAAATGCGCACCCTTCAGTGCACTTTCCGAGAACAGGATGCCGTTGTTGGCGACGATGCCGACCGGGATGCCCCAAAGATGGGCGAAGCCGCAGACCAGCGTGGTGCCGTACAGCGCCTTGAACTCATCGAACTCCGACCCGTCGACCAGCCGCGCGATCACCTCGCGCACGTCGAAGGGCTTCCTGAGATCGGTGCCGACGATGCCATAGAGGTCGGTGGCCGGGTACAGCGGCTCCGCCGGGTCGCGCAGCGCCACGGCCGGCCGCTTGACCCGGTTCAGGTCGGCGACGATGCGGCGGGCGATCGCCAACGCGTGGTGGTCGTCCTGGGCGTAGTGGTCGGTGACGCCGGAGATGCGGCTGTGGACGTCGGCGCCGCCGAGATCCTCGGCCGAAACTTCCTCGCCGGTCGCCGCCTTCACCAGCGGCGGCCCCCCGAGGAAGATGGTGCCCTGGCCCTTGACGATGATGGATTCGTCCGACATCGCCGGGACATAGGCGCCGCCGGCGGTGCAGGACCCCATCACCGCCGCGATCTGCGGGATGCCGGCGGCCGACATCGTCGCCTGGTTGTAGAAGATCCGGCCGAAATGGTCGCGGTCGGGGAAGACCTGGTCCTGCAGCGGCAGGAAGGCGCCGCCCGAATCGACGAGGTACAGGCAGGGCAGGTTGTTCTCGCGCGCGATCTCCTGCGCCCGCAGATGCTTCTTCACGGTCAGCGGATAATAGGTCCCGCCCTTCACCGTCGCGTCATTGGCGACGATGACGCATTCCTGGCCGGAGACCGGGCCGATGCCGGTGATGATGCCGGCGGCGGGGACGTCATCCCGGTAGACGCCGTGGCCGGCCAACTGCGACAGCTCGAGGAACGGTGCGCCGGGGTCGAGCAGCCCGCGGACGCGGTCGCGTGGCAGCAGCTTGCCGCGGGCGACGTGTCGGTCGCGGGCCGACTGGCCGCCGCCCAGCTTGATCCGGGCGACAGTCGCCTGCAGGTCGTCGACGGCTGCGCGCATGGCCGCCTCGTTGTCGCGGAAAGCGGCGGACCGGGGGTCGACCGCGCTATTCAGCACGGGCATGGGCGCTCCAGCTCAAGCCAATGGTGGTGTCGGGCACCATGCCGGGACGGAGGAGTCCCGGCAAGCACAGAAAGATTATTGCCGAAGGAGCGCCGGGCGGCCGCGACAAGAAAGGGGGCCGAAGCCCCCTTTTTATCGCTTCTCTCTCAGGCGGCCGCGCCGATCACGGGCACTGCGGATCGCCCTTGGTGCACTGCGGCCCATTGGTGATGAGCTGGTTCGGCGCCCGGTAGACGTAGCGGTTCACAACCTGCCCGTTCGGCCCAACCTCGGTGGTCGAGCTTTCGAGCGTCGAGCCCGCCGGCACGTTGGCGGGCAGCGCGCCGGGCGCCGCCGGCGTGACGACCGTGGTATCCGCCGGCTGGGCGCACGCACCAAGCGCCAGGAGCGCAGCGAAACCGGAAATCAGGGCGGTTCTACGAAGCGCGATGCGCATGGCACAATCTCCTCTTTATCATTATCGGTCGGGCCGTGGGCACGGCGTTACCCCGATAGAACACCGGAAGGGTGGTTCAGGCTCCCATCAATTTCAACCTTGAAACCTGCTAAATTGTTCCCGCTTCGAGTCGTTCGGTCATGCCCAATCCGGATTCGGGATGGCTTGGTAGGCCTGCCGCAGCGCGTCCGACCAGCGCTGCCGCAGGCCGGAGAAGTACGGATCGTCCTCGCCGACCCGCTTGCGCAAGGCCAGCTTCAGCGCGTCGCGGCGGTACAGCGCGATGTCGATCGGTAGCCCGACCGACAGGTTGCTGCGCAAGGTCGAATCCATCGACACCAGGCCGAGCTTGAGCCCGTCGATCAGCGGCGTCTCGAAGCGCGCGGCCCGGTCGAGGATCGGCTTGCCGTATTTGTGCTCGCCGATCTGGAGATAGGGCGTATCGGCCGTCGCCTCGATGAAGTTGCCGGCCTGATAAACCTCGAACAGCCGGCAGCGGCGGCCGGAAATCTGGCCGCCGAGCAGGAAGGAGGCGTTGAAGCCGCCGGCATGCTGCTCCATCGCCGGGCCGTCGCGGTTCCAGACCGCGCGCACCGCCTCGCCCACCAGCTCGGCGCAGCGGAACATCGATGGCGCCGTGGCCAGGCTCTCATGCCCGTCGCCGGCATCGACCGCCTCGGACAGCAGGGCAACAACGGATTGGGTGATGGCGAGGTTGCCGGCGGTCAGCAGCACCATCACCCGGTCGCCCAGCCGCTCCCAGACATGCATCTTGCGGAAGGTCGAGATGTTGTCGACCCCGGCATTGGTGCGGGTGTCGGCGATCATCACCAGCCCGTCTTCGAGCAGCAGGCCGAGGCAGTAGGTCATGCGAGACGGTCCGGAATCATGGTGAAGGATCAGGCCTGCGCCTGGGTCTGGGCCTGGCCGACGCGGACCACGACCTCCAGCGCCTCGGCGCCGCCGCCCTGGCGCAGGCCGCGGACCGGCGCGGTGTCGCGGTAGTCAAGCCCGATGGCGACGCGGACATAGTGCTCGGTCGGGCACACCCCGTTGGCGGCGTCGAACCCGACCCAGCCGAGCCCGTCGATGAAGGCCTCGGCCCAGGCATGGCCGGCCGCCTGCTCGACGCTGCCGTCGGCCATCAGCAGATAGCCCGAGACGTAGCGGGCGGGCAGGCCGAGATGGCGGGCGCAGGCCAGGAAGACATGGGTGTGGTCCTGGCACACGCCGATGCCGGCGGACAGCGCCTCGGCCGCAGTGGTGGCGGCATGGGTCAGGCCGGGCCGGAAGGCGATGCGGCCGTGCACCGCCAGCATCAGCGCATGGGCCAGGGCCAGCGGCTCGCGCTCGCCGGCAGCAGCCCCCTCCGCCAGCGCGATCAGTGCGGCATCCGCCCCGGCCAGCGGCGACGGGCGCAGATAGAAGGCGGGCGGGAACCGCTCCTCTGCCCCGATCACGACGCCGCCGGTGTCGCGGGTCACGACCTCGCCCTCGACCAGCAGGGTCAGCGCGCCGTGCGGCCGCTCCAGGGACAGCATCTCGACGATGTTGCCGTAGCCGTCCTCGCCGGGGGCGAGGCTGGCCCCGGCCGGCGGCAACACCCGCCAGCGCAGCACCTCCTGCCCGTCATGCGACCGGGGCGTCAGGCGCAGCGTCTGCAGGGTGCGGGTGACCGGGCTGTCGTAGCGGTAGCGGGTCTCGTGGCGGATCAGGAGGCGCATGGCCGGAACGGAACGGATCAGATCAGATCAGATAGGCCTTGCTGACCTCGAGGCCGAGGATGTTGTTCTGCTGGATGAACGCGGTCAGATATTCGTGCAATCCGGTGCGGAAGATCGTGTCGATCCGACCGTAGCGCAAGCGCGAATGCATCTCGCCGGCCAGCCGCTGGCATTCATGCTTGCGGCCATAGAGGTCGGCGAGTTGCCCGAGCAGATCGACCATCACGCCGAGGCAGCCGACCAGCGACCGCGGCATTTCCGGTCGCAGGATCAGGAGCTCGCCGACTTGCCAGGGCTTGATGCCGTCGCGATAGAGATAGGCGTAGCTGCCGAGCGCCGAGGCGCCGCGCAGCACCGCCGCCCACTGGTAGAAGTCGAGCCCGCCGCCGACCTCCTCATCCTCCGGCAGCAGCACGTGGTACTTCACGTCGAGCAGCCGGGCGGTGTTGTCGGCCCGCTCCAGCATGGTGCCGAGCTGCAGGAAGATGTGGCCGTCGTCGCGCAGCATGGTGTCGGCGACGGCGCCGTGGAACAGCAGCGCCCGTTCCCGAACCCATTCCAGCAGGTCGCGCAGGTCGCCGCCGGCGATCCGCCCCTCGCGGGAGTCGAGGTCGAGCCAGGTGGCGTTCAGCGTCTCCCACATCGGCCGGGTCAGCGCCGCGCGCACCGCCCGCCCGTTGGTCCGCGCCCGCTGCAGGCAGGAGCGGATGCTGGCCGGGTTGTCGGGGTCGCGGGCAATGTAGTCGACGACCGCGGCTGCCGTCGCTGCATCGTGCTTCTTGTAGAAGCCCTCCTCGCAGCCGGAGATGACGACCGCGGAGTGCCATTCGTCCCGGTGCGCGCCGCCGCCGCTGGGCGTCAGCGCCATGCGGTCGGCGACCTCGAGGATGCGGGCGAGGTTCTCGGCCCGCTCGACGTAGCGGCCGAGCCAGTAGAGGTTGTCGGCGGTGCGGCTCAGCATCCCGATCGTCCCGTCTTGATATCCTGCGCCGTCATGCCGTCAGCACCCAGGTGTCCTTGGTGCCGCCGCCCTGGCTGGAATTGACCACCAGCGAGCCTTCGCGCAGCGCCACCCGGGTCAGCCCGCCCGGCACGATCCGGACCTGGTCCCGGCCGGTCAGCACGAAGGGGCGCAGGTCGACATGGCGCGGCGCCACGCCCTGGTCGACGAAGGTCGGGCAGGTCGACAGCGCCAGGGTCGGCTGGGCGATGAACAGGTCAGGCTGGGCCTTGACCCGCTCGGCATAGGCCTCGCGCTCGGCCTTGCTGGCGGTCGGCCCGACCAGCATGCCGTAGCCGCCCGATCCCGCCACCTCCTTCACCACCAGCTCGTCCAGCTTGCCGAGGACATGGGCGCATTCGTCGGGCTTCGAGCAGTCCCAGGTCGGCACGTTCTTCAGGATCGGCTCCTCGCCCAGATAGAAGCGGATCATCGCCGGGACGTGGATGTACATCGCCTTGTTGTCGGCGATGCCGGTGCCCATGGCGTTGGCCAGGGCGACGTTGCCGGCGCGGTAGGCGTGGTACAGCCCGGGCACGCCGAGCACGGAATCCGGGTTGAACACCAGCGGGTCGATGAAGTCGTCGTCGATCCGCCGGTAGATCACGTCGACCCGCTTGGGCCCGCGGGTGGTGCGCATGTAGACCACGGCGTCGCGCACGAACAGGTCCGGCCCCTCGACCAGCTCGATGCCCATGCGGTCGGCCAGGAAGCTGTGCTCGAAATAGGCGCTGTTGTAGATGCCGGGGGTCAGCAGGGCGACCGTCGGCTCGCCCTCGCAGTTGCGCGGCGCCACCGACCGCAGCGTCGCCAGCAGCTCCTGCGGATAGTGCTCGACCGGCGCCACGCTATGCCGGGCGAACAGGTCCGGGAACAGCCGCATCATCATCTCGCGGCCTTCCAGCATGTAGGAGACGCCGGACGGCGTGCGGGCGTTGTCCTCCAGCACGTAGAAGTCGTTCGGCCCGACGCGGACGATGTCGATGCCGGCGATGTGGGTGTAGATGCCGCCGGGCGGCTCCAGCCCCTGCATCTCCGGCAGGTAGCCGGGGTTGTGCAGCACCAGCCGCTCCGGCACCTGGCCGGCGCGCAGGATCTCCTGCTCGTGATAGACGTCGTGCAGGAAGGCGTTGAGCGCCTTCACCCGCTGCACCAGCCCCTGCTCCAGATGCCGCCATTCGGCGGCGTCGAGCACGCGGGGCATGATGTCGAAGGGGATCAGCCGCTCCGGGTCGCCGCCCTCGCCATAGACCGCGAAGGTGATGCCGATGCGGCGGAACAGCGCCGCCGCCTCCCGGCGCTTGAAATCGAAGACCGATGCCGGCGTCGCCGCCAGCCAATCCGCCAGGGCCGCATAGGGGGACCGGACCGGATCCCCGCCCATCTCGTCGAATGCCTGCACCATCCCTCCGGCATGTCCCTGCTCGACCACAACATCAAGCAAGGCATGTGCCACCGACCGCAAGCAAAATTCTGCGGCGGCCGGCGAAGGATGCCTAAAATTCCAGCAAAGCCTGCCGGGCCAATAGGCGTCGGTGTCAGTAGGCGTAGGCGGTGAAGACCGGGTCGACCGAGCCGCCCCATTCGGTCTCGTAGCGGCGCAGCATCTCCGAGGCCTGCGTCTCGCCGCTGTCGGCGATGCGCTGCAGCTCGTTGAGGAAGCCCTCCTCGGTGCCGCCGATGGCGTCGGTCGCGGCCCGGGCGGCCAGGCCCTGGCGGGCGATCGCCAGCACCTGCAGCGCCACGTCGCGCATGGTGCCGCCGCGGAACGGGGTAGCGAGGCCGAGGCGCGGCACGTCGCGGCGCAGCGCCGCCCGCTCCTCGGTGGTCCAGTCCTTGACCAGGTCCCAGGCGGCGTCCAGCGCCGTGCCGTCATACAGCAGCCCGACCCACAGCGCCGGCAGGGCGCACAGGCGCGACCACGGCCCGCCATCGGCGCCGCGCATCTCCAGGAACTTCTTCAGCCGGACCTCGGGGAAGGCCGTGGTCAGGTGGTCGGCCCAGTCGTTCAAGGTCGGCAGATGGCCGGGATAGACCGGCAGTTCGCCCTTCAGGAAGGCGCGGAAGCTGTGGCCGGACGCGTCGATATACTGGCCGTCGCGATAGACGAAGTACATCGGCACGTCGAGCAGGTAGTCGACATAGCGCTCGAAGCCGAAGCCGTCCTCGAACACGAAGGGCAGGTCGCCGGTGCGGTCGGGATCGGTGTCGGTCCAGATATGGCTGCGCAGGCTCTGGAAGCCGTTCGGCTTGCCCTCGGTGAAGGGCGAGTTGGCGAACAGCGCCGTGGCCACCGGCTGCAGCGCCAGGCTGGCCCGGAACTTCTTCACCATGTCGGCTTCGGAGGCGAAGTCGAGATTGACCTGCACCGTGCAGGTCCGCTTCATCATGTCGAGGCCCAGCGAGCCGCGCTTCGGCATGTAGTCGCGCATGATCTTGTAGCGGCCCTTCGGCATCCAGCCGATATCCTCGCGCCGCCATTTCGGCTGGAAGCCGAGGCCGATCATGCCGATGCCGAGCTGTTCCCCGACCTTCTTCACCAGGGCCAGGTGGTCGGCCACCTCGGCACAGGTCTCGTGGATGCTGCGCAGCGGCGCGCCCGACAGCTCGACCTGCCCGCCCGGCTCCAGCGTCACCGAAGCCTTGTCACGGGCCAGCGCGATCAGGTTGCCGTTCTCCTCCACCCGCTCCCAGCCGCAGCCGGCCAGGCCTTCGAGCACGGCGCGGATGCCGTCCGGCCCGTCATAGGGCAGCGGCCTCAGGTCCGACAGGCGGAAGGCGAACTTCTCGTGCTCGGTGCCGATGCGCCAGTCCTCAGGCGGCTTCGACCCGGCGGCGAGATAGTCGACGAGCTGCGCCTTGCTTTCGATCGGGGCGGCGCTGGCGCTCTGGGGACCGGACATGGGCGGGTACTCGGGTGTCAGGATCGGTTGGGGTCAAACGCGATGCGGCGGCCGGCCGCGCCCGTCGCCGGCCAGTGCCTGCCAGACCGCGAGCGCGGCGATGGCCGCCGTGTCGGCGCGCAGGATACGAGGGCCGAGGCCGACGGGTCGAACAAATTCGTGACGAGCCAGGGCGTCCAGCTCCGCCGGCGCAAAACCGCCCTCCGGGCCGATCAGCAGCGCAGCAGGACCGGGGGTTTCAGCCGCGGCCTCGGCGATCGGGCGAGCCTCGCCGGCCTCGGCGCAGACCAGCAGGATCCGCCCTGCGGGCCAGGCGGCCAGCAGGGCGTCGAGACCGACCGGATCGCGGAGTTCGGGCACGTCCAGCCGCTCGCACTGCTCCGCCGCCGCCACGGCATGGGCGCGCAGCCGGTCGAGATTGACACGCTGGACGTCGGTGTAGCGGGTGAAGACCGGCTGCAGCACGGCGGCGCCGAGCTCGGTCCCCTTCTCCACCACCGCGTCGACCGCATCCTTCTTCACCGGGGCGAAGCAGAGCCAGAGGTCGGAGACGGGCTCGGGCGGACGGATCCGTTCATCCGCGACGGCGTGGCCTGCGTCCTTCTTGCCGAAATTCCCGAGCCGCCCCCGCCATTCCCCGTCGCGGCTGTTGAACAGGCGCACACCGGCGCCGGCCTCCAGTCGCAGCACACCACGGAGGTGGTGCGCCTGGGTGTCGGTCAGCGGCGCCGGCTGCCCGGCGGCGAGCGGGGCATCGACGAACAGGCGGGTGCGCGGCAGGGCCTCGGAAGTCATGCGCGCGACGCTAGCCGCTGCCCGATCGACCGGCAACGGATCCTTGGGAGGTGCCGGGATCAGATCCGGCGGAGCGCAGCGGCCACCTGCTCGACAATCGCCTGGCGGTCCGGCATCCGGGCGCGGTTGCGGGCCGTGACCAGCTCGACGATCTCCGGCGCCGCGGTCTCGGGGCGGCCGGAATCATAGGGCGGCGCCGGCGCGTATTCGAGCGACAGCTGGATTGCTTGCGCCACCGTTTCGTCCGCCAGCTCGGCCGCCAGGGTCAGGGCGAAATCGATGCCGGCCGTCACGCCGCCGCCGGTGAACACATTGCCGTCGCGGACCACGCGGCCGGGATCGGGAATGGCGCCGAACAGGGCCAGCTGGTCGCGGCAGGCCCAGTGGCAGGCGGCCCGCTTGCCTTCGAGCAATCCGGCGGCCGCCAGGATCAGCGACCCGGTGCAGACCGAGGTGACGTAGCGGGCCGAGACGGCCAGTCGGCGGATCTGGGAGAGGAAGGCGTCGCTGCGCATCGCGTCGACGCAGCCGAAGCCGCCGGGCACACACAGCACGTCGCAGCGCTCCACCGCCTCCAGCTTGGCGAGGTTGGCGAAGGTCAGCCCATCGACGCTGACCGCCTCGCCGCCGATCGAGGCGACAATGGTCGTGGCGCCGGGCAGCCGTGCCAGCACCTGGTGCGGGCCGGTGAAGTCGAGATGGGTGACGCCGGGATAGATCGGGAAGACGATGACGGTGTCCATGGCGGCCTCCGGGATTGACAGCCTCAGTATCACCGCGCAGGGTGATGTCTGAAACGACATAGTTCCCTCATTTCCCGTCATGACCCACGCGATCGGCTTCCTGGTCTTTCCCGGCTTCAACATCCTCGACCTGTCGGGGCCGCTGGCGGCCTTCGACACCGCGTCGCGGGACTTGTCGCCGTCGCCCTACCGGCTGCAGGTGATCTCGGAGCAAGGCGGCGCGGTCGCGAGCTCCGCCGGCCTGCCGGTGCTGACTCAGCCCTTCGGCGACGGGCCGTTGGACACGCTGGTGGTCACCGGCGGGCGCGGCGTGCCGCAGGCGCTGGAATCGGCGTCGCTGCTGGCCTTCATCCGCCAGGCCGCCACGGCGCGGCGGGTGACCAGCGTCTGCTCCGGCGCCTTCCTGCTGGCCGCTTCCGGCCTGTTGGACGGGCGGCGCGCCACCACCCATTGGCAGCAGGCGGCGGCGCTGCAGCGCCAGCACCCGCGGGTGCGGGTCGAGGCGGACCGGATCTTCGTCCAGGACGGCCCGGTCTGGTCCTCGGCCGGGATCACCGCCGGGATCGATCTGGCGCTGGCCTTGATCGAGCAGGATCTGGGCGCCGACGCCGCCCGCGCCGTGGCCCGGACCCTGGTCGTCTATCACCGTCGGCCCGGCGGCCAGTCGCAGTTCTCCGCTTTGCTCGACCTCGCCCCGGCCACCGACCGGATCCAGGCCGCGCTGAGCTTCGCGCGCGACCATCTGCGCGAGCCGCTGCCGGTCGACCGCCTGGCCGAGGCGGCGTGCCTGAGCCCGCGCCAGTTCGGCCGCGCCTTCCTGGCCGAGACCGGCCAAACCCCGGCCAAGGCGGTGGAGCGGCTGCGCGCCGAGGCCGCCCGGCCGCGGATCGAGGACGGTGCCGAGCCGATCGAAGCGGTGGCGCGCGATGTCGGCTTCGCGGACCCGGAGCGGATGCGCCGCGCCTTCCTGCGCTGCTTCGGTCAGCCGCCGCAGGCGATGCGGCGCGGCCGGCGGACCGCGGCGCCGATCCTGCAAGTCTCTTAGGAGGAACGGCGCCGTATTCTATTCTTCTGAGGATTTCAGAGACCGATTTCGAAGGGGATAGCAAATGAGATGGAGATGGATGGCCAGCGGCGTGGTCGTCATCGTCGGGGCCATATGCGGCTTCAACTGGTTCTCGGCGATGGCGCCATTGCGATCCGTCCTGTCGGGCGACGCGCGCAATGAAGGACTGTCCATTTGGGCCTATCATCGCCTGGGGGTCCTCCCGGGAGAGCTGGTCTTCGACGTGCGCGGCCTGGAATCGGGCAACAGCGGCGCCGACGTCCTGCGCGCCCTGCTGCAATATGCCCGAGAGCAGAAGGCAGCGTCGTTCGACCACGTGATCCTGGCGTATCGCGGCGAGGCGCGCTTCCAGATCGATGGCCGGTATTTCTCGAAGCTCGGCGCGGAATTCGATTACCAGAACCCGGCCTACACCCTGCGGACCATGCCTGAGAACATCTACACGCCGGCCGGGCTTCGCGTCTATGACAGCTGGACGGGCGGCATTCTCGGCGTCACCGTCCGGCAAATGGAGGACCTAAACGACTTCACACGCGACTGGTTCCTGGGCGACGAAGGGCGGCGATGATCGCCGGCTTTGTCCGGCACCGCGGCTGCGGTACTGATGGATCATGACCGACACCGCCTCCGACATCCGACCCGAGAGCCGGTTGCTGCGCTGGGCGCCGCCCGGCGTGCGGCCCTATCTGACCCTGGCCCGGCTGGATCGGCCGAAGCCGGTCATGCTGCTGCTCTACCCCTGCTGGTGGGGGCTGGCGATGGCCCCCCGGCCGGCCGGGTTCGGCTGGGCGGATCTCTGGTATGTCGTCCTGTTCGCCATCGGCGCGCTGGTGATGCGCGGCGCCGGCTGCACCGTGAACGACATCTTGGACCGCGACTTCGACGGCCGGGTGGCCCGTACCCGCACGCGGCCGATCCCGAGCGGCGCGATCAGCCCGACCCAGGCGGTGCTGTTCCTGATCGCCCAGCTGCTGCTGGGCTTCCTGATCCTGATCCAGTTCAACAGCGTCACCGTCGGGCTCGGCATCGCCTCGCTGCTGGTGGTCTTCACCTACCCGCTGATGAAGCGGATCACCTGGTGGCCGCAATTCTTCCTGGGCCTGGCCTTCAACTGGGGCGCGCTGGTCGGCTGGACCGCGGTGACCGGCGAGCTGGCCCTGCCGTCGCTGATCCTGTTCGCCGCCGGCATCTGCTGGACGCTGGGCTACGACACGATCTACGCGCTGCAGGACATCGAGGACGACGCCCGCATCGGCCTGAAATCGACCGCCCGGCTGTTCGGCGGCGCCACCCGGCGCTGGGTCGCCGGCTTCTACGCGCTGACCGTCCTCGGCATCGGCGCCGCCGGCCTCCTGGCCGGGCTGGCGCCCCTGCCCTTCCTCCTGCCGCTGGCCGTCGGCGCGGCGCAGCTGGCCTGGCAGGTGGCGGCGCTGATTCCGGACCGGCCGGCCGACTGCCTGGCCAAATTCAACTCGAACCGCTGGTTCGGCCTCATGGTCCTGGCCGGGCTCGCCGCCGGGCGCGCCTTCGCATGATCAGCCGCCGAGATACTTGGCCAGGACGACGGCGTTGTTCTGGCGCTCCTCGCGGCTGGCGTAGAGCAGCGTGACCCAGCCGTCCTTGCTCTTCTGCCGCAGGAAGGCCACCGCGTTCGGGTGGGAATCCAGCTCGGCATGGTAGCGGCGACAGAATTCCGGCCATTTCTCCGGCCCCTGATGCACCCATTGGCGCAACTCGTCGCTCGGCGCTACGGTCTTCAGCCAGAGGTCGAGTGCCGCCTGCTCCTTGGTCAGGCCGCGCGGCCACAGCCGGTCGACCAGGATGCGGTAGCCGTCGCCCTCCTCGGGCGGGTCATAGACGCGCTTCACCCGGATCATGAGCCGGCCTCGTCGCTCTTCCGAGCCTTCGGCGCGGGCTTGGCCTTCGGCGTCGGGTCCAGCCCGGAATAGGCCGGATCGATCTCGTGCAGGTAACAGGGCGGGGAACTACATTCCCCGATCTCGTCTTCGGCCGGACCATCCTTCGGTCGGGCCGGGGCATGGCGGCTCGCCATCTCGTCGTTTCCTCGCTCTGCAGCGACGGTCTGCGCCGTCGCCTTTGCTTGAATCTTCCGCATTCCGGGGTTCGACATCAAGACTTCGTGGCTCAACGCCGCCTTGCAGGATAGGAAGGGCGGCCATGGACGACATCGATGCCTTCATCCGCGCCAACACGGCGCCGACCCGACCGCCGCTGCTGCCCGAGCTGGTGCTGCATCTCGCCACCGAGGTGACGCCGCTGTGGCAGGCAACGGAGGAGACGCTGCGCCGCACCGGCCTGCCGCCGCCCTACTGGGCCTTCGCCTGGGTCGGCGGCCAGGCCGTGGCGCGGTACATCCTGGACCATCCGGGCAGCGTCGTCGGGAAGCGGGTGTTCGACTTCGCCTCGGGCTCCGGCATCGTCGCCCTGGCCGCGTCCAGGGCCGGCGCGGCCGCGGTGACCGCGGCGGAAATCGACCCGATCGCGGTGGCGGCGATCCGGCTGAACGCGGCGGCCAATGGCTGCGCGGTCGAGGTCGACGGCGGCGACCGGATCGGCGACGCGCTGGCCGGCATCGACATCGTCTGCGCCGGCGACGTCTGCTACGAAAAGCCGATGTCGGACCGGGTCCTGCCCTGGCTGCGCGCCCTGGCCGGGGCCGGCAAGGCCGTGCTGCTGGGCGACCCCGGCCGCGCCTACCGGCCACAGGACGGGCTGGAGGAGATCGCCCGCCACCAGGTGCCGACCAGCGTCGAGATCGAGGACCGCGCCGTGCGCGAGGCCGTGGTGTGGCGAGTGCTGCCGCGATAGACCAAGGTTGGGTTCGCGCGAGCGAACCCAACCTCAATTGGTGGTCGGCGCCGCCGGCGCAGTGGTCGCCGGAGCAGCCGCCGGCGGCGGCGTGACCGCGGGAGCGGCTGGAGCCGCCGGCGTCGTGGTGGCCGGGGCGGCCGGAACAGCCGGAGCGGCAGGCTCGGTCACGGCCGGAGCCGCGGGAACTGCGGGGGCCGCCGGCGCAGCGGGAGCGGCCGGCGCGGCCGGAGCCGCGGGCTCGGTCCCGGGCGCCGGCGGCATCGTGGTCACGCCCGGCGTCACCGACGGCGGCACGGTGGTCTCGCCGCCCGGCGCTGCGGGCACCGTCTGGCCCGGCGCGGTCTGGCCCGGGATGATCTCGGCCGGAGGCTGGGCCGGCGGCGCGGCCGCCTTCTTCGCCGCCGCCGCGCGGCGGCCGGCGGACCGGGCCAGATAGGCCTGCCGCGCCGCATCCTTGTCGGCGTAGACGTCCGGATGGTCCACCGGCTGGCCGAACTCGTCCGGGAAGCGGGTGTAGTAGCCGATATAGACCGGAATCTCCTCCGGCAGGCGCTCGCTGTACATGCGGCCGGTGCGGATCTTGCGGTCGATCTCGTCGACGCTGACGCCGTCGGCCCAGGCCGCCAGCTCACGGACCTGCTGGACCCGGACGCAGCCATGGCTCAACGCCCGCTTGTCGCGGCCGAAATAGCTCTTCTGCGGCGTGTCGTGCAGATAGATCGACTGGTCGTTGTCGAGCTCGAGCTTGATCCGGCCGAGCGGGCTGCGCGGCCCCGACGGGATGTACTCGCTGGCCTCGTTGCGGACGATCGACGGCGTCGGCGTCCAGTCCGGGTTGTACTTGATCGCGTACATGTTCGACATCAGCTCGGGCGTCGAGGTCCCCGCGGCCCCGACCACGACCTTGCTGCGGATCACCGGCGCGCCGTCCTGGAAGGCGATCAGCTCATAGGACGGGATATTCACCAGGATGAACTTGCCGCGCGCCGGGATGGCGACGTTGACGCCGGCGTCGCGCATCGCCTGGACGAAGGGGGACAAAGCCGGGGCCGCAGGCTGCTCCGGCGCCGACAGGCTGGCGGTCTGCTGCGTCCCGGCCGGCACGCAGGCGGCAAGCACCAGGATCGAGGCGACCGCCAGGGCGGCGCGGGCGATCGGCCCGCGGTGGAACGGTGCGCTCTTGTGGCTGGCGGTCATCACGATTTTCCCTTCCGTCGCGGACGGCCGGGCGGTCGAACCCGGGGCCGTTGCACTCATTTAGTTGCCGGTACTCGGCCCGGCAATCGAAAGACTGCAGTGGCCCCACGAGGTCTTGCATCGCCGGTCGATATGGCAAAAAAGGGGCGCTCCGAAGAGCGCCCCTCCACAATTCGACTTTTGAACAATCTGATCCGCAGATCAGAAGTCCATGTCGCCCATGCCACCCATGCCGCCCATGCCGCCGCCCGGCGCCGCGGCGGCCGGCTTGCGCTCGACATGCTCGGCAACCATCGCCTCGGTGGTGATCAGCAGGCTGGCCACCGACGACGCGTTCTGCAGCGCGGCGCGCACGACCTTGGTCGGGTCAATGACGCCGGCCTTGATCAGGTCGCCATACTCGCTGGTCTGAGCGTTGTAGCCCCAGTTCTTGTCGTTCTTGTCCTGCAGCTTGCCGACAACGATCGAGGCGTCGCCGCCCGCGTTGGTGACGATCTGCCGGATCGGCGCCTGTAGCGCGCGACGGATGATGTCGATGCCGACACGCTCGTCGTCGTTGTCCGGCTTGACCTTGTCCAGCGCCTTCGAGGCGTACAGCAGGGCGGTGCCGCCGCCCGGGACCACGCCTTCCTCGACCGCGGCGCGGGTCGCGTGCATCGCGTCGTCAACGCGATCCTTGCGCTCCTTCACCTCGACCTCGGTGGCGCCGCCGACGCGGATCACCGCGACGCCGCCCGCCAACTTGGCCAGACGCTCCTGCAGCTTCTCGCGGTCGTAATCCGAGGAGGTCTCCTCGATCTGCGCCCGGATCTGGTTGCAGCGGCCCTCGATCTCCTTCTTGGCGCCGGCGCCGTCGACGATCGTGGTCTCTTCCTTGGCGATCAGGACCTTCTTGGCCCGGCCCAGCATGTCGAGCGTGACGCTCTCGAGCTTGATGCCGAGATCCTCGGAGATCACCTGGCCGCCGGTCAGGATGGCCATGTCCTCGAGCATCGCCTTGCGACGATCGCCGAAGCCCGGGGCCTTGACCGCCGCGACCTTCAGGCCGCCGCGCAGCTTGTTGACCACGAGGGTGGCCAGGGCCTCGCCCTCGACGTCCTCGGCGATGATCAGCAGGGGCTTGCCCGACTGAACGACCGCCTCGAGCACCGGCAGCATGGCCTGCAGGTTCGACAGCTTCTTCTCATGCAGGAGGATGTACGGAGCCTCGAGGTCCGCGATCATCTTCTCGGCATTGGTGATGAAGTACGGCGACAGGTAGCCGCGGTCGAACTGCATGCCTTCGACGACTTCGAGCTCGGTGTCGAGGCTCTTGGCCTCTTCCACCGTGATCACGCCCTCGTTGCCGACGCGCTCCATGGCCTTGGCGATCATCTCGCCGATGTCGCGCTCGCCATTGGCCGAAATCGTGCCGACCTGGGCGACTTCGGCATTGGTCTTGATGACCTTCGACCGGGTCTTGAGGTCCGCGACGACGGCCTCGACCGCCTTGTCGATGCCGCGCTTCAGGTCCATCGGGTTCAGGCCGGCGGCGACGGCCTTGACGCCCTCGCGGACGACCGACTGCGCCAGCACGGTCGCGGTGGTGGTGCCGTCACCGGCCAGGTCGTTGGTCTTCGACGCGACCTCGCGCACCATCTGCGCGCCCATGTTCTCGAACTTGTCCGAGAGCTCGATCTCCTTGGCGACGGTGACGCCGTCCTTGGTGATCCGCGGCGCGCCGAACGACTTGTCGAGCACGACGTTGCGGCCCTTCGGGCCCAGGGTGACCTTGACCGCATCGGCCAGGATGTCGACGCCGCGCAGCATGCGGGAGCGGGCGTCGAGCGAGAACTTAACGTCCTTCGCTGCCATCTTTTATTCCTTTATGTGTCGGTGTTCCGGTGAAGGCGACGGGGCGGATCAGGCCGCCTTGGCCGACTTCTTCACGGTGATGATGCCGAGGATGTCGCTCTCCTTCATGATCAGGAGATCCTGACCGTCGAGCTTGACCTCGGTGCCGGACCACTTGCCGAACAGAATGCGGTCACCGGCCTTGACGTCCAGCGGCTGCAGCTTGCCGGCCTCGTCGCGGATGCCGGCGCCGACCGAGATGACCTCGCCCTCCTGGGGCTTTTCCTTGGCGGTGTCCGGGATGATGATCCCGCCCGCGGTCTTCTCGTTCTGTTCGATGCGGCGCACCAGCACACGGTCGTGCAGGGGACGGAATTGCATCGTTTGCTCTCCCACTCTCTCGTTCAGAGATTTGCGTTCAGGCCTGTCCCGGCCGGTCGTTAGCACTCTCGGCCGATGAGTGCTACGCATTTAAGGGGACGGCGGAAACGGGTCAAGGCCCATGCGCAGATTCTCTCAACGAAAGACCGCGGGCAGCCAGAGCGAGAGGGCGGGAATATAGGTCACGGCCAGCAGCACCGCGATCGAGGCGCCGAAGAACGGCCAGATGGTGCGCATCGCCTCGCGGATCGTGATCTTGCCGACGGCGCAACTGACGAACAGCACCGAACCGACCGGCGGCGTGTTCAGGCCGATGCCGGCGTTGAGGATCAGGATCACGCCGAAATGCACCGGGTCGATGCCGAAGGCCTTGACCACCGGCAGCAGGACGGGCGTGCAGATGATGATCATCGGCGCCATGTCCATGAAGGTGCCGAGGATCAGCAGCGCCACATTGATCAGCAGCAGCACCGTCAGCGGGTCGCTGGAGATGGCGTGGATCGCCTGGACCGTCGCCGTCTGCACCTGCAACAGCGCCATCAGCCAGCCGAAGGCGCCGGCGGTGCCGATCACCAGCAGCACCATCGCAGTGGTGCGCACCGCCCCCTGCACCGCCTCGACGAAGCCGCGCCAGTCGAGCTCGCGATAGACCAGCAGCGCCACCAGGAAGGCGTAGATCACCGCGATGCAGGAGCTTTCGGTCGCGGTGAAGACGCCGGAGCGGACGCCGCCGAAAATGATGCCGATCAGCAGGATGCCCGGCAGCGCCATGACCAGGTAGCGGCCGACGGCGCGCAGGCCCGGGAAAGGATCGGACGGATAGCCGCGCCGGCGGGCGACGGCATAGGCGGTGACCATCAGGGCGGCGGCCAGCAGCAGGCCGGGAATGACGCCGGCGGTGAACAGGTCGGCGATCGAGACGTTGCCGCCCGCAGCGATCGAATAGAGGATCATGTTGTTCGACGGCGGGATCATCAGCGCGATGATCGCGGAATTGGCGGTGACGTTGACCGCATAGTCCCGGGCATAGCCCCGCGCCGCCATCTGCGGGATCATCAGCCCGCCGATCGCCGAGGCGTCGGCCACCGCCGAGCCGGAGATGCCGCCGAACAGGGTCGAGGCCACGACATTGACCTGGCCCAGCCCGCCGCGCATATGGCCGACCAGGCTGGCGGCGAAGCGGATCAGCCGCGCCGCGATGCCGCCGCGGATCATCAGGTCGCCGGCGAAGATGAAGAACGGGATCGCCATCATGGCGAAGGCGTTCATGCCGGAATTGATCTGCTGGAACACCACCACCGGCGGCAGGCCCATATAAAGCACCGTCGCCAGTGCGGAGATGCCGAGGCAGAAGGCGATCGGCATGCCCATGAACATCAGCAGCGTGAAGCCGCCGAACAGGACCCAAAGCTCCATCATGCCAACTCCTGCACACCTTCGACCGCTGCCTCGTGCTCGACACCCGCGATCTGTTCGAACAGCCTTTCGGCGGCGAACAGCGCGATCAGCGCGCCGCCGACGATCAGCGGGATGAAGTCGAAGCCGCCCGGCAGGTCCAGCACCGGGATGGTCGCGGTCCAGGTGCCGATCGCGAGCTCGACCGAATACCAGACCATGGCGATGCCGAAGCCGAGGATCAGCAGCAGATTCACCGCCTCCAGCACCCGGTTGAGGCCAGCCGGCAACACCTGCTGCAGCAGGTCGAGCCCGAGATGGAAGCTCTCGCGCACCCCGACCGCGGCGCCGAGCAGGATGAACCAGCCCATCAGCTGCAGGGTCACCGGCTCGGCCCAGCTCGGCGTGTCGTTCAGGACGTAGCGGGCGAAGACCTGCCAGCCGATGGTGACGGTCATCGCCAGCATGCCGAAACCGGCCAGCCACAGGGCGCCGGCGGACAGGACGCCGAGGGTCCGGCGTGTCAGAGCCAGGACGGAAGCCATTCCGGCCGATCTCCCATGACAAAAGGACCGGCCCCGCGCGACATGGCGGGGCCGGCCGGGTGGCGCAGCCTCACTGGGTCACGCGGATGCGCTCCACCAGCGACTTCATTGCGTCGGTGGTGACGAACTTGTCGTAGACCGGGCCCATCGCGGCCGAGAACGAGGCCTTGTCGACGGTGATGATCTCGGCGCCGCCGGCGCGGACCTTCTCCTCCGACTGCTTCTCGCGCGCGGTCCACAGCTCGCGCATCTTGACCACCGACTCCTTGGCCGCCTGGCGCAGCAGCGCCTGGTCGTCGGGCGACAGCCTGTCCCAGGCGATCTTCGAGATCACCAGAACCTCGGGCGTCAGCGAATGCTCGGTCAGGGTGTAGTGCTTCGCCACCTCGAAATGGCGCGAGGATTCATAGGACGGCCAGTTGTTCTCGGCGCCGTCGACCACGCCGGTCTCCAGCGACGAATAGACCTCGCCGAACGCCATCGGCGTCGGGTTGGCGCCGAAGGCCTGCATCATCGCGATCCACAGGTCGGATTGCTGGACCCGCAGCTTCAGGCCCTTCATGTCGTCGATCGACCGGATCGCCGTCTTGGTGGTGTAGAAGGACCGCGCACCGGAATCGTAGAAGGCGAGGCCGACCAGGCCGTGCGGCTCGAACGCCTTCAGGATCTCGTCGCCGATCGGGCCGTCCACCACCTTGTGCATGTGGTCGACCGAGCGGAACAGGAAGGGCAGGCCCAGCACCTGCGTCTCCGGCACCAGGTTGTTGAACGGCGCCGTGTTCACCCGGTTCATGTCGATCACGCCGAACCGGGTCTGCTCGATCGTGTCCTTCTCGGCGCCGAGCTGGGCGTTGTTGAACACCTGGATCTTGATCCGGCCACCGGTGCGCTGGTCCATCAGCTCGCCGAGATACTTGACCGCCTCGACCGTCGGATAGCCGTCGGGATGGATGTCGGCCGAGCGCAGCGTCTGCGCCGAAGCCGGAAGGGCCGCCAGCGACAGAGCCGCCCCCAGGATCAATGCCCCAATAGATTTCACGAACGCCTCCCCCTGGTTCCCGAACCTGGTATGATCAGGCCCGTCTCTAGTATGGTAACCAGAAGCCTAGTATGGTACTTGACCTGATGCAATATCCCTTGCGAGCTTGACCCGCATGGCGCCGCTCGATCTCCTCGACCAAACCACCAGCATCGCCCGGCTGATCGAGCTGGAGATCCGCAAGGCCATCGTCACACTGGCGATGAAACCCGGCGCGCCGCTGTCGGAGCAGGAGATCGCGGTCCGCTTCGGCGTGTCGCGGCAGCCGGTGCGAGAGGCCTTCATCGCCCTCGCCCGCTCCGGCCTGGTCGAGGTGCTGCCGCGGCGCGGCACCTTCGTGGTCAAGATCTCGGTCGAACGGATGCTGGAGGCCCGCTTCGTCCGCGAATCGTTGGAGAGCGCGGTGGTGCGGCGCGCCTGCGAGCGCTTCGACGCCCGGGTCCGCACCCGCATCGACTTCCATCTCGAGGCCCAGGAGCTGGCGGCGGCGGCCGGCGAGCATTACGAGTTCCAGCGCGCCGACGAGGCGTTTCACGCGGCGATCGCCGAAGGGGCCGGCTGCCCGTCGGCCTGGACCGTGATCGAGGATCTGAAGGCGCATATGGACCGCGTCTGCCACCTGACACTGCCCTCGGCTTCGTCGCTGCCGGGGCTGATCACGCAGCACCGCACCATCCTGGCGGCGATCGACCGGCGCGATCCGGACGGCGCCGAGGCGGCGCTGCGGGCGCATCTGTCGGAGATCCTGCGGGCCCTGCCGACGGTGCAGCGGGAGCACCGCGACCTGTTCGCCTGAGAAGGCAGACGATTTGGCAGCACTCCTGCCAGACTGCTGCTAATACATTGATTTTATTACATATACCCTTGTCCGGATCGAAAATCCACATCACATTTCCTTCATAGACCGGCTCGTCAAAGCCGGCCTGCGGAAAGGGATGGTGACGGAATGACCGATCTGGAACGCCAGCTGCAGGGCTACCGCCTGACCACGGCGGAGATTCTCTACCACCTGCCCGATCACCCCGGGCTGCTGCAGACATTCGTGTGGCAGAAGCTGGATCTCGCCCCGCGCTTCCCGGAGCTGCACCGTTTCCTCGACTTCTGGAGCCACAACATCGAGGGCAGGCTGCATTCGGTGCGGCTCGCCTCGGCCGGCGTGATCAAGCCGGCCGATCTGCGGCTCTGCACCGCTGAGTTCCAACTGCATTGACCCCTCTGGCCTCGAGACCGTCTCCAGTCCCTGTCCTCGTCATGGCGAGGAGGCGAAGCCGACGGTAGCCATCCAGGGGTCGGTACGAGCGGCCCTGGATGGCCACGCCCCTTCGGGGCTCGCCATGACGGGTGAATGTTTTGGACCGCTGGTACGGCTTCCTGGAGAAGGGGCAGGTCGGCGGCGGAGCCTAAATGCCCCGCCGCCGCCCGTGACCTGGAGGGGGGATCCGGTCACGGGGTCCTGCATCGCACGGCTTCGGCGGGGAGGGATTCCGCCGGGCCGCCGAGGCCCGCCGCCGGTGGGCGACCGAAGCCGCTCACGACCCAGCGCCGTTGGGGCCTCACCCCTCCTAACAACGCGGTCCCGGATCGGTTCCCGGGAAATGTCGCTCCCCGCTCGCATCGCGCGACGCCCATGCGCCGGCCGCGGATGACGCTTGCCGCCCCGTCTTGCTACCCTCCGCCACGAATGAGGGAGAGGTCAGCGTGGACGGACATATGGCGGCGGGTCTTCTGGGCGGCATCCGCCGCGACATCGCGCAGCTGCCGGAGAGCGGCATCGTCGAGGTGGTCAACGCCGGGCGCGGCAAGCCCGGCCTGATCCCGCTCTGGGTCGGCGAGGGCGACCAGCCGACGCCGGCCTTCATCGGCGAGGCGGCGAACCGGGCCCTGCTCGAAGGCCAGACCTTCTACACCTGGCAGCGCGGCATCCCGCCGCTGCGCGAGGCCCTGGCCGGCTATGTCGGCCGGATCGCCGGGACCACCGTGTCGCCCAGCCGGATCTACGTCACGATCGGCGGCATGCAGGCGATCATGATGACCATGCAGGCGCTGGTCGGGCCGGGCGACGAGGTGGTCCTGCCGGCCCCGGTCTGGCCGAACATCTTCAGCGCCGTCGAGATCGCCGGCGGCCGCACCGTGCCGGTGCCGATCGGGGTCGAGAACGGCCATTGGCGGCTGGACCTCGACCGGCTGTTCGCCGCCTGCGGGCCGCGCGCCCGCGCCCTGTTCCTGAACAGCCCGGGCAACCCCACCGGCTGGACCCTGACGGCGGAGGAGCAGAAGGCGATCCTCGATTTCTGCCGCCCCCGCGGCATCTGGATCGTGGCCGACGAGGTCTATGCCCGCTTCGTCTACGATCGGCCCATCGCGCCGTCCTTCCTGTCGATCGCCGCGCCGGAGGACCGGCTGGTGGTGGTCAACACCTTCTCCAAGAACTGGGCGATGACCGGCTGGCGCATCGGCTGGGTGGTGGCGTCGGAGGAGTTGGGGCAGGTCTATGAGAACCTGCAGCAGTTCAACACCTCCGGCGTGCCGACCTTCCTGCAGCATGGGGCGGTGGCCGCCATCGAGCAGGGCGAGCCGTTCATCCACAGCCAGGTGGACCGCTGCCGCACCGCGCGCGACCTGGTGATCGGCCGTCTGTCGGAGTCGCCGCGGGTCCGGCTGACCCGCCCGGACGGCGCCTTCTACCTGTTCTTCCGGGTCGAGGGCGAGCCCGACAGCCGGGCCCTGGCGCTGCGCCTGCTGCACGAGGCCAATGTCGGCCTCGCCCCCGGCTCGGCCTTCGGGCCCGGCGGCGAGGGCCATCTGCGGCTGTGCTTCGCCGGGTCGGTCGAGCGGCTGCAGACCGCGATGGACCGGCTGCTCCCCGCCCTGTCGTGACCCGCGGCATTCAACCATTTCATCTGCACACTCGCCGGGCATTGTTCGTTGCCTCTCCCGCTTGCGGGAGAGGTCGGAGACGCGAAGCGGCTCCGGGTGAGGGCGGCTCGGCCACGGCGCCCGGATCACCATTTCAGGATCGGGCAGATCGGGCGCTCACCGGCGGCGAAGCTGTGCCTGCGCCAAGGCCGCCATCCCCTCACCCGGACATCTTCCGGATGTCCGGCCGCTCCCGCAAGCGGGAGAGGCAATCCGTTTGTGCGCCCGCCATCAGTGTCGCCGATCGAAGCTTGAATCTCGTGGCTGCCGCGGCCGGGGGAAAGCCGTGAACCGGGCGCTGCTGCAGCGCCTGGTCCCCAACACCCTCGCGGCCGCGACCGAGGGGCGGCAGCGTGCCGATATCGGCCCCTTCGCGCTGTTCGTCTCCGCCGCCAGCGACGACCCGATCCAGAGCTTCGCCGTGCCGGTCATGCCGACGCCGGACTGGCGGCCGGCGGTGGCCGAGCTGCAGCAGGCCTTCGACGCCGCCGGCCGGCGCTTCCGCATCGAGTTCTTCCGCGAGCTGCATCCCGCCTTGTCGCCGACGCTCTACGCCATGGGCTATGAGCGCGAGATGGAGGCGCCGCTGATGGTGCTGCATCGCGACGCCTGGCGGCCCGCCCCGGACGGCCCGGCGCGGCTGCTGGCGGCGGCGGACGAGGCGGCGATCGACGGGCTGATGCTGGTCCAGCGCGAGGCCTTCGACCAGCCGCTGGACGCGGCCGGGGAGGCGGATTTCCGCGCCAGGCTGCGCCAGGGCCTGGCCCGCGGCAGCCGGCGGGCAGCCCTCGCCCGGGTCGACAGCACTCCGGCCGCCAGCGGGCTGCTGCTGATCGGCGGCGACACGGCCGAACTGGCGGCGGTCGGCACCCGGCCGGCCTTCCGCCGCCTCGGCCTGGCCGAGGCGGTGTGCCGCCGGCTGCTGGCCGCCTATTTCGACGGCGGCGACCTGGTCTGGCTGTCCGCCGCGGCGGGGGCCGAGCCGCTTTACGCCAAGCTCGGGTTCCACCCTGTCGGCACCCAGCTGAATTTCGGCAACGCAGGGACGAGATGAGCAGGAAGAGAACGACGCGGCGCCGCCGGCCGGCCGATCCCCTGACGCGGATGGTCGAGATGACCGTCGCGGCCGGACAGACGATCGGCCACCGCAGCCTGATGCTGGCGCAGGCCGCTGGCGATCCCGTGGCGCTGGGCCGTCCCGAATTCACCCGCATGGTGACCGAGAAGATGGCGGTGGCGGCCGAGACCGGGGTTCAGGTGGCGGGTCAGCTGGCCGCGGCGCAGTGGGGATGGGCCGGCTGGTTCGGCGCCCAGGCGCAGCTCGGCGCCGCCGCGCTGGCGGCCAATCCGGTGACCGCCTGGCAGCATTGGCTGACGGCGAGCACGGGTCAGGCCGCGGAGATCGGCGAGCGGCTGATGGCGGATGCGACGGCCCTGGCCGATGCCAGCTTGGCCCCGGCCCATCGCGTCGTCTCGGCCAATGCGAAGCGGCTGGGCCGCAGAAAGCGATAGCGGCCACCACTGAAAATGGAATCTTGGAGCTCTGCACAAGCTCTGCGAGAAACGGTTTTCCGGCCGCCGGATTCGTCACCAAATCTTCACGGGAGCGGTCCGCGAAGGCTGATACGAGCGTCCTGATTTCGCCAATTCCATCCGGCGAAACCCTTCCATATCGAAACTGGGGGACAGGATGCTTCGCTCAAGAATGCGGCGTGCGGGCTATGCCGTGGGACTGGTTTCAGCCCTGGTTCTCGCCGCGGTCGCCACCGAGAACCGGGCCTGGGCCTGGGGTCATACCGGCCATGTCGAGATCGGCGCCGTGGTCGCCGACAGCCTGCCCTGGCAGATCAAGGCCATGCTGGACTGGCGGTCGGCGGATTCGGCCATCGCCGAATGGAACGCCGAGCTCGACGTCTCCAAGGGCGCCGGCCAGACCCATGACTTCGAGCGCGACCCGGGCCACTACATCGACATCGACGATGCCGGCAAGGTGCTGGGCGGCGTCGACTTCAACGCGATGCCGGTGTCGCGCCGCGACTACGACACCGCGCTGCGCGCCGGCGGCCAGACCCAGTACGGCGCCGGGTATCTGTATTACAGCATGATCGACGGCTGGCAGCAGATCCGCATGGATTTCGCCTGGATGCGGGCGCTGACCGTGGGCCTGCGCACCGCCTCGAACCGCGCCGACCGCGAGTTCTTCCAGGAGCAGCTGGACCTGCGCCGCCGGCTGCTGCTGCGCGACATCGGCGTCTGGGGGCATTACGTGGCCGACGGCAGCCAGCCGATGCATGTCTCGGTGCATTTCAACGGCTGGGGCAACTATCCGAACCCGAACAACTACACCAACGCCCCGATCCACGCGCCGTTCGAGGGCAGCTTCGTCAAGAGCTTCGTCGGCGAGCGGGCGGTCCGCGCCGCCCTGCCGCGCTATCGCGACTGCGGCTGCCAGATCGAGCAGCGCGTGCACGACTATCTGCTGACCACGCTGGGCACGGTCGAGCGGGCCTATCAGCTGGCGCCCTCGACCAGCAACTACACCACCCCGACCCCGGCGGCGGTCGGCTTCGTCACCCAGCGCGTCGCGGCCGGGGCGGCCGAGATGCGCGACATGGTGATCGACGCCTGGACGGCCAGCGGCGACTGGACCGTCGGCTATCCGGCGATCAAGGTCTCGGACATCGAATCCGGCAAGGTGAAGGTGACCCGCGACTCGTTCTGGCACGACTGAACCAGGGGTCCGGCGGCGCGGTCGCCGCGCCGCTGGACAAATCCTTGGCGCCATGGATTGCTGGCCGCTCGAATAAGGAGCCGTCGCCATGTCGCTCGATCTGTGGTTCGCCTTCCTGCTCGCCGCCTTCGTCGTCCTGATCATTCCGGGCCCGACCGTCACCCTGGTGCTGTCCTACGCGCTCGGTCGCGGCCGGTCCCATGCCTGGTGGATCGTCGCCGGCGTCGCGCTCGGCGACCTGACGGCGATGACCCTGTCGATGCTGGGGCTCGGCGCACTGCTGGCCGCCTCGGCCACCGCCTTCACCGTGCTGAAATGGATCGGCGCCGCCTATCTGGTCTATCTCGGCGTCAAGCTGTGGCGCGCCGCGCCCAAGGCGGACGGCCTGGTGGCGCCGGACGCCGGGCGTTCGCCCCGCGCCATGCTGCTGCACGCCTTCGCGGTGACCGCGCTGAACCCGAAGAGCATCGTCTTCTTCGTCGCCTTCCTGCCGCAATTCGTGCATCCGGAGGCGCCGCTGCTGCCGCAGATGGCGGTGCTTGAGGGCACCTTCGTCACCCTCGCCGCGCTGAACGCCGCGGCCTATGCCTGGATCGGGGCAAGGCTGCGCGACACCATCGGCAAGCCCTCGGTGCTGCGCCTGATCAACCGGGCCGGCGCCGGCGTTCTGGTCGCCGCCGGATTCGCCACCGCCGCCTGGAACCGGGCGAGCTAGCCGGCCAGCCCTTCGGCGCCGCGCACCGCGCCGACGGTCACGCCGCGCCGGGTCTTGATCTCCGGCGCCAGCCAGCGGCCGGCGATCTCCGGGTCGGCGTCGTCGAGCGCGCCGATCCGCTTCAGGATCGCGGCCATGGCGACATTCGCCGCCCGCTCCGCCCCGTCCTCGATCTTCAGCGCGACGCCCAGGCCGTATTCCGGCAGCGCGGCGCAGAACACGCCCTCGGCCCCGACCTTGGTCATCACCCGGCCGCGGCAGGCCTGCATGATCTCGGTGTCGAAGCGGCCGGTGCCTGCCACCAGGAAGGGCTGCGCAGCCCAGGCCTTGCGGATGCGCAGCACCGCGTCGCGCCGCTGCTCCGGCAGGTCGGCGGGGTCGGCGATCCGGGCCATGGCGAAGGCCAGGCCCTCCAGCGGGATCGCGATGGTCGGGATCGAGCAGCCGTCGCCCGCCCAGGGCGCGTCGCCCAGGCCGCAGCCGGTCATCTGCTCGAGCACGCCGAGGATGCGCTGCTGCACCGGGTGGTCGTAGCGGATGTAGCCCTTGGTCTTCTCGCCGAGATGGACCGCGGTGCTCAGGAAGCCGGTGTGCTTGCCGGAGCAGTTGTTGTGCAGCCCCGAGGGATGCTGGTGGCTGCACACCAGCGCATGGGCCGAACCCTCGTGGAACGGCAGATGGGTGCCGCATTCGAGGTCGGATTCGGACAGGCCGATCCTCGCCAGCCACGCCGCCACCCGCTCGACATGCCCCGGCTCGCCGCCATGCGAGGCGCAGGCCAGCGCCAGCTCCTCGTCGCCCAGGCCGAAGGCGTCGGCGGCACCGCTCTCGACCAGCGGGATCGCCTGCAGCGACTTGATCGCCGAGCGGGCATAGACCGGCCGGCCGATATCGCCCCAATGACCCTGCACCCCGCCCTGGCGGTCGACGATCAGGGCGCTGCCGCGATGCCGGCTTTCGACCACCGATCCGCGGGTGACCTCGACCAGGATCGGCGCCCCCCCGCCGGCAAGGTCGGCGGTTCCGGCAACGTGATCGTGAGTATGATGATGGTCGGTCATGATCGTCTCGGCGGGATGGCGGCAAGGGCCGTTCTGGCCCGCACCTTGCCCCCGCGCCCCGCGCGGGGCAAGTTCGGAGCCGGACGACACGGATGGGATCGGATGAAGGGCTATTTCGCGATCGGCTGCGAGGGCATCAGCAAGCCGATGAATATCGGCGCCCTGCTGCGCACCGGCCATGCCTTCGGCGCGGCCTTCTGCTTCACCGTGGCGCCGGTGGCCGAGACGGTGGATTTCGGCTGGAGCGATACCTCGAGCGCTGCCGGCACCGTGCCGCTCTACACCTATCCCGACGTCGCCTCCCTCACCCTGCCGCAGGGCTGCGCGCTGGTCGGCATCGAGCTGATGGCCGACTCCGTCGCGTTGCCGAGCTTCCGCCACCCGCGCCGGGCGGTCTATGTGCTGGGGTCGGAGCGCGGCGGCTTGTCGCCGGAGATGGTGGCGCGCTGCGACCACATCGTGCAGATCCCGACCCGCTTCTCGCTGAACCTGTCGCTGGCCGGCGCGCTGGTGATGTACGACCGGCTGATCTCGCTCGGCCGCTTCGCGCCGCGGCCGATCATGCCCGGCGGCCCGACCGAGGAGCTGCCGCCGCATGTCCATGGCGGCCCGAAGGTGGCGGAGGGCTGAGGCGGACCGGCCGGTCAGCCGCCCGCATCGGCGAGCGGCCGGATGCGGACGGCCATCCGCAGCGGCGATCGCGGATACAGCAGCAACAACAGGGTCACGGTCATCGCCACGATGCTGAGCAGAACGCTGACGGCGATCTCATGGAGGCTCCAGTCCCGCGCCGACAGCGGCTCGCCGACGAACAGGCTGAGATCGGCATACCGGGCCTCCGACGAGACGAACAGCATGGCCACCAGGTTATTGCCGAAGTGCAGCCCCATCGATGCGCCGAGATTCCCGGTCGTATAGACCAGCAGCGTCGCACCGAGGGCGAAGATGGTGATCGATCCCAGGATGATGGCGTTCGCCCCGCCGGTCGCGGCGGGATCCCAATGCAGCAGCGCGAAGATGACGGTCGGCAGCCCGGCCCATACCAGGGGGCTGCGGAACCTCGCCGCCAGGGTCTGCATCACATAGCCCCGGAACACCAGCTCCTCCGCCGAGGTCTGGGCCAGGATCAAGGCCACGAACGGCAGCGACGCCAGCAGCCATGTGCCGATCTCGACATCCCTGCGCGGCGGCGCCGGGTCGAAGAATGACAACGCCCATCCGTCGAGCACGCTGACGATCACGACCGCCGCCGCGGCCTTGGCGAAGTCGTCCCACGCCACGCCACGCTCGGCCCCGAGCACGCTCGGGATCGTGCGCCGATGCAGCAGACGCACGATCAGCCAGATGCATCCCCAGCCGGTCGCGACCGCCGCCAGCTGCACTGCGGCCCCGGACGGCGAGGTCACGAACTGCTGGATGATATCCCCGATCTGGGCTTCGGTCGGCCTCGGCCCGCGATTGTGCAGCCCCAGCCCGATGACCACGCCGACGACGAGCATGACCAGGAGGATCACGGCCGGGGACAGGATGAGAGCAAGGCCGACGCCGAGACAGACCCGCCAGAGGCTCAGTCGACCGGTGCGAGCCTGCTCGACATAGGCCCGGAAGGCATCGCTGGACAAAGACATCATGAAAACACGGCTGCAATCGGAGAATGCAGCGAAGCGTAGCTGGCCGGCCCAGCGCCGTCCAGCGGCCCTCTCAGGCCGGAGGCATCATCGAAGGGTGGATCGCGCGGCGCCTACGCGCCGGTCGCCAGCAGCGACCGTACGGTCGAGGCCAGGGCGTCGGCGGCGTAGGGCTTGCGCAGGGTGGGCAGGTCGGCCGGCACCCCATCCTCGATGCCGTAGCCGGTGGTGAACAGCACCTTGAGCGCCGGCCGCTCGCGCCGCACCTGGACGGCCAGCTCGGCGCCCGACATGCCGGGCAGGCCGACATCGGTGACCATCAGGTCGAACTCGCCACCATCGAGCAGGCGCAGCGCCTCGGGCCCGTCCGCCGCCTCGGCGACGTCGAACCCGTCATCGACCAGGGCCTCCACGGCGAGGAGACGCACCAGCACGTCATCCTCGACCAGCAACACACGTCCGCCACGCATCGGATAGCTGTTCACTTCTTTCAGTCCCGATCCAATTCTTGGCGGCAAACCGGTCCGGGGGCAACCCTTGATGCCCGACGGCCGCGTTAGTGGATCGTCGCCCCGGCCGGGACCACATGGGCGGCGGCCTCCGGCGGCGGCACCTGGCCGGCGACCGGCGGCAGCACGATCCCGCCATCCTGCAGGGCGTCCGCCACCGCGGCGAAGATCGGGCCGCACATCCGGGCGGCGGCCGGCGTCAGGATGGCGCGGGCCAGGAACGGCACCCACAGCGTCTCGCCCTGCTGGTGCAGCGCCACGACATCAAGCAGCAGCCGCTCATCCTCCGTCACCTGCCGGCAGCGCGGGCAGTTCACCTGGATGGTGCGGCCGGCGCCGTTGGCGATGAAGCCCATCAGGTCGTCCACCGCCTCGGCCGCCGCCGGGGCGCCCTCGTTGCGGAAGGCGGTGCGGAGATTGGCGAGCACGGGAATGCCGTGGCGGTGGCCGGCGACCCAGGCGCGCATCGCCCACAGCACCAGTGTCTCCGCCCGGGTCAAGGGCGGCGCGCCGGCATCGTCGCAATCATGCGCCTCGTCGCTCATGGCAGCGCCGCCCGGACCAGGCCGAAAGCGGGGAGATTGGCCGGTATCCGCAGCGGCCGCGGCGGCGCGGCCGGCCGCTGCAGCATCACCCCCGCCTCGGCCAGCAGGCCGGCGAGCTCGGCGCACAGGCCGGCGGCGGCGCGGCAGGCGGCCGGCGACAGCATGCCGCGCAGCATCAGCGTGCCGGACACGCCCGCCTGGCCGATCGCGACCAGGTCCAGGATCCGGCGCTCATCCTCGGTGACGGTGAAGGCGCAGGGCACGCCGATCTGCACCCGCCGCTCGGCGCCGAAGCCGATGATGCGGGTCAGCAGGCCGACCCGCTCGGCCGCCGCCTCGGCGCCGACCTTGCGGAAGGCCAGCACCACCGGATGGTCGGTCGGCGCCCCGGTCTTCAGCCCGACGACGCTGAGCCGCAGCGCCCACAGCACCAGCTGTTCGGCGAAAGGCAGGCTGCGGCGGTCGCTTGGCTCGGTGATCTGGTCCTCGTCCATTCTGGACTCTCCGTGTGAACGGTCAGCGCATTTGAGAACGATTATCAATCGCGAATCAAGCCCTCTCGTAACCCGTCACCCAACCGGGCCGAACCGAAGGCAGGTTTCCGCTTCAGGGATAGACCATGATCCGACCGCTTCTCGCCGGCCTGTTCGCCCTCGCAGCCCTGCCCGGCCTTCCGGCGATGGCGGCCGAACGGCCCGTGGTGGTGGAGCTGTTCACCTCCCAGGGCTGCTCCTCCTGTCCGCCTGCCGACGCGCTGCTGGCGACGCTGGCGGACCGGCCGGAGGTGCTGGCGCTGGCCTTCCATGTCGACTACTGGAACCGGCTGGGCTGGGTGGACCCGTTCTCCAGCGCCTGGGCGACGGCGCGGCAGAGCGCCTATGCCACGCAGATGGGGTCGAGCCAGGTCTACACGCCGCAGGCGGTGGTCGATGGCGGCCGCGACGTCGTCGGTTCCGACCGCGCGGCGCTGGACTCGGCGATTGCCGATGCGCGCTCCGACCCGTCGGTGCCGCTGACGCTGACCGCGTCGGATGCGGCGCTGCAGGTGGCGGTGGACCCCGCCGCCCCGGCGGATGCGGTGCTGTGGCTGGTCGGCTTCGACGACCGGCACGAGACGCCGGTGCGGCGGGGCGAGAATGCCGGCCGGACCCTGGTCGACCGCAACGTCGTGCGCAGCCTGGCCCGGCTGGACGGCTGGTCGCCCGGCGGCACGATCGCCGCGGCCAGGCCCGAGGGCGACCGGGCGGCCGTGCTGCTGCAGGCCGCGGACGGCCGGATCCTGGGGGCGGCCCGGCTGTAGCCGGGCCCTCCTCTCAGCCCGCCTGGCCGGCCGGCCGCGGGCCGAACAGGCCGAACAGGCGGCGATTGAGCAACGTGCCCAGCCCGACCAGCAGCGCCACGGCGCCGCCATGCCAGATCAGCACCATCAGCGTCGCCTCGTCGCCATGGAACATGGAGACGCCGCAGGCCGACAGCGCCGCCGCGGCCAGCGTGCCGCTGGCGATCGTCGCCACCGGGCGCACCGGCCCGGCGAGACGCAGCATCGCCAGAAGCACCAGCGACAGCGGAAGGCTGATCAGCAGGATCGAACGGAAGCAGAAGAAGCTGACCCCGAACGCGAAGCCCTGCGGCCCGAGGCGAACCCAGTCCGTCATGCAGCCGTAGCCGATCGAGAACAGCCAGAACGCCAGGCCGGGCAGCGGCAGCAACGCCCAGGCGCGCGGCCGGTCCGGCAGGCTGACATGGAAGGCGGCAACGGCCGCGAGGATGCCGGTCAGCAGCGAGCCCGCCCATTCCAGCTGGTAATGGGTCTCGCCCATTTCCGTCATGAAATCGGGCCGGATCCCGAAGGCCGCCACGACGGTTCCGATCACCAGGACGGCGACGGCCAGCCACAGCAGAGCCCGCAGCATCGGAGGCCGCAGCGGCCGGACCGGCCGCACATCGGCAGCCAGCTGCGCGATCAGGTCCGTGGTGCGAGTGTGCCCCGTCTCCGTCATTTCGGTCCCAACGCCCCCTTCAGCGCCTTCAGCGCGCGATGCATCGCGACCTTCAGCGCCGGCACCGACGCGCCGCTGGCCGCCGATGCCTCCTTCAGCGACATGTCTTTCAGCTTCAGAAGCTCCACCGCCTGGCGCTGGCCCGGCGGCAGCTCCGCGATCGCGCGTCGCAGCACGATCGAATCGGCCTCCATCCCCATCTCGTTCGTTTCGGGGGCGGCAAAGGTTTCCTGGAACGGGTCGATCGCCGTCTCGCGGCCGGTGGTGCGGATCTGGATGCGGACGCGATCGACGATCCTCCGCCGGGCAATCGCCACCAGCCAGGGCTGGAACGGCCGGGTCGGATCATAGGTCTGGCGGATGCTGTGCAGGGTCAGCAGCACGTCCTGCACCGCGTCCTCGGCATCGGCCGGGCGGCGCAGCGACCGGCGGGCCAGCGCCCGCAGATAGGGGGTGATCTCGGTCAGCAGCCGGTGATAGGCGGCCCGGTCGCCGGCCTGGGTCGCGACCATCAGCGCCGACCAGCCGACATCCGGCGCCGCGCCGGACGGGCTGTTCTCGTCGGGCGGGCTCATGGCAGCGGGCGGCAGGGCAATCCGGACATCGGCGCGAGACTAGGGCCGCGCCCGATGGCAGGCGAGCGAATTTTCCGTCATGTTTGCCCCGCGCTAGCGGCTGCAGGAGGCGGCCAGCCCCAGCAGGCGGTCCTTGAGCTCGGGCGTCGCATCCGGCCGCAGCGCCGGCCACAGGCTCTGGGCCTGGACGCCATCGACCATGCAGCTGCAATAGGCGTGGCACTGCTCCATGCCGCCGCCCCGCTGCTCGCATTGCACCTGGCAGTCGATCAGTTCCCTGGCCTGATCCGGCCCTGGCGACAGCATCGCCTGCGGGTCGCGGCCGAGGGCCATGCCGACCAGCAGCAGGACGCCGATCAGCACCGGCTGGTGGATCAGATAGACGGCCAGGCTGTGCCGCCCGACCCAGCGCAGCGGCCGGCCTGGGGCACCGCCGTCGATCGTGCCACCGGGGGTGCGGGCGCGCAGCCACCAGCGGGCCGTGGCAAAGCCCAGCAGCACCGGGCCGAACCAGGGGAACAGCGGCTCGTAGTCGTTGCTGTGCGGCGCCTGGGTGCCGAGCCCGGTCCACAGCAGCCAGGCATGATCGAACAGGGGCGAGCGCCACAGGATCGGCAGCGCGATCACGGCAAGGCCGAGGACGAAATTCACGAGCGGCCGCAGCCGCAGAAACAGCAGGCCGAGGACGCTGGCGACGGCGATGCTGTGCAGGATGCCGAAGAAGATGAACTCGTCCGGCATCGCGAACCAGGTGGCGACCGTGACTGCCACCGCGCCGGCCGCCACCTTGTTCAGCCGGATGGCCCAGCGCCGCCAGTCGCGCCCCTGCACATGCCACAGCACCAGGCCGACGCCGACCAGGGCCAGGAAGCTGCCGGCGATCAGGTACCGCGCCGCGATCCAGCCGGCGCCGCCCTGCAGGTCCCAGTCGACGAAGCCGAAGTACCTCAGGTCCCAGGACAGGTGGTAAAGCGCCATCGCCAGCAGCGCCAGGCCGCGGAGCAGGTCGATGACCGGCAGGCGGCCGGCAGGCGCTGGGGTCGGCATCGAACTCGTGGCTAACCCGGCCGCACGAACACGCCGTCCATGCCGATCAGCCGGGCGGTGCGGCGGTTGAAATAGCCGGCGATGAACAGCGCCGGGACGAAGCCGAGCTCGGCCATGTGCCGGATGCTGTCGAGATAGGATGGCTCGCCGTCATAGACCGGCACGACCGACAGCTCCATCTGCACCGCGGCGATGCGCGGCAGCACGCCGCGCGCGCCGTCCAGCACCCGGCGCTCGGTGCCCTGGGTGTCGATCTTCAGCAGCACCCGGTCGTCCGGCCGGGCGTGGCGGGGAAAGATCCGCTCCAGCCGCGCCTGCGACGCCACCTCGGTGCCGACATAGGCCGAGCCGTCGAGCAGGTCCGCCATCTCGGCGGTGAAGTCGAGCACCGAGCTCATGTCGCTCTCGCCCGAGACCTGCAGCGTGACCGGCGCATCGTTGTCGCCCAGCGCCAGCCGCGACTCGACCGCCCAGTCTGGATCGCCGGCGGCCGCCGCGGTCAGCGCGGCATGGGCGGCCGACAGCGGCTCGACCGAGACGATCCGCCCGGCATAGCCGCCGCGCCGCAGCCTTTGCGCGTACTGGCCGATATTGGCGCCGATATCGAATACCAGGGTGATGCCCTGGTGTTCGAGCACCCGGATCAGGTTGCGCGTGTCCTTGGAGACCGGCTCGGGCGGAACGGCGTCGCTCATCGGGCCTGCTCGGGGTCAGGAATGCGCCCACTCCCAGTACAGCTTGCGGGCCTTGGCATAGAGGGGCCCGGGCTGCAGGTGCCGGTCCTCGAGCCGGGTGCAGGGCAGCACCTTAGCGAAGTTGCCGGTCTGGAAGATCTCGTCGGCGTCGGCCAGCTCGCCCGGCCGGATCGCGCGCTCGACCACCTCGACCCCGTCATGGCGCAAGAGCTCGATCACCCGGCGGCGGGTGATGCCGGCCAGGAAGGTGCCGTTCGCCGCCGGCGTGTGCACGGCGCCGTCCTTGGCCATGAAGATGTTGGCAGTGGCGAATTCGGCGACGTTGCCGATCGGGTCCAGCATCACCGCATTGGTGAAGCCGCGCTGCTTGGCCTGGCGCATGGCGAAGCCGGATTGCGGGTACAGGCAGGCGGCCTTGGCCATGGTCGGCGCCATCTCCGGCGATGGCCGGCGCAGCCCCTGGGCGAAGCAGGCGCTGTCCTCGCCCGGCTGCGGCAGCGGCGAATCATAGATCGACAGGCAGAAGCGCGTCGCCGCCGGGTCGGGCTCGATCCAGCCGTCCTCGGCCCAGAACATCGGCCGGATATAGACCGCGGCATCGGCCGGGAAGCGGCGCAGCCCCTCGCGGGCCAGCGCCTCGATCTCCTCGGCCGGCAGGGTCGCCTGCAGTCCCATGGACTTCGCCGAGGCGACGGCCCGGACGCAATGGCGGTCGAGATCCGGCGCCACGCCTTCGAAGCCGCGGGCGCCGTCGAAGATGATCGAGGCCATCCAGGCGGCATGGGTCAACGGCCCCATGATCGGCGGATTGCCCTCCTGCCAGGAGCCGTCGAGGAAGGTCCACGCTTGTCTCGCCATGTCGTCCGTCCGATCCCGCATCGTGTGACGGCGAAGCATAGGCGAGCCGCCGGGCGGCGCCAACACCGCCCGGCAGCTGGTGGCCCAGCCCTGCGCCGGACGCAGGGTCCGGCCAGCCGCGGCTACTGGCTCGACCAGACGATGCGGGCCTTCCAGGCCACGTCGGACAGCTTCAGCGACTGCGGTTCCTGGTCACCCGACAACGGCTTCAGGTCGATCCGATTGGCGCTGATCCGCACCAGCTCGCCGACCAGGAGATCCCCGCCGACCGTCCGCGCCACCACCCGGTCGCCGCGCCGCAGCCCGGCCGCTGGCGAGACGACGATGACGTCGCCGTCCCGGTAGATCGGCGCCATGTCGGTGCCGGCGATCTCAAGCGCATAGGCGGTGGGGTCGGACAGGTTGGGGAAATCCACCTCGTCCCATCCCTTGCCGGCCGGGCGGCCCGCTTCGTCGAACAGCCCGTTGGCGGCGGCCTGGGCACGGCTGACGATGGGAATGCGCCGGGCCGGCAGGCCCGACCCGTCGTCGATCAGCCGCACGAAGGCGGCCATCGAGCTGCCGGTCGCGTCGAGGATCTTGGAGATGCTCTCGGTGGACGGCCAGCGCAGCTTGCCGTCGCTCGACTGGCGCTTGCTAGGATTGAAGGTCGTCGGGTCGAGCCCCGAGCGGCGCGCGAGGCCGGAGGCGGACAACCCGTTGAGCTTGGCGAGACGATCGATCGCCGCCCAGATGTCGGCGTGCTTCAGCATGGGAACTATATCTCCCGGGGGCGTTGTGCCACGTGTAAGAGCGTGTCCATTCATGCGCGTAATCATTCATAAAACTTGCATAAAAATGAATATGTTTGTTTTCCTAGAGACTTGTGCTCCCCCATGTTGCATCTCGCCTATTCGACAGACGTGGCCCCCACCACGCTTGGCATTGTACAAGCGGCGCGCCCTTTGCGCTATGACCCGAAAGGGATAGGAGAGCGAGTAAGGAGGTAGGTTCAGGTTTCCTATGCATGCCCTCTCACCGGTGTGACCATGCGCCTGCGCGTTTCGCCGCGGGACGGTTGTGACAGGCTTATGTTGGCAGCGGCCTCAGTTGACGCTATCCCTGCGGTCCATGCTCCGTCCCATGATCAAGATCGCGATGCCGGCCTCCCTCATCCGCGCCACCGTTCTGTTCGCCAGCCTCGCCGCGCTGCCCGGCCACGCGGCCACCGTCGACACCATCGCCAAGCAGGCGATCCTGATCGACACCACCACCGACACGGTGCTGATGGAGAAGGCCGCGGACGACCGCATGCCGACATCGTCGATGAGCAAGATGATGACGGCCTATCTGGTCTACGACGCGCTGCGGGACGGCCGGATCACGCTCGACACCAAGTTCCCGGTCAGCAAGAAGGCCTGGCAGACCAGCGGGTCGAAGATGTTCGTCCAGATCAACGACACCATCCGCGTCGAGGATCTGCTGCGCGGCCTGCTGATCCAGTCCGGCAACGACGCCGCCGTGGTGCTGGCCGAAGGCCTGGCGGGGTCGGAGACCGCCTTTGCCGACCGCATGAACGCGATGGCGAAGACGCTGGGCATGAACAGCAGCCACTTCGTCACGTCCAACGGCCTGCCGGACCCGGAGCATTATTCGACCGCGCGCGACCTGGCGATCCTGGCCGAGCGGATGATCTCGGACTTCCCGCAATACTACCGCTACGACAGCGAGCGGGAGTTCACCTGGAACAAGATCAAGCAGGGCAACCGCAACCCGCTCTTGTACCGCGACATGGGCGTGGACGGCATCAAGACCGGCCACACCGATTCCGGCGGCTACGGCCTGACCGCCTCGGGCGTTCGCGACGACCGGCGGCTGGTGCTGGTGGTCAACGGGCTGCCCAGCATGCAGTCGCGCGCCGACGAAGGCGCCCGGCTGCTGGAATGGGGCTGGAACCAGTTCCGCCTGTACCCGCTGTTCAAGGCCGGCGCCACGGTCGACGAGGCGACGGTCTGGCTCGGCGCCGAGGACAAGGTGCCGGTCACGGTGGCGCACGACCTGGCCATGACCATGCAGCCCGCCGATTTCGACAAGATGACGGTCACCGCCCGGTTCCAGGAGCCGATCGAGGCGCCGATCACCAAGGGCCAGGTGCTGGGCGAGATCGACATCGCGCCGCCGGACGGGCCGGTGCGCAAGGTGCCGCTGGTCGCCGCCCAGGACATGCCGGAGGCGTCGATCTTCCGGGCCTTCGGCATGAAGCTCGGCCTGCTGCTGGGGCTCTGAGCCGCCCGGGCGAGAGGACTGCGGCGCTTTCGATCAGGCCGGCGTCGCCTTTCATCAATCGGACCGGCCGCCGCCGCGTAGCATCGCCTGCATTCGAGCCCGTCCGACGAGAGACGGGCCGCAGGCGAGGACCAACCGGCGGATGCCAGCGACCGCGGCCAACCCGACATCCCCGTCCGACCGGACGATCGCCGCGCCGCTGCGGCTGCATCGCGAGGCGGTGCGGGCGGAATGGACCGACTACAACGGCCATCTGAACGACGGCTACTATGCCGTCATCTTCAGCCATGCCACCGACGCCTTCCTGGAATTCGCCGGCATCGACGCCGCCTACCGGGCGCGCAGTCGCCGCACCGTCTTCACCGGCGAGATGAAGATCCGCTACCGGCGCGAGGCCCATGCCGGCGACGAGGTGGCGGTCGAGACCCGGCTGGGCGTGCTGGATGCCAAGCGCTTCACCCTGCACCACGTCATGCGCGACGCCGCGGACGGGGCCGTGCTGGCCGAGAGCGAGGTGCTGAACCTGTCGATCGATGCGACCATCCCGAAGGTCGCGCCGTTCGAGGCCGAGATCCATGACCGCTTGAGCGAGATCCGCGCCGCCCACGAGGCCGCCGCGGAGGACGAGAAGGGCTGACAACGCCCCGTTCCCATGAGGACAAACAGGAGGCAATGATGAACGCGAGACGTTTCCTTTTCGCCGCCGCGGCGATCGCCGCGCTGGCCCCGGCCGCCGCCCTGGCCGACGACGCGGCCTGCAAGACCGTGAAGCTGTCGGATGTCGGCTGGACCGACATCACCTCGACCACCGCCCTGGCCCAGACCGTGCTGACCGGCCTGGGCTACGAGCCGAAGGTCGACATGCTCTCGGTCGCGGTCACCTTCGAATCGCTCAAGAACAACCAGGTGAACCTGTTCCTCGGCAACTGGATGCCGTCGCAGACCGAAATGGTCGGCCCCTATCTGAAGCAGGGTGTCGAGCTGGTCGGCACCAATCTCGACGACGCCAAGGTGACGCTGGCGGTCAACCACGAGGCGTTCGAGGCCGGGGTCAAGGACTTCGCCGACCTGCAGAAGTTCGCCGACAAGTTCGGCAAGTCGATCTACTCGATCGAGCCCGGCTCCTCCGCCAACAAGAACCTGTCGACCATCATCGAGAAGAACGAGTTCGGCCTCGGCGGCTGGAACCTGGTCGAGGCCAGCGAGCAGGCGATGCTGGCCCAGGTCGACCGGGCCACGCGCCGCGGTGAATGGGTGGTGTTCCTGGGATGGGCGCCGCATCCGATGAACATCAAGTACAAGATCGACTACCTGACCGGCGGCGATGCCTATTTCGGCCCGAATTATGGCGGCGCCACGGTGCGCACCCTGGCCAACCAGAAATGGCTGGCTGGCTGCCCCAACGTGCAGAAATTCGCCAAGCAGCTGGTGTTCGACCTGAACACCGAGAACCAGATGATGTCGATGATCCTGGACGGCGGCATGGACCAGAACGCCGCGGCCCGGAAGTGGCTGACCGACAATCCCGAGCTGCTGACCAAGTGGCTCGACGGCGTCACCACCATCGACGGCAAGCCTGGCATCGATGCGGTCAAGGCCTCGCTGAAGAGCAGCTGATCCCACCGGCGCGGACCGGGGCCGCCCTGCGGCTGCCCCGGCCGCCCGCTCAGTACACCCGCTCTTTCGGCGGGATCGGCGCCACCTCGTTGGACAGCGGCTGCATGTGGACCGGGCGGTGGTCCAGCCGGACGCCGCCCGCCTCGTCCAGCCAAGCCAGGCTGTGCTTCAGCCAGACCGCGTCGTCCCGCTTCGGATAGTCCTCACGGGCATGGGCGCCGCGGCTCTCGGTGCGGCCGATCGCCGAATGCAGGCTGACCACCGCCTGCTGCAGCATGTTGTCCAGCTCCAGCGCCTCGGCCAGGTCGGTGTTGAACACCATCGACCGGTCAGCCAGGCCGAGATCGGCCCGCATCGGGCCGGCCGCCTCCTCCAGCTTCCCGAGACCCTCCTGCATCAGCGGACCGTCGCGGAACACGGCGCAGTGCCGCTGCATGATCCGCTGCATCGCCAGCCGGATCTCGCCGGCGCTGGTGCCGCCCTTGGCCCGGCGCACGCGGTCCAGCCGCGCGATCGCCTTGTCCGTCGCCGCCGCCGGCAGCGGCGCATGCGTCTCGCCCGGCCGCACCGTCGCCACGGCCCGCTGCGCCGCCGCCCGGCCGAACACGATGATGTCGAGCAGCGAGTTCGACCCCAGCCGGTTGGCGCCGTGCACCGACACGCAGGCGGCCTCGCCGATCGCCATCAGCCCGGGCACCACCGTTTCCGGGTCGCCGCCGCGCAGCGTCGTCGCCTCGCCATGCAGGTTGGTCGGCACGCCGCCCATGTTGTAATGCACGGTCGGCAGGACCGGGATCGGCTCCCTGGTCACGTCGACGCCGGCGAAGATCTTCGCCGTCTCGCTGATGCCGGGCAGCCGCTCGTGCAGCACGTCGGCGCCGAGATGCTCGAGATGCAGCAGGATGTGGTCCTTCTGCGGGCCGCAGCCGCGACCCTCGTTGATCTCGATCGTCATCGAGCGGCAGACCACGTCGCGCCCGGCCAGGTCCCGCGCCGTCGGGGCGTAGCGCTCCATGAAGCGCTCACCTTCGGCATTGGTCAGGTAGCCGCCCTCGCCGCGGGAGCCTTCGGTGATCAGGCAGCCAGACCCGTAGATGCCGGTCGGGTGGAACTGGGTGAATTCCATGTCGGCCAGCGGCAGCCCGGCGCGCAGCGCCATGGCGTTGCCGTCGCCGGTGCAGCTATGCGCCGCGGTGCAGGAGAAGTACACGCGGCCATAGCCGCCGGTCGCCAGCACCGTGCGATGGGCGCGGAACCGGTGCAGCGTGCCGTCCTCGACATTCCAGGCCAGGAGGCCGCGGCAGGCGCCGTCGTCATCCGTCAGCAGGTCGAGCGCGACGTATTCGACGAAGAACTCGGTCCGGTGCTCCAGACATTGCTGATAGAGCGTGTGCAGGATGGCGTGGCCGGTGCGGTCCGCCGCGGCGCAGGTCCGCCGCGCCATCTGCTTGCCGTAGTCCAGGGTCTGGCCGCCGAAGGGGCGCTGGTAGATCAGGCCGTCGGGCGTGCGCGAGAACGGCACGCCGAACCGCTCCAGCTCCAGCACCGCCGGCCCGGCCTCGCGGCACATGTATTCGATCGCGTCCTGGTCGCCGAGCCAGTCGGAGCCCTTGACGGTGTCGTACATGTGGAAGCGCCAGTTGTCGCCGTCGCCCATGTTGCCGAGCGACGCCGCCATGCCGCCCTGGGCCGCCACGGTGTGGCTGCGGGTCGGGAACACCTTGGTGACGCAGGCCGTCTTCAGCCCGGACGAGGCCATGCCGAGCGCCGCGCGCAGCCCGGCCCCGCCGGCGCCGACGATCACCACGTCGTAGCTGTGGTCGATGATGGTGTAGGACTCGGTCATGACGATGCTCCGGAAGCCTTGGCCCTGACCGTCAGCGCCAGGACGAGGTCGATGGCGAGCGCCAGGGCCGCGGCGGCGCTGCCGACGACGAACAGGATGCGGTAGTCGCCGCCGGTGCGGTCGAACAGGGCGGCCAGACCGTAGGCCGCCCCGGCCTGGAACAGCGCGAACATCGTGGTCGCCCGGCCCCAGGCGGCGCGCTGCGCCTCGGCGCCATGCGGGATCAGTTCGTGGATGCGGCCCAGCACCAGCGGCACGATACCGGGGGTGAAGCCGCCGATGACGAGGCAGGAGACGATCAGGACCGCCGGGGCCGTGCTGACGGCCGGCAGGGCCGCCGCCACCGCCTGGATCAGGAAGGCCGCCCGCAGCGCCGGCCGAAAGCCGGCCCGGTCGGCCAGATGACCGGTCAGCAGCGGCCCGACCACCGCGCCCAGCCCGTACAGCACCCAGTATTGCGACCCGGCGGCGATGCCCTGGCCCAGGCCGCGGGCGATGAAATCGACGACGAAGACCATGTGCGGCACCAGGGCGACCGCGTTGAGGCCGTATTGCAGCGTCAGCGCCGGAACGGCGGCGGACAGCCGCGGCCGCGTGGCGACCGCCCCGGAGTGGGACGCCGCGGCAGGATCGCCCTTCGGCCAGTTCGGCCAGGCGACCAGGGTCAGCACGCCGGACAGCGCCGCCAGCCCGAGCCAGCTCTCGCGCAGGCCCTGCTGCAGCAGCAGCGGCACCAGCGTGCCCGAGGCGGCAATGCCCAGGCCGACGCCGGCGAAGATCACGCCGCCGACCAGGCCGCGCTTGCCCGCCGCCGTGTGCGGCAGGATGGCGGAGGCCGCGAGCACCATGATGACACCGCCGCTGAGTCCGGCCAGGAACCGCCAGGCGAAGAACCAGGCGAAGGCGACCGGCATGGCGCAGGCGAGGCAGGACAGGGTCGCCAGCACCATGGTGCCGCGCAGCGCCCGGACCGAGCCGGTGCGGGCGGCCAATGGTCGTGCCGCCAGGGCGCCGGCGAGATAGCCGGCCAGGTTGGCGGCGCCGAGATAGATCACGTCCGAGGGGCTGAACCATTCGGCGGCGATCAGTGCCGGGATCAGCGGGGTATAGGCGAAGCGGGCCAGGCCGAGCCCGACCAGCGAGGCGCAGAGCCCCGCAGCGGCGAAGCGCCAGGCCTGACCGGGCTCCCGCGCGGGGGATTGGCCGTGGCCGTGGGAACCGGGCCGGTGGGGTGTCGCGCTCATGACCAAAAGCTAGGCGCGCCGCCCCAGCAGCGGGAGTGATTAGTTCAGATGGAAGCCATCATGCGCGGCGATGGCTTTGCACCAGCGCCAGCGGCTCCGCCGTCCGCGCCACGGGGGATGGCCGCGCGATCCGCAGGAAGGCGGACAGGGCGCTGGAGGGATGCGCATCGATGCGCCGGACGAACACGGTGTCGACCCGCTCGGTCCAGGCCGGCGGGCGGAAGGCCTTGATCCGCCGGTCGCGCAGCGCCTGGGTGACCACGCCCTTCGGCAGCAGCGAGATTCCCATGCCGGCGGCGACGCAGCCGATGATGCCGTCCAGCGTGCCGATCTCGATCGCCTTCACCTTGACGATGCCCTGGGCCGCCAGGACGCTCTCCAGCCGCTGCCGGTAGGCGCAGTCAGAGCGGAAGGCGACGAGCTTCAGCCCGGCCAGGGTCGCGAGATCGTCGAGATCCGTCACCGACGGCGCGGTGATGATCGCCATCTCCTCCGCGAAGATGGTCTCGGCCTCCAGCTCCGGGTGGTCGACCGGGCCGGCGACGAAGGCGCCGTCCAGCTCGCGGGCGATCACCGCCCGGGTCAGCCAGGGTGTGGTGCCGGTGGTCAGCGACAGGTCGACATCGGGATGGGCCTGGGTGAAGGCGGCCAGCACATCCGGCAGCCGCAGCCCGGCCGTGGTCTCCATGCTGCCGATCGACAACGGCCCGCGCGGCGTGCCGTCATCCTGCGCCGCCCGCTTGGCCTGGCGGATCAGGTCCGCGATCTGCACCGCAAAGGGGCGCAGGCGCTGCCCGGCCGCGGTCAGAACGACGCCGCGGCTGTGCCGCTCGAACAGCGCCAGGCCCAGCTCCTCCTCCAGCGCCCGGATCCGGGCGGTGACGTTGGACTGGACGGTGTTGAGCTCGGCTGCTGCCCGGCCGATGCCGCCGGTGCGGGCCACCGCCTCGAACACCCTGAGATCCTTGTCGTTCACGATGCGCGCCCCATGCGAGCCGTCCGGGAAGGCCGCGCCGATTGTAGCGGAGGATCCGGCCGTCCGGCGACATGGACTGGTGATTACCAAAACGTAAGTACGCCGCCACCGGCCTTGCTTCTACTCTCTCGGCCGGGTCAAACGCCCGCGGCACCGTCTCGGCGTGCAACGGTCCGGCGGGAGCAAAGCTCTCTCGGCGTGGTCCAGCCTGTCACGCCAGCGATCCGCTGCCCGAGAGCCTGCCCATGCAGATCCATCTGATCGAAGACGACACCGAGACGGCCCAGCACATCATCGGCGCCCTGCACGAAGCCGACCACACGGTCGAGCACAGCGTGACCGGGGCCGACGGGCTGGCCCGCGCCGCGGCGGCCCGCCAGGGCTGCGGCCCGCGACTGCTGATCATCGACCGCATGCTGCCGGACATCGACGGCATCACCCTGGCCCGCCGGCTGCGCGGCGAAGGCAACACGGTGCCGATCCTGTTCCTGACCACGCTGGGCGGCGTCAGCGACCGGGTCGAGGGGCTGAATGCCGGCGGCGACGACTATCTGGTCAAGCCCTTCGCCCTGGCCGAGCTGCTGGCCCGCATCGAGGCCCTGACCCGCCGCGCCGGCACCGTCGCGGTCGAGACCGGGCTGCGCGTCGCCGATCTCGAGATCGATCTGCTGAAGCGCACCGCCACCCGGGCCGGCCAGGCGATCGACCTGCAGCCGCGCGAGTTCAAGCTGCTGGAGTATCTGATGCGGCACTCGGGCCAGATCGTCACCCGTAGTATGCTGCTCGAGCATGTCTGGGAGTTCCATTTCGAGCCGCAGACGACGGTGGTGGAAACGCATATCAGCCGTCTGCGCGGCAAGATCGATCGCGGCTTCGATGCGCCCCTGCTCGACACCGTCCGCGGCGTTGGGTACTGCCTCCGTGATCCTGGCTAGGCTCGTCAGAACCGCGACGTTCCGGCTGGCGGCCGGCTTCGCCGCCCTGTTCAGCGTCTCGATCATCGTCGTGTCCAGCATCGTCTATGTGGCGATGACGCGCTATTCCGACCAGCAGATCGACCTCTCGATCAGCGCGGAGGTGAAGACCGTCCGGGATGCGCTGGCCGGCGCCTCCGCCCCCGAGATCGTCAAGGCGATCAACGACCGTCTCACCGACATCGACCCGGACTATTTCTACTACGCGCTGCAGGATGCCGACGGCGGCGTGCTGGCCGGCAACCTGCGGCCACTGCCGGCCGTGACCGGCTGGGCCGACATCCCGCTGAGGACGACCGACGGCGACGGCAACCGCCAGCGCCACACCGTCCGCGGCCTCGGCGTCGACCTGACGCCGGAGCTGCGCCTGTTCATCGGCCGCGACACCCACGACCTGGACGAGCTGCAGGAGGGCATCACCAGCTTCTTCCTGGCCGGCGCGGCGGCGACGGTGCTGCTGGCGCTGGCCAGCGGCCTGGTGCTGAGCGCCCGTTTCCTGCGCCGGGTGGAAGCGGTGAACGTCGCCGCCCGCCACATCATGGACGGTCACCTGGACGAGCGGGTGCCGAGCCGCGGCAAGGGGGCCGACGAGTTCGACCGCTTGGCCGCCAACCTGAACGCCATGCTGGACCGCATCCAGCAGCTGATGCAGGGGCTGCACCAGGTCTCCAGCGACATCGCGCACGACCTGCGCACGCCGTTGTCGCATATGCGCCAGAGGCTGGAGCGGGCCCGGCTCAAGGCCGCCTCGGCCGCCGACTACGATGCCGCGGTGGAGCGGGCCGTGGCCGATATCGACGGCATCCTCGGCGTCTTCGCGGCGCTGCTGCGGATCGCCCAGATCGAGGCCGGCGCGCGGCGCGAGGGCTTCGCCCCGATCGACCTGTCGGGGGTGTTCGACACCATCATCGACACCTATGGCCCGGTGGCGGACGATTCCGGGCACCGGCTGACCGGCACGGTGGCGCCCGGCCTGCGGATCCGCGGCGACCGCCAGCTGCTGACCCAGATGCTGGCCAATCTGGTGGAGAACACGATCCGCCACACCCCGGCCGGGACCGGGATCACGGTGTCGCTGGCGCCAGGCCCCGACGGCCCGGTCGGGCAGGTGCGCGACACCGGCCCCGGCATCCCGGAGGCGGCGCGGCAGAAGGTGTTCCAGCGCTTCTTCCGGCTCGACGCCAGCCGGATGACCCCGGGCAGCGGCCTCGGCCTCAGCCTGGTGGCGGCAGTGGCCCAGCTGCACGAGATCCGGCTGGCGCTGGCGGACAACGGCCCCGGCCTCGCGGTGACCCTGGACTTCGGCGAAGCGGCCAAGCCCGTGCCGCCAGCGAAGCCCGGGGCGGAAGGCCGGCGCCCCCGCCCAGCGGCCGGCATCGGCTCCAGCCCGGCGCCGCTGCGTCGCCCATAGCCACGCCGCCGCACCGGAGATATGCTCCTAACGCACTGGATGGCCGGGCTTTTCCGGCCGCCCGACCGGAATGGCGATGCATTTCACCGGCGATAATAGCCTGTCCCATTCGCTGCTGGCCGGCCACGACCACTGGCTGGTGGCCCTGGCCATCCTGGTCGCGGTGCTCGCCTCCTCCGTCGCCTTCGATCTCGGCCAGCGCATCCGCGTCGCCCGCGGCGCGGCGCGGCTGCTGTGGCTGGCCGGGGCCGCCGTGGCCATGGGCGGCGGCATCTGGTCGATGCATTTCATCGCCATGCTGGCCCTGCACCTGCCGGTCGGCTTCGCCTACGATCTGCCGCTGACCCTGCTGTCGCTGCTGATCGCCGCGGTGGCGACCGGCGCCGGCTTCGCCGTGGCCGCGCTCGGCCGGGCGGCGCCGGGCGCGACCGCACACGGGGACCGGGCGACCCCGCTGCCGCTCCTGGCCGGCGGCCTGTGCCTGGGGCTCGGCATCGCCGGCATGCATTATGTCGGCATGGCCGCGATCCTGGCCCCCGGCCGCATCGTCTACGACCCGGTCGCCCTGGCCCTGTCGGTGCTGGTCGCCCTGGTCACCGCCACCACGGCGCTGCATCTGGCGCTGTCCGATATCGGGCGCATCCGGCGGATCTTGGCCGCCCTGGTCATGGGGGCCGCGATCAGCGGCATGCATTTCATCGGCATGGCCGCGGCGCGGTTCGTCCCCGATCCCGCCGCCCATGCCGAGGTCGCCGGCGTCCCGATGGCGCCCGCGATCCTGGCCGGGCTGATCGCCGCCGCCGCCATCGTCGTCTTCGCCCTGGCCGTGATCGCCGCCCGGCTGGACCGCCGGATCTCGGAGCTGCAGGCCCGGCGCCAGCTCGACGTGCTGGACGAGCGCCATGCCGCCACCCTGAACGCGCTGCCGATGCCGCTGGCGCTGATCGACGAGCGCGGCACCATCCTGACCGCGAATCCGCCCTGGCAATGGCCGGGCGAGCGCGAGCGCTTCGTCGGCGGCGGATCCCGCCCCGGCGACGACTATTTCGCGCTGTGCGGCGCCGCCGGCGCGGCGGGCGCCGAGGTGCGGGTGCATCTGGCCGGCGTGGTCCAGGGCATCCGGCCAGCGGCCCCGGTCGAATACATGATCGGCGCCGTGGCGGCCGGCCGGACCATCCGCCTGCTGGCGGCCCCGATCGCCGAAGGCCGCGCCGCCGGCGCCGTGGTGGCGCATCTCGACATCAGCGCCGAGCGGGTGGCCGAGCAGCGCATGCGCGAGGCGATGCGGACGGTCGAGGCGGCGGACAATGCCAAGACCACCTTCCTGGCCCATATGAGCCATGAGCTGCGCACGCCGCTGAACGCCATCCTCGGCTTCTCCGAGCTGATCCGGGACGCCCATCTCGGGCCGCTGCCGGAGCGCTATCGCGGCTATGCCGAGGACATCCACCGCTCGGGCCAGCACCTGCTGGCCCTGGTCAACGACGTGCTGGACCTGTCGCGGGTCGAATCCGGCCGGCTCGAGCTGCAGCCGGAGCCCATCGACCTGGGCAGCGAGATCCAGGACGCGGTCAGCCTGGTGGCACAGCGCGCCGAGGCGCACGGCATCGCCATCGAGCAGCGCGTGGCGCGCGACCTGCCGCTGCTGACCGCCGACCCGCTGCGGCTGCGCCAGATCCTGATCAACCTGCTGACCAATGCGGTGAAGTTCACGCCCGATGGCGGCCGCGTCACGATCGAGGCGGCGGCGGTGGCGCGATCGGTGCGCCTCACCGTGGCCGACACCGGCATCGGCATGACCGAGCAGGAGATCGCCCTGGCGCTGGAGCCGTTCCGCCAGGCCCGCAAGCTGTCACGCCGGCCGCGCGAGGGATCGGGTCTCGGCCTGCCGCTGGCCAAGGCGCTGGTCGAAAGCCACGGCGGCATGCTGATGATCGACAGCACGCCCGAAGTCGGCACCCGCATCACCCTGCTGCTGCCGACCGGCACCGAGGCTGTGGGCGACGAGGCCGGCGGTGGGGCCGTGATCGAGCCCCAGCCGCTCAGCCTCGGCCGGCCGGTCAGTCGGCGACGTTGACCATCGCCTGGAACACCCGCCAGGCGACCTCGACCGTGACACCGCCCGCCCGCGCGCCCGCCGCAAGCATGCCGGCGGTCGGCTTGGTCGGCACGGTGGAGATGCCGGGGTCGCCCATCGCCGTCACCATGTCGAGGGCATAGGTCATCGGCGTCTTCAGCTCGAGAACCGCCAGGTTATCCGTCATCGCAATGTCGCCCATTTGGGCTTCTCCCCTGAGTTCAATGCCAACCATTGGTTGCAAGGGCCGTGCCAAGTGGCGGAACCGGCCCTGATGGCCCGGGGTGACGGATGAGACTCGGGTCATATGAGCGAAAATGAAGGTTTATTTCTAAAATGGCAAAAATGAAGCAACATTGTCTCCATGACACTTTTTGAACCTGTTCCGGCACTCGCAATTTGCAACGCGCAGCCACATACGATTCGCATTCTGCAACGCTCATGATCGACGGATCGGACCCGCGATTGACGGGCGGGGACCGCTTCCCTAGGGTTCGCCCGCCATGACCATCTTCAAGATCTGCAGCGCCGCGGAATGGGCGGCGGCCGTGGCCGCCGGTGCCTATCGCGGCTCCGCCGTCGACCACCGGGACGGCTTCATCCACTTCTCGACCGCCGAACAGGCCGAGGAGACCGCATCCCGCCACTTCGCCGGCCAGGACGGGCTGGTGCTGGTGGCGGTGGACCCGGCGGCGCTGGGCGACGCGCTGCGCTGGGAGCCGTCGCGCGGCGGGGCCCTGTTCCCGCATCTCCATGCCGAGGTGCCGCTGACCGCGGTGCAGGGCGTGGCGCCGCTGCCGCTGGTCGACGGCCGCCACGTCTTCCCGCCGCAGCTGTTCCCGACCGTCGCCAGGTGAGCCGCCTCTTCGCCCTGGCCGCGCCGGTGCTGAAGGCGCTGCCGCCGGAGACCGCGCATCGGGCCACCATCACCGCGCTGAAGCTCGGCCTCGGCCCGACTGTGGCCGAGCCCGACGACCCGGTGCTGGCGGTGACGCTGTGGGGCCGGCGCTTCGCCAACCCGATCGGCCTCGCCGCCGGCTTCGACAAGGATGCCGAGGTGGTGGACCCGATGCTGCGGCTGGGCTTCGGCTTCGTCGAGATCGGCAGCGTCACGCCGCGGGCCCAGCCCGGCAACCCGCGGCCGCGGGCCTTCCGGCTGCCGGACCAGCAGGCGCTGATCAACCGCTACGGCTTCAACAACCACGGCCATGCCGCCGCCGTGGCCCGGCTGGAGGCGCGGCGGCTCAACGGCGCCGCAGTGTCCGGGCTTCTGGGCATCAATGTCGGCCGCAACAAGGACAGCCGCGACCCGGACGCCGACTATGCCGCCGGCATCCGCGCCTTCGCCCGGCTGGCCGACTACCTGGTCGTCAACATCTCCTCGCCCAATACGCCGGGCCTGCGGGCGATGCAGAGCCGCGAGCCGCTGCAGCGCCTGCTGGCCACCGTCACCGCGGCGCGGGCCGACGGCACGGCGCGGCCGCCGATCCTGGTCAAGATCGCCCCCGACCTGACGCCGGAGGATCTGGAGGATCTCGCCGAGGTGACGCTGGCCGCCGGCATCGACGGGCTGATCGTGTCCAACACCACCATCGCCCGCCCGGCCGGGCTGCCGGCGGACCTGGCCGGCGAACCCGGGGGGCTGAGCGGCAAGCCGCTGATGCAGCCATCGACCGCGGTGCTGCGGCGGATGGCGAAGCTGATGGCCGGCCGGCTGCCGCTGGTCGGGGTCGGCGGCGTGGCCAGCGGCGCCGACGCCTATGCCAAGATCCGCGCCGGCGCCAGCCTGGTGCAGTTGTACACCGCCCTGGCCTACCGCGGCCCCGGTCTGGTGGGCGAGATCAAGCGCGATTTGGCCGGCCGGCTGCGCGCCGACGGCTTCCGCTCGGTCGCCGAGGCGGTCGGCGCCGATCTGCACTAGACCTGCACGGTTGCACCACATCGGTTCCTCAACTGCTGTTCGGCTTCAGTTCCCAGGGCGGGCGGCTCAGCTTCTTGCAGGTTTCCAGGTCGTACCAGCCGGGCTCGGTGAAGCGCCAGTACCGGCCTGCGTCCGGCCCGTCTTCAGGCCAACCCGACGACCCGGAGTCATCCGCCTTCGCCGCGCAGCCGTCGGCGCCGGAATGGTCCGGGTCCAGCCAGGCCGGGTCCGGGCGGATGCCCAGGTCGCGGCAGAGATGGATGACGACCTCCTCGAGCGGATGGTCGAGAAGCGCCAGCTCGGCGTCGAGATCCTCGTCCTCAATCAGCCGCTCCCACAGCTCGGCCGAGAGCCGCTCGGCCTTTTTGGCGTCGATCTTGTCGTCGGCGTCGATCGACCGGTTGACGGCGCGGGCCACCTGGCGGCGGCGCTGCGCCTTCTCCTCGCTTCGGGCCCGGACGGCGGCGGCCTTCTTCTCCGTCGTCTCCTGCTGCTCGCGGGCAAGCCGGACCTGCAGCGCCAGCGACCGGCGCAGGCTGCGGCCGGCGTCGTCGAAGATCGCCGAGAACGCCTTGGCCGCGGCGGGATCGCCGGCCTTGGCCGCAGCGAGCGCGGCCTGATGCATCGCCTCGGCCTGCTCCATCGCCATCTCGGCGAAGCGGTCGAGCATGCGCGCAGCGCGCTCCGCCCGATCCGGGTCGAGGCCCGGCGGGACGGAGGAGGCGGAGGCGGACTGCGGCTTGTTCATAGAACATATCATGAACATAACGAGCCGCCTGCGCAATGAACATTGTGTTTAACGACATGGCGGAACCGGCCGGGCTGCAGAGCCGGGCCTCCGGCCGGGCGCGTCCTGTATAGCCGGCCTCGGTCTGGCGAGATCAGGCAGCCTCAGGCGCCGTTCGCCACGCCCGATTGCACATTCAGGATGAAGTCGCGCATCAGCGCCGCGCATTCCCGATGGTGCGTCTCGAGCAGGAGATGCGCCGCGTCGTAGACATGCATGTCCAGCCGGTCGAGTTCGCGGGCATAGGCGAGCACCTCGTCGATCTCGAAATACGGGTCGTGCCGGCCCCAGAGCAGGAGCGCGGGCGGTTGATGGTCGCGGTGATAGGCCGCGATTTCCAGTAACCGGGCGACATAGGCCCCATAGTCGGCGAAGATGCGGAATTGGATCTCCACGAGTCCCGGCCGGCTCATGCGCTCCCAGTCGAGGTGCCAGCCATCCGGCGCGAACAGCGGCGCGAGTCGGTCGGGGATGTCGCCGACATAGGTGTGCCGCACGCCCCTGAAGTTCAGCCATTCGGGAAGCTTCGCGCGGTTTTCGGGCGTGGGATCGGCCCAATAGGCCTTGTTCCCGTCCCAATCCGGGCCCAGGCCCTCCTCATGGGCGTTGCCGTTCTGGATGATCAGTCCCAGCACGCGGTCGGGACGTGCCAGCGCCAGGGCGTAGGCGACGGGCGCGCCGAAATCATGGACGTACAGGAAGAACCGCTCCAGCCCGATCTCGCGCGTCAGCGCGTCGACCGTCCGGGCCATGGCCTCGAACGTGTACGGGTAGTCGTCCGGCGCTTCGGTGAAGCCAAAGCCGGGCAGGTCGGGCGCCACGACGCGCGTCACTTCGGCTAGCGGGCCTATGACGTCGCGGAAGCTGTATGACGAGCTGGGTTGGCCGTGCAGCAGCAGCACGCCGCTTGCCTCAGGCCAACCCGCCTCGCGATAGAACAGGGTCACCCCGTCGACCTCGATCATCCGATGCCTGGTCTTGTGAACGTCCAGCATAGGCGTCTCCTTCGATCTGCCGGATCGACCCGCGGAAGGCGCGCGCCGTTCTTCGCGCTGTTCCGATGCGTCGAAACCGGATATTCATGCGATAGGGGTTAGCTTTTTCTAACCTTATAACGACGGTTCAGCGGTTGAGTTCCATGCCGGACGACGAGGATACGATGTGGCTGCCCGAGCATTTCGTCGGCGGGCATGCTGCCCTCGACCTTGCCAATGCCGTTTTCGACAGGCGAATGCCCGCGAAAGACAACGAGCTTCTGAAATCCGCCAGGGATGTCGGCGGCTGGCTCCGCGCAGCGGGCCTGGCCGACGATGCTCAGGCGCAGGCGGTTGCCGGCATCGCCGACGCCGGGCTGGTCGAGCGGGTCCGGGAGGTCAGGGAGGCGTCGTACGCCGTTTTCGCGGCGCGCGCCGCCGCCGGGTCGCCGCCGGCGGAGGCGCTCGGCCTGCTGTTCCGGCGCGCCGCGAACGGGCTCTCGGCCGGACCGCTCGAACTGTGCGGGACAAGACTGGAGCCCGACGCCGTCCAGTGGCAGGACCCGGAGGCCGTCGCCGCCTTCCTGGCCATGCTGTCGGTCGAGGCCTTCTTCACCCTGCCTGACGACAGGCTGCGCTCCTGCCCTCGCTGCGGGTGGCTCTTCGTTGACACGTCCCGCGGCGGAAAACGCCGCTGGTGCAGCATGCGAACCTGCGGGAACCGCGAAAAGGCATCGCGCCACAGCGCGCATGCCGCCGGGCGAGGGTAACGCTTAGACCCGCGCCGATGGCAAGGCAGGCGGCGATACAGAGGATAGCGACGATGAAGGCCTGGGTGATGGCCGCCGGATCGGTGCGCGCGCCGAGGACGGTGTAGAAGATCCCGCCGATCACCGCGACGCTGAGCGCAGTGCTGACCTGCAGGGTCGAGACGGCGACGCCGGCGATCATTCCGGAAAAGGCCGGCGCGACGCGGCCCGTCACCATCCGCATCAGGGTCGGCAGCGCGAGCCCCTGTCCGAAACCGATGACGAACAGGATGGCGGCGAGCGGCACGGGCGCGGGGGGCACGCCGGCCGGCGCCGCCACGATGGCCCAGGCAAGGCCGGCGAACCCGGCAACCTCCAGCCCCATGCCGACCGGATTGACAGCGGCGCCGAGGATACGCCGGCAGAACGGGGTCGACAGCGGCCCCAGCAGGAATCCCGCACCGAACGGCAGGAAGACCAGGCCGGCGCCCAGCGCGGTCGCGTGCATCGCGTCCTGCAGATAGACCGAGAACAGGAGGAAGAAGGGCGCGATCACGTAGAACAGCAGCGCGATCAGCAGCGCGCGGCCCAGCCCCGGCGTCCGCATGGCGGCCGGATCGATCAGGGGCGTGCCGCCCGCCCGGGCCAGCCGGGTCTCGTAGCGCCAGAACAGCCACGCCAGCACCGGCGCCGCCAGGAGCGACAGCCAGGACCAGGGCGGCCAGCCCGCCTCGCGCCCCTCGATCAGCGGCACGATCAGGGCGCCCAGCGTCGCCGTCGACAGCGCCGAGCCGCCAAGGTCCAGCCTGTGCGCATCCGGCGCGCGCGTTTCCTTCAGCAGCGGAATGCCGAACAGCACGACCAGGATCGCCACCGGCAGGTTGACCAGGAAGATCGCCCGCCAGCCCAGGGCCAGGAGATCGAGCGAAATCAGGATGCCGCCCAGCGCCTGGCCGACCACGGCGGCCAGGCCGAAGACCGCGCCATAGAGGCTGAGCGCGAGCGGCTTTTCGCTTTCAGGGAAGATCGCCTGCACCGATGCGAGCGCCTGCGGCGCCATCACCGCCGCCGTCACGCCCTGCAAGGCGCGCCCGGCGACCAGCGCCCATGGCGACCAGGCAAAGCCGCACAGGATCGATGCCGCGGCGAAGCCCGTCAGCCCGATGAGGAACACCCGGCTGCGGCCATAGAGATCGCCAAGGCGCCCGCCGGTGATCAGCGTCACGGCATAGAGCCCGGCATAGGCGGAAATGACCAGTTGCTCGGCGGAGGACGAGGCGTCCCATTCCCCGCGGATCGAGGGCAGCGCGACATTGACGATGAAGAAATCGAGCGGCGGCAAGAACGCGCCGACCAGCAGGATCACGAACATGACCCAGCGGCGCGGGTCGGGCGAGGCAACATCACCCCGGGGCCGGGGAGCCGGCGGGGTTTCCGGTTGGGATTCTATCGTGCTCACGGATGCTTCCGTTCTTGATGGTGACTGCCGCCATCGCGGACCCGGCCAGGCCGCTCCAGCGGCGGTCTCGGTGGCGCCCCTCAGAGAGGGGACGCCAGGTTGCGCTGCGGCTTGACGGCCGTGACGAGGTCCACGTCGGCCATCACCCGCGCCGACTCCGGCGAGGCCAGCGCCATCCTCATGGCAGCTTCGTCCCGGAAGACACAGGTCGCGATGGCGATCAGGCCGCCGCCATCCCCCTGTGGAAAGAAGCCGGCGAGGCGCTCCAGCCCGTAGGGGCCCCAGCATTCGAGGACGAGCGGGAAGTGGACGTTGATCCAATGCTCGCGGTCGAAGCGCGTGTCGGCATCGCCGGCATAGGTCACGTACATCGTGGTCATGGTGGGCTTCCTCAGCCTTGAGTGTCGAAATCGGTGGCGATGGAGATGTCGCGCCAGGCGGCGATGTCGGCGCGGAAGGCTTCGAGCTTCCGCTCCGCGATCGCGTGGGCTCTCGGCCCGAGCGGGAGGTGCAGCGGCGGATGCCCGGAATCGATGGCCTGCAGCATCACGGCCACGGCCTTGGCGGGATCGCCCGCCTGCCTGCCGTTGTTGGTCTCGCGATACTGCCGCCTCGCCTGCACGATGCCGGCGTAGGCAGAAATCTCCCGCGCCGCGGTGGCGATCGAGCGGCCGAGAAACTCGGTGCGGAAGGGGCCGGGCTCGACGATGATGACGTTCAGCCCCAGGGGGCGGAGTTCATCCGCCAATGCTTCCGACAAGCCCTCCACCGCGAACTTCGTCGCATTGTAGATTCCAAAGCCCGCGGAACCGGCGATGCCGGCGCCGGAGGACAGATTGACGATGCAGGCTCCTTGGCGCTTGCGGAGCGATGGCAGCGCGGCGCGCGTCGTCTCGATCAGGCCGAACACATTCGCCTCGAACACCGGCCGGTATTCGCTGGGCTCCGCCTCCTCGATCGCCCCGATGAAGCCGAAGCCGGCGTTGTTCACCAGGACATCGAGGCCACCGAAGGCGCTCTCGGCCAGCGCGACCGCCTCCACGGCGGCGCCGGGCTGGGTGACGTCGAGCGCTATGCCGCGGACCGTATCGGGGTAACGGTCGCACAACGCCTGCAAGGCATCGACTGAGCGCGCGGTGGCGACAAGCCGGTCGCCACGCCCTGCGACCGCCTCAGCAAGTTTCTTCCCCAGACCGGTCGAACAACCGGTGATCAGCCAAGTTTTCACCAAATCCTCCTGCGATGCGCCGGGCGAGGGCCAGCTTCACGCGCGGCCCCGAGCGGCTCGCCTTTCCAAGCTCGCTGCAGGTGGATTTGGGATGATCAGATCTGTACAATAACTGACAATATCGAACGGTGTTCGTTCACTTTTGTGGGGCAGCCAGATGGAATGGAGTGACGTCCGGATCTTTCTGGCCATAGCCCGTGCCGGCACGCTGGGCGGCGCCGCCCGCGCGCTGCATCTGAGCCATCCGACGGTCGGGCGCCGCCTTCGGGCGCTCGAACAGGCGACCGGTCACACGCTGTTCCAGCGGACGGCTGACGGCTTCGTTCCGACGGAAGAGGGCAACGCCGTCATCGCCATGGCGGAGCAGATGGAGGAAGGCGCCCTGGCCATGGAACGGCGGCTCGCCGGGCAGGAGCAGGATCTCCAGGGCAGCCTGCGCATATCGTCCGCCGACTGGTTCGGCGCCTATGTCCTGCCGCCGATCATCGCCGACTATGCGAAGGCCTATCCCAACGTCGATATCGAGATCCTGACGGGCACCCGCCTGTTCAGCCTCGCCCAGCGGGAGGCCGACATCGCCTTCCGGATCGTCCCGTTCAACGCGCCCGACATCGTGCAGCGGCGGCTGGTCCGGCTGGCCTACGGGGCCTATGTCGCAGCGGATTCCCCCGAGCCGGCCTATGGCGATGGAACGGGCTTCCGGCTCATCACCCATGACACGTCGACGGGCCAGTTCCCGGATATCGCCTGGCTCGAGGAGAGCTTCCCGAATGCGAGGCCCGTCCTGCGGTCGAACAATCGGAACGTGCAGGGACGCATGTGCCGAATGGGCGTCGGCATCGCCGTTCTGCCGCAGGTGGTCGGCGATCAGATGGCGGGCCTGCGCCGGCTCAACCTGCCGGCGGAGCCACCCGACCGGGATATCTGGATGGGTTATCATCGCGACATGCGGCGCCTTCACCGTCTGCGGGCCTTCATCGCCACGGTGACCCATCACATCGCGGCGGCGCAGTCCTGACCCGGTGACCCCGGCCCGCCCGCCCTACCCGCCCGGCCGGTAGCGCAGCCCGTCCAGCACCAAGCGCAGCAGCCGGCCGGCGCGCTGGCGCCAGTCGGGCTGGCCGGCGATCGACCAGATGCCGGCGGCCGCCGCCAGCAGCACGTCGTCGGGATCGGCATCGCCCCGGATCGCCCCGGCCCTGGCGGCGGCGTCGAGCAGCAGCGCCATCGCCTGCCGGATCCGCGCCTTGGTCCGGGCCATGCCCTCGGAATCGGAGTCCCGCGCCCGGGTCAGCACCTCGGCCATGCCGCGCTTGGCCGCGATCATCGCGGCGTAGCGGTCCATCCAGTCGACCAGGGCCTCCTCGGGCGGCCTGTCGCGCAGCAGCGTCTCCGCCGCCGCGCATAGCCGGTCGACCTCGTTGCGGTACACCGCTTCGACCAGGGCCTCACGGGTCGGGAAATGGCGGTAGAGCGTGCCGATGCCGACTCCGGCCCGGGCCGCCACCGCCGACAGCGTGACCTCGCCCTCGACCGCGCCGAACAGCTCCGCCGCCGCTTCCAGCAGCCGGTCGCGGTTGCGCCGGGCGTCGGCGCGCCCCGCTGCCTCCTGCGTCTCCTGCCCGTCCAACGCCGTCACGCCCTTCCTCGCCGATCCAGGACCGTCATCATGCATCATATGGGGCGCCGGTTGAAAACGGAGGGGCCTCCGATTAGATAGGAAAAACGGAGGACCCTCCGTTTTCTATTCTCGACGAGGACGACATGAAGGTCTGGTTCATCACCGGCACGTCGAAGGGGCTCGGCCGGGCCTGGGCGGAGGCGGCGCTGGCCCGCGGCGACCAGGTCGCGGCGACGGCTCGCGACCTCTCCAGCCTGTGCGGCCTGGTGCATGAGTATGGCGCCCAGGTCGCGCCGATCCGGCTGGACGTGACCGACCGGGCGGCGGTGTTCGCGGCGGTGGCGACGGCGCGGGAACGGTTCGGCCGGCTGGACGTGGTGGTCAACAACGCCGGCTACGGGCTGCTCGGCGCGGTCGAGGAGGTCAGCGAGGCGCAGGCCCGGGCGCAGATCGAGACCAACCTGTTCGGTGCGCTGTGGGTGACCCAGGCGGCGCTGCCGATCCTGCGGGCCCAAGGATCCGGCCACATCATCCAGGTGTCCTCGGTCGGCGGCGTCAACGCCTTCCCGATGCTGGGCCTGTACCACGCCTCGAAATGGGCGCTGGAGGGGATGAGCCAGGCGCTGCAGGGCGAGCTGGCCGGCACCGGCGTCAAGGTCACACTGATCGAGCCCGGCGGCTACGCCACCGAATGGAAGGGATCGTCGATGGAGCAGGCCGAGCCGATCCCCGCCTATGACGAGATCCGCGCCGGGCGGCTGGCGCGGTGGCGCGACGCCGAATTCGCCGATCCGGCCGCCAGCGGCGCGGCCATCCTGCGCATCGCCGACGCCGCCGAGCCGCCGCTCAGGGTGTTCTTCGGCACGCACAATCTGGAGATGATGCGAGCAGAATACGAAAGGCGTCTCGCCGGCTGGGAGCAGTGGCAGGACGTGGCCCAGCTGGCGGTGGGCCGCTGAGCGCCTGGCTCGATGGGCCGGTCGCATCATCGAGGATCGCCGTCAGCTTCCCTCGTCGCGCGGACGAGGCCCAAAGCACGCGATCAGCATCTCGGTGAGCACCCGGATTTTACGCGTGGGATGCTGGCCTGGCGAGCGGACCACGAAGATCCCTGCCTCAGGCAGTGGATAGCGGGTCAGGATCGGCACCAGCTCGCCAGCCTTCACATGATCGTCAGTAACTCCGTTGGGAAGACAGGCAATGCCCAATCCCGCCACTGCAGCGGAAATCAGGGCGGTGCCATTGTCAGCCTTGAACCGGCCCTGGGGGCGGATGGTGATCTTCTTGTCGCCATCCATGAAATGCCAGCTCTCATTGATTTGCGTGATCGCCTCGTGGGCGAGGAGCTCGTGCGGTGTCTCCGGCGCTCCGTGCCTGCGGATATAGCCTGGGCTGGCAACGGGCCTGGCATGGATCGGTCCGACGCGGCGGGCGATCAGGTGGGAATCCGGCAGATATCCGATCCGTATCGCGCAGTCGTACCCTTCCGAGATGAGATCGACGAAGCGATCACTGTAACAGGTGTGGATTTCCAGCCGGGGATGGCGCCGCCCCATCTCCGCGATCACGGGCGCCAGGTGGGTCGGGCCGAAGGTGAGCGGCGCCGCGATCCGAAGCCGGCCGCGGAGCTCACCGGCGGGCAGGATCATCTCCTTCGCGTTGTCGATCTCGGCGCAGACCCGCGCGGCAGAGTCCCGGAAGGCGGTCCCGGCCTCCGTCAGTGCAGCGCCCCGCGTCGTTCGCGCAAGCAGCTGGACGCCGAGATCCGCTTCGAGCCGGGCGAGCCGCCGGCTGACGATCGATTTCGAGACGGCCAGACGGCGCGCAGCAGGCGAGACACCCCCGGCATCGGCGACCTCCACGAAGGTTCGCAACTCTTCGATATCCATTCGCCGTTCCCCGTTGCGCGACACAGCGTGTCTTGAAGGCGGACTACCGCGTCAAACGGGAGAATGGCAACGCTCTGCCCAGGCAACGCGCCTCCTGGCACGTGTCTCAGCGAGCCCTCCCATCAAACGGCACAGAAGATCATCATGAGCTTTCGCAATGGCCTCGACTCGCTTCTCCGTCCCGAAGATTCGGTCCTCGTCCTGATCGACCATCAGCCTTTCCAGCTCGCGAACGTCAACAGCCACGATCCGCAAACCGTGGTCAACAATACGGCGGCCCTTGCGAAAACCGCCAAGGCCTTTAGCGTTCCGACCATCATTACCAGCGTCATCGCCGATCGCGGCGGCCTCATCTTTCCGCAGATCACCGAAGTCTTCCCCGGCCAGGAGGTGATCGATCGCACCACCCTCAACACCTGGGAAGACAAGAAGGTCGTCGACGTCGTGAAAGCGACGGGCCGCAAGCAGCTGATCATCGCAGGCCTCTACATCGAGATCTGCGTCGCGATGCCGGTGATCCACGCGCTTGGCGAGGGCTGGGACGTTACGGTCGTCACCGATGCATGCGGCGCGGTTTCCCTCGAGGCCCATGAGGTCGCCATTCAGCGCATGATTGCCGCCGGCGCCAATGTGATGACGTGGCTGGCACTTGCGTCCGAATGGCTGCGCGATCATGCGCGAACCGAGCATACCGCCGAGTTCGTGGAGGTGCTCAAGCAGCATGCGGCGGGCATCGGTATCGCGTTCCTGTGGGAGCAGCAGTTGCTCAACACCCCGGTGGAGACTCTGCAGGGCGCCGGCTTCTGATCCGGACGGGGTGGCGAGGTTCCGCGCTTCGCCACCCTCCCGCGCGAGTGAGCATGATCGTCGCCGCAGGCGATGATCATGCCTGACTCATCCCGTTCTACCCGCCGGCGAGGCGGCCCTGATAGACCGCGAGATGGGTCGCGGCCAGGGCCAGCAGCGGGGTGTCGATCCCGGCGGCGCGGCCGCGGGCCAGCAGGTCGCCGATGATCTGATCGGCCTCGATCGGGCCGCCCTGCTGCAGGTCGCGATACATCGACGAGGTGTGGCCGGCGCCGGGCTCGGTCAGCAGGGCCCGGGTGTTGGCCAGGAAGGCGCTGCCGGGCGGCGTCCCGACCGCGCCGACCACCGCCACCACCTCGTCGAGGAAGCGGCCGGCGAAATCGGCGCCGCCGGGCGCGGCCACGACCTCGCCGGTGCTGCCGCGCATCAGGCAGGTGATGCCACCCAGCGCCGCCAACATCACCCATTTCTGCCACATCTCGCGCTCGATCTCGGGCGTCAGCCGGGCGTCGAAGCCGGCGCCGCGCAGCACCGAATCGAGCCGGTCGGTGCGGGCCGAGGGCGTCCCGTCGCGCTCGCCATAGGCCAGCTCGTGGAACCGGGCAAGCTGCACGATCCGGCCCTCGGCATCGACCGTGCCGGCGATCTTGCAGACGCCGCCCAGCACCGCAGCGGAGCCGAAGCGGGCCGACAGCAGGTCCATGTGCCGCATGCCGTTCAGGAGCGGCAGGATCATGGTCTCCGGCCCGACGGCGGGGGCGAGATCGGCCATCGCCCCGGCCAGGCCATAGGCCTTCACCGCCAGCAGCACCGTGTCATAGGGGCCGTCGATCGCATCGGCGGCGACCAGACGGGGCGCCAGGGTGGCATCGCCATGCGGGCTGACGATGCGCAGGCCATCGGCCCGCAGCGCCGCGGCACGGCCGGGCCGCACCAGGAAGGCGACGTCGCGGCCGGCCTGGGCCAGCCGGCCGCCGAAATACCCGCCGGTGGCGCCGGCGCCGACAACCAACACACGCATCGCTTGCTCCGTTCTGCCCGCGGCCCGAGCCCGGGCGGCCATGTCCCTTCCGGCCAAGCTGGGTGCCGTTCCGCCAGATGTAAAGGCGCTGCCTGGGCTGCGAATTGCGGGGGTGGACGGCGCCCTGCCCGGGTGCAATGACTCGAATCCTTGTCGGTTCGAGGGGAGATCACCGGTCCATGGATACGCGCGGCATCAACGACATCGGCGCCTCGATTGACTCGGCGGTCGACGCCATCGCCCCCGGTCTGGTCGAGGTGCGGCGCGACATCCACGCCCATCCGGAGATCGGCTTCGAGGTGCAGCGCACCGCCGGCGTGGTGGCGGCAGAGCTCGACAGGCTGGGCATCCCCTACCGCACCGGCATCGGCCGCACCGGCATCGTCGCCGAGATCGAGGGTGGCGCCCCCGGCCCCTGCCTCTTGATCCGCGCCGACATGGATGCGCTGCCGATCCAGGAGATGACCGGCCTGCCCTTCGCCAGCACCGTGCCCGGCAAGATGCATGCCTGCGGCCACGACATCCATACCGCGACGCTGATCGGCGTCGGCGCCGTGCTGAAGGACCTGGCGCCGCGGCTGCGCGGATCGGTGCGCCTGGTGTTCCAGCCGGCCGAGGAGACGCCGGAGAGCGGGGCGGCCGCGATGATCGTCGACGGGGCGGCGGACGGCGCCGACATGGCGCTGGCCTTCCACAACAGCCCGACCATGCCGACCGGCGAGTTCGGCTATCTGCGCGGCGCCAGCACCGCCTCGGCCGACACTTTCGACATCACCGTGCGCGGCCGGTCCGGCCATGCGGCGCGGCCGCAGGACGCGGCCGACCCGATCGTTGCCGCCGCCTATCTGGTGACCCAGCTGCAGACCGTGGTGTCGCGCACCATCGACCCGGCCCAGGGCGCGGTGGTGACGGTCGGCAGCATCGCCGGCGGCGCCACCCACAACATCATCCCCGACACCTGCACCCTGCGCGGCACGGTGCGGGCGCGGTCGCCCGAGGCGCGGACGGCGGCCGAGGCGGCGATCCGCCGGATCGTCCAGGGCATCGAGCTGACCCAGGGCGTGACCTGCGACCTCGACTACCAGCTGGGCGTGCCGCCGCTGATGAACGACAGCCGCGTGCTGGAGGCGTCGGTGGCCGCGGTGCGGGCGCAGTTCGGCGACGTCGTGCACGAGACCACGCCCGGCTTCGGCGCCGAGGATTTTTCCTTCTTCTCCGAGCGGGTGCCGTCCTTCCATCTGCGGGTCGGCGCCAGCCAGCCGGGACGCCACGACCACCTGCACAATTCCGACTACCAGCCGGATGAACGCTGCATCGGCCTGGGCGCCGCAGCGCTGGCGCGCAGCGCGGTCGAGCTCTTGTCCTGATCAGGCGGCGGCCGCGCCGCGCAGGAGGCGGACGCGGTCGCGGTCGGCGCTGGTGAAGTCGGGGTCGACATAGATGTGGATGCTGCGGATCCGCGTGCCCGCGAAGTCGAACACGTCGCAGAACCGGCCCTGCGACACCACCCCGTCCGGCCAGCGCACCCCGCTGCGGGTGACGCCGGCCTCGGTGCCCTCGACCACGATGGTGTCGCCGGCGACGATGATGCGCAGACCGGGGATGTCGTGCTCCAGGCTCTCCAGCTCGGCCGCGAGGCGGGCGCTGAACTCGGCCAGCGCCGCCTTGCCCCGGGTCAGGCCGAATTTCGGGAAGAACAGCTCGACATTCTCGGTGAACAGGTCGAGCCAGGCCGGGTCGCGGCTGTCCGCTCGGCGGAAATAGGCATCGATCACCGTCAGCCGGCCGCGCAGCTTCGACCGCGACGTGGCGCTGCGGCGCGCGATCGAGGTGTTCTGGGCCAAGGGCTATGAGGGGGCGCAGCTGGTCGACCTGACCGCGGCGATGGGCATCAACCCGCCCAGCTTCTATGCCGCCTTCGGCCCCAAGGAAGCGCTGTTCCGCGAGGCGCTCGACCGCTATCTGGCCACCGACGGCGCCGGCAGCATGCAGGCGCTGGAGACAGGCGCGACCACCCGCGAGTCGATCCTCGGCATGCTGACGGCGAGCGCCGAGATCGCCCTCGCCTCGCCCGGAGCCCGCGGCTGCATGCTGATCCTCGGCCTGGTCAACGGCCTGCCGGAGAATGACGGGCTGCGCCTGCATCTCGCCGGCCTGCGGCGCGAGACCACCGAGCGGATCCGCCGGCGGCTGCGGCGTGGCGTCGAGGATGGCGACCTGCCGGCCGGCACCGATATCGACGGCCTCGCCACCTTCTTCGGCACGATGCTCCAGGGGCTGTCGCTGCAGGCCCGCGACGGCGCGTCCCGCGAGCAGCTGCTGGCCGCCGCCAGCGCCGCGGTGAAAGCTCTGGACTAACCCGCATTCCCCGAACCCCTTGCGTCCTGCGCCGGTTCAACCTGCCGACAGGGCAGGAGAGCGGCGCAGCGCGATGCTGCGCATCGCGCAAGCCGTTCGACGCACCATGTCGGCAGGTTCAACCGGCCCGGAGGGTCACCTTGCGGCGGCCGCCTGCGGGCGCGGGCCGCTCGACCGTATGACCCGATACGCTCTTCGCGGCCCGCGCCCTCATTCGACTCACCGCAAGGTGACGCAGGGCGTAAGGGGTTCGGGGAATGCGGGTCGGCAGAGACCTCGCCAACGGGCCCGATTTCCGTCACCTTTCCGGGGTGGATTGCAGGAGGCGAGTCGCGCGGCTGCGGCCGCGACCCCAGACATGAGGAACAGGCACCGATGATCGAGGCGATGAACCTCGCCATTCTCGTCGCGGCGGGCCTCATTGCGCTCAGCGTCTTCACCAGCCTGATCTCGTTCCGGGTCGGCGCCCCGCTGCTGCTGGTGTTCCTCGCGGTCGGCCTCGGCGCCGGCGAGGACGGCATCGGCAAGATCCATTTCGACGATGCGCCCGGGGCCTATTTCATCGGCAGCGTCGCCCTGGCGCTGATCCTGTTCGACAGCGGCTTCGAGACCCGGCTGCACAGCTTCCGCGCAGCCGCCGCCCCGGCCCTCACCCTGGCCACGGCCGGGGTGCTGATCACCACCGGCATCGTCGCCGTCGCCGCCCGCTACGCCTTCGGCTTCGGCTGGTACGAAGCGATGCTGACCGGCGCCATCGTCAGCTCGACCGACGCCGCGGCCGTGTTCTTCCTGCTGCGGGTCGGCGGCATCACCCTGCGCGACCGCATGCGGTCGACGCTGGAGATCGAATCCGGCAGCAACGACCCGATCGCGATCTTCCTGACGCTGGCGCTGGTCGAGGCAACGCGGCTGGGCACCGGTGCGGACGCCCTGACCTGGTCGCTGCTCACCCACTTCACGATGGAGGCCGGCATCGGCATCGCCCTCGGCCTGGCCGGCGGCTTCCTGATCGTGCGGGTGATCAACCGGGTCAGCCTCGACCCCGGCCTGTATCCGGTGATCGTGCTAAGCCTCGCTCTGCTGATCTTTGCCGCCACCGGCATGCTGCACGGGTCCGGCTTCATCGCCGTCTATGTCGCCGGCCTGGTCGCCGGCAACGCCACGCTGCGCGCCGCCGCGCTGATCCGCCGGTTCCAGAGCGGCATGACCTGGCTGGCCCAGATCTGCATGTTCCTGACCCTCGGCCTCCTGGCCACGCCGTCGCAGTTCCCCGCCGTGGCCCTGCCGGCCCTGGCCGTTGCCCTGGCGCTGACCTTCGTGGCCCGGCCGATCGCGGTCTGGCTGTGCCTGCTGCCCTACGGCTTTTCGCGCAACGAGACCACCTTCGTCGCCTGGGTCGGGCTGCGCGGCGCGGTGTCGATCCTGATGGCGATTCTGCCGCTGATCGCGCAGCTGCCGGACGGGCGGACGATGTTCAACGGCGTGTTCCTGGTGGTGATCGTCTCGCTGCTGCTGCAGGGCTGGACCATCCGGCCTCTGGCCCATTGGCTGGGCCTGATCGTGCCGCCGCGGATCGGCCCGGTCGACCGTGTCGAGCTGGAGCTGCCGGGCCGCGCCAACCACGAGCTGGTGGTCTACCGCATCGCGGCGCAGAGCCCGGTGGCACGCGGCGAGCGCATCCCGCGCTGGGCCCGGCCGGCGCTGATCGTGCGCGACGGCCAGTCGGTCGACATCCACCATGCCGGGCGGCTGCAGAGCGGCGACCAGGTCTACATCTTCACCCCGCCGCAGCAGGTGCGCCTGCTGGACCGGCTGTTCGCCACCCCGGCCCGGCTGGCCGAGGACGACCGCGACTTCTTCGGCGACTTCACCCTGCATGCCGAGGCGCCGCTGGCCGAGGTGGCCGAGAGCTACGGCTTCGCCCTGCCCGACCCGGCCGAGACCCGCACCGTCGGCGCCTTCCTGCAGGACGGCTTCGGCGGCCGGGTCGAGATCGGCGA
>NZ_VCCH02000389.1 GCF_005938675.2 Mycobacterium sp. KBS0706
ATCCTATCAGGCCGAGGCCTCGGGCGTCGGGGTCAACCTGGCCACCGGTAACGCGTCCGGCGCAGCGGCCGGGGACACCTATGTCAGCATCGAGAACGTCGCCGGCTCCAACTTCGACGACCAGCTCACGGGTGATGCCGGCGCCAATACCCTCGCCGGCAACGGCGGCGGCGACACGCTGGACGGCGGGGCCGGTGCCGACATCCTCAACGGCGGTGATGGCGACGACGCGCTCCGCGGCGGGGCCGGGGCCGATCTGCTCGACGGCGGCGCCGGCCGTGACACCGCCGGCTACTACACCAGCGCGGCCGGGGTCACGGTCGACCTGGCCG
>NZ_VCCH02000390.1 GCF_005938675.2 Mycobacterium sp. KBS0706
GTCCTATCAGGCCGAGGCCTCGGGCGTCGGGGTCAACCTGGCCACCGGGAACGCATCCGGAGCGGCGGCCGGGGACACCTATGTCAGCATCGAGAACGTCGCCGGCTCCAACTTCGACGACCAGCTCACCGGTGATGCCGGCGCCAATACCCTCGCGGGCAATGGCGGCGGCGACACGCTGGACGGCGGCGCCGGTGCCGACATCCTCAACGGCGGCGATGGCGACGACGCGCTCCGCGGCGGGGCCGGGGCCGATCTGCTCGACGGCGGCGCCGGCCGCGACACCGCGGGCTACTACACCAGCGCGGCCGGGGTGACGGTCGACCTGGCCA
>NZ_VCCH02000391.1 GCF_005938675.2 Mycobacterium sp. KBS0706
CGAGGCTGTGTGGAAACGCGAGTTTGGTGAGCGCGGGCGGGGTTTCGTCGGGGTGGATCTGTCGAAGCTGGTTCGGCAGCTCAGATGTCAGGCCCGGATGGCCTGCAGCAAACCCGCGACACCCAGGATGGAGATCACGCGCTTGAGGTTGTAGGCGAGGACCTGGAGGCTCATCTCGGTGCTGACCCGCTTGAGCCCTCTGGTCAGGAAGTGGGTCGCTCCCATCCAGGCCTTGAGGGTGCCGAACGGGTGCTCCGCCGTCTGCCGGCGGATGCGCATGGCCTCCGGCGCCCGGTCCAGCCGCTGCTGCATGGCGTCGATGACGGCTTCA
>NZ_VCCH02000392.1 GCF_005938675.2 Mycobacterium sp. KBS0706
TCTGTAGATCTCCTGCCATTCCCCCGGCGTCATCAAAGGATGGCCGGTGGTGACATGTTCGGTGTCGTACCGGTTCATGTCGGTATCCATCCAGACGCCCTGGGCATCCAGTGTCTTGTGATCCTCCGATCCGGGCAGCGGCGTCAGAACGAAGAATTCCAGGATGTCGACCGGCAGCTCGCGCTGGATGATGCCAATATCGCGCTCGATCGACTCGACCCGGTCGCCTGGAAATCCCAGAATGTAGCCGCAGAAGGTGATGACCCCGGCATCCCGCCAGGCCTGCAGCATGCGGCGATAGTCGGTGACCTTGTTCTGCCGCTTCTTCGCA
>NZ_VCCH02000393.1 GCF_005938675.2 Mycobacterium sp. KBS0706
CCGGTAGATCTCCTGCCATTCCCCCGGCGTCATCAAAGGATGGCCGGTGGTGACGTGCTCGGTGTCATATCGGTTCATATCCGGATCCATCCAGATGCCCTTCGCATGCAGGGTCTTGTGGTCCTCCGATCCCGGCAGCGGCGTCAGAACGAAGAATTCAAGGATGTCGACCGGCAGCTCGCGCTGGATGATGCCGATGTCGCGCTCGATCGACTCGACCCGGTCGCCTGGAAATCCCAGAATGTAGCCGCAGAAGGTGATGACCCCGGCGTCCCGCCAGGCCTGCAGCATGCGGCGATAGTCGGTGACCTTGTTCTGCCGCTTCTTCGCG
>NZ_VCCH02000394.1 GCF_005938675.2 Mycobacterium sp. KBS0706
CCGACCGTGATCGGGATCGACGACTGGGCGTGGCGGCGCAACCAGCGCTACGGGACCATCATCTGCGACCTGGAGCGGCGCAAGACCATTGCCCTGCTTCCTGACCGCGAGCCGGCGACGGCACAGGCTTGGCTCTCGGACCAGCCGCAGATCGCCGTTGTCGCCCGCGACCGCGGTGGCGGCTACGCCGTGGCCACGGCCAAGGCGCTGCCGCAGGCCATTCAGGTCGCCGACCGCTGGCACCTGATGGAGAACGCCAGCCGCGCCTTCCTCGACGCGGTGCGCAAATCCATGCGGCAGATCCGCGCCGCGATCGGCGCCGCCACGATCG
>NZ_VCCH02000395.1 GCF_005938675.2 Mycobacterium sp. KBS0706
GCTGCTGCTGCACTGCGCCCCCGGCCTGAAGCACAAGGCGGCGCTCAGCATCGCCTATGGCTGCGGCCTGCGCGCCTCGGAGATCGTCCATCTCAAGGTCTCCGACATCGACTCTTCGCGCATGCTGATCCGGGTCGAGCAGGGCAAGGGCCGCAAGGACCGCTACGTCATGCTGGCGCCCGATCTGCTGGCGCTGCTGCGCGCCTGGTGGCGGGAGGCCCGGCCCCGCGGCTGGCTGTTCCCCGGCCGCGATCCGGCCCAGCCGCTCACCACCCGCCAGCTCAACCGCGCCTGCCATGCCGCGGCGACAACCGCGGCGCTCGACAAA
>NZ_VCCH02000396.1 GCF_005938675.2 Mycobacterium sp. KBS0706
ATAGGCCTGATCATCCGGGAACGAGTACCAATAGGGGTCCGACATCGCGTCGAGGTGGTACAGGTAGCCGAAGAACTCATCAAAGCCATGCAGTGTCGGCAGATACTTGTTCAAGTCGCCGAGATGGTTCTTGCCGAACTGGCCGGTGGCATAGCCCTGGACCTTGAGGGCGGAGGCGATGGTGGCGGCCTTGTCCGGCATGCCCACATCGGCGCCGGCCTGGCCGACGGTGGTCAGGCCCGTGCGCAACGGGATCTCACCGGTGATGAAGCTGGCCCGGCCTGCGGTGCAACTCGCCTCGGCATAATAGTCGGTGAACATCATGCCT
>NZ_VCCH02000397.1 GCF_005938675.2 Mycobacterium sp. KBS0706
GGGCATGATGTTCACCGACTATTATGCGGAGGCGAGCTGCACCGCAGGCCGGGCGAGCTTCATCACCGGTGAGATCCCGTTGCGCACGGGCCTGACCACCGTCGGCCAGGCCGGCGCGGATGTGGGCATGCCGGACAAGGCCGCCACCATCGCCGCCGCCCTCAAGGTCCAGGGCTATGCCACCGGCCAGTTCGGCAAGAACCATCTCGGTGATCTGAACAAGTACCTGCCGACACTGCACGGCTTCGATGAGTTCTTCGGGTACCTGTACCACCTCGACGCGATGTCGGACCCCTACTGGTACTCGTTCCCGGATGATCCGGCCTAC
>NZ_VCCH02000398.1 GCF_005938675.2 Mycobacterium sp. KBS0706
TACGCGAGCGCGGTCTCCGCCTCGCTGGTCAAGAGCCGCACCGACAACGAGCAGCTGCACCAGACCATCACCGACCTGATCAACGGCCTGGTCCAGGACAAGCAAGGAGGGCCCCGCCATGGCCGATGAGGCGCTGACCCGCATCCTCTATGTCGAGGACGATGCCGACATCCGCTCGGTCGCCGGCTTCGCGCTGGAGGCGGTCGGCGGCTTCGTCCTGGCCGCCTGCGCCTCAGGCGAGGAGGCGCTGGCCCAGGCCCCCGGCTTCGCGCCCCAGCTGCTGCTGCTCGACGTCATGATGCCGGGCATGGACGGGCCGGAGACGCTG
>NZ_VCCH02000004.1 GCF_005938675.2 Mycobacterium sp. KBS0706
CAGGCTGATGCCGGACTGGGTGGCGCCGAGCGCGTCGGCCGCCCGGGTGAAGCTGCCGTGGTCGGCGACCAGGACGAAGGCCCGGACGGCGTCGAGGTCGAGGGAGCGCATGGCCTTATCATTTCAGATCATCATCATTGTTAGTGATATCGAGTTCATTCCGAAATGATCAAGCCTGCGGTAGATAGGGTGCATCGCGGCACCAGCCGCCCGACATCGGAGACATGCCATGCCCCTCGTCCGGATCTCGCTGCGCAAGGGCAAGCCCGCCGGCCACATCAAGGCCATCCGCGACGGTGTCTACCTGGCCATGCGCGAGACCTTCAACGTGCCGGAGAACGACCGCTTCATCCTGGTGCACGAGCATGACGACACCGGCTTCGACTATGACCCGGCCTATCCCGGCCTGGCCCGGACCGGCGACGTCGTGTTCATCCAGATCACCGCCAACAACACCCGCACGGTCGAGCAGAAGCAGGCGCTGTACCGCCGCATCGCCGACCGGCTGGCCGAGAGCCCCGGGCTGCGCGGCGACGACGTGTTCATCAACCTGGTCGAGGTGGCGAAGGAGAACTGGTCCTTCGGCAACGGCATCGCGCAATACGTCTCGCCATAATCCCGCGCCCCTTCCGGTAATACAAGCACCGAAGGGGAACGATGCGGGGGGATCATGGCCAGGAGGGGATCGACGCGCCGACGCGTGCTGGCGACGGGTGCCGTGGCGCTGGGCGCGGCGGCGCTGGGGGGCGTGGGCGGGGCCTGGCTGCAGCGCCTGTCGGACGCGGCCAAGCTGCCGCCTCCAGCCCCGCCCCGGACCCTGCTGGACGATGCCAGCGGCCTGAACCCGACGCCGGTGCGCGGCGTCGCCTTCGCCGAGGCGGAGCCGGATGCTGCGGCCAGGCAGCTGGCGCCGCTGCTGCAGCGGATCGCCGCCGGGCAGGAGCCGGGCCTGGCCGTGTCCGGCGCGCGCCATTCGATGGGCGGGCAGAGCCTGCTGCGCGACGGCTGGGTGCTGGACGCGCTGCCGCTGAACGGGCTGGCGATCGACGCCGAGGCGCGGGTGATGCGGGTGGGCGGCGGGGCGCTGTGGCGCGACGTGGTGCCGGCGCTGAACGCCGCCGGCTTGTCCCCCGCCGTGATGCAGTCGAACAACGACTTCAGCATCGGCGGCACGCTGAGCGTCAACGCCCATGGCTGGCACGCCAACAGCCCGCCGGCCGCGGGGACGGTGCGGCGGCTGCGGCTGCTGACAGCCGACGGCGCGGTGGTGGAGTGCGGCCCGGGCGACGAGCTGTTCGGCCTGGCGCTGGGCGGCTATGGGTTGTTCGGGGTGATCCTGGAGGCCGAGATCACGGTGCTGCCCAACGCGCTCTACGTGCCGGACTTCGCCGCCATGCCCACCCGGGACTACGCGGCCGCCTTCGCCGAGCGGGTGGTCGCCCCGGTGGAGATGGCCTATGGCCGGCTATCGGTCGATCCCGGCAGCCTGTTCGAGGAGGCGGTGCTGGGCTGGTACGTGCCGGTGCCGGAGACCGGCGGCGCGGTGCTGCCCCTGCCCGCTCTGGACCATGGCGGGATGCAGCGGCTGGTGTTCCGCAACGCCGCCGGCAGCGACACCGGCAAGGCGCTGCGCTGGTGGCTGGAACGCGAGGCCGGGCCGTGGCTGGCGGAGCGGACCAGCCGCAACAGCCTGCTCAACGAGCCGGCGGCGGTCTTCGCCAATCGCGAGGCCGGATCGACCGACATCCTGCACGAGTACTTCGTGCCGCGGGCCCGGCTGTGGGACTTCGCCCAGGCGGCCCGCGCGGTGATCCGGCGCGACGAGGGCAACCTGCTGAACGTGACGGTGCGCGACGTCCGCCGCGACGACCGCAGCGCCCTGGCCTATGCCCGCGAGGACGTGTTCGGCCTGGTCATGCTGTTCGTGCAGGAGAAATCCGCCGCCGGGGAGGAGCGGATGCAGCGCATGACCCGCGGCCTGATCGACGCCGCGCTCGACGCCGGGGGCACCTATTACCTGCCCTACCGGCTGCACGCGACCGCGGAACAGCTGCGCCGCGCCTACCCCGCCTGGGACGAGGTGGTCGCGGCGCAGCGCCGGCACGACCCGCAGGGCGTGTTCCGCAACGGGTTGTACCAGCGCTACGCCACGGCCTGACCGGTCACTCCGCCGGGATCCGCAGCGCCTCGTCCTCGCCGTGGATCGGGTGCTGCAGCCGCGACACCATCTCCTTCGGCACCACCTGCCAGAACTTCGACCGTTCGATCGGCCAGTCGTGCAGGATCGAGGCGGCCCAGGCGCTCTGGGTCTCGCGCACATGCTCGGCGATCAGAGCGCGCAGCTGGTCGTCATAGTGCCGGGTCTCGACCCGCTGCCACAGCACGCTCTCCGGGTTGACCCGGCGGGCGAAGCTGCCCTCGGCGTCGTAGACGAAGGCCATGCCCCCGGTCATGCCGGCGCCGAAATTGTCGCCGACCGGGCCGAGGATCACGGCGGTGCCGCCGGTCATGTATTCGCAGCCGTTCGAGCCGCAGCCCTCGACCACCACCACGGCGCCGGAGTTGCGCACCGCGAAGCGCTCGCCCGCCTGGCCCGCCGCGAACAACTTACCCGCGGTAGCGCCGTACAGCACCGTGTTGCCGATGATGGTGTTCTCGTTGGTCTTCAGCGTCGACGCCGCGAAGGGCCGGACCACGATGGTGCCGCCGGACAGGCCCTTGCCGACATAGTCGTTGGCGTCGCCGAACACCTCCAGCTTCAGCCCCTGCACCGCCCAGGCGCCGAGCGACTGGCCGGCATTGCCGCGCAGCCGCACCGTGACATGGCCCGGCTGCAGCCCGGTCATCCCGAACTTGCGGGTGATCATCGCCGACATCCGCGTGCCCACGGCGCGGTGGGTGTTGCGGATCGAGTAGGTCAGCTGGGTCTTCTCGCCGAGCTCGAACAGCGGCCGGGCGTCGGCGATCATCTGCGCGTCGAGCGTGTCCGGCACCGGGTTGCGGCCCTCGAGCGTGCAGTACATCGCATGCTCGCCCGGATCGGCCTTGGCCAGCAGCGGGTTGAGGTCGAGGTCGTCGAGATGGGCGGCGCCGCGGCTGACCTCGCGCAGCAGCTCGGTCCGGCCGACGATCTCGTTGATCGAGCGGTAGCCGAGCTGGGCCAGGATCTCGCGCACCTCCTCGGCGATGAAGCTGAACAGGTTCACCACCTTCTCGGGCGTGCCGCTGAACTTCGCCCGCAGCTCCGGATCCTGGGTGCAGACGCCGACCGGGCAGGTGTTGGAGTGGCACTGCCGGACCATGATGCAGCCCATGGCGATCAGGCTGGCGGTGCCGATGCCGTATTCCTCGGCGCCGAGGATCGCGGCGATCACCACGTCGCGCCCGGTCTTGATGCCGCCGTCGGTGCGCAGCCGGATGCGGTGGCGCAGCCGGTTCAGGGTCAGCACCTGATGCACCTCGGACAGGCCCATCTCCCACGGCACGCCGGCGAATTTCAGCGAGGTCTGGGGCGAGGCGCCGGTGCCGCCGACATGGCCCGAGATCAGGATGATGTCGGCATTGGCCTTGGCGACGCCGGCGGCGATGGTGCCGATGCCGGTGCGGCTGACCAGCTTGACCGTGACCTTGGCGTCCGGGTTGATCTGCTTCAGGTCGTAGATGAGCTGGGCCAGGTCCTCGATCGAGTAGATGTCGTGGTGCGGCGGCGGGCTGATCAGCATCACGCCCGGGGTGGCGTGGCGCAGCTTGGCGATCTCCACCGTCACCTTGAAGCCGGGCAGCTGGCCGCCCTCGCCGGGCTTGGCGCCCTGGGCGACCTTGATCTCCAGCTCGCGCGCCTGGTTCAGGTATTCCGCCGTGACGCCGAAGCGGCCCGACGCGACCTGCTTGATCGCGGAGTTCCAGTTGTCGCCGTTCTTGTCCGGGCGGAACCGGGCCGGGTCCTCGCCGCCCTCGCCCGAATCCGACTTGGCGCCGATCCGGTTCATGGCGACGTTCAGCGTGCCATGCGCCTCCGGCCCCAGCGCGCCGAGCGACATGCCGGGTGTGACGAAGCGCTTGCGGATCTCGGTGATGCTCTCGACCTCGTCGATCGACACCGACTCGCGCACCGGCACGAAGTCCAGGAGGTCGCGCAGCGCCACCGGCGACTGGCGCCGGATCAGGTCCGAGTATTTGCGGTACAGGGAATAGCTGTCGGTCGCCACCGCCTGCTGCAGCATGTGGATCATCTGGCCTTCCCAGGCGTGCCGCTCCTGCCCCTGGCGGTAGCGGTAGAAGCCGCCGATCGGAAGGGTGACCACGCTGCGGTTCCACGCCGCCTCGTGCATCTCGATCGCCTTCATCTGCAGCCCGGCCATGCCGATGCCGGAGATGCGGCTGGGCATGCCGGGGAAGTATTCGGCGACCAGCGAGCGCGACAGGCCGACGGCCTCGAAGTTGCAGCCGCCGCGGTAGGACGAGATCACCGAGATGCCCATCTTGGACATGATCTTCAGCAGCCCGTCATCCACCGCCTGGCGGTAGCGCTTCATGCAGGCGTCGAGCGACAGGTCGCCGAACAGGCCGCGGCGCTGCCGGTCGGCGATCGCCTCCTGCGCCAGATAGGCGTTCACCGTGGTGGCGCCGACGCCGATCAGCACCGCGAAATGGTGCACGTCGACGCATTCCATCGACCGCACGTTCAGCGAGGTGAAGGTGCGCAGCGACTGGCGGATGAGATGGGTGTGGACGGCGCCGGTGGCCAGGATCATCTGGATCGCCACCCGGTCCTGGCCGACATGCTGGTCGGTCAGGACGATGTGGGTGGCGCCGCCGCGCACCGCGTCCTCGGCCTCGCGGCAGATCCGGCGCAGCGCGTCGCGCAGGGCGTGCTCGCCCCCACCTTCGCCCGAGGCCCGCGGATCGAAGGTGCAGTCGATCTCCGCCGCCGTCGCGCCCATATAGGCGCGCATCGCCTCGTATTCGGCGTTGGTCAGCACCGGGCTGTCGAGCTGCAGCAGGTCGCACTGGCTGGCATCCTCGTCGAGGATGTTGCCGAGATTGCCCAGCCGGGTGCGCAGGCTCATCACCCGCCGCTCGCGCAGCGAGTCGATCGGCGGGTTGGTGACCTGGCTGAAATTCTGCCGGAAGAAGTGGTGCAGCGGCCGGTTCAGGTCGGACAGGATGGCGATCGGCGCGTCGTCGCCCATCGACCCCACCGCCTCCTTCGCGTCCTCCACCATCGGGTGCAGGATCAGCTCCAGGTCTTCCATGGTGATGTTCATGGCGACCTGGCGCCGGCGCAGCTCCTCGCGGCTCATCGCCGCCTCGGTGCCCTCGCCGCCGGCGCGGATCAGCCCGTCGATCACCTTGATCCGCTTGGTCCAGTCCTGGAATGGCTGGCGCGCCGCCAGCACGTCCTTGATCTCGCGGTCGTGGTAGAGACGCCCTTCGCCCAGGTCGACCGCCAGCATCTGGCCGGGCCCGAGCCGCCCCTTCTCCGCGATCCGGCTCTCGTCGAGCCGGACCATCCCGGCTTCGGACCCGGCGATCAGCAGCCCGTCATGGGTCAGGGTGTAGCGCATCGGCCGCAGGCCGTTGCGGTCCATGCCGCCCATCACCCAGCGGCCGTCATACATGGCCAGCGCGGCCGGCCCGTCCCAGGCCTCCATCACCGCGTTGCAATAGCTGACGAAGGCGCGGTGCGCGTCCGGGATGTCGGCGTCGGCCGGCGTCGCCTGCGGCACCAGCATGGCCTTGACCAGCGGCGCGTTGCGGCCGGCGCGGACCATCACCTCGAACACCGCGTCGAGCGCCGCGGAATCCGAGCTGCCGCCCTGGATCACCGGCTTGATGTCCTGGATCGCGTCGCCGAACACCGGGCTGGCCATGCGCGTCTCATGCGCGCGCATCCAGTTGGTGTTGCCCTTCAGCGTGTTGATCTCGCCGTTATGGGCCAGCATGCGGAAGGGCTGGGCCAGGCGCCAGGTCGGGAAGGTGTTGGTCGAATAGCGCTGGTGGTAGATCGCGAAGTTGGAGACGAAGCGCTCGTCCAGCAGGTCCGGGTAGAAATCGGTCAGCTGCGCCGCCAGGAACATGCCCTTGTAGATGATCGACCGGCAGGACAGCGAGCACAGGTAGAAATCGGCGATGCCAGCGGCCTGCGCCGCCTTCTCGATCCGCCGCCGGATGACGTAGAGGTCGCGCTCGAACTGCTCCTCCGGCACCCCCTTGGGGTTGCCGATCATGATCTGCTCGATCTCCGGCCGGGCGGCGTTCGCCTTGTCGCCGATGATCGCCACGTTGATCGGCACCTGGCGCCAGCCGTAGATGTAGTAGCCGAAGTTGAGGATCTCGCCCTCGACCAGGCAGCGGCACTTCTCCTGCGCCTCCAGGTCGGTGCGCGGCAGGAAGGCCTGGCCGACCGCGATCAGCCCCTGCATCGGCCGGTGGCCGACGCGCTCGACATGCTCGTGGAAGAATTGCTGCGGGATCTGGACATGGATGCCGGCGCCGTCGCCGGTCTTGCCGTCGGCATCGACCGCGCCGCGGTGCCACACCGCCTTCAGCGCGTCGATGCCGGCCTGCACCACCTCGCGCCGCGGCTTGCCGTCGAGGGTGGCGATGAAGCCGACGCCGCAGGCGTCGTGCTCCTCCGCCGGGTCATAGGCATGGGCCGCGGTCAGCCGGGCGACATTGGCCTGGTAGTCCTCGACGAAGCGCTGGCCGGGGGTCTTCTCAAACTGGCTCATGAGCTGGCTCCTTCCGGCTGGCGTCATTCCGCCGCGACCGCCGGAACGGCGACCTTGGCGGCGAGGTGGCTGTGGATCGCGGCGGCGGCGTCGCGGCCGTCGCGGATGGCCCAGACGACGAGGCTGGCGCCGCGGACGATGTCGCCGGCGGCGAAGATGCCCTCGACCGCGGTCATCATGGTCTTGTGGTCGACCCGGACCGTGCCCCACTTCGTCACCGGCAGGCCCGGCGCGTCGAACAGGGTCGGCAGGTCCTCGGGGTCGAAGCCCAGCGCCTTGACCACCAGGTCGGCCTCGATGGTGTGGGCCGACCCCTCGATCACCACCGGGCTTTGCCGGCCGGTGGCGTCGGCGACGCCGAGATGGATCGAATGGGCACGCACGCCGCTGACCGAGGCGTCGCCCAGGAAGGCCTCGGGCGCCGCCTGCCAGACGAACTCGACGCCCTCCTCCTCGGCGTTCTGCACCTCGCGCTGGCTGCCCGGCATGTTGGCGCGGTTGCGGCGGTACAGGCACTTCACCGAGACGGCGCCCTGGCGCACCGCGGTGCGGACGCAGTCCATCGCCGTGTCGCCGCCGCCGATCACCACCACCCGCTTGCCGGCGGCGTTCAGCGTGCCGTCGGCGAAGCCCGGCACGTCGTCGCCGAGGCCGGTGCGGTTCGAGGCGGTGAGGTAGTCGAGCGCCGCGACGATGCCCTTCAGGCCGGAGCCCGGGGCCTGGAAGTCGCGCGCCTTGTAGACGCCGGTGGCGATCAGCACCGCGTCGTGGCGCGACCGCAGCTCCTGCAGCGTGGCGTCGCGGCCGATCTCGAAGTTGAGGTGCAGGGTGATGCCGGCATCGGCCAGCCACTGCGCCCGCCGGGCGACGATCTCCTTCTCCAGCTTGAAGCTGGGGATGCCGTAGATCAGCAGCCCGCCGACCCGGTCGTAGCGGTCGTAGAGATGGACCTGGTAGCCGAGCCGGCGCAGCTGCTCGGCCGCGGCGATGCCGGCCGGGCCGGCGCCGATGATGCCGACCGACTGGCCGCGCTCGCGCAGCGGCACCGGCGGCTTGACCCAGCCCTCGGCCCAGGCGGTGTCGGTGATGTACTTCTCGATCGAGCCGATGGTGACGGCGCCGTGGCCCGACTGCTCGATCACGCAGTTGCCCTCGCACAGCCGGTCCTGCGGGCAGATGCGGCCGCAGATCTCGGGCATCGAGTTGGTGGCCGAGGAGATCTCGTAAGCCTCCTCCAGCCGGCCCTCGGCGGTCAGCTTCAGCCAGTCCGGGATGTTGTTCTGCAGCGGGCAATGCACCTGGCAGAACGGCACGCCGCATTGCGAGCAGCGCGACGACTGCTCCTCGGCCTTCTGCCGGACATAGGGGCCGTAGACCTCGAGCCAGTCCTGCCGGCGGATCTCGGCAGTCCGTTTCGACGGCATCTCGCCGGCGGTCTTCACGAACTGCAGCATCTTCGTCGCCATGGGCGGCTCCCTGGTCACGCGGAGTCGGACAGCCCCGCAACGGCGGGGCCACGCGACATTTACGGATTTCGGCAGACCCTGGCGAGCAGTTTTTCGCGATTAGGTCATATTTGTTGACTAATTTCGCGTTGTTAAGAGCCGTTCGCAGATGGAGCAGCGTTTCAGCACTATTGTTTCAAGAAAATTATGACCGAATCGGCACTATCGGAAAATCATGTCTCTCAGCGGTCTCTTTTGACGATCGTTGTTCCCGTAGAAGGTCGGAGGAAGGGTAGGCGCCCTTTGCGTTGCCTCTTCCCGCGGGTCTCCGGGGAGGAGCGGTCGGGCTCGCGCAGCGAGACCTGGGCGGGCGCCGGCCTCGAGAAAAGTCTCCTCACCCGGGAGGCGCAAGCGCCTGCGACCTCTCCCGTGATCCCCGGGTCAAGCCCGGGGAGGAGAGGCAAAAACAATCCGAACTGTCGCGAGAGGACACGCTGGACAACCGGGGGCGCTCAGCTGCTGTCCGATTTCGGCGGCTTGGGCAGGGGCCGGCCAGCGGCAGACTCGTCCGGCGCCTTGGGCCAATCCTGTGCGGGTTCGCAATCGGCGAGGGCGTCATCGGTTCTCGCCTCGGCGTCCTCGTCCCCGCCCTGCGGCGGAGGGTCCGGAGGCGGCATGCGGCCGATCTTGCGGCAGACCTCGCGCAGGAACTCCTCGGGCGACATCGTGTCGAACTGCGCGTCCAGGATCTCGTCCTCGACCAGCGTCTCCCACACCATCGACCGCACGCGTTCGACGTCCCCGGCCTCGTCCGGCTGGCCCACCGCCTCGGCGACGGAGTCGGCGGCCTGCTCCCGCCGCTGCCGCCGGCGCTCCTGCTCGCCCGATTCCTTCCGCTTGTCCTTGCGCATCAGGTAGTCGGCGCGGATCCGCTCGGTCATCGCGATCGACAGCCGAACCGACCGCGACAGCCGCGACTGCATCAGCGCGTAGTCCGGCATCTGCGACCCCCGCAGGATCTGCGACTGCTCCCGCGCGATCGCCCGCTTGGTGCTGATGTCCAGGTCGACGATCTCGCGCAGCTTGTCCAGCGCCCACCCCGTCCACTTCATGTCGGGATCGGTCGGCTTGACCTCGTCGGAGTCGGATTGGGCCATGTCCATAGAACATATCATGAACGAGAAAGGCCGATAATACTACTGCAATCGCGTTTCCGGCCTTGACCTCAAGCCGGCTTGAACCTTTAGCAGGGTGGCTCCTTCATGCGGAGCCGACCATGACCAAGCCCTATGTCTCGATCAGCGTGATCACGCCGAAGCCCGGCCGGTTCGAGGAGTTCATGGAACTGCAGCTGGCCCAGCACCACCGGGTGCGCGGCCAGGTGCAGGGTCTGCGCGGCGGCCGGCTGTTCCGGTCGCTCGACGGCCGCAGCGTGGTGCTGGCGACTGCCTTCGAGACCGCCGAGGACGCCCAGCGCTTCCGCCAGGATCCGCGCTTCACCGAGCATGTGGCGCGGGTCCAGCCGCTGCTCGAAAGCGCCGTGCCGGGCGGCTATGAGACGGCGTATGAGGTCGGAATCATCTGATCCCGCCGGCCGGCGGCATACCAAGAGGTAATTGGACACCGGTCCCGGCCGGGCCTAACGGCTCGGGCCGGTTCCATTGCCTCCGCCCGCCCATGTCGATCGCGATCAGCGCCCCGCTTCGCCGCTCCGACAGCGATACCCGCGACCTGCTGCTGCTGCTGGCGGCGCATGTCGTGCTGTGGACCGCGTTCTGCCTCTTGTACCTGGCGCCGTCGGACCTGCAGAACGACATGACCGAGGCCTTCTCCTGGGCGCAGGAGATGCCGCTCGGCACCTACAAGCACCCGCCCTTCTATGCCTGGGTGGTGCATGGCTGGTTCAGCGTGTTCCCGACCGCCGACTGGGCCTTCTACCTGCTGTGCGCAGTCAATGCCGCGATCGGCCTGGCCGCGGTCTGGGCCATCGCCGGCCGGTACCTGTCCGGACCGCCCCGGCTGGCGGCGGTGCTGCTGCTGGAGGCCCTGCCCTTCGCCACGGTGCAATCGCTGAACTTCAACGCCAATTCGGTGCTGCTGTCGCTGTGGCCGCTGGTGATGCTGCTGTTCCTGCGCGCCTTCGACCGGCGCGACCTAGCGAGCGCCGCGGCGAACGCCGCAGCGTTGGGCCTGGCGGCGGCCGCGGCGATGCTGTCGAAATACTACAGCGGCATCATCCTGGCCTGCTGCCTGGCCGCGGCGCTGGCCCATCCCGACCGCCGCCGCTATTTCGCCAGCCTTGCCCCCTATGTCGCGATCGCCGTGTTCGCCGCGGCGATGGCGCCGCATGTGCTGTGGCATCTCCACGCCGCCATCGGCCCGCTGCAATACATGGCCAGCAAGGGCAGTTCCAGGCCGCTGGAGATCCTGGGCAAGGCCGCGGTGTTCGTCGCCGGCTGCGCCGCCCTGCACGCGCTGCTGGGCCTGGCGCTGGCCTGGCTGCGGCGGCGCGGGCGGGATGCGCCGCCGGAGGACCGGCCTGCCCTGCCCCCCGTGGGCGATCGCCGCGCTCTGGCGATCTTCGCCCTCGGCCCGTTCCTGCTGACGGTGCTGATCGCGCTGGTGTTCTCGGTGCGGATCAACACCCATTTCGCCATCCCGATCTTCAGCCTGTCGCCGCTGGCCGCGATCGTATGGCTGCGCCTGGCGATCGACCGGGCGGCGCTGCGCCGGCTGGCGCTGCTGGCCGGCGGCGCGGGAATGCTGCTGCTCGCGGCAGCGCCATTGGCCGGGACCTGGACCCTGCGGCACGACATCGAGCACGCGGCCGAGCCGCGGCGGCAGGTGGCCCATCGGGTGACGGCGCTGTGGCGCAAGAAGATCGGCACGACGCTGGCCATCGTCGCCGGCACCGAGAGCTACGCCCTGGGCGCGACCTTCTACAGCCCGGACCATCCGACCGACTTCACCGCCTTCGCCCCAGCCTATGCCCCCTGGATCGACGCCGACCGGCTGCGCCGCGACGGCCTGGCCGTGATCTGCCTGAAGGAGGACGAATGGTGCCTGGACGAAGCGGCGAAGTACGACGGGCTCGACACCTGGCGCACCGAGTTCAGCCTTGCCAAGCGGCTGCGCGGCGTGACCGGACAGGCCTTCGATTTCGTCGTGGTCTTCGTGAAGCCGGGACAGACCTTGCCGACCGAGCCGATTCGGCTGCGGCCATTCTGACGGCCCCGAGGTGCACCGCACCGAGACTCGGTCTAGGCTGGCGGCAACAACCCATCGGGAGCGAACGCATGCGCAAGAACCACACCGCCCCGCGCGGGCGGGTTGACAGCTTCACCATCGACAGCCGGGCGCTGCGGGACAACCTGCTGGGCGATCCGCATGAGCGGCGAGTCGATCTCTACACCCCGGCCGGGCATGACGGGCGGGGCCTGCCGCTGCTGGTCGACCTGGTCGGCTTCACCGCCGGCGGGCCGGTCCACACCAACTGGAAGAATTTCGGCGAGAACGTGCCGGAACGGGCAGACCGGCTGATCGCCGAGGGCAAGCTGCCGCCGGTGGTGATCGCCTTCCCCGACTGCTTCACCCGGCTCGGCGGCAACCAGTACATCAACTCCGCCGCCATGGGCCGGTGGGAGGATTTCCTGATCGACGAGATGCTGCCGGCGGTGGAGTCGCGGCTCGGCTGCGGCGGACCCGGCCGGCGCGGCGTGTTCGGCAAGAGCTCCGGCGGCTACGGCTCGATCATCCACGCCATGCGCCGCGCCGACACCTGGAGCGCGGCCGCGTGCCATTCCGGCGACATGGCGTTCGAGCTCGCCTATCTGCTGGAGATGCCGAATGTGCTGCGGACGCTGGCCAAGCACGAAGGCTCGATCGAGCGCTTCATCACGTCGCTGGAATCCGCGAACAAGATCCAGGATGCCGACCTGCACATCCTGATGTGGCTGGCGATGGCCGCGACCTACGACCCGGACCCGTCGCAGTTCCTCGGCATCCGGCTGCCGGTCAACCCCGACACCTGCGAGCTGATCGAGGAGCGCTGGGCCAACTGGCTGGAATGGGATCCGGCGCTGCTCGCCGACCGGCACGCCGATGCGCTGAAGTCGCTGAAGGGCCTGTACATCGACTGCGGCGACATCGACCAGTTCAACCTGGTCTACGGCGCCCGCCGGCTGCACCGGTCGCTGGAGCGGCTGGGCGTGAAGCACCGCTACGAGGAGTTCCCGGACAACCACTCCTCGGTCGACTACCGGATGGATGAGAGCCTGCCCTTCCTGGCCCGGGCGCTGACGGAGGGGTAGGGCGATGTAGGTCGTGTCAGGCGACCATGCGGTTGCCGAAACGGCCGCCGGGGCGGTAGCGGTCGAGATAGCTCGGCAGGATCAGCTCGGCCGGGGTCGGCTGGATGCCGAGATCGGCTAACGTCTTGGCACTCGGCGCGACGATGTTGTCGATCTTGAGCTGCACCACCTGGTCCGGGGTCAGCGGCGGCTTCGGCAGCAGGCCCAGCAGCTTCGCCTCGAACGCCGCCATGCCCCAGGACAGCGAGACCAGGCGCTTCTTCCGGCCGGTCTGCTGCAAAGTCAGCTCCATCAGCTCGCGGAAGCTGTAGACCCGCGGGCCGCCGAGCTCATAGGCTTGGCCGACGGTGCCGTCCTGCTCCAGGCAGGCGACGACCGCGGCGGCGACGTCCTGGACATAGACCGGCTGAAACTTCGTGGTGCCGCCGCCGAACAGCGGCAGGAACGGCGCCGTGCGGGCGAGGCCGGCGAACAGGTTGAAGAAGCCGTCCTCGGGCCCGAAGATCACGCTCGGCCGCAGGATCGCGGCGCCCGGGACCGCCGCGCGCACCGCCGCCTCTCCCGCCGCCTTGGTGCGGGCATAGGCGGACGGGCTGTCGGCCGAGGCGCCGATCGCCGAGATCTGGACGAACCGGCTGGCGCCGGCGGCCGCCGCGGCGCGGGCGACGCGGCCGGCGGCCTCGCCATGGATGGAGTCGAAGCGCTGCTTGCCGCGCTCGAACAGGATACCGACCAGGTTGACCACGGCATCGGCCCCGGCCACAGCGGCGGCCACCGAGCCGTCGTCGCGGATGTCGGCGAAGACCGGCACGACCTGGCCGACCGCGCCCGCCGTCTTCAGCGGCAGGGCCCGGTCGGGATGGCGCGAGGCGACGATGATGCGCCAGCCGCGCTGGGCCAGCATCTGCGCCACGTAGCGGCCGACGAATCCGGTGCCGCCGAAAAGGGTGACCGTCTTTTGGCCGATGAAGTCCGTCATGATACCGCCTGCGAGCCGATCAGGCCGCCCTGGCTGCGGCCCGGCCCCCTTATATCCGAGCCGCCGGAGGTTTCAAACGACCGGTGCGGAAAAACGCCGGAGGGCCGGATCAGGCGCTTGACAAGCCATCAGCCGGGCACGATATTCCGCGCCGTTCGCCGGGATGCCCAACCGCCCGGATCAGAACTCAGTGGGGCTGTAGCTCAGTTGGGAGAGCGTCTCGTTCGCAATGAGAAGGTCAGCGGTTCGATTCCGCTCAGCTCCACCATCTCCCTTCCACGATAATATCACTCGATAGGCCGGCGGCGATTTTCGCCGCGAATGCACTTGTCGTGTGTCGATGTCGCCTTGTCGGTACGTAGCCCACAAGCTACAGTGCACCATGCGCTCGATCGTCGAGACTGTTGCATTCTCCCGCTGGATCGACGCCCTCGAAGATCGCCGCGCGTCGTCCGCATTGCCGTTCGGATCGACCGACTGGCCGCCGCCATGCCGGTGATGTCAAATCTGTCGGTGATGGCGTCAGCGAACTGCGGATCGACTTTGGCCCAGGCTACCGCGTCTATTTCACCCACCGGGGCAATGTGACGGTGATCCTGCTATGCGGCGGCGACAAGAGCACCCAGGCGAAGGACATCACGCGGGCCAGGGTTCTGGCCAAGGAGCTCCCGGAATGACTGCGACCCGCCCCTATGATTCTGCCCGTTATCTCGACACCCCGGATACCCAGGCCGAGTATCTGACCGCCGCCTTCGAGACCGGGGATCCGGGCTTCATCGCCGAGGCGATCGGAACTGTCGCCCGCGCCCGTGGCATGACCCAGATCGCCAGGGATGCCGGCCTCTCACGGGAGAGCCTCTATCGCACGCTCAGCAGCGGCGGGAATCCCGAACTCGGCACCGTCATGCGTGTGCTGCAGGCAATGGGCCTGCGCCTGGCGGCAACGCCGGCCGATAAGACGGAAGCGGCCTGATCCTCACAACAACGGCCGAACGCCCGTTAAGGCGCCCGGCCGTCGATGTGTGAGCTGAGAGCTGGACTAGCCGCGCCTGAGCAGGCCGGCGACGAGCATGACCACGAAGATCACGATCGCGACCCAGAACAGGAGCTTGGCGCCGGCCATCGCCGTGCCGGCGACGCCGCCGAAGCCCAGCAGGGCCGCGACCAGCGCGACGACCAGGAAGACCACGGCCCAGTGGAGCAGACTGCCGAACATGTCGGGCACCTCGTTCTTGTGAGCCGACCGGCCGGCGGCGCCGGCGCGGACGTTCACTTCGAGAACAGGGCTTGCCGTCCGGCAGTTCCCCGCTTCGCTGCGCCAGCCGCGTCAGCTGGTGGTGATGTATTCGCGCAGGCTCTCGGCCTCGCTCTCGATCTCGTCGAGCCGCGCCTTCACCACGTCGCCGATGCTGATCATGCCGCAGATCAGCCCCTGGCCATCCACCACCGGCAGGTGGCGGAAGCGGCGCTGCGTCATCATCCCCATCAGCTCGGCCACCGTGTCGTCGAGGCCGCAGGTGATGACGGTGCGCACCATGATGGCCGAGACCGGCTCGTCCAGCAGGGCCGGTCCCTTGTCGGCCAGGCGGTGGACGACGTCGCGCTCGGACAGTATGCCGTCGATGTGGCGGCCGTCGCCGCTGACCAGGACGGCGCCGATGCGCTTGTCGCGCAGCAGCGTCACCACCTCGGCCAGCCGGAGATCCGGCGCGACATGGATGACGGTGTTCCCCTTCACATTCAGAATACGGGCAACGTTCATGGCGATTCCCCGATGTGTTCTGATTTCGGCCGGTTCTTGATTTTCGGAATCATAACACGGCTGCGCCGGACCGCGACTCGGCAGTTTCCCGGCGGTCTCCTCCGAAGGTCCTAAGACCCTCAGCCGATCCGCATGGACAGTTCCACGTCGTCGCCGACCGCCACAGACAGGTAGCCGCCATCGCCCGAGCGCATGCGCGCCAGGTAGTCGGGGCTGTGGTCGGCATTGTCGGCGACGATGAAGGCGCCCGGCCTGAGCCGGCTCTCCACCAGGCCCAGGATCTCGGGATAAAGCGCCTTGGCGCCATCGAGCAGCACCAGGTCAATCGTGTCGGGGAGATCGACGCTCAACGTCTGCAGCGCATCTCCCTCCCGGATCTCCACCAGGTCGATGACGCCACCGGCCGCCAGGTTGTCCCGGGCCCGCGCCAGCTTGGACGGCTCGAACTCGCTGGTGATCAGGCGGCCGCCGCCATTGTCTCGCAGCGCCGCGGCGAGATGCAGGGTCGAGATGCCGAACGAGGTCCCGAACTCGACGATCGTCCGCGCGCCGCAGCCCCGCGCCAGCATGTAGAGCAGCGCGCCAGTCTCCCGCGAGACGGGGAGAGCGAGATCCTTCAGGCGCCCGTAGAGGTCGAGATATTCGGTCTTGCTCCGCATCAGGCGCTCCCGCTCTTCCGCCGAGAGGTCCGCCACGGCGGGGCTTGCCGTCGGCGAGGACTCGTCGGCCTCCGTGAACAGGCGCTCCAGCAGCGGCGCGATCGGTGCGGTGGTCAGGGTGGTCATGCAGGTCTCCGGTCGAAACAGGCGCGTCCTTGCGCCGGACCGAAAATACGACTAGTTCGTCAGGTTTCTGAGTCGCGTTGCCGAAGCCGCCCATGCCCGACCGCCGAAGACCGCAGATTTCCTCGCGAAAACAGCCCCGGCAGGCTCGCTCGACGGACCTCGTCGCAGCGATCCTGGAAGCGGCTGTTCAGGTTTTGGCGAAGGAGGGCGCCCAACGCTTCACCACGGCGCGGGTGGCCGAGAAGGCCGGGGTCAGCGTCGGGTCGATCTACCAGTATTTCCCGAACAAGGCGGCGATCCTGTTCCGGCTGCAGAGCGACGAGTGGCGGCAGACGACCGAACTGCTGTGCCGCACGCTGGAGGATGTCTCGCGGCCGCCGCTGGAGCGGCTGCGCCTCCTGGTCCACGCCTTCCTGCGCTCGGAATGCGAGGAGGCCGCGATCCGGGGCGCGCTGAACGACGCCGCGCCGCTCTATCGCGATGCGCCCGAGGCGAGCGAGGTGAGGGCGTCAGGGCGCCGGGCGGGCGAGGCCTTCATGCGGGAGGCGCTGCCCCGGGCCTCGGACGCCACCCGGAGCCTGGCGGGCAACCTGATCATGACGACGCTGAGCGAGGTGGGGAAAAGCTTCTCGGAACGCCCTCGCACCCCGGCGGAGATCGAGACCTACGCCGAGGCGCTGGCCAGCATGCTCTGCGCCTATCTGGCGGGGCTCCACGCCGCCGCTCCGGACCAGCCCTAGGCGCCCGGCCGGTCCTTGGCCATTGCCAGCCATGGGCCGCCATCATCGTCCAGCGGATGGAACCCCGCCCCCTCCAGGCAGCGGACGGCGCGGTGGTTGGTGCGGGCCGGCCGGGCCAGGATGCGCGAGGCCCGCCCGCCCTTCAGCAGCCGGTCGGTGTAGGCGCCGAGGAAGGCGGTGCCGAGGCCCTTGCCGACATAGCTCGGCTCGCCGATGAACAGGTCGATGCCGAAGCTGCCGGGCTCGGCGTCGCCGCCGGGTGCCGCGGCGGCGGCGTCATAGGCCTGGAGATAGCCGATCTGCCGGCCCTGCCAGGCGACCAGCATCGGCTCGGCCCAGTCCGATGCCATCAGCCGGCGGATCTCGCGGATCCCGGTGTCCGGATCGCCCCACCAGGCGCGGACATGCGGCATGGCGAGCCACAGGCGCAGGCGCGGCAGGTCGGCGGGGCGGAGCGGCGTGAAGGTGAACATCCGCGCCAGTCTAGCCGGGTTTCGCGGCCGCCCGACAGTGCCGCAGCGAGGCGGTCAGCTGCGCCGGCGCAGATGCGGGGTGATCTTCCACTCCACCGCCCGCACGCCCTGCGCCACCACGAAGTTCATGGCGAGGTAGAGGATGCCGGCGGCGGTGAACACCTCGAAGGGCGCGAAAGTGCGGGAGTTGATCTGCTTGGCGATGCCGGTGATCTCCATGATGGTGATGATCGAGGCCAGCGAGCTGGCCTTCACCATCAGGATGATCTCGTTGCCATAGGCCGGCAGCGCCTGGCGGATGGCGATCGGCACGGTGATCCGCCGGAACACCAGCGACCGCGACATGCCGCAGGCCCGCGCCGCCTCGATCTGGCCGAAGGGCACGGCCTGCAGGCCGCCGCGGATGATCTCGCTGGTATAGGCGGCGGTGTTCATGGCGAAGGCGATCACGGCGCAGGGGAAGGCCTCGCGCAGCGGCCAGTCCCAGACGCCCAGCGCCTCCCAAAGCGGCTTGAACTGGCCGAGGCCGAAATAGATCAGGAAGATCTGGACCAGCAGCGGCGTGCCGCGGAACACGAAGACATAGCCGCGGGAGATGCGCGACAGGATGCCGTTGCCGGACATCCGCATCACCGCCAGCACCATCGCCATGACGACGCCGAGGGCGAGCGCCGGCACGATCAGCTCGATGGTCACCAGGGCGCCGCCGAGCAGCTTGCCGAAGGTGTCGAGGATCAGGTCGAGATCCATGCTCAGCCCGCCCGCCGCACGCCGCGGTCGTAATGCGCCTCGGCCTTGCGGAACATCTTGGTCGAGAAGGTGGTGATGACCAGGAACAGCACCGCCGCGCTGATGAAGAACGGGAACGGCTCGCGCGTCGACCGCGCCGCCACCTGGCTGATCCGCATCAGCTCGGTCACCCCGACGACGGAGACCAGCGCCGTGTCCTTCAGGATCAGCTGCCAGATATTGCCGAGGCCGGGCAGCGCCAGGCGGATGGTCTGCGGCAGGATGATGCGGCGGAACACCATGAAGCCGTGCATGCCGAAGGCCCGGCCGGCCTCGATCTGGCCATGCGGGATGACCTGGATGGCGCCGCGCAGCACCTCGGTCGCATAGGCGCCGGAGATCAGCCCGACGGCGAGGACGCCGATCGCGAACTCGTTCAGCTGGAACGACCCCGTGATCCCCATCAGGCCGAGGATGGCGTTGATCGCCCGCTCGTTGCCGAAGAACAGGAGATAGATGATCAGGAGCTCCGGCACACCGCGGACGACCGTGGTGTAGATCTCCATCAGCCCGCGCAGCACGAAGCCGCCCCAGACCTTGAGGCAGGCGGCGATCAGCCCGACCACGACCCCGAAGATGTAGCTGGCGGTGGACAGCAGCACGGTCATCCCCGCCGCCCGGACGAACTCGTCGCCCCAGCCCTGGTCGCCCCAGGAGAACAGCTGCGCCCAGTGGGACAGCGAATCGATCAGTCCTTGCATGCCTTGCGCGCTGCCTCGAACGGAACGGGCGGCCGGTCAGGCCGCCCGAAGCCTTCCTAATTGCTGGGAGCCAGCGGGTCGTAGCCGAACCACTGCATCGCCAGCTTGGTCAGCGAGCCGTCGGCCTTCATGGACTCGATCGCCTTGTCGAGCTTGGCCTTGAGCTCCTTGTCCTCCTGCCGCAGGCCGATGCCGATGCCCTGGCCGAACAGCGGGTTGTCCTTGCCGGTCAGGGTCGGGCCGTAATGGCTGTAGCCCTTGCCGGCGTCGCTCTTCAGGAACGAATCCCAGGACGTGCTGTCGCCCAGCCCGGCGTCGATGCGGCCGTTGACCAGATCGAAATTGAGCTCGTCGACCGTGTCGTAGAGCTTGACGGACGCGTCCTTGAACTCGGCCTCGAGGAAGTTCTGGTGGGTGGTCGAGCGCTGCACGCCGATGGTCTTGCCCTTCAGCGCGGCGTGGACGTCGGCCAGGGTCTTGGCGTCCTTCAGGAGCCCGTCCTTGGCGCCGACGAACCAGGCCGGCGTGTCGGTGTAGGGCACCGAGAAGGCGATCTGCTTCAGCCGCTCCTCGGTGATCGACATGCCGTCCATGAGGGCGCCGCAGCGCTTGTTCAGCAGCGCCGGGATGAAACCGTCCCAATCCTGCTGCACGACCTCGCAGGTCAGGCCGGCCTGCTTGCACAGGCTGTTGGCGACATCGACCTCGAAGCCGACGATCTTGCCGGTGGAATCGGTGTTGTTGAAGGGCGGGTAAGCGCCTTCCATGCAGATGCGCACGGTGTCGGCAGCTGCCGTCCCGGCGGCCAGCGTCAGCGCCGCCGCCCCGATCAGGGACACCCAGATCTTGGTCATGAACCTCTCCCGTTGGAACCTGCGGTCCCGGTTGGGGCCGGGCGCCGGCACCGCATCCGCCGACGCCCGCTCCTGCTACTTGATCCCCGCCTTACTTGATCGAGGTGTCGATGCCGAACCACTGCACCGACAGCTTGGTCATCGTGCCGTCAGCGTTCACCTCGTCCAGCGCCTTGTCCAGCTTCGCCTTCAGCGCCGTGTCCTCCTTGCGCAGGCCGATGCCGACGCCGAGGCCGAAGATCGGGTCGTCCTTGCCGGTCAGGCCCGGGCCGAAATGGTCGTAGGCCTTGCCGGCGTCGCTGGCCAGGAAGTCCTTCCAGCCGAGGCTGTCGGCCAGGCCGGCGTCGATGCGGCCGTTCTGCAGGTCGAGGTTGAGGTCGTCCTGGGTGTCGTAGAGCTTCACCTCGGCGCCCGGCACCTTGGCCTCGAGGAAGTTCTGATGGATGGTCGAGCGCTGCACGCCGACCGACTTGCCCTTCAGCGCCGCCTGGATGTCGGCCAGGGTCTTGGCGTCCTTCAGCACGCCGTCCTTGGCGGAGACGAACCAGGCCGGGGTGGTGCTGTAGGGCTTGGAAAAGGCGATCTGCTTCAGCCGCTCCTCGGTGACCGACATGCCGGCCATGATCGCGTCATAGCGCTTGTTCATGAGCGCCGGGATCATGCCGTCCCAATCCTGCTGGATGATCTCGCAGGTCATCTGGGTGCGCTTGCACAGCTCGTTGGCGAGGTCGATCTCGAAGCCGACCAGCTTGCCCGAGGCGTCGGTGGCGTTGTACGGCGGATAGGCGCCTTCGGTGCCGACCCGCAGCGTCTCCGCCGAGGCGGTGCCGGCGGCCAGCACGAGGGCCGCGGCGGCAGCCAGTGACAACCAGCTCTTCATCATGAAGTCTCCCGTTCAAATCTGGGACCCTGCGGTCCCGGGTTGGATGGGCCGATTTCCGCGAATTCGCCGCGCGCGGTCAAGCATCGCAGCGAAGCGGCGCCCATCAATGCTGTGCCTTGAGAAATTGCCGGATCCGCTCGGAGCGCGGATTGTCGAACACCTCGGCCGGCGTCCCCTCCTCCTCCGTCCGCCCCTGGTGCAGGAAGATCACCCGGCTCGACACCTCGCGGGCGAAGCGCATCTCGTGGGTGACGAGCAGCATGGTGTTGCCCTCCTCCGCCAGCTGGCGGATCACCCGCAACACCTCGCCGACCAGCTCGGGGTCGAGGGCCGAGGTCGGCTCGTCGAACAGCATCACCTTGGGCTGCATCGCCAGCGCCCGCGCGATCGCGGCGCGCTGCTGCTGGCCGCCCGACAGGTGGCTCGGGTAATGGTCGCGCTTGTCGGCGATGCCGACCTTGGCCAGCAGCGCCTCGGCGCGCTCCACCGCCTGCCGGCGCGGCACCTTCAGCACATGCACCGGCGCCTCGATCACGTTCTCGAGCACGGTCATGTGCGACCACAGGTTGAAGCTCTGGAACACCATGCCGAGCGAGGACCGGATCCGGTCGACCTGCTTGCTGTCCTCGGGTTCGGCCTCGCCGGAGCGCAGCTTCCGCATCCGGATCAGCTCGCCATTGACCCAGACGCGGCCGTCATTGGGCATCTCGAGCAGGTTGATGCAGCGGAGCAGCGTGCTCTTGCCCGAGCCGGAGGAGCCGATGATCGAGATGACGTCGCCCTGCCGGGCCTTCAGCGACACGCCCTTCAGCACTTCGAGCTTGCCGAACCGCTTGTGCATGTCCTCGACGACGATCGCCCCGTCCGAGGGCGCCGCGGCGGCAGCAACAGAGACCACGATAAAAGAGCCTCACCCGAGTTCTTGTTGCAGTCGAAACAACCATTGTTTCGCGGTGCCGGTCAACCGCCGCCCGATGCCGCGACGCCGCAACCGCGATGGCGAAAGTCCGGCGCCGGTTTTCATCTGCATTGTTGCGGAAATCCGGCCGCCTCCGATCATCCGGCGCCGGGGGCGGGCAGCTGGGAGATGCGACCCTCGATCGCCCGGCGCTCCTGGCTGCCCTCCTGGAACTGGTCGCGCATCCGGCCCCACAGCCGCCGCGCCTCCTCCGGCTGCCCGCTCTTCTGCGCGGCGACGCCGAGGAACCACAGGGCGATGGCGTCGTTCGGGTCCGCTGCCAGGATGCGGCGCAGCCCGGTCTCCAGCAGCGGCGGCACCTCCTCGCCCCGGCCAGCGGCCAGCAGGGAGTCGGCATAGGCGCGCAGCAGATCGTTGTTGTCCGGCGCCAGCGCCGCAGCCCTTGCATAGGCGTCGGCGGCGGCACCGACATCGCCCAGCACACCGCGGGCCCGGGCCAGCCGGACCCAGCCTTCGAGGTCGTCCGGCGACTGCTCCAGCCGTGCCGCCAGGCCGTCGACCATGCCGCGGATCGCCTTGGCCTGCTCGTCCGGCGGCAGCGACGCGATGCCCGCCGCCGGGCCGTTCGCCGGAGGAGCGGCCCGAGCGACGGGCGGCTGCGGCTCCGGCGTCGCGGATTTCGGGTCGAGGCCGAGCCGCTGCGCCGCCTCGGCCAAATGCTGGCGGACCGAGGGCAGCCAGGGCGCATCGGCCGGAGACTCCCGCGCCAGCGCCTGCCACAGATCCAGCGCAGCCCGGTCGTCGCCGGCCTGGGCGTTGCCGAGCGCCAGGAAGTAGCGGGCGCGGATGTCGCCGGGCTTGAGCTGCAGCGCCTGCTCGAAGGCGGCGCGCGCGGTCTCGGTGACGGTGCTGCCATTGGCGCCGACCAGGGCCTCGCCATAGCGGCCAGTCAGCTCGGCGTCGGCATTGCCAAGCCCGATGGCGCGGCCATAGGCGTCGGCGGCCTTGGCGCTTTCGCCCAGCTGGCTCCAGCGCTGGCCGAGCTCGATCCAGCCGGCGCGGTCCTGCGGGCTGGCGGCCAGGCGCTGCTCCAGGGCCCGCGCCTCTGCCACCGCGGACTGGGCCGCCATGCGCTCGCCCGGATCGCGGCTGGCGAAGGGCTGCGACGGCAGGCCGGGCGTGCCCTCGACCATGTAGATCGCCAGCGCCGCCACCGGCAGCAGCACGGCGAGGCCGAGCGCCACGCGGCGCGGCGGGAGCGCGGGTGCGACGGCTGCCGGCGGCGCCTCACCGGCCGCGGCCAGCAGGCGGCGGGCGATCTCGGCCTTCGCCGCCTCGGCTTCGGCGGCGCCGATCTCGCCGGTGGCGCGCTCGCGCTCCAGCTCCCTCAGCTGATCGCGATAGATGGCTGCATCGGCACCGGACGCGACCGACGCGCCGGCGGCGAACAGGCGGTGCAGCAGCAGCGCCACGGCGCCGCCGGTCATCAGCGCCGCGACGATCCAGAAAACCCAGCCGGTCACGGCGCCTGCTCCTCGTCCATCAGGCGGGCCAGGCGGCGGCTCTCCTCCGGCGACAGCGGCGCCACCTCGGCCGGGCGCCGGCGGCGGCGCAGGATCAGAAGGGCGATGGCGGCGAACAACAGCACCACCGGACCGAACCACAGCGCCAGCGTGCCGGCGCGCAGCGGCGGCCGCAGCAGCACATAGTCGCCGTAGCGGGCGGTGACGAAGTCCAGCACCTGGGCATTGCTGTCGCCGGCCTTCAGGCGCTCGCGCACGATGGTGCGCAGGTCGCGGGCCAGGTCGGCGTTGGAATCGTCGATCGACTGGTTCTGGCAGACCAGGCAGCGCAGCTCCTGCCCGAGCTCCCGCGCCCGTGCCTCCAACGCCGGGTCGGCCAGTTGCTCCTGCGGCTCGACCGCGAAGGCGGGGGCGGCGAGGGTCAGGGCCAGCAGCAGCGCCGCAAAGATGGCAGGTGCCCTCACTTCGCCAGCTCCGCCAGCAGCGGCCGGATCTCGCGGTCGACGATGTCGGGGGTCAGTGGGCCTGGGTGGCGGTAGCGGATGCGGCCGGCCTTGTCGATGACGAAGGTCTCGGGCACGCCGTAGACGCCGAGGTCGATCGCGGTGCGGCCCTCGACGTCGGCGCCGATCCGGCGGTACGGGTCGCCGTTGCGCTTCAGCCAGGCCAGCGCGTCCTCCGGCTTGTCCTTGTAGTTGATGGCCAGGACCGGGATGCCGTCCTCGCGGCCGAGCTTGGTGATCACCGGATGCTCGGCCAGGCAGGGCACGCACCAGCTGGCGAACACGTTCAGCAGCATCGGCTGGCTGCCGAAATTACCGGTCGAGAGCCCGTCCGACCGGCCCGGCAGCGCCGCCAGGTCGAAGGCCGGCAGCGGCTTGTCGATCAGGGCCGAGGGCAACGCCTGCGGGTCGCTGCCGGACAGGAGCTTGGTCCCGACCCCGACGGCCAGGGCGGCGAGCAGCAGCAGCGGCAGGAGGAACAGCAGTCGGCGCATGGTTTCGCGATCCTCAGGCCGGCGAACCGACGGCCGGCGCCGCCGCCCGCCGCGGCGCGCCGACGCGCAGCCGGCGGTCGCTCAGCGACAGGGCGCCGCCGAAGGCCATGACCAGGGCGCCGCCCCAGATCCACGGCACCAGCGGATGGTGGTAGAGCCGCAGGCTCCAGCGCCCATCCGCCTGCTCCTCGCCCAGGGCGACATAGACGTCGCCGGCCAGGGTGGTGTGGATCGCCACCTCGCTGGTCGGCATCTGCGCCACCGGGTAGAAGCGCTTCTCGGGCGCGAGGTCGGTGACGACGGCGCCGTCGTGCAGCAGCGTCATGTCGCCCTCGCGGGTTTCATAGTTCGGCCCCTGCCCCACCCGCACGCCGTCGAACTGGACCGCGTAGCCGGCGGCGAGATCGATGCGGTCGCCAGGGCCCGCCAGCACCAGCCGCTCGGTCGACCAATAGCTGGTGGCGATCATGCCGAGCAGCGCGATGCCGAGCCCGGCATGGGCGAAGGCGGTGCCCCAGGCGCTGCGCGGCAGGCCGATGGCGCGGGACAGGCTGTCGCGCAGCGGGATCCGGAACAGCCGCACCCGCTCGGCGATCTCGGTGGCGGCGCCGAGCACGACCCAGGCGCCGAAGGCGATGCCGAGCAGCGCCAGCACCGGGCCGCCACCCTGCAGCCAAAGCGCGGCAAGGGTGACGATCACGGTGCCGGCGGCGGCGAATTTCAGCCGGCCGAGCACGCCGGGCAGGTCGCCGCGCTTCCAGGCCATCAGCGGCGCGATCACCATCACCACCACCACCGGCGTCATCAGCGGCACGAAGGTGAGCTGGTAATAGGGCTTGCCGACCGAGACCGCCTTGTCGAGCAGCGGATAGAGCGTGCCGACGAACACCGTCACCGTGGCGGTGCAGATCAGGAGGTTGTTCAGCACCAGCGCCCCTTCCCGGCTGATCGGGGCGAAGACGCCGCCCAGCTTCAGCCGCGGCGCGCGGATGGCGTAGAGGGTGAAGGCGCCGCCGACGGTGATCGCCAGCAGCAGCAGGATGAACACCCCGCGCTCCGGATCGACCGCGAAGGCGTGCACCGAGGTGATGATGCCGGATCGCACCAGGAAGGTGCCGACCAGGCTGAGGCCGAAGGTGAGGATGGCGAGCAGGATCGTCCAGCTCTTCAGCGCGTCGCGCTTCTCGACCACCAAAGCGGAGTGCAGGAGCGCGGTGCCGGCCATCCAGGGCATCAGCGAGGCGTTCTCCACCGGGTCCCAGAACCACCAGCCGCCCCAGCCGAGCTCGTAATAGGCCCAGTAGGAGCCGAGCGCGATGCCGACGGTCAGGAACGACCAGGCGGCCAGGGTCCAGGGCCGCACCCAGCGCGCCCAGGCGGGGTCGACCCGGCCCTCGATCAGCGCCGCGACGGCGAAGGAGAAGGCCATCGAGAAGCCGACATAGCCGAGATAGAGGAAGGGCGGGTGGAAGGCCAGGCCGGGGTCCTGCAGCAGCGGGTTCATGTCCCGGCCGTCGAGCGGCGCCGGGTCGAGCCGCAGGAACGGGTTCGAGGTCAGGATGATGAAGGCCAGGAAGCCGACGCCGATCATGCCCTGCACCGCCAGCACCCGGGCCTTCAGCGTCGCCGGCAGGTTGCCGCCGAACAGCGCCACCGCGGCACCGAACAGCGCCAGGATGAGGACCCAGAGCAGCATCGAGCCCTCATGGTTGCCCCAGACGCCGGTGACCTTGTAGAGCATCGGCTTGGTGGAGAGGCTGTTGTTCGCGACCAGCGCCACCGAGAAGTCGGAGACGACATAGGCCCAGGTCAGCGCCGCGAAGGCGATGCCGATGGCGGCCAGCTGCAGCGTCGCCGCCGGCTCGGCGATCGCCATCAGCCCCGGATGGCGCCGGGCGGCGCCCCACAGCGGCAGGGTCGACTGCACCAAGGCGAGGATCAGCGCCAGGACCAGCGCGTAGTGGCCGAGCTCGGGGATCATTGCGCGGCCACCGTGCCGGTGGCGGGGGGCGCGGCCACCGTGCCGGTCGGGAGGGCGGGCTTGCCAGCGCCGCCGGGCGCGCCCGGATGGCCGGCATCCTGCAGGGCCTTGGCGACTTCGGGCGGCATGTATTTCTCGTCGTGCTTGGCCAGGAGCTCGTCGGCGACGAAGGTGCCGTCGGCCCCGACCCGGCCATGCGCCACCACCCCCTGGCCCTCGCGGAACAGGTCGGGAACGATACCGGCATAACGCACCGGCACGTCATAGGCGGTGTCGGTCACGGTGAAGGTGATGGTCTGCCCGTCGGGCAGGCGCTGCAGCGAGCCGTCGACCACCAGGCCGCCGAGGCGGAAGCGCTGCCCTTCCGCCACCTTGCCGTCATGCAGCTCGGTCGGGCTGTAGAAGAACAGCAGGTTGTCCTGGAAGGCGGTCAGGGCCAGGGCCGAGGCGGTGCCGAGACCGAGGGCGGCGAGGCCGAGCAGCATCAGGCGGCGGCGCTTGCGGGTCATGCGCGCCGTCTCCGCCCGTTCAACTGTTCCAGCGCCTCGAGGCTGCGCCGGCTGCTGCGCCGCCGCGCCAAGGTGGCGACGGTCAGCCCGACCAGCACCACCAGGGCCGCGCCATAGGCGGTCCAGACATAGGCGGCGTATCCGCCCATCGCGAAGAACTCGGTCATCCGATCGGCTGCTCCAGCCCGGGCGCTTCGCCTCGCCGCGCGGCCATGGCGGTGGCCAGGCGCAGGGCGCGGATGCGGCGCTCGGCGATCTCGGTCTCGGTGCGCAGCAGCACCAGCCAGGCGAACAGCGCGGTGAAGGCGACGGCCATCAGCAGCAGCGGGTAGAGCATCGAGGAGTCGAGGGTCGAGCCGCCGAGCTTCATCACCGAGGCCGGCTGGTGCAGCGTGTTCCACCAGTCGACCGAGAACTTGATGATCGGCAGGTTGACGGCGCCGACCAGGGTCAGCACCGCGCCGGCCTTGAGGCCGCGCTGCGGGTCGTCGAAGGCCGAGACCAGCACGATGTAGCCGAGATAGATGAAGAACAGGATCAGCACGCTGGTCAGCCGCGCATCCCACACCCACCAGGTGCCCCACATCGGCTGGCCCCAGAGCGAGCCGGTGAGCAGGCACAGCGCGGTGAAGCCGGCGCCCAGCGGCGCCGCGGCCTTGGTGTAGAGCTCGGCCACCGGATGCTTCCACACCAGGCCGACCGCCGAGGCGACGGCCATGGTGGTGTAGACCATCATCGCCATCCAGGCCGAGGGCACGTGGATGTACATGATCCGCACCGTCTCGCCCTGCTGGTAGTCCGGCGGCGAATCGAACAGCGCCAGCCACAGCCCGGCGACCAGCGTCAGCAGGGCGACGCCGAGGGCCCAGGGCCGCAGGGCGGCGCTCAGGCGCAGGAAGCGGGCCGGGTTGGCGAAGCGGTGCATGAGCGTGGCGTGGCGGTCGTTGATCCCAGGATAGACAAAGCTACGTCGCGTGTCGGCGGTTCAATTGCCGCGCCCCGCGGGGCCGCCGGCCGCTCCACCCGACGCGTGGATGGCGTCGCGCAGCTCCGGATGGAAGGCGCCGTAGTCGCAGGTCAGCTCCTCCCCCGCCGCGATGTCGCGCCGGGCGACGCAGACCTCGCCCACCGTCTCCAGCGTCGGGTCGTCGCTGTGGTTCATGAAGCGGGCGTCGTCGAGGTTCAGCGACAGGCCGCCAGGCAGCTCCGGCGCCGGATAGGCATAGCGCTCGAGGAAGCCGCGTGCGGTCTCCGGCAAGGCGGCGACCTGGGCGTCCGGAACGAAGACGTCGAACACCGGATGCCAACGCCACACCTCGGTGCCGGCGGCGATCGGTTCGGCGGCAAGCAGGCCCAGCCCTTGGATCCGGCTGGGACCGACGGTGGTGGGGACGAGAAGCATCGGCCGGGTTCCTTTTCCCACAGCATTACGCGAGCCCGGCCCCCGCGTCACCCCGGACGAAGGGCCGAGAGGCGATCCAGGTGCTTCAAACCGCTCAACAGCTGCTTTCGTCCAGCGGCGGCCACTGCTGGGCCGCGTGCAACACCCGAAGGACCGCAACCGTCCGGGCATCTTCGCTGTAGATCACCACATAGTTACGCCGCACGACCATCTCCCTGGTTCCGGCGACGCGACCATGGCGATAGAGCTTCGGGTGCGTCGGTAGGTCGGCCACCTTGGCTTCGATCTCGTCCTTCAACCGCTGAGCGGCATCCGGGTTGTCGTCGGAAATGTAGTCGACGATCGCCAGCAGATCGGCGCGAGCGATCTGCCGCCATTCAAGAGCGGGCACGGCGCTTCCGGTCGATCAGCGCCTGGGCTTCATCCATGACCTGCTGGTGCGGCACGGCCGGGCGCGTGTCCACCAGCGCCTCCTGCACCTTTGCGCGGAACCAGGCGTCATAGGCTTCGGGATCGGCGGTCAGGCCGGCGGGCAGCGCTCCCTCCCTGACCACGCGGGTGAGGAGGATCCGCACGGCGTCCGAGACTGTCAGCCCGAAGCCGGCGAGCGTCTCTGCGGCGGCAGCCTTGAGGTCATCGTCCACGCGGACGTGCAGCATCGAGGTGTGAGTGGCCATCGGCATCCTCCATGTCGAGGCCAATTGTATCTCGATTGAGATACAATTGGAAGTAATCTCAGACTGCCTAAGACTGCGCCTGGCGCAGCGCCGCCGCGGCGGCGATCGGGGCCAGGGGCAGGGCGGCGGCGAGGCAGCCGCCGAGCAGCAGCAGGTGCGGCCGGGCCGTGAGGCCGGTGGCCACCGCCTCCACCGCCGCGGCGCCGAAGATCAGCACCGGAACAAAGAGCGGCAGGATCAGCAGCGCCAGCAGGGCCCCGCCGCGCCGGGCGCCGAGGGTGAGGGCCGAGCCGACCGCGCCGATCAGGCTGAGGCAGGGCGTGCCCAAGAGCAGGGACAGCGCCAGCACCGGCCAAGCCGATGCCTGCAGCCCCAGCATCGCCGCCATCAGCGGCGACAGCAGGATCAGCGGCAGGCCGGTCAGCAGCCAATGGGCCAGCGCCTTGGCCAGCACCGCGGCCTCCAGCGGCAGCGGCGACAGCATCAGGAGGTCGAGCGACCCGTCCTCATAGTCCTGGGCGAACAGGCGGTCGAGCGCCAGCAGCGTCGCCAGCAGGGCCGCGACCCAGACGACGCCGGCGGCGATCCGGCCGAGCAACGCCAGCTCCGGCCCCACGCCGAGCGGGAACAGCACCACGGTGATGACGAAGAAGGCCAGCACCGCGGCGACGTCGCCGCCCGAGCGCAGGGCCAGGCGCAGGTCGCGCGACAGCAAAGCGAGGAAGGCACTCACAGCGGCAGTTCCTCCGCCGCGTAATCCTGCAGCGCCAGGAAGCGGGCGCCGTCGAGCGCCAGCGGCACATGCGTCGCCAGCATCACCAGCCCGCCCGCGGCGCGGTGCCGGGCGATGCGCCCCTCCAGCCGCGCCACCGAGGCGGTGTCGAGGCCGAGGGTCGGCTCGTCCAGCAGCCACAGGGCGGCATGGCCGAGCTCGAGCCGCGCCAGGGCCAGGCGGCGGCGCTGGCCGGCGGACAGGTAGCGGCAAGGCAGATCGTCCAGCCCTTCGAGCCCGACTGCGGCGATCGCGGCACCGACGGTCCCCTCCCCCGCCGCGGTGCCGGACAGGGCGGCCCAGATTCGCAGCGCCTCCCGCACGGTCAGCGCCGGCTTCACCGCGTCCTGGTGGCCGAGATAGGCGATCGAGCCGGCGGCGCCGGTCCAGTTCAGCGTGCCGGCGAAGGCCGGCACCAGCCCGGCGACCAGGCGCAGCAGGCTGGACTTGCCGCTGCCGTTCGGCCCGGTCAGCACCAGCGCCTCGCCCGGGTCGAGCCGGAAGGACAGCCCGGCGAAGACCAGCCGCCCGCCGCGCAGGCAGGCCAAGTCCGTCCCCACCAGGCCGTCGGCGGTCAGACTCGGCTCAGGCTGGGGCGCGGCGATCATCCCCCGCCAATAGCAGCCCCATGCCCCCAAACGGAAGGGGCAGGACCGCGGACGGCCCTGCCCCCTTGTGCCGCGCCGCCCCCCGGCGGCACGGCATCCCCCCGCGGCGGATCAGTAATGCGGGTTGTTGGCGTTCGAATTGCCGATGATGTCGAAGCGCTGGCTGGCGCCGCCGGTGCAGTTGCGGATCTGCAGCCGGGTGCCGTTGGTGTTGTCGACCACGTCGGCGCAGCGGCCGTTCATGCCGATCAGGCGACCGTCGGACTGCAGCTGCCATTTCTCGCTGGAGCCGCCGTCGCAATCCCAGATGTGCAGCTTGTCGCCGTTGTTGCCGTTGCCGCCGTCGATGTCGAAGCAGTATTCGGCGTTGCCGACCGCGCGCAGCTGGGTCTCGTCGCTGGTGATCCACTGCTGCGGCACGCCGCTGGTGCAGGGGCGCTGGTTGAGGTCCGAGCCGTTGGCGTAGAGGCCGCTCTGGATCTCGACGCAATAGCCGCTGGAAGCGCTGCGCAGGTTGAAGCCGGTCGGGACCGAGCGTCGGATTCCGTTCAGCGGCAGCTTGCCGGAGAAGGTGTCGAGGCTCTCGCGGCTGATCATCGAGGCGCCCCAGCCGACCGCCAGATACATCTGCTGGAAGGCGTCGAACTGGTTCTCGCTGCTGGACCAGAGATTGACGATCTGGCCGTTCTGCTGGGCGGTCAGCGTGTCCTTGTACCAGTACTGCACCGCCTCGTGGTTGCCGCAGACCACCCATTTGTTGGTGTTGGCGTCGTCGAAATCGTTGGCGTTGCCGCTCCAATAGAAGTCGTTCGGCTCATGCGCCTCGGGGCAGACGAAGATCTGCGCCGCGCTGCCGAACTGGTTCACATACTCTTCCTGGGTGTCGTTCTTGTCGCCGATCGGCCCACCCATCATCAGCACCAGGATCTTGCCGCGCAGCGAGTCCACGGTCGGCCAGCCGGCGCGGTAGACGCCCTCGCGCAGCGAGGCATAGCCGGTGAAGGCCCGCAGCGTCTCCGGCTTGTAGACCTTGGCCCCGAACTCGTTCGCGACCAGCGTGTTCAGCGCCGACATGTAGGAGGCGTCCCAGCCCCACAGGCCCAGGCTGGGCTTGAGGTCGAACTGCACCGTGATCGGCAGGTGGCCGGGATGGGCGTCGCTCCACGCCTTGATGTCGCGCAGGCAATCCTGCAGCAGGCCGCCGGCGCCGGCCTTGCAGTTGTTGGCGGTCGCCGCCTCGCCCAGCTCATGCTTCACCGGGAAGCCGCTTTCGTCATAGACGTCGATCTCGACCACCTGGTTGCCGCGGTCCAGCACGTCAGTCAGCTTGGCGAAATGCGCCTTCTCATAGGCGTTGTGCGGCCGCGACCAATACGCGGCGTTGTAGGTGGTGGTCCCGGCCAGCGGCTGACCCGCCGGCACCTCGGCCGACACGCCAGCCGACAGCAGCAGGACGGCCGCGACGGCCATCCCGGACAATGCATTCCACTCCATCATTTCCCCCCTTCGTCGGATGCCGAGGTCCGGCCGATCCGGCCGGCGCGACGGCGATGCTAAGCGGCTTCGAAGACGGCCGCGTGACGATTTGAACACGTGTTCATGACGATCGGACACGTGTTCATGGAGAGCAAGGCTGAGGCAGGGGAGGGCCGCCCATCGCGGCCCTCCCCTGCCCGTCACGCAGCCGGCGGCTCGTTGCGGGCCGCCTCCGCGGCAGTCGGCGTCGCGGCGTACCAGTCGATCCGGCGGGTCACATACATCACGCCGCTGAGCGCCAGGAACAGGCCGAGCGAGCCGAGCAGCAAGGCCAGGTCCTCGAGCTGCATCAGCGCGTAGAGGGCGCCGTACAGGATCGCCAGCAGCGCGCCGAGCACCAGGCTGCGCTTCCAGGTGCCGAGCACCGGCCGGCAATACAGCACGATCTGCGCCACCACCGCGGCGGCGCCGACGCCATAGGCCGCGGCGAAGCCGATCTGCTCGGCGAAGGACAGCAGCAGCAGGTAGAACAGGCACAGCGACAGCCCGACCAGCCCGTACTGGAAGACGTGGATGCGCAGCCGGGCCACCGCCTCGAACAGGAAGAACAGGGTGAAGGTGAAGACGATGAACAGCATGCCGTATTTGGCCGAACGCTCGGTCTGCTGATAGGCGTTGACCGGCTGGAAGAAGCGCACGCCGAAAGCGGAGCCAGAGATGGCGGAGAGATAGTCGCCCTCCCCACCAACCCAGGCCTGGGGATAGCCGCGGCCGAAATAGGACAGCTCCCACTCGGACGTGAAGCCTTGCGGCCCGGTGCTGGAGCGCACCGGCAGGAAGGCGCCGTCGAAGCTGGGGTCCGGCCAGTTCGAGCTGGCGGTCACCCGGGTGGAGCGGCCGAGCGGCAGGAAGTCGAGGCGCTGGCTGCCGTTCAGCCGCAGGGTGGTGGCGAAGGGGATGGCGGATTGCGCCGACGCCGCCGACAGGTCCGGCAGGCGCAGCGTCATGCCGGCGCCGAAGCGCTGGCCTAGTTCGCCCGGCGCGCCGGGCTGGGACGGCAGATCGCGCCCGCCCCAGCGCAGCGACGCGCCCTCGCGGATGCTGCGCGGGTCGGCGACGCCGACATAGAGGTAGGCCGCGGACCAGTCGATCGCCGCCTGCGGCCCGGCCAGGGCCGCGGCGTCGCCGATCAGGAACTGCCCGGACAGAGCGAGGTCGACCGTGTAGACCACGGCCTCGAACAGGCCGCGCCGGCGCGTCTCCGGCGCCGCCTTGGCCTCGACCTCGTACCGGTCGGGCAGGATGACGAGCTGGCGTTCCAGCGGCGGCAGCGGCGTGCCGTCGGCGCGCGGCTCGGACGGCACCCGGAACGGCGCCACCAGGATCGGCCCGATGACGCGCTGCGGCCCGCCCCAGCTACTGCCGATCTCGTCCACCACCGACCGGTAGCGCTCCTCGCGCTCGCCGATCACGTCATAGACCAGGAAGACCGGCAGCAGGAAGGCGACGGTCAGGAAGACGATGGCCAGCACCTTCAGCGCCGGCGACCCGGCGCGGAGGCGCCGGACGGGCCAGGCGGCGGCCGGTGGGACGGAGTCGATGCTCATGGCGGGCCTCGCTCATGGATGCGAAGCCCGCAGCGTCCAGGCCGCCGATGGCCGCTTCGTGGCGGCGCGGCGGAAAGCTGGGGGCGCGCAGCGGCGCCCCCCGGATCTCACCTGGCCTGGACCAGCTTCCAGCCATTCCCCGAGGGATCGCGGAAGCTGGCGTCCACGCCGCCATAGCGCTCCATCGGCTCCTGGGTGAACTCCACGCCGCGGGCGAGCATCCGGTCATGGGCGGCGCGGCAGTCGTCGACGACCAGCACGAGCGGCGGCATGGCGCCCTTCGCCACGATCTCGCGCAGGGCCTGGACGGTCGCCGCGTCGACGGTCGGCGACTGCGGCGAGAACAGGCCGAGCTGGAAGGAGGGCTGGTCCGGATGCTGCACCGTCAGCCAGCGATAGTCGCCGTTCTGCGCATCGGTGTGGATGCGGAATCCGAGTTTCTCGACATAGAATTCAAGGGCCTCGTCCTGATCGCGGACATACAGGCCGACCACCGCGACACCCTGGCTCTGGCTCATGGGACCTCCGTTTGCTGAGACGCGGGCACCCTATCGTCCGCCTCCAGCCGCCGCTTCTCCGAAACTGCGATTGTGAGGTCGGGCCGGTGGGCGGCGCTGAGAAAGCAGCCCGGCACCCGCTCGCGCTGGTGCGGGGCGGCCTTCTCGCGGGCCCGGAGCTGGCCCGGGCTTTCGCCGGTGACGTCGCGGAAGGTGCGCCCGAAGGTGCCCAGGCTGTTCCAGCCGGTCTCGAATGCGATCTCCGTGATGGACAGGTCGGTGTCGCGGAGCAGCGCCGTGGCCCGCTCGATCCGGCGCGTCAGCAGGTAGCGATGCGGCGGGACGCCGAAGGCGTCCTTGAAGGATCTTGCGAAATGGGCTTCGGACACGCCGCTGACCCGCGCCAGCCGCTGCACGGGCCAGTCCTCGTGCGAGGCGGCGTCCATCCGATCCTTCGCGCGCAGCAGCCGGCGCAGCAGCGCCGGATCCTGGCGCCTGACCGCAGCGGCGTCGGCTGTTACATCGGCCATGGTGCGTTCCTCCCCCGGCGGGAAGGTGCACCATCGGGCGCCGGGAGAGAAACACCATAAGAATCTCGTGAAGCAGTTGCGGCCCCGACCTATGCCAAGGGCCAGGATTTCTCACCTTTCGATGTGCGGGATCAGCGGTGGGCACAATAGCCGAAGGGCTCGGGGATCCGCAGTCTTCCGTCATCATCTCCGGCATGAGCGGCGTCAGGATTTGATGACGCTGGCGTCAGGCCGGGTGCGGCGCGTCCTTCGAGATCAAGCCATGACTCTCAAACCCCTGATCGGACTTCTCGGAGTCCTCGTCGCCGCCCTCAACGCCGAGTTCAACGAACTCGTGATGGCGACAGCCCTGCCCGATTTCCGAGGCGCGTTCGGCATCAGCCACGACCCGGGCATCTGGCTCGAGAGCCTCTACGCCTTCGGCATGGTGGTCGGGATGGCCCTCTCGCCTTGGCTCGCGGTCACCTTCACGCTGCGCCGCTTCACCCTGTTCGCCATCGGGCTCACCTGCGGCACGACGCTGCTCATCCCCTTCGCACCGGATTGGGCGACGATGCTGGGTCTGCGCCTGTTCCAGGGGCTCGGCGGCGGCTTCACCATTCCCCTGCTGATGACCACGGCGCTGCGCGTGCTGCCCCCGCCGATCCGTCTCTACGGGCTGGCGGTCTACGCGCTGACCGCCACCTTCTCCCCGGCGATCAGCAGCTCGATCGCGGCGCTCTGGACCGACATCGTCGATTGGCGCTTCGTGTTCTTCGAGGCGCTGCCGCTCGGCGCGATCTCAGCCGTCCTCGTCTGGCATGGGCTGCCGCAGGAGTCGCCGCATTACGAGCGCCTGCGCCGGTTCGACTGGCGCGGGGCCGTGCTGCTGGCCTTGGGCGCCGGATCCCTGACCACGCTGATGTACCACGGCAGCCACCTGGACTGGTTCAACTCGCCGCTGGTCTGCGTCCTGACCGCCCTGTGCGTGGTCGCGTTTCCGCTGCTCGCCCTCAACGAGTGGTTCCATCCGCTGCCGCTGCTCAAGCTGCAGTTGCTCGGCCGGCGGAACTTCGCCTATGGCGTGCTCGCGTTGTTTCTCTTCGTCGTGCTCAGCCTCTCCTCTTCGGTGGTGCCGCTGACATACCTTGCCGGGATTCAGGGATATCGCGCGCTGCAGGGTCACTGGATCATGCTGGTGATCGCGCTCGGACAATTCCTGATGCTGCCGGCCGTGGCGTTCCTGCTCGACCGCAGATGGGCGGACGCCCGCATCGTGACGCTGTGCGGGCTGGGGCTCGTCGCCTGCGCCTGCCTGGGCGCCGCTGCGATCGACGCGTCCTGGAACCGGGAGCAGTTCTACCTTTGGCAGGCTCTGCAGGCGATCGGGCAGCCGATGGTGGTGGTGCCGTTGTTGATGATGGCCACGAATTCCCTGAAGGGGCCCGAGGAAGGTCCCTTCGCCTCGGGGCTGATCAACACGGCGCGCAGCCTGGCGGTACCGGTCGGCACCGGCATCCTGGAGCTTGTCGAACGCTGGCGCGGTGCGTTCCATTCCGAGCGCCTGGTGAACCAGGCCGGCCTGAACCGCTTTCAGCCGATGTCGTCCCCGATGGGGCTGACCACCGCGACCGGCGACCATGGGGAGGCCTTCGCCCATGCGGTCGAGACGCAGGTCAGCGTGCTGACCACCGCCGACACCTTCCTGGTCCTGTTCGCGGTCGGGGTCGTCCTGGCCCTGCTCGTCCTATTCCTTCCGGTCCGCACCTATCCGCCGCGCATCCTGTTCGCGAAGCATTGAGGGCCTCATGGACACCCATGCAAACGACCCGCAGCCGCCGACCGTGACCGGCCCGGCCGCTCCCTCGTCAAGCGTCGCCCCGGTCCCGAGGAAGGGCAGGTTCGCAGCGTCCTGGCCATGGGCGCTCGCAGGCCTGATCGTCGTCGGGTTCGTCGCCGTGGTGACCTGGCGCATCGTCACGCCCCAGGCGGACGTCTGGACGGACAACGCCTATGTGCGCGTGCACTCCGCCGTCATCGCGCCACGCATCTCCGGCCAGGTTACGGCGGTCCGCGTCGGCAATGACGACGTCGTCAGAGTCGGGCAGGTGCTGGTCGAGCTCGACGACCTCGATGCCCGCGCGGCCGTCGCGGCGGCCGAAGCGGGCCTGTCCCGTGACCACGCCATGGTCGAGAATGCGGCGGCCTCCATCCTCCGCCAGAAATCGGTCATCGATCAGACCGGCGCCCAGGTGAACACCGCGAGTGCCCAGCTGGACTTCGCCAAGGCCGATGCCACCCGCTACGACTATCTGGCGAAGACCGGCTCGGGGGCGGTCAAGGCGCAGCAGCAGGCCGACAGCGCCCTGCGCCAGAGCCGGGCGGCTCTCGACGAGGCGAAGGCTGCGCTGGAGGCGGCTCAGGCGCAGATGAGCGTTCTGCAGACCCAGGAGGTATCGGCCCGGGCCAGCGTCCGCGCCAGCGAAGCCCAGCTCGATCAGGCGCGCCTCAATCTCTCCTACACGAAGGTTCTGGCTCCGGTGGACGGCATGGTCGCCCAGCGCGGCGTGCAAGTGGGCAACTACGTCAATGCGGGCGCCGGCATGATGGCCGTCGTGCCCCTGTCCGAGGTCTATGTCGAGGCGAATTATCGCGAGGTCGAGCTCAAGCACGTCCAGACCGGCCAGCGGGCCCGGATTCACGTGGATGCCTACGACATCGACCTGGAAGGCACGGTGGTCGGCGTGCCGGCCGCGACCGGAGCGACATTCGCGACGATCCAGCCGGACAACGCCACCGGCAACTTCACCAAGATCGTGCAGCGCCTACCTGTTCAGATCGTCATCGCGCCGAACCAGCCTCTGGCCCGGCTGCTGCGGGCCGGCCTCTCCGTCCAGGCGACGATCGAGACCCAGCTCGCCGACGTGGTCGGCCGCTACCGCACGGCCGCGGAGCCCGCCGTCGCCGAGCTTCCAATATCCCGCTGAGCCTTCGGCAATCTCCTGGCTAGTAGTTGGCGCGCAGCCCCGGCGTCGCCAGCTCGATGGCGTGGCCGTCGGGGTCGCGGAAATACAGGCTGCGGCCGCCGCGCCGCCAATGGGTTTCGCCGGCCAGCGGAACGCCCTCGCGCTCCAGCTTCGCCCGCCAGGCCGGCAGCTCCTCCGAGGCGACGGCGAAGGCCATGTGCAGCCGCCCCTGCCCCTCATGGCCCGGGATGGTGCCCTCGTCGTCGACCATGCCGTCCGAGGTCAGGCCGTGGCGGAACAGCAGCAGCGCGCCCTGGCGCCCGGCATCCAGCGCCGCCAGCCGCGGCGAGCGGGACAGCAGCTCCAGCCCCAGCACCCGCTGGTAGAACTCGGCCGAGCGGTCGACGTCCTCGACATAGAGGCAGGTCTCGGCCAGCCCGTTGATCCGCGGTGTCGTGTCCATCCCCGGCTCCTCCGTTTCGGGAGGCCAGGATGAGGCGGCGGGCGGCACCCGTCCACGCATCAGTCCGGCAGCACCTCGAACACCAGGGCTTTGGTCGCCTGCACCGGGTTGAAGTTGTCGTCGGACATCACGACCAGGCTGCGATGGCCGTTGGCGAGGTCCGGGCCCCAACCCATCGCCTCGAAATTGTCGAGGGCGACGCCGAGGGTGCCGAAATCCAGCAGCAGTGTCTTCGGCATGGCGAGCCAGCTGCCGTCGAGCAGCGAATCGAGCCCGGAAACATCCGTGGCCAGGGTGGGGTCGGCGCGGTACAGCCGGATCGAATTGCCGCGGCCCTGGGCATAGGCACGCTCCAGCACCAGGAGCGTGCCGTCACCGGCGGGCAGGATCTCCGACACGCCGTTGTCGGCCGAGCCGCCCGGGAGCAGCGGCGCCACCGGGATCGGGTCGGTGACGTAGACATGCTCCGGCCCCGGCGCGCCGCTCGCCGTGTCGAAGCTGGCGATCCGCACCGGGCTGCCCCGGGCCAGCGAGGCGATCGGCCCGTCCTGGACCAGGGCGTTCTCCAGCGACGCGAACAGGGTGCGCCCGTCGGGCGAGAGCGCCAGCCCCTCGAACACCAGGTTGTCCCGCGGGCCCAGGTTCCTGTCCTCGGAGACGCGGTAGCGCTGCGGCAGGTCGAAGCCGCGCTGCCAGCGCCCGTCCGGCGCGGCGACGCTGATCATCGGGTCGATCCCGGCCTTCACCCCGCCCTCGCTGCTCCAGTAGAGCAACCCGGCGATGGGGTCGCGGCGGATCGCCTCCGGATCGACGCTCTTCGGCGCGAAGCCGGCGCCGGACGCGTCCTGCAGCGTGGTCACGCCGGTGACGGTGATGCCGCGCACTGCGCCGGCGTCGTAGTCGATCGTGAGGGTGTAGAAGCGGGCCGGCGCCTTCTCCGACCGGTCGTCGCTGAGGGCGATCCACTGCCGGGCCGCCGGGTCCCAGTCCAGCCCCGACAGGCCGCCGACGATGGTGCCCTGATAGTCCAGGCCCTTCGGCAGCGTCGCCTCGCCGATCAGCCGCAGCGTCCCGATCCCCTCGGCCTCGGCCGGCAGCGCGGCACAGGCCAGCAGCACGCCGACCATGGCGATCCCGATCCTGCCCATAACCGATCTCCCCCAATTCCTGCGCAGCCCTGTTGACCACGGCGGCGCGACAACGGCATGACGAGCTTGTGTTGCCTTAGTGACGGAGCGGCGGATGGACAACCCGGCGGCCACCCCGGCGAACGATTCCGCCCCGCTGCGGCGCAGCGAGGGCTTCGCCCGCATTGACGGACACCGCCTGTATTGGCAGCGCCTCGATCCGCCCGGCAGCGCCGGGCGCCTCCCCATCCTTCTTTTACACGAAGGGCTGGGCTCCGTCGCGCAATGGACGCGGCGCGGCGTCGACGTCGCGGCACGGCTGGCCGAGGCGACCGGCCATCCGGTGCTGGCGCATGACCGGCTGGGCTTCGGCCGGTCCGACCCGCTGCCGGCGCCGCGCGGCGTCGACTATCTGTATCAGGAAGGGCGAGAGGCGCTGCCGCGGGTGCTGGACGCGCTCGGCATCGACCGTGCCGGGCTGGTCGGGCACAGCGACGGCGGCAGCATCGCCCTGATCTTCGCCGCCGCCCATCCCGGCCGCGCCGCCTGGGCGGTGACCGAGGCGGCCCATGTCATCGTCGAGAACGTGACCCTCGCCGGCATCGCCGACGTCCATGCCGCCTTCCACACCCCGGAGTCCAAGTTGCGCGCCGGGCTGGCCCGCTATCACGGCGCCAAGACGGAGTTCACCTTCGCCAACTGGGCCGAGCTGTGGCCGACCCCCGGATTCCGCAGCTTCGACATGCGCGACGCGCTGCGCTCGGTCCGCTGCCCGGTGCTGGCGATCCAGGGCGCGGAGGACGAATACGGCACGCCGGCCCAGCTCGACGCCATAAAGGCCGGGGTTTCCGGCCCTTGCGAGACCTGGCTGGTGCCGGAGTGCCGGCACGCGCCGCATTTCGAGGCCACCGACCGCGTGCTGCCCCGGATCGCCGATTTCGCAGTTGCGAACGGTTCTTAACCCGTTGCATTTGAACGGCTTGCGCGGACGCGCTACATGAAGGCCGCACACCCAATCGCGACCAGCCTTCGACCGAAGGAGCCCTTCCGTGACCTTCACCGGACATGACACGCTCAAAACCCGCCGTCAGCTGACGGTCGACGGCAAGAGCTATGACTATTTCAGCCTCGAAGCCGCCCAAGCCCAGCTCGGCGACGTCGCCCGCCTGCCCTTCTCGCTGAAGGTGCTGCTGGAGAACCTGCTGCGCTTCGAGGATGACCGGTCGGTCACGGTCGATGACGTCAAGGCGATGGCGCAGTGGCTGAAGGACCGCCGGTCCGACCGCGAGATCGCCTACCGCCCGGCGCGCGTGCTGATGCAGGACTTCACCGGCGTGCCCGCCGTGGTGGACCTCGCGGCGATGCGCCAGGCGATGGTCGCGCTGGGCGGCGACCCGCAGCGGATCAACCCGCTCTCGGCGGTCGACCTCGTCATCGACCACTCGGTCATGGTCGACGCCTTCGGCACCCCGAACGCCTTCCAGCAGAATGTCGACCTGGAATTCGAGCGCAACCATGAGCGCTACGCCTTCCTGCGCTGGGGCCAGACCGCCTTCGACAATTTCCGCGTCGTCCCGCCCGGCACCGGCATCTGCCACCAGGTCAACCTGGAGTACCTGGCGCAGACGGTGTGGGTGGAGAAGGACCGCAACACCGGCAATCAGGTCGCCTATCCCGACACGCTGGTCGGCACCGACAGCCACACCACCATGGTCAACGGCCTGGCCGTGCTGGGCTGGGGCGTCGGCGGCATCGAGGCGGAGGCGGCGATGCTGGGCCAGCCGGTGTCGATGCTGATCCCCGAGGTGATCGGCTTCAAGATCACCGGCAAGCTGAAGGAAGGCCGCACCGCCACCGACCTGGTGCTGACGGTCACCCAGATGCTGCGCAAGAAGGGCGTGGTCGGCAAGTTCGTCGAGTTCTACGGCGAGGGCCTGGACCACATGTCGCTGGCCGACCGCGCCACGATCGGCAACATGGCCCCGGAATACGGCGCCACCTGCGGCTTCTTCCCGATCGACGCCGAGACGCTGCGCTACCTGGAGTTCTCCGGCCGCGACCCGCACCGCGTCCGTCTGGTCGAGGCCTATGCCAAGGCCCAGGGCATGTGGCGCGACGCCAATTCGCCGGAGCCGGTCTACACCGACAGCCTGTCGCTCGACCTCGGCGACGTCGAGCCGTCCCTGGCCGGCCCGAAGCGGCCGCAGGACCGGGTCGCCCTGACCCAGGCCGCTACCGCCTTCACCAAGCTGCTGGCCGATGCCGGCACCGCCGCCGCCCCGACCAAGGTCGACGGCATGGACCATGACCTCGACCATGGCGATGTGGTGATCGCCGCGATCACCAGCTGCACCAACACCTCGAACCCGTCGGTGATGGTCGCGGCCGGCCTGGTCGCCCGCAAGGCGCGCGAGCGCGGCCTGACCCGCAAGCCCTGGGTCAAGACCTCGCTGGCCCCGGGCAGCCAGGTGGTCACGGAGTACCTGAACGCGGCCGGCCTGAACGTCGATCTGGACGCCGTCGGCTTCAACACCGTCGGCTATGGCTGCACCACCTGCATCGGCAATTCCGGCCCGCTGCCGGACGAGATCGCCGCGGCGGTCGAGAAGGGCAACCTCAACGTCGCCGCCGTGCTGTCGGGCAACCGCAACTTCGAGGGCCGCATCAGCCCGCATGTGCGGTCGAACTACCTGGCCTCGCCGCCGCTGGTGGTGGCCTACGCCCTGCTCGGCAGCATGACCAAGGACATCACCACCGAGCCGCTGGGCACCGGCAGCGACGGCCAGCCGGTCTATCTGAAGGATGTTTGGCCGACCGCCCAGGAGATCGCCGAGACGATCGAGCAGTGCCTGACGCCGGAAATGTTCCGCAGCCGCTACGCCAATGTGTTCGAAGGCCCGCAGGAGTGGCGGGGCATCGAGACGGTGGCGAGCGAGACCTACAACTGGAACCCGGGGTCGACCTACGTTCAGTACCCGCCCTTCTTCACCGGCATGCAGAAGGAGCCGGAGCCGCTGACCGACATGCGCGGCGCCCGCCTGCTGGCGGTGCTGGCCGACAGCGTCACCACCGACCACATCTCGCCGGCCGGCTCGATCAAGAAGGACAGCCCCGCGGGCGACTACCTGCTGGAGCACCAGGTCCGGCCGCTCGACTTCAACAGCTACGGCGCCCGCCGCGGCAACCATGAAGTGATGATGCGCGGCACCTTCGCCAACATCCGCATCAAGAACGAGCTGGTGCCGGGCGTCGAGGGCGGCTTCACCAAGCACCAGCCCTCGGGCGATGTGCTGCCGATCTACGACGCCTCGATGCGCTACCAGGCCGAGGGCGTGCCGCTGGTGATCATCGCCGGCAAGGAATACGGCACCGGCTCCAGCCGCGACTGGGCGGCCAAGGGCACGCGCCTGCTGGGCGTCAAGGCGGTGGTGGCGGAGAGCTTCGAGCGCATCCACCGCTCGAACCTGGTCGGCATGGGCGTGCTGCCGCTGCAGTTCACCGGCGGCACTACCCGGGCGGACCTGAAGCTCGACGGCACCGAGCAGTTCGACATCCTCGGCATCGCCGAGGGGCTGAAGCCGCGGCAGGAGATGGTGCTGACCGTCACCCGCGCCGACGGCAGCCGCCAGGACGTGACCCTGCTCAGCCGCATCGATACGCTGGACGAGCTGGAGTACTTCAAGAATGGCGGCATCCTGCAGTATGTGCTGCGCAGCATGGTGAAGCAGGCGGCGTAAGCCGTTCCACGGCCTGAGTCTTTGGAAAGGCCCGGCGCGAGCCGGGCTTTTCTGCTTTCCGGCGCTTGCGCGCTGGCGGCAGCGACGATGCGGCGCACCTACGCCAAAAGAGGGAACCGAACCGCCGTTCGATCCTTGTTGGGCGGTGGCGACGGCGCGACCGGAAACTCGTTTCCGGCGGGAATAGGAGTCGCCACCCGGACGTCCTTGGAAGGTCACCGGATAGAGCAACAGCAACGAGGGGGCCGGATGCCCATCGATGAGATCGGCGCGGCGGCGCTGTCGACGCCGAACCAGGTTCTCGAAGTCACCGCGGCGATCGTCGCCGCGCATCTGCGCGGGACCTCGACCTCGGCCGCGCATGTGCCGGACATCATCCGGCAGGTCTATGACGCCCTGACCGAGCTGGTCGAGGGCTCCGGGGCGGAGGAGGCGCCCCGTCCCGTGGTCGATGCGGCCCCGCGCCGCCAGATCGCCGAACCGCCGGCGGAGGCCGCGCTGCCCTGGCGCGAGACGACGGCCCTGCGGGGGATGCGCGCCGGCACCCGGATCGGCGAGACCCCGCGCGAGCGCTTCCGCTCACGATACCGCTGACGCCGGGTCGCCGCGGCACTGCCCAACAAAAAGGGCGGCATCCGTCTCGGATGCCGCCCTTTTGATTCAGCTTCGATGCGGACCGTCAGGAGACCTGCAGGTTCGCCGCCGACTCCCGGCCGTCACGGCCGCGCGCCAACTCGAACGTGACCTGCTGCCCCTCGTTGAGGGACCGCAGCCCGGCCGCTTCCACGGCCGAGATGTGGACGAACACGTCCTTGCCGCCGTTGTCCGGCTGAATAAACCCGAAGCCCTTGGTGGTGTTGAACCACTTCACGGTACCAGTCGCCATACGTCTTCACTCCATAGGCGGCCGAAGCCACCGTCGTTCACGGCCGAATGAGATCCCGGCCGGTCGGCCAAGTGAGCCGAAGCCAGTCAGATAGGCAACCTTCCGGCCGTCGCCTAGTCACCCGATGCGGATTCGACCGAAACTTGCGCGAGCGGGGGCGCAACGGCGCAAGCCGTAACCCGGCCGGAATACGCGGATATCACCCCCGCATGCGCTTGGCGATATGCGGCACTGCCTGCGGGCGGAGGGCGCTGATGGATGGGCGGCACCCTGATTTTGCTCCGCTTTGACGACCGATTCTGGTTTCAGATTCGCTTGATGGCGTTCGGCGACGCTTTCCGAAATTTGGTCACGGCCAAATCGGGGCTTCGCGAGATTCATCCTCAGAGATCGCATTTTTGACACAGCTTCCGGTTTGAGTACCTCAACCCCAGGCATCAAGCCGCTCACAGCGATTTAAACGCTTATCCGCAAAATGCATGAGACATCGCCGTTCGGTTTCACATCGAAACCTATATGTAGACACGACGGAAATCTTATGATGATTCATGCAACGGTCATGTTTCTGAGTATTATGCCCATGGGCATAAGGTTTCCAGCATACGGGAGTAATCAATCATGACAAATCTGATCCTGGGAGGACTGGGCGACGACATCCTCGTCGGCGGCACGGGTGACGACCTGATCATCGATCCCTGGGGCAACGACCGGATCAACGGCGACCTGGGCAACGACACCATCCGGGCGGGCGAAGGCAACGACGTCGCCAAGGGCGGCAGCGGCGACGACAACGTCGATGGCGGCTCCGGCAACGACCTGATCCAGGGCAATGACGGCGCCGACACCCTGACGGGCAATCTCGGCGACGACACTGTCCGCGGCGGCGCCGGGGTCGACCACATCAACGGCGACCAGGGCAACGACACGGTCTATGGCGACGACGGCGACGACTTCGTCTTCGGCGGCCAGAACATCGACCATGTCTATGGCGGCGCCGGCAACGACCACGTCTTCGGCAGCGAGGGCAATGACGCCGTCTATGGCGGCCTGGGCAACGACGTCCTCGCCGGCGACAACGGCCGCGACACGGCCCGCACCGATGTCGGCGAAGGCAACGACAAGCTCTATGGCGACGCCGGCAACGACACCCTCATCAGCGGCGACGGCAAGGACTACCTCACCGGCGGCGCCGGCGACGACACCTTCCTGTTCCGCTTCCATGACCCGAAGGCGGGCTCGATCCAGGGCTACAGCAACGTCACGGATTTCGACCCGAGCCATGACAGCTTCGCCTTCGACGCCGCCGGCCTCGGCCGCGACGGCGTCGGCGCGAACTTCGTCGACAATGGCGACGGCACGTCTGGCGGCGCGGTGACGAGCTTCTTCAGCGGCGCTGCCGCCGATGCCCATGGCGAGGCCGCGGTGGTGATCACCGACAAGGGCTTCGCGTCGGCCGATGCCGCCGCCAAGGGGATCTCGGGCGAGACCGCCGGCGACATCATCGCCTATTACGACAGCGCGACCAGCACCGCCAACCTGGCCTATGTCACCTCGGCCGACCACGCGGACACCTTCGTCCATCTGACGAATGTGCACAGCGTGGCCGACCTGGCGGCCCTCGGCCTGACGGCGTCCGACTTCACCTTCGTCTGATCCGGACCTCCGGCAGAATCGCGCCCCGCCGCTTGCGGCGGGGCGTTTCTTTTGGCGGCTAGCCCTGGAGCTTGTCCTGGGTCCGGGTCGCGAAGTCGCCGGCATCGTGACGCTCGTGCAGCTGCTCCGACGGGTCGCCGCTGAGGCGGTTGACGATGCGGCCGCGCTTCACCGCCGGCCGGGCGTCGATCGCCTTGGCCCAGCGCTGCACGTGCTTGTAGCTCTGCACGTCCAGGAACTCCGCCGCGCCATAGGCCCGGCCCAGGGCCAGGCCGCCGAACCAGGGCCAGTTCGCCATGTCGGCGATGGTGTATTCGCCGCCGGCGACGTATTCGGTCTCGGCCAGGCGGCGGTCGAGCACGTCGAGCAGGCGCTTGGCCTCCATGGCATAGCGGTTGATGGCGTATTCGATCTTGGTCGGGGCATAGGCGTAGAAATGGCCGAAACCGCCGCCGAGGAAAGGCGCGCTGCCCATCTGCCAGAACAGCCAGGACAGCGTCTCGGCGCGGGCCGGGCCGGATTTCGGCAGGAAGGCGCCGAACTTCTCGGCGAGATGGACCAGGATGGCGCCGGATTCGAAGATCCGGATCGGGGTCGGGCCGCTGCGGTCGAGCAGCGCCGGGATCTTGGAGTTCGGGTTGATGTCGACGAAGCCGCTGCCGAACTGGTCGCCGTCGCCGATCCGGATCGGCCAGGCGTCGTATTCGGCGCCGCTGTGGCCGGCCGCCAGCAGCTCCTCGAACAGGATCGTGACCTTCTGGCCGTTAGGCGTCGCCAGCGAGTAGAGCTGGAAGGGATGGCGGCCGACCGGCAGCGCCTTGTCATGCGTCGGGCCGGCGATCGGGCGGTTGATGCTGGCGAACTGGCCGCCGCTCGCCTTGTCCCAGGCCCAGACAGTCGGCGGCACGTACTCGGACGAATTGCTCATCTCATGGCTCCCGGTGGGGCGGAGAGGGAATCGCGGCGTTCAATGGAACTTCGACCCTAGACCGCCATTGCCGCGGAATGAAGCGTTTCCGTTGCCATCACGTTCATGGTCTGGGTTTGTTCCGTTCACAGGGCGAGGCCGGCGCGTGGTCGGCGGCGGTGTAGCGCAGCAGCAGGCGCTGCAGCCGGCCGCGGCTGCCATCGGCGGAGAAGTCGACCGCGGTCAGCGCCACCTGGGCCGAAGGAAAGCGCCACAGCCGTGTCACCAGGCCGGATTCGACCACACAGTTCTCGGCCGGCGGGCCGAGCCGGGCGTGCAGGTCGTTGACGAAGGATTGCAGCTCGTCCGGGCCGGGGATCGGCGAGCGCCGCTCGAACAGGATCTGGACCAGCCGGCCGTTCTTGCGCGCCAACTCCGGCACCAGGTCGAAGGCGATGCCGCCGACCACCACGTTCTGCACCATGCGCTCTGCATAGAGCGGCCCGAAATCCCAGGGCGGCGACAGCGGCACGGCCTGCGGCAGGGCGGAGTCGACCTGCTCGGCGGTCATGCCCCAGGAGAGCTTGTCCCAGCCGCGGATATCGGTCTCCACGGCAAAGGCATGGGACGAGAGGGAAAGCCAGGCCAGGGCCGACGACAGCGCCAGGCCGAGGCGCCTCATCCCCGGTGGACGACATGCGGCCGCGGCCCGTCGATGCGCGGCCAGCGGATGAAGGCGATGACCCAGAGCACGATGACGTCGAGATAGGGCACCAGGAGCAGGATCGACCACAGCGGCGTCACCCGCGCCTTAACCAGCGCATAGGCGGCGAAGCTCATCAGCAGCACGATGTAGATGCCGATGATCAGGTTGGTGCCCCAATGCGGGAAGGTCGCCATCCAGCCGGGGCCGTAGAAGGACGACAGCGCCTCGAGCACATCGCTCATCGCTGGCCCTCCCCCAGCGCCGCCACCGACGGCCAGCGCCGGAACAGCAGCACGGCGAAGACCAGCATGACGCCGACATGCGGCACCAGCGCCAGCAGGGCCCAGCTGCGGGCCAGGCCGGCGCGGGCGAGCATGCGGGCCAGCGCCGGCATCGCCAGCAGGGCGAAGAGCAGCGCCCAGGCGCCCGGGGTCTGGAAGAATTCGGCGAGGGTCATGCAGCGATCAGTGCGCGGCGGCCGCGGCGGCGGCGCGGGCCGAGGCGCGCTGGCGCACGCTGTCCGACTTCAACTGGCCACAGGCGGCGAGGATGTCGCTGCCGCGCGGCGTCCGGATCGGGCTGGCGTAGCCGGCCTCCATCAGGATGTCGGCGAAGCGGTCGATCGCCTCCGGCGTCGAGCATTCGAAGGGCGCGCCCGGCCAGGGGTTGAAGGGGATCAGGTTCATCTTGGCCGGGATGCCCTTGAGGATGCGCACCAGCTGGCGGGCATCGGCCGGGGTGTCGTTGACGTCCTTCAGCATCACATATTCGAAGGTGATGCGGCGGGCGTTGTTGACGCCGGGGTATTCGCGGCAGGCGTCCAGCAGTTCCCTGACCGGGTACTTCTTGTTGATCGGCACGATCTGGTCGCGCAGCTCGTCGGTCACCGCATGCAGCGACACCGCCAGGTTGACGCCCAGCTCCTCGCCGCAGCGCTTCATCATCGGCACCACGCCGGCGGTCGACAGGGTGATGCGGCGGCGCGACAGGGCGATGCCCTCCGGGTCCATTACCAGCTTCAGCGCGCGCTTGACGTTCTCGAAATTGTACAGCGGCTCGCCCATGCCCATCATGACGATGTTGGTGAGCTGGCGGTCGTCCCCTTCCCGCCCCCAATCCTCCAGGATGTCGCGGGCCAGCATGACCTGGCTGACGATCTCCGACGCCTCGAGGTTACGCACCAGGCGCTGGGTGCCGGTGTGGCAGAACTTGCAGGTCAGGGTGCAACCGACCTGGGAGGAAACGCAGAGCGTGCCGCGATCCTCCTCCGGGATGTGCACCGATTCGATCTCCTGCCCGTCTTCCATCCGGGCCAGCCATTTGCGGGTGCCGTCAAAGGATTGCTGCTGCCGCACCACCTGCAGCCGGTCGAGGGCGTAGCCGTCCGCCAGCTTGGCGCGCAGGCCCTTGGCCATGTCGCTCATCGCCTGGAAGTCGGTGGCGCCACGCTTGTAGATCCAGCCGAACAGCTGGCGCGCGCGGAATGCCGGCTCGCCCAGAGCCGCCAGCGTCTCCGCCAGCTCGGCACGGTCGAGCCCGACCAGGTTGATGCGGCCGTCGGCGCGGGGCGCGGGCGGCGCGAAGGTGGTGGCGTGCGTTTCGATACCCATCGGGACCTCCGGAGGACCCACAAATGGCGACGGCCCCTCCCCGAGGGAAGGGGCCGCGCATTGTAAAGAACTTGCGGTCAGGCGCCGCAGGCTTTGTTGATCTCGCCCAGCGCCGCCGAGATGCCGGCGAGGGAGAAGGTGTAGTTGGTGCCGGTGCCGCGCGAGGAGGTGGCCTTGACCGTCATGGTCGAGCCGCCCTTCATCGCGTTGACCAGCGCGTCATCCGCCGCGGCGTCGCGCGACCAGGCGGTGTTGCCGTCGGTGAACAGCTGGAAGTTCTTGCCGCCGATCGTCAGGGTGACATCGGCTCCCGACTTCAGCGTGTAGCCGACCTGCAGGCTGACCACGTTCTTCTGCTTCTCCGCCGGCCGGTTGGTGACCAGGATGAAGACGTCGCCGTGGCGGACATTGGCCGGCTCGGACTTGGTCGGCTTGCTGGCGATGTAGCAGGCCTTGCCGCCGTTCTCGCTGAACTGGAAGGCGTGCCAGTCGCGGCTGGAGGAGATGTATTGCACGTTCTGCGCCGAGGCCGCGCCCGGCACGGCGACGCCGGCCGCGACGGCAAGGCCGGCCAGGGCACCGAGGACAAACTTGCGAGGACGGGTTCTCAGCATAGCGCCACTCTGGATTCGGGGTTGCAAGGCTGGACGACGCGGCCCGATGCGACCCCACGACATACATGGATTTATGCGCGACGGGAACCACCCGAACGCATACTGCGTTGTCGATCCCGTCGGATCGGCTGCCTAGCGCAGCGCGACGGCACTATCCCCTGCAGGCGCAAGCGGCAGCGGCCCCTCCCGCAAGGCGCAGGAGAGGCGAAGCACCAGCCGATCGAGGATGCGCGCCGCCTGCTCGGCATCGGCCTGATCGGGGTCGAGATCGGGTGCTCTGAAAAGCTCTCGCAATGCGCATGACGGCCCGGGCGCGTCCTGCGTCCGGGCCGTCCGGGTTTCAGAGCACGAAGTCCGCCGCGGTCAGCGCATGGTCGGAGTAGACGGTGATGATCGAATCCGGGCTCTTGTCGCCGTTGGCGTCGAGATAGACGCCCTGGCGGCCGTCACCGAAATCCACCACCCGAAGCTGACCGGCGACGCCAGTGAAGCCGCCGGTGCCGAAGGTGAACGCGGTATCGCCATTGTCGGGATTGCCGTCAGCGTCGATGCCGGACAGGTCGATCCTGTCGCCGGTGGCGAAGTCCGCGATCGTGTCCTTGCCCGACGCGGCCACGGTGCTTTCGGCGACGTTGCTGTAGGTGAAGACGTCGTTGCCGGCCCCGCCCTTCAGCAGGTCGGCTCCGGCCGCCCCGGCGATGACGTCGTTGCCGGCCCCGCCCCAGAGGGTGTTGTTGCCGGCGTCGCCGCCGAGATTGTCGGCGAAGGCGGAGCCGACCACCTGCTCGACCCCGGCCAGCGTGTCGCCTTGGGCATCGCCGCCGGTGCCGGTGCCGGCCTGGAGGCTGATGGTCACGGCCCCGGCGGAATGGCTGTAATCCGCGGTGTCGATGCCGGCGCCGCCGGTGATGGTGTCGGCCCCGGCCCCGGCCTCGATGAAGTCGTTGCCGTCGCCGCCGTCGATCTCGTCATGGCCGCTGCCGCCACGAATCGTGTCGTCGCCGGCGTCACCGAAGATCAGGCCGTCGTCGCTGCCGCCATCGATCGAGTCGTTGCCGATGCCGCCATGGATGGTGTCGATCCCGGCGCCGCCGACGAGACGGTCGTTGCCGGCGCCGCCGTCGAGATTGTCGTCGCCGGCCTCGCCGGAGAGACTGTCGTCGCCGCCATTGCCGACGATGGTGTCGTTGCCGAGCTCGCCGCCGATGATGTTGCGCGCGTCGCTGCCGGTGAGCTGGTCGTTCTGGCTCGAGCCGTAGAGATTCTCGATATTGGTCAGCGTGTCGCCCTCGGCGTCGCCACCGGAGGCGGTGTTGGCCAGCAGGTTGACGATCACCCCGGCCGCCGAGCCCTGGTAGTTGGCGAAATCCGAGCCGTCGCCGGCGCCGCCGTCGAACGCATTGGCGTCCGCGCCGCCGTAGATGTGGTCCGCGGCAGCGGTGCCGGTGATGTTCTCGATGCCGGTGAAGGTGTCGCCCTCGGCATCGCCGCCGGTGCCGGTGCCCGCCGCCAGGTCGATCGTGACACCGGCCACCGAGGCCGAATAGGTCGCCCAATCGATGCCGTCGCCGCCGTCGAGGGCATCGGCCCCCGCGCCGCCGATCAGCGTGTCCAGGCCGCATGGCCCTGGAGCGAGTCATTGCCGTCTCCCCCATCCAGGGTGTCGCCGCCGTCCAGGCCCCAGAGCGTGTTGTCACCGGCGTCGCCGGTCAGCGCGTCGCCGAAGGCGGTACCGTACAGGCCCTCGATGCCGGCAAAGGTGTCTCCGGCGGCATCGCCCCCGCTCACGAAGCCGGTGGCGAGGTTGATCGAGATGGCGGCCGTCGAGTTCCAGTAGTTGGCGATGTCGAGGCCGGCTCCGCCATCGAGCGCGTCCGCGCCGGCGCCGCCGACGAGGAAATCGTTTCCGTCCCCGCCGGAGAGCGTGTCGGCGCCGTCCAGCCCGACGAGGTCGTTCGCGCCGGCGTCGCCGGTCAGCGTGTCGGCGAAGTTGGTGCCACGGAGGAACTCGATGTTGGTGAGCGTATCGCCCGCCGCCGCCCCGCCGGTGACGCCGGTCTGCAGATTCACGATGACCCCGGAGGCCAGGACCTCCAGATCATAGGCGACGCCGTCATTGCCGGCGCCGCCGTCGATGGTGTCGGCGCCGGGCCCGCCGACCAGGACGTCGTCGCCATCGCCACCGGACAGCGAGTCGTTGCCTTCGCTGCCATGAAAGAAGTTCGGCCCGGCGTCGCCGATCAGCACGTCATTGAAATTGGTGCCGATCACATTCTCGATGCTGATCAGCGTGTCGCCCGCCGCCTGGCCGCCGACCACGCCGGTCGCCAAGTTCACGGTGACGGCGGCGTTCTGCGGCTCGAGGCCGTAATTGACGGCATCGATCCCGGCGCCGCCATCGAGCGTATCCGAGCCCAGGCCGCCGGCGATGATGTCGTCCCCATCTCCACCGTTCACGGTGTCGTTGCCGTCGGCTCCATTGAGCGCATCGTCGTTGCCGCCGAGGCCGTTGATGGTGTCGTTGCCGTCGGCTCCATTGAGCGCATCGTCGTTGCCGCCGAGGCCGTTGATGGTGTCGTCGGTCGCGGTGCCGAGCAGGTCGTCGGCCCCTTCGGTGCCGTTGATGATCGCCATTCTGTGCTTCTCCGTCGAAATCAGCGTTGCTGTCACGGGATCAGGGACTCCGTGCATTGCCGGAGAATGCGGCCCTGGACCCTCCCTCACGACCTGTTTGCTTTGGAACGTTCCCACCGGCGTGGGCAGCCTTGCCTGAAAAGCACTCCCCGGGATCGAGGACTAAACAAAAATGTCAAGTCAGGCAGGACCAACCGCCTATCAAGTCAATTCATTAACAAATGCGGAAGTATTAGAAAACATTTTTGTCGGAATTCTCAATGAAATCCTGAATTCAACAAAAATTTCGGGAACAGAGTCAGCATGGATTGCGGCAAAATATTTGGAGAACAAGCACAATTTTTGATTATCATTTTATAAATCCTGAACGATGGAACAAGGCCGGGCGCCCCTGGGAGCGCCCGGCCCGGGAAACGCTACAGCACGAAATCCGCCGCCGTCAGCGCATGGTCCGAATAGACCGTGATGATCGCATCGGTGGTCTTGTCGCCGGTGGTCTCGAGATAGACGCCCTGGCGGCCGTCGCCGAAATCCACCACCCGCAGCTGCCCGGCGCCGGCGGTGAAGTTGCCGGTGCCGAAGGTGAAGGCGGTGTCGCCATTGGCCTCGTTGCCGTCGGCGTCGATGCCGGACAGGTCGATCTTGTCGCCGGCGGCGAAGTCCGAGATCACGTCCCGGCCGGCGGCCGCCACGGTGCTGTCGCCGATCGCGATGTAGACGAAGCTGTCGGTGCCGATGCCGCCCTTGAGCGTGTCGGCCCCGGCCCCGCCGGCGAGGACATCGTTGCCGGCGCCACCCCAGAGGCCGTTGTTGCCTGCGTCGCCGGTCAGCGTGTCGTTGGAATTGGATCCTTCCAGCTGCTCGATCCCGACCAGGGTGTCGCCCTGGGCGTCGCCGCCGCTGCCGGTGCCGGCCGCGAGATCGACCGTCACCCCGGCCCGGCTGGAGGTGTAGACGGCGGTGTCGATGCCGGCGCCGCCGGTCAGGGCATCCGCCCCGGCCGCACCCTGGAGGCGGTCATTGCCGTCACCGCCGTCGATCTGGTCATCGCCGGTGCCGCCCCACAGCGAGTCGGTGCCCGCGCCGCCCGAGACGGTGTCGTTGTCGCTGCCGGCGTCGACCGAGTCGTTGCCGGCGCCGCTGTTGATGGTGTCGGTGCCGGCGCCGCCACGGATGATGTTGTCGACGTCGCTGCCGGTGAGCTGGTCGTTGAAGGCGGAGCCGATCAGGTGCTCGATGCCGCTGAGGGTGTCGCCCTCGGCATCGCCGCCGGTGCCGGTGCCGGCCACCAGGTCCACGGTCACCGCCGCGGCCGAGCCCTCATAGCCGGCGAAGTCCGACCCGTCGCCGCCATTCAGCGTGTCGGCGCCGGCGCCTCCGGTCAGGATATCGTCGCCCTCGGTACCGCTGAGCGTGTTTGCCGCCGCATCGCCGGTCAGGATGTCGTTCAACTGGCTGCCGCTCACGCCTTCGATGCCGGAAAGCTGGTCTCCGGCGGCGAAACCTCCCGTCGCCTCGCCGGTGGCGAGATTGACCGTCACCCCGGCATCCGAGTTGAGATAGGCGGTGACGTCGAGGCCGTCCCCGCCGATGAGCGTGTCGGCGCCCCAACTGCCGTGCAGCTCATCATTGCCCGCACCGCCATTGATGACATCGTCGCCTGCCATGCCGATGATCCGGTCATCGCCTTCGATGCCGAGGAGCGTGTTGGCCTCCGCATCGCCCCACAGGTTGTCGTTCAACTGGCTGCCGCTGACGCCCTCGACGCCGGTCCAACTGTCCCCGGCGGCAAAGCCCCCCTCCGCCTGGCCGGAGCCGAGATTGATCGTGACGGCGGCGTCCGAGTTGAGATAGGCGATGATGTCGATGCCATCCCCGCCGTTCAGCGAGTCGTTGCCCCAGCTGCCATGCAGCTCGTCATCGCCCGCGTCGCCATTGACGACGTCGTCGCCTTCCATACCGATCAGCCGGTCATTGCCGTCCAGGCCATTGATGGTGTCGTTGTCGGCGGTGCCGCTCAGATTGTCCACACCGGCCGTGCCGTTGATGATCGCCATTGGTCGGATTCCCTCCAGAATGCCATGTGGATGCGTTCGCTCCCGGGGCCGCGCGCGGAAAGGAGAGGCCTTACAGGGAACGCTGAAACAAACGTTACTATGACAGTAGGATATTTCACCTACATGGCCGATGTATTAACCAAGGACAAAACATTGGCAAGGTATTTTTGCCATTATCCGTGCGAAATTTTTGACCCGAATGCAATTTTTTGATGAATTGACTTCATATAGTTGCATCAACCCCGCATTATAATGGCGATTTGGACGTCTCTCCAGACAACCCGTCGAGAATCCTGCCGCCAGGCAAGATGAGAACGCTCCGGCCGGGGGCGCGGCAGGAGCGCGGGGACCGGGTGCCGTTGGACGGACGACGCCAACATACCTCGACAAGCTTGCTCGCCCACCGATAAGAATGGCAATCGATTGCCAAAATTGTGGCAACGTTACCCTGCTTTGCAACGGCTTTTTTCCCGGGTCTATTGGAACGGATTTGATCGACCATATCGGCCGCCGACCCTGCCGGTGACGACACGTCGTCCGGGCAAGGACAGCGGCAAAGCGGAAAGAATACGCAGATTATGGGCAGGCGCCCGAGCGGCCATGAGGCTTTCGCCCCCCTTATGCGCGATGTCGCGAAGCTGGCCGGCGTTGCGACATCGACGGTCAGCCGCGCGCTGGCCAATCCTGGCAGGGTCAACGAGACGACGCGCCGCCGGATCGTCGCGGCGGTCGAGCAGCTCGGCTACGTCCCCAACGCCACCGCCCGCAACCTGCGGGTCGGCACGTCCAACATCGTCATGGTGGTGATGTCGGAACCGGCGATCGCCAACGACGTCTCGCAGGTCACGTCCGAAGCCCTGCAGAGCGCCGCCTCGACCCTCTCGGACGCCGGCTTCAACCTGGTGATCGCCAGCCGCAGCCGCTCGGGGGAGAAGCACATTCCCGACCTGGCGATCGGCGGCATCGTCGCCGGCGCGATCGTCCTGGGGTCCGGCGAGCTGCCGTCCTATGGCCGGCGGTCGCTGGCCGGCGCCGGCATCCCGATCGTGTCGCTGCTGCACGACCGCAGCGCGGAGGGCATTCCGACCGTGGTCGCCAACGACCGAGAGGCGATGCGCGAGGCGATGCGGCACCTGATCGGCCTCGGCCACCGCTCGTTCTTCTACAGCGCCGGGCCGGACGGCAACTATCACGAGACGGAGCGGTTCGCCGGCGTCGCCGAGGCGGTGGCGGCGGCCGGTCTGCCCAGCCGGGCGGTGGTCCGCCACGGGGGCGGCCATTCGTTCCAGGACGGCTTCCAGTGCGGCATCGACGCCGCCCGGGCCTATCTGGCGCGGAAGCGGCGGCCGACGGCGGCGGTGTGCTGCTGGGATGACGCCGCCATCGCCCTGATGAGCACGGTCCGGGCGCAGGGCGTGTCGGTGCCCGGCGACCTGTCGGTCATCGGCTTCGACGGCGCCCCGGTCGGCGCCTTCTGCGAGCCGCCCCTGAGCACGATCCGGCAGCCGACATCCGGCCTGGGAGCGACGGTCGCGCGGATCCTGCTGAAACTGCTGGACGGCGACGCCGCCGATCTGCCGCTGAAGACGACGCTGCCGTGCCGGCTGCTGCTGCGGGCCAGCACGGCCGCGCCGAGGAGCGGCGGCCACAGCGACCAGAAGACGCCCTGACGATCCGGTCGGGGAGCGAAGCCGGATCAGATCGCGCCGGTGCCGCGCCAGCCGACCAGCGCGCCCTCGTCCTCCAAGAGGTGCAGGCGCTGGGCCGCGACCCGGCCGAACTCCAGCACCAGGGCCTTGCGCCGGGGCGGCGGCAGGCGGTGTTCCGGCGGCGGCCGCAGCAGCACCGCGTCGAAGCCGTCGGCGACGATCAGGCCGCATTCCGGGCCGATCAGCTCCTGCGGGAAATCCTCCGGCACGGCGAAGCAGAACCGGTCGCAGTAGGCTGCATAGTTCGGCCATTTCCGGTCGCCGCGGAAATCGGCGATCGAGACCTTGACCTCGACCAGGGTGATGCCGCCCGCCCCGTCGAGCGCGAGGATGTCGGCGCGGCGGCCGTCGGGCAGCCCGAACTCCGGCAGGCTGGCCTGGCCGGCGGCGGCGAACCAGCGGCGGACCCCGCGCGTGACCTGCGCCGTCTGCAGCCGGGCCAGGGAGTCCATGTTGCTTCTTTGTTCCATGAGGAGGCCATCCTAGATCGACTTGGCCCTACCGCCAAGGGATAAGGATCGGTCTCGAAATGGTCAGAATTCTGCCATGACGATCGCTGAATCTGTCGGGACAATGGGTGTTACCTATGACACAGTTACAAAGCATGGAATGATTTATTCAATTACGGGTCCTTAGGGAGATTCAGTTCGCTTTCCGGTAGCGGGGCGATCTGCTTCTCGATCAGTATACTCCGGTATATAAAGTCGGCTGCAGGCGGTGGCGCCGGACATGTCGACGAGGGGAAAAAGAGATTATGGCGAAGACCGAATCGACACCGCCAAGCGCCGCCCGCCGGGCCCTGCGATCCGTCAGGCCGTGGTTCCTGGTGGCGGGGGGGTTCAGCTTCGTCCTCAACCTCCTGGTGATGGTGTCGCCGCTCTACTCCTACCAGCTGTTCGACCGGGTGCTGGGCAGCGCCCATATCGAGACGCTGGTGTTCCTGACGCTGATCGCCGCCTTCGCCTTCATCATCCTCGGCTGGCTCGACGGGCTGCGCTCGGCCCTGCTGGCCCGGATCGGCACCCGGTTCGAGCGCCAGCTGGCCGGCACGCTGGTCGAGACCGGGGTGAACGGCGCGGTGCTGGGCGCGCCGGTGGGCGGCCAGGCGCTGCGCGACCTGTCGCAGATCCGCGCCTTCATCGGCGGCCCGTCGATCGGGCCGCTGTTCGACGCCCCCTGGGCGCCGGTCTTCATCGTCGTCATGTTCCTGCTGCACTGGGCGCTCGGCGTCACGGCGCTGATCTCCGCCTTCGTCCTGTTCGGGCTGGCGCTGGCCAATGAGAAGATGCTGCGCGGCCCGACCACCGACGCCAACAAGCTGCAGGTCACGGCGCAGCGCCAGGCCGAAGGCGCCATCCGCAGCGCCGAGACGGTGCGCGCCATGGGCATGCTGCCGGCGCTGCTGACGCGCTGGCGGAAGGATGCCGAGGCGGCGCTGCAGGGCCAGGAGAAGAGCTCGGACCTGTCGGCGATCATCGGCGGATCCTCGAAATTCGTCCGCATCTTCGTGCAGAGCCTGGTGATGGGCGTCGGCGCCTATCTGCTGCTGCATGGCGAGCTGACCTCGGGCGGCATGATCGCCGGGTCGATGCTGCTGTCGCGGGCCCTGGCCCCGGTCGAGCAGGCGATCAGCTCCTGGCGCCAGTTCATCAGCGCCCGCCAATCCTATGAATCGATCGAAAAGATCCTGACCGCGCTGCCAAAGCGCAAGGACGGGCTGACCCTACCCCCGCCGTCCGGCCAGGTGCAGATCGACAAGCTGGTGTTCGTAGCGCCTAACAGCAAGACCCCGATCATCAAGCGCGTCAGCTTCGAGATCGCCGGCGGCGAGGTGCTGGGCGTCGTCGGCCCCTCGGCCTCGGGCAAGAGCACGCTGTGCCGTCTGCTGTGCGGCATCTATCCACCGACTGACGGCGCGGTGCGCCTGGACGGCGCCGATCTCGGACAATGGTCGCCGGAGACGCTGGGGCCGCATCTCGGCTATCTGCCGCAGGTGGTCGACATCTTCCCCGGCACGGTGGCCGAGAACATCGCCCGCATGGGGGCAGTCGATTCCGAGCAGGTGGTGACGGCGGCGCAGCTGGCCGGCGTGCACGACATGATCGTGCGGCTGCCCCAGGGCTACGACACGCCGATCGGCGACGGCGGGGTGCCGCTGTCGGGCGGCCAGCGCCAGCGCGTCGGCCTGGCCCGCGCCGTGTTCGGCCAGCCCAAGCTGGTGGTGCTGGACGAGCCCAACTCCAATCTCGACGCCGATGGCGAGGCGGCGCTGATGGGCACGATCAACGGGCTGAAGGCCCTGGGCACGACCGTCGTCCTGGTCGCCCATCGGCCGCAGATTCTCGCCGATGCCGACCGTTTGCTGGTGATGCGCGACGGCGAGATCGCGCTGCTTGGACCGCGAGCCGATGTTCTGGCCCGCATTGCTGGACCACGCGCCGCGGAGACCACGCCGGCGCCAAAGGGAAGTTCGGATAATGTCGCTCACGCCTCAGGAGCCTGGACAGCCACTGCCGCCGGCCGTCCTCAGCAGCCCGCGCCTGCCCGCTCCGCCGGATGACACCGCGACGGCGCTGAAGCGCAACGCCTATGGCCTGAACCGCCTGAGCCTGATCGGCGGCGTCGTGATCGGCGTGTTCGTCTTCGGCTTCGGCGCCTGGGCCGCGGTGTCCCCGCTGGCCAGCGCCGCGATCGCCAACGGCGTGGTCAGCCCGGAGGGCAACAAGCGCACGGTGCAGCACCTCGAGGGCGGCATCATCCGCGAGCTGCTGATCAGGGACGGCACCGAGGTCAAGGCCGGCGACACGCTGCTGGTGCTCGACTCCACCCGCGACCTGGCGACCTATGATTCGGTGCGCATGCAGCGCCTGGCCGACATCGCGGCGCTCGTCCGGATCGACGCCGAGCAGAGCGGCGCGGCGTCCATCACCATCCCTCAGGAGGTGCAGGACGAGGCGGCGAAGAACCCGGTCGCCGCGGCCCTGGTCAAGGCGCAGCAGGAGCAGTTCGTGTCCCGCCGCGAATCGATCCTGGGCCAGAAATCGGTGCTGGAGCAGCGCGTCGAGCAGAGCCGCTCCGACATCGAGGGGCTGCGCGCGCAGATCACGTCGTCCGACACCCAGCTCGACCTGATCCAGCAGGAGATCGACGGCGTCGCGCCGCTGGTGGCCAAGGGGCTGGAGCGCAAGACACGGCTGCTGCAGCTGCAGCGCGCCCAGGCCCAGATCATCGGCCAGAAGGCCTCCGACACCTCCTCCATCGCCAAGGCCGAGCAGACCATCGGCGAGAGCCAGATGCGGATGCTGGCGCTGGACAGCGACTTCCGCGACAAGATCGCCGAGGAGCGGGCCAGCACCCAGAAGGAGCTGGCCCAGCTCGAGGAGAAGCTGCGCTCCGCCGGCGACGTGGTCGGCCGCACCCGGATCCTGGCGCCGCTCGACGGCACCGTGGTGAACCTGAAGTACCACACGCTCGGCGGCGTGATTCAGCCGGGCGCCCCGATCCTGGAGATCGTGCCGAAGAACGACAAGCTGGTGATCGACGTCCAGGTGCAGCCCAACGACATCGACACGGTGCGCGAGGGCCAGTCGGCGCTGATCCGCTTCACCGCCTACCACCAGCGCAACATGCCGCGGATCGACGGCAAGGTGATCTATGTCGCCGCCGACAGCACCCAGGACGAGCAGACCCGCCGCTCCTACTTCCTGGCCAAGGTCGAGGTCGACCCGACCCTGCTGAAGCAGGTCGCGCCGCAGGTCAACCTCTCCGCCGGCATGCCGGCCGAGGCCTCGATCCAGACCGGCACCCGCACCGCCCTGCAATACGCGGTCGACCCGCTGGTGCACGCCTTCCAGCGCAGCTTCGTCGAGGATTGAGGCGCGAGCGGGCTTCAATCTCCAGGCGACGACACAGAGGCCACCCTTTCCGGGTGGCCTCTTCGTTTCCGACATTCGCACGACGTCACGGCGGGGGTGTCATCGCCCCCGCGGGCTTGCTATAAGGGCGCCGGGTCCCCGTAGCTCAGCAGGATAGAGCGGCTGCGTCCTAAGCAGCGGGTCGGGAGTTCGAATCTCTCCGGGGACGCCACAGACCCATTCTTGCTGCACATCATCCGGTTCGGCAGAAGCCGTTCGCACGGCATCGGCGATCCGCCGAACGGATGATGCCGGTCACCTGGAATCGCCGCGGCCGGCCCTGGCTGCGCTTTGCGATCGGGAGGATGATGTCCTGTACGCCCGGATCAACGGGCGCGGCGGCTCTTGGGGCGACATCATGCGATCGATCTGGATGGTTTCGCCGGCGATGGCCGGAAGGGCCCTGGCGGGGCTGCTGCTTATGGTCACGGCCGCCTGCGCCCCGACCCATATCCGGCAGGAGCAGGCCTATGACGGCCCGGCCCTGCCCCGGCCCGACACTATTCTCGTCGCCGATTTCGCGGTGACGCCGCAGGAGGTGACGCTCGACAGCGGCCTGCGGGCCCGGCTGATGAGCGCGTTCAGCGGCACGCCCCCGGACGCCCAGGCGGCCGAGGACGGCCGTGCGGTCGCCGGCGCCATCTCCAGCACGCTCGTCCAGGAGATTCAGAAGCTCGGCCTGCCGGCCGTGCGCGCCGAGGCGACCGCGCCGGCCATCGGCGGCAACACGCTGATCATCGACGGCCAGATGCTGTCGGTCGACGAGGGCAACCGGACCCGGCGCAACCTGATCGGCCTGGGAGCGGGCCAGAGCACGGTCGAGGCGGACCTGCAGCTCTACTATCAAACCAGCGGGTCGCAGCCGCGCCTGATCGAACGCTTCGACGCGGTCGCCCAGAGCAGCCGGAAGCCGGGCGCCGCCGAGACGATGGGAGTCGGGGCGGCGACCGGCCGCGTCGCCGAATCCGCCGCCCTGGGCGCCGGCACCAGCGTCTTGATGTCCGGCGACGCCGCCTCGGACGGCGAGCGCATGGCCCAACAGGTCGTGGAGAAGCTGAAGCCGTTCTTCGCCCGCCAGGGCTGGCTCACCAAACCCTGAGCAGCGCCGGCGGGCCTGGCAACTCCGCCGGTCAGGTCTCCGCGACGCTCTTCCGGTACCAATCGGCGATCTCACTGCCGGTGGCGAGCCAGACCTCGTCATGCGCGGCGATATGGGCCAGCGCCGCGGCGAAATGCCGGGCCCGGTGGGGGTGGCCGATCAGGAACGGGTGCAGGGCGATGCCCATCACCCGGCCGGTCTTCGCACCATCCTCGTAGAGGACGTCGAACTGGTCGCGGATGGTCTGCGCGAACTGCTCGCCGGTCTGGCCCTGGAAGAGGAAGGCGTTGAAGTCGTTGATCTCGATCGAATAGGGCAGCGACAGCATCGTGCCGGTCTGCACCCGCATCGGATAGGGCTGCTCGTCGTTCACCCAATTGGCGACGTAGTCGATGCCGGCCTCGGCCAGCAGGTCGAGCGTGCGGTGCGATTCCGTCAGCGCCGGGCTGAGCCAGCCGCGCGGCCGCCGGCCGGTGGCCTGCTCGATGGTCTCGACCACGCTGCGCAGGATCTGCCGCTCCTCCGCCTCCGGCTGGGCGTGGATCAGCGTCGAGTTGGTCTCGCCATGGCCCATCCACTCCCAGCCCAGCGCCTGGCCGGCCTCGATGATGCGCGGATAGTGCCGGACGACGTCCGAGTTCAGCGCCACCGCGCCCCTGACCCCGTGCTTCTCCATCACCTCCATCAGCCGCCAGATGCCGACCCGGACGCCATAGTCGCGCCAGGAATAGTTCAGCACGTCGGGGACGAGGCTGGCGGTGTGCGGGTTGATCGCGCTCGACGGCCGGTCGAACAGGAAATGCTCGATGTTCGGCGCGACCCAGACCGCGACCCGGGCGCCGTTCGGCCAGCGCAGCTTCGGGCGGTCGACGATGGCGGAATACGGGAACCGGTCGTGGTGTTGCGGCATGTCTGCCTCCTTGGTGGGTGACTGCCGACAAGGTGAGGCCGCCGCGCATTCCGGAGAATTGGGCTATAGTTCCGGACACTTGGGACCTGAATGTCCGGAATGATCATGCGGCCCTCCGACAGCCTCGGCGCGCTCGACGCCTTCGTCCGGGCGGCCGACGCCCGCAGCTTCACCGTGGCGGGGCGGCAGCTCGGCGTCTCCCCCTCCGCCATCGGCAAGGCGGTGGCGCGGCTGGAGCAGCGGCTGGGCGTACGGCTGCTGCACCGGTCGACCCGCTCGGTGACGCTGACGCCGGAGGGGGCGCTGTTCCTGGAGCGCTGCCGGCGGATCTTCAGCGAGATCGAGACCGCCGAGGCGGAGCTGGCGCAGACCCGGGGCGCACCGCGCGGCCGGCTGCGGGTCAGCCTGCCGCTGGCCGGCATGCTGATGATGCCGACCCTCGGCGCCTTCATGCGGGCCTATCCCGAGATCGAGCTGGACCTCGACTTCACCGACCGGCTGGTCGATGTGATCGACGAGGGCTTCGATGCGGTGATCCGCGCCGGCGAGGTCAGCGATTCCCGGCTGATGAGCCGCTTCCTCGGCGTGTTCCGGCTGCAGCTGGTGGCCGCGCCCGACTATCTCGGGCGCCGCGGCGTGCCGCTGGTGCCGGAGGACCTGGCCGGCCATGCCTGCCTGCAGCACCGCTTCGCCACCAGCGGCAAGTTCGAGCCCTGGCCGCTGCGTGGCGGCAGGGAGATCGCGCTGTCGAGCACGGCGGTGGCGAACACGATCGAGCCGCTGATCGCCCTGGCCGAGCAAGGGCTGGGCATCGCCTGCCTTCCGGATTTCGCCATCCGCCGCCAGGTCGCCGAGGGCCGGCTGACGGTGGTGCTGGCCGACCACACCGAGCATGAGGGCGTGTTCCGCCTGCTGTGGCCGTCGAGCCGCTACCCCTCGCCCAAGCTGCGGGTGTTCGTGGACGTACTGGCGAAGACCTTGTTCCCGGCCTAGCGCGCCCGCGGCACCCCCGAATTCAGGTGATTACGAGCACCATCTTCCCTGAGACAGATCGTGCCTCCAACGCGCGGTGCGCCTGCGCCGCCTCGCGAACGCAGTGGTGGCCGGCGAGGTCCGCTGGCAAGGCGGCCATCATCTTGGGACCATGTGCCTATGAACGCAATGAATGAATTCCACGGCACAGCATTTTTGACATCAGTTAAAATATTATATCTCACAATACTGCAATAAATTGAAAATACTCGGAAGCGACAACCTACAAAAAATCATTGACAGGATTTAAATCCTGTATAATTCTTCAATATAGAAGCTGAGCGAGGCGCTCTAACTTAGTAATCCAGTATCTCGAAAAAAAATCGACCGACCATTTTTGCCGGAGCGGCTCTGCGGCATGCGATGCAGGCGGAGCCTGTCGCGACAAGAAATTCGTGGCAAGCACCAAGGTAACGGATGAGGAGCGTATCATGCCGACACTGTGCAAGCCGGCCATCGATCTGCCGGAGTTCGTTGTAACCCATGACGAAACTGTCGACATGACCGAGCGGGTTCACGCTGATCATCCTCAGCTGGCGCTCGCCATCCGGCTGATCAAGAATGTCGGCGTCGCGAAGCGGCACATCGTTCTGCCCGTTGCCGAGGCACTTCGCCACCCCGGCCTTGCCGCGCGCAATGCGACCTACGAGCGGGAGGCGAAAAGCCGGATTCCGCAAGTCGTTGCCGAAGCACTCGGCAATGCCGGCGTCGGCCCGGACGATATAGACGCCCTCATCGTCGTGTCCTGCACCGGGTTCGTGATGCCATCGTTGACGGCATGGATGGTCAATACGCTCGGCTTCCCACGCCATGTCGCCCAGATCCCGATCGCGCAACTGGGCTGCGCGGCCGGCGGCTCATCGATAAATCGAGCGCATGATTACTGTCTGTCGCATCCGGGACGGAACGTTCTGATCGTTGCTTGTGAGTTCTGCTCATTGTGCTATCAGCCGGACGATCTCGACGTCGGGAATCTGTTGTCGAACGCGCTGTTCGGCGACGCGATCGCCGCTGCGGTCATGCTTGGCGATGGCGGCACGGGCATATCGATCGAGGCGCACTGCTCCTATATCCTGCCGGGAACGGAGAAGTGGATCGCCTATGAGGTGAGGGAAACCGGGTTTCACTTCATGCTCGACAAGCGGGTGCCCGACACCATGCGCGCCGTGACGCCGGTGTGCCAGGAGTTCGTCGCCGAACATGGCTGGAACATGTCGGATCTCGACTATTATATCATCCATACCGGCGGCCCCAAGGTGCTGAGCACCCTGCGGGACCAGGCCGATATCCGCGAAGAACGTCTTGAATACAGCCGCACAACACTGCGCGAGCGTGGCAATATAGCAAGCGCGTCGATTTTCGACGTGGCGCGGCGGATCTTCGACAGCGCCGACACAAAGCCGGGAGATACGTTCCTGATCGGAGGATTCGGTCCCGGAATCACGGCGGAGCTCGCCGTCGGAACCTGGAGATAGGACATGCCGGCACCGTGCCTGGACGATTTCGTGCCCGGAGCGATATTTCGGCATTGGCCCGGCAAGACAGTGACCGAGGCCGATCACGTGCTGTTCTGCCTGCTGACCCACAACACTCATCCCATTCATATCGATGCTCACTACGCGAAGAGCGCAACGCGGCATGGGAGGGTGCTGGTCGTCAGCAGCTATCTGTTTTCGGTGTTGCTCGGCATTTCGACGGCCGACATTCTCAGGAATGCGACGCGGCACCTCGACTTCCAGTCGATTCGTCACGTCGCCCCCGTGTTTCACGGCGACACCATCCATGGCGAGAGCACGGTGCTGGATGTGGAACCGGCTCAGGAAGGAAACTCCACCGGGATCGTTTCCCTCGAAACACGGGGCTACAACCAGGATGGCGTCCTGGTGATTTCATTTCTGTCTCGCGTTGCGATCAGGCGGTCTTCAGACTCGGCGGCCGATACGCCGGCGGACGAAGCACAGGCTCAGTCATAGGGGAGCTTGAGATGTGCGCCGATCAGCAAACTGCTCAACGTGCAAAGATAGTGAGGGGAGGCCGATACTTCGAAGATTTTTCAATTGGCGATCTCTACCACCACTGGCCAGGGAGGACCATTTCGCAAAGCGATTATCGATTGTACTGCCTGATTACGCTGAACTATCACCTGGATAGCATCGCGATCCACCCCGGATACATATATTCCTTGTTGCTGGGACTCTCCATGAGCGATCTGTCCAGAAATGCGATCCGTCACGAAGAGCTGAATATCCTGATCGGAGAGCAGGGCATGCGATGCGGCGACACCCTGTATGCCGAGACCGAAGTGCTGTCGCGGCAGAGCACACCGGATGACAGCCGCGGCGGTGTGGTCACGCTCGAGACCCGGGGTTTCAATCAGGCCGGTGCACCGGTCATGAGCTATCAGCGACGCTTGACGGTCAGGAAAGCCCCGGAGGAATGAGGCGATCTGGCCGGCGTCGGCAGATCCGCCACCGGCCGGGTGCGCCGGCGCAGGGCCCGCCGCTGCAGCGCCGCCACCGAGATGAACAGCAGCACGCTGAGCACGGTGATCATGGTCGAGACCGCGGCGATGGTCGGGTTGATCGAGAACTGCATGCTGAGCCACATCTTGACCGGCATCGTCGTCGTTCCCGGCCCGGCCAGGAACAGCGCGATCACGATCTCGTCGAAGGAGATCATGAAGGCGAACAGCGCGCCGGCCAGCACGCCCGGCCGGATGATCGGCAGGGTGATGCGGAAGAAGATGGTCCAGGGCCCGGCGCCGAGCGTGCGCGCCGCGCGCTCCAGCGTCAGCGGATAGCCCTGCAGGCTGGCATGGACGTTGACCAGGACGAACGGCAAGGCCAGGACGGTCTGCCCGAGCACGATGCCGATCCAGCTGCCCACCAGATGCATCCGGCCGAAATAGAAGTACAGCGCCAGCGCCACCACCACGACCGGCACCATCAGCGGCGACAGCATCAGGCCGAACACCACCTGCTTGCCGAAGAAGTGCCGGCGGCTGAGCACCAGAGCCGCGGCGGTGCCCAGCGGCACGGCCAGGACCGTCACCGCCAGCGAGATCAGCAGACTCAGCTTCGCCGATTGCAGCCAGGCGCCGTCCGACCAGAAATTGGCGTACCAGCGCAGCGACAGCTCGCGCGGCGGGAAGTGCAGGTACTGGTCGCTGTTCAGCGACAGCGGCACGATGATCAGCGTCGGCACGATCAGGAAGGCGATCACCAGCCGGGCCGTCCAAGTGATCCACCGCCCGGGGCCGCTGCGGTCGGGCGCGCTCATCGCGTCACCGGAACCAGCTGGTCGAGCCGGGCGAAGCGGCTGTAGACGGCGAGCAGCACCAGGGTCAGGACCAGCAGGATCAGCGACAGGATCGCCGCCATGTCCCAGTCGCTGAGGGTGAACACCTCCTGCTGGATCAGCACGCCGATCATGGTCTGGCCGCGCCCGCCCATCAGTGCCGGCGTGACGAAGTAGCCGAGGCCCATGATGAAGACCAGCAGCGCCGCCGCCGACAGGCCGGGCAGGCTGAGCGGGAAGAACACCGTCCAGAAGGCGCGCATCGGGCTGGCGCCCAGCACCTGCGCCGTCTGCAGCAGGCGCGGCTTGATGCCGACCATGACGCCGTACATGGTGATGATGGCATAGGGAAGCAGGATCTGGCCCATGCCGACCACCGTGCCGAAGGCGTTGTACATCAGATGCACCGGCTGATTGGTCAGCCCGGCCCCGATCAGGGCCGAGTTGACGATGCCGCTGTCCTGCAAGAGGGCGATCCAGGCATAGGTGCGGACCAGGAGGCTGGTCAGCAGCGGGAACATCACCATCAGCAGGTACTTGCCGGCGCGCTCCCGCGGCAGGCGCGACAGGAAATAGGCGGTGGGGTAGCCGAGCAGCACCGCCGCCACGGTGACGACGAGCGAGATCTGGAAGGTGTTCAGCAGCACCCGCTGGTAGCCCGGATCGGCCAGGGCCGCCCAGACCGCCTGCGCGCCCGCCGCCAGCCCCGGCTGGAACGGGGCCTGCAGCGTCATCGCCAGCGGCAGGACATAGACCACCAGCAGGAAGACGACCGCGGGCGCGATCAGCCAACTGAATCTCGGCGTCATGCTCGGCTCCCCGCCCGGCTCAGCGCACCAGCCAGCTGCTGTATTCGCGGTAGCTGGACTTCATGTTCGGCGCCCACCAGCCCATGTCGACCGGCAGCGTGCTGGCCAGGTTGGATTCGGCCGGCATGCTCTTCTTCATCTCCGGGTCGATCTGGGCGAAGGCCTTCTGGTTGACCGGGACCAGGGCGATGGCGTTGGCGATCTTGGCCTGCACCTCCGGCCGCATGGCATAGGCGATCAGCTTCATCGCCGCAGCCGCGTTCGGCGCGCCCTTCAGCACCGTGTAGTAGTCGCGATGGATCAGCGCCTGGTCCCAGACGAAGCCGATCGGCTGCCCGGCCTTGGCGGCGGCGACCACCCGGTTGTTCCAGGCGGTGCCCAGGCAGGCCGCGCCCTCGGCCACCAGCTGGATCGACTGGGCGCCGGAATCCCAGAAATTCACGACCTGCGGCTTGATCTTGTCGAGCTCCTGATAGGCCGCGGCGGTGTCGACCGGATAGACCTTGGCCGGGGCGGTGCCGGCAGCCATCAGGCCCATCTCGAGATTGTCGATCGGCACGTTGCGCATGGTGCGGCGGCAGGAATAGGTGCCGGTGTTCCACCATTCGGCCCAGGACCGCGGCGGCGTCTTCACCTGGTCGGTGTTGTACGTCATCACCGTGCCGTAGGTGTAGGCGGCCAGCGCATCGTCCATCGCCGCGCCCTCGACCAGGTCGGCCTTGGGGATGACGGTCCAGTCGAGCGGCACCAGCAGCCCGTCCGACTGGGCCTGGGCCACGTCCTGGTCGGACGCCATGAACACGTCCCAGGCGATGTTGCCGGACTTCGCCATCGCCGTGGCCTTGCCGATGCTGGAGGTGTCGTCGGCGACGACCTTGATGCCGGTCTCCTTGGTGAACGGCTCGAACAGCACCTGGGTCAGCACCTCCTGGATCGAGCCGCCCCAGGAGGCGACGACCACCTGGTCCTCGGCCCGGGCGGTGCCTTGCAGCGCCACGAGGCTCATGGCAAGGCCGGCGCCGCACAGCAGCCTGCGGCTGAAAGGCTGGATGATCTTGGTCATGTTGGTTCCGTCCCTGTTTGTTGATGATTTGATGGTCAGGCGGCGAGCAGGATCATGGTCTCCGCCGGCCAGCCGAGTGTGACCGGCTGGCCGTCGGCGGCATTCGCCGGCCGGGCCGCCGCCCGCACCACGACGCTGTGGCCGGCGCCGAGCTCGACCCGCACGGTGCTGGTCTCGCCGCGATAGATCGTCTCCCGCACCGTGCCCGCGATGGTGACCTGCGGCGCGGCGGCCGCCCCCTGCCCCGGCAGGATCGAGATATGCTCCGGCCGGATCATGGCGGTGACCGCGGCCGGGGCCGGCAGCTCGCGGTCGGACCGGACCTGGATCGGCGCCCCGCCCATCAGCGCGACGTCGTAGACGAAGCCCCGCCCCTCGCTGCGCCGCGCCAGCGCCCGGCCGGGCAGGAAGTTGGATTCGCCGACGAAGCCGGCGACGAAGGCGTCGGTCGGGCGTTCGTAGATCTCCTCCGGCGTGCCGGTCTGGGCGATCGCCCCGTCGTTGAAGACGCAGATCCGGTCCGACATCGTCAGCGCCTCGCCCTGGTCGTGGGTGACGTAGAGCGTGGTGATGCCGAGCTCCTTCTGGATGTGCTTGATCTCGATCTGCATGCGGTCGCGCAGCATGCGGTCGAGCGCGCCCAGCGGCTCATCCATCAGCAGGATCGCCGGCCGGTACACCACCGCCCGCGCGATCGACACGCGCTGCTGCTGCCCGCCGCTGAGCTGGGCCGGGAAGCGGCGGGCGAAGCCGCCCAGCCCGACCATCTCCAGCGCCTCGCCGACCCGGCGGCCGGCCTCCGCCCGCTCGACGCCGCGCATCCGCAGCGGGAAGCCGACATTCTCCTCGACCGTCATATGCGGGAACAGCGAGTAGTCCTGGAACACCATGCCGATGTTCCGCTTTTCCGGCGCCGCATGGGTGATGTCGCGGCCGTCGACCTCGATCCGCCCGGCGCTGGGGGTGACGAAGCCGGCGACCATCGACAGGGTCGTGGTCTTGCCGGAGCCGCTGGGGCCGAGGAAGGTGACGAATTCGCCGGCGGCGATGTCCAGCGACAGGCCGCGGACGCCGATCGCCGACCCGGCATAGGTCTTCTGGATTTCCACGAGGCGGAGATAGCTCATGCTTCGCTCCATCGCCCTCGGACGGCGCCGCGACTGTCATACGGCTACCTCCGACATCTCCCAGACAATGCCGTTTGTTCGGCTTCTTGTATGACCATACAAATCAGATTTGGTGAATGTCAACGGGCAATCCGGAGGATCCACAGCATCACCGAAGCGCGTGATGCCCCATGTCGATGTGGATCTGCACGACCTCTTGCGCTTCGCTGTTGTATGGCCGTACAAGAGCAGTTCGAAAGACGGAGCAGGTGATGGGGTCCGGACAATCGGCCTTTCTCGACGGGCTGCAGATCGCGGAGGGCGAGCAGCCGATCTACCGCCAGCTCGTCGACGCGATCTCCGGTCGGATCGCCAGCGGCGAGTTGCAGGCCGGCGCGCGGCTGCCACCGCAGCGCGATATCGCCCGGGCGCTGGGCATCAACCTGACCACGGTGACCCGGGCCCTGACCGTGCTGCAGCAGCAGGGGCTGGTGAAGGCGCGGCCGGGCCACGGCACGATCGTGGCGGCCCAGCGCGGCGACGACCAGGGCTTCCAGTCGGCGCCCAGCGACGACGCCGACACGGTCGACCTGTCGGTGAACCGCCCGGCCACCGCCGCCTATCTCGACGCGCTGGCCAAGCTGCTGCCCAAGGCCACGCGGGACCGGCGCTACCCGGCGCTGCAGGACTACCAGACCCCGGAGGGGCCGGTCTGGGCCCGGGCCGCCGCGGCGCGCTGGCTGGCCCCCGTCACGGGCAACGATGATCCGGGCCGGATCGTCCTGGCCGACGGCGCCCAGCACGGGCTGGCCTGCATCCTCGCGGCGTTGACCGAGCCGGGCGACGTCATCCTGGCCGACCTCGTCACCTATCAGGGCATCAAGGCGCTGTGCCGGTCGCGCGGGGTCGACCTGCGCGGCCTGCCGGCGGACCGCCAGGGCATGCTGCCCGACGCCTTCGAGGCGGCCTGCGCGCAATGGCGGCCGCGGGCGGTCTTCCTGGTGCCGAGCCTGCACAACCCGACCGCGGTGACCCTGCCGGCCGAGCGGCGCGAGGCCCTGGCGGCGATCGCCCGCCGGCACAACGTCCTGATCATCGAGGACGACGTCTACCGGCCGCTGCTCGACGAGTCCCCGCCATCCTTCGCGGTGCTGGAGCCGGAGCTGACGATCCATGTCAGCGGCTTCTCGAAATGCATCGCCCCCGGGCTGCGGATGGGGTTCGTGGCGGCGCCCAAGGCGCTGATCGGCCAGATCGCGGCGGCGCTGCGCTTCGACTGCTGGTGCATCAGCCCGCTGTCGGCCCTGCTGGGCACGCTGCTGATCGAGGATGGCATCGTCGACACCCTGATCGGCCAGCAGCGCGAGGAGCTGCGGCTGCGCCAGGACCTGGTGCGCACCGTGCTGCGGCGCTTCGACGTGCAGACCGGCGCGACCTCGACCCATGCGTGGCTGCATCTGCCGGAGCCCTGGCGCGGCCATGTCTTCGCGCGGATCAGCCAGCGCGAGGGCGTGAAGGTGCTGGCCGGCGACGCCTTCGCGGTCGGCCGCCAGGCGGCGCCGGACGCCGTGCGGATCAATGTCGGCGCCGCGCGGTCGCGCGACGACTTGCGGCGGGGGCTGGAGATCCTGGCCGAGCTGGCGGGGTCGGGCCACCTGCATCTCAACGACATCGCCTGAGGCGCCCGATGGCCGAGCCGTTGCAAGCCGAGGTGGCCGTGATCGGGGGCGGCATCGTCGGCCTCGCCTGCGGCCTGCACCTCGCCGCCGAGGGCAAGGACGTGCTGCTGGTCGATGCCGAGACCCGGCCGGTGGGTACATCCGCCGGCAACGCCGCGACCATCGCCGCCTATAACTGCGTGCCGGTGGGGACGCCCGGCGTGCTGCGCACCCTGCCGAACCTGCTGCTCGACCGCGACAGCCCCCTGGCCCTGCGCTGGGCCGCCCTGCCGAGCCTCGCACCCTGGCTGATCCGTTTCATCCGGCAGTCGCTGCCCGGCCCGGCCGCGGCCAATGCCGCCGCTTTGGCCGCGCTGCTGCACCGGTCCCTCGCCGCCTGGAACGACCTCGCCGCCGAGGCCGAGGCGACCGAGCTGATGCGCCCGACCGGCGCGATGTACCTGTTTCCCGACGCGGCCGCCCTGGCCGGGACGGAGTGGAACCGGGCCCGGCGTGACGCCGGCGGCATCCGCCAGTTCGTCGTCGAGCCGGCGGAGATCGCCAAGCTGGAGCCGGCCCTGGCCGATTGGCGCGGCCCCGGGATCCATTTTCCCGACGCGACCCATCTCGTCGATCCGGCGCTGATGCTGCAGCGGCTGCGCGCCGCCATCGCCGCGCGGGGCGGCCGGATCATCCGCGGCGAGATCATGTCGCTGGCGGTGGAGGAGAACGGCGTCCGGCTGGGCGGGCCCAGCCTGTCGATCCGGGCCGGGGCCGCGGTGATCGCCGCCGGCGCCTGGTCGCGCGGCCTCGCCCGCCAGGGCGGCGATGCGGTGCCCTTGGAAACCGAGCGCGGCTATCACCTGGAATATGCGATGGACACGCCGCTGCTGTCGCGCCCGGTCTGCCCGATCCGCTTCGGCGTCTATCTCACGCCGCTGGCCGGGCGCCTGCGCGCCGCCGGCACGGTCGAGCTCGGCGGCCTGAACCGCGGCCCGACTCTCCGCCGGGCCGAGTTGCTCGACCGGGCGGCGCGGACCGTGTTTCCCGACCTGCCGCCGCCGGGGCCGCTCTGGCTCGGCTTCCGCCCCTCGCTGCCGGATTCACTGCCGGTGATCGGCCCGTCCCGGCGCAGCACGCGGGTGATCCATGCCTATGGCCACGGCCATCTCGGCCTGACGCTGGCCGCAGTGACCGCGCGCAACGTCGCGGCCCTGCTGCGCGGCGGCACGGCGCCGGACCGGTTGACGGCGTTCTCGCCGCAGCGCTTCGGCTGAAGCGGACCGGCAGAAGCCGGCGCGGCTGCCCTCAGCTCTCAATCACTCTCGATCATGGCGAGAGCCGCGCTTCGGTCTCTCGGATTGAGCTTGAGGAAGAGCGTCCGCGCCTTCTTGACGTCGCTGTCCGACCCGGACTCGGCGGCGAGCTTCAACGCCACGGCGGTCTGATGATCCTTGCCGCAGACGAAGGCCACGGCCTTGGCCAGGCGCTCCATGGCGGCACGGTCGATTGCAAGCTCTGACACGCTCATTTCCCGATTTGGCGGAGAACGACGTTATCCGACGACACGGCGCCCATGGCAACGCCCGATGATCGGCAGGACGTCGAAGAGGGTCCGGCCCGGAGCGTGGTGGGGTCAGCCCCGGGCCGGATTGGATGGCAACTCAGCGCGATGGCATCCGAGCCTATTAGCGCCCGCCGGGCCGGAACCGTCGATCCCCTCGAAATAGGGGATGGGGGCCTCACCCATAGCGGATGCGCGGATCCAGCCAGGCCAGCAGCAGGTCCGACAGCAGCGTGCCGATCACGGTCAGCACGCTGAGCATCATGATGAAGCTGCCGGCGAGATACATGTCCTGCGCAATCAGCGCGCGCAGCAGCAGCGGCCCCGTCATCGGCAGGTTCAGCACCACCGCCGTGATGGTGGCGCCGGAGACCAGCGTCGGCAGGATCCAGCCGACCGTGCTGACGAAGGGGTTAAGCGCGATTCGAACTGGGTATTTCAGCAGCAGGCGCCTCTCGGTCAGGCCGTAGGCGCGAGCGGTGGTGACATAGGGCTTGCCGAGCTCGTCGATCAGGTTGGCCCGCAGGATGCGGATCAGGGCGGCCGTGCCGCCGGTGCCGAGCACGATCGTCGGGATGACGAGATGGCTGGCGAGATCCGCCACCTTGCCCCAGCTCCAGGGCGCATCCTCGAATTCCGGCGAGAACAGGCCGCCGATGCCCTGCCCGAAATAGCGGAAGGCGACGTACATCAGCACGAGCGCGAACAGGAAGTTCGGGATGGCGAGCCCGATCACCCCGACGAAGGTGGCAAGATAGTCGCCGACCGTCCGGCGCCGCACCGCGGTGTAGACGCCGATCGGGAACGACACCGCCCAGATGAACATCAGCGTGACGAAGGCGAGGACGAAGGTCAGGCCGAGGCGATTCCACAAGAGGTCGGCGACCGGGCGGCGCCATTCCAGGGAATAGCCGAAGTCGCCGTGCAGGATGATGTTCGAGATCCATTTCCAGTATTGCACATAGACCGGATCGTCGAGGCCGTAACGGGCCCGCATCGCCGCCATGGCCCCAGGGTCGATGGTCGTGCCCTGGAGGTTCAGCTCGCTGACCATCGCCGTGACGAAGTCGCCCGGCGGCAGCTGGATGATGACGAAGGTCATGACCGAGATGGCCACGAGCGTCAGCACCATATGGACGAGACGATGGGCGATGAACGAGGCCATGGCCGTTCCTCCAGATCCGAGCGGCCCTCCCCTCACCCGCAGGCCGAAGGAAGGGCCGGCCCGCCGGCGCTCTACGGTGCCGTGAAGTAGAACTGTTCCGGGTTCGCCGCGCCGGGATGGGTGTATTCGGTGCTGGCGAGCAGGACCGGCGGCACGTTCTTCAGCCGCTTGCTGATGATCCCGTAGTCCGTCGTCGGCTGCATGATGCCGATGGTGTAGAATTGCTCCGCCGTGATCGCCATCAGCTGCTTCATCAGGTCGAGGCGCTTCGCCGGATCGATGGTGGCCATGATCTCGTCATACAGCGCCATCTGCCGGCGGGCGGGCTCCGGCGGCTCCTCCGGATGTGCGTCCTTCGAATACCACTGGCCCCAGGCCGTGGCATAGAACGAGGCCCAGGAGGACGGGAAGAAGTACTTCGGATCGAACAGCGTGTCGGCGCCGCCGGAGGCCGACCACACGGCCGCGTCATGGTCGTTGTTCTCGACCCGCTGGTTCAGCGCCGTGGTGTCCGAGGTGTTGATGAACAGCTCGACGCCGACCGCCTGCCAGTAGCGCTTGATCAGCTCCGCCGTGTCGATCCAGGGCTGGCGCAGCACCGAGATGTCGATGGTGACCTGGATCGGCTTGCCGTCGGGGCCGAGCCTGATGCCGTTGGCGTCCTTCTTGTCGAAGCCGGCCTTGTCGAGCAGGGCGTTCGCCGCCGCGGGATCGTACTGCGTGAACTGGGTGGCCATCTTCTCGTCGAACAGCGGCGATTCCGGCCGTTCCACCACCTGGTACGGGCGCCCCTGGCCGAGATAGACCAGCTCGATGATCTCGTCCCGGTTGATCGCCATCGACAGGGCGTGGCGGAAGTCGATGTTGCCGACGACCTGCCGCTTCGCCGGGTCTTTGTCGGTGAGGTTGAGCGAGACGATCATCAGGTTGGCGCGGTTCGGCAGCACGTCGTAGAAGTCGTAGTTGCCGCGCCCCTGGTTGTCGTAGAAGACGGCCTTGTTCTCCGGCGTGGTGACGAAGCCGATATAGCTGTCGACCATGTCGAAATCGCCATTGGCGGCCTTCAGCAGCATGACCTGCGGATCGGCCACGATGTCGATCGTCGCCTCGTCCATGTAGGGCAGCTGGTTGCCGTCGGGATCGACCTTGAAATAGTAGGGATTGCGCTTGGCGACCACCTTGTTGCCGCTGCCCTGGCCGATGCCGGTCGAGACAATCCAGGGGTTCAGCCGCGGCAGGTCCGGGTTGCGCCAGGCATCGGCCTTGGAATGGAAGAAGCCGACCCAGTTCTGCTGCCCGGCCGCCCGGGCCGCCTGCTCCACATCCGGAGCGTATTTCTTGTGGAACTGCTGCAGATAGTGGCGTGGATAGGCGGTCGGAACGTTCGCTTCCTCGTCATTGGCCGGCGTCGCCAGCCACTGCAGGAGGAGCCCGTTCGGCTCGGCGAACTTGAAGGCGACGGTATAGTCGTCGATCCTCTCGACGACGAGCGGCTTGCCCCCGCGCACCGACCATGTGGGCTTGGTCGGCAGCAGCTCCTGGTTCGAGTACACGTCCTCGTACCAGAACATGATGTCGTCGGCGGTGTAGGGCTGGCCGTCGGACCATTTCATGCCGGGCCGGAGGTGGAAGGTGTAGACCTTGCCGCCCTCGCTGACGTCGACCGATCTGGCGACGTTCATCTCGACATCGGGCACGATGTCCTTCTGCGGGACATCCGGTGACCAGGTCTTCCAGCGGGTGAAGTTCTCGTAGCCGATGGTGCGGACCAGGCTGCTGATGTCGCTGGCGCTGGCCATCGAGAGCCGCCAGGTCCCGCCATAGCGGCCGATGTCCTTGTAGGGCTTCACCACCATCGGCTCCGCCGGCAGCCTTTCGGCCACGGGCGGCAGCGTGCCGGCCTTCACCTGCTCGGCCAGGATCGGCGCCTCCCTGTAGCCTTGCGCCGCCGCCGGGCCGGCGCCCAGCAGCAGGGCGGCCAGGCCGGCGGCGCAGGACAGGCGCCACGCGGCCTTCAACGTCGCGAAGATCGTCATATCACGTCCTCCCTCCCTGTCTTGGCCCCCGGAGGTGCAAGCGCCTCCGAGGGTGGCTTCATTCCGAAACCTCGATCGAGATCGCCTCGAAGGCGCCGAGCGGCGGCAGCGCGAACGAGGTGCGGCCGGTCTCATCGCCCGCCGCCTCCGGCGCCAGCTCGGCATCCACGACCAGCGCCCGCGCCCGGCCGACCGCCCCGGCCCGGATGCCGAGGCGCAGGCCGTGGATCGCCACCGGATCGTCATAGAGGTTGTTCCGCTGGCCGCTGTAGTTGACGAGGTGGACCAGCCATCGGCCGGCGGTCCCCTGCCGGTGGACCGTCAGCTCGACCGGCCCCGTGCCTTCCAGCACGATGGGCGCCGCCGGCGCGTTGCGGCGGATCAGGCCGGCGATCAGCTCGCGATGATCCGGCAGGCTGTCGCGGTGGTAGAGCCAGTCCGGCAGCCAGGGCAGGTAGACGCCCCGGCCGCGCCCATGGGCCGCGCTGACCACGCCGGGCAGGTCGGAGTCGATGTCCGGGAAGCACAGTTCCGGCGGCCCGAAGCGCTGCGGCGGGATCAGCCGGAGCAGGGTCTCGGCCCCGTCCTTGACGGCAGGGTGCAGGTAGCGGCCGTCGAGATAGAGCAGCCCGGTGTCCGGCAGCGACGGCGGCTCGCCGGCGCCGATGCGGAAATAGGCGCCCCGCATATCACGGCGCCGGGCGCGCAGATCCGAGACCGGCAAGGCGGCCAGGGCCTGGGCCGGCCGCGCCACGCCATACGCGTCGTAGAAGCCGGTTTCGCCGGTGGCGACCAGCAGGCCGCCCGCCTCGACATAGGCGTCCAGCGCCGCCGCCTCGGCATCGCCGATGCAGGCGACGTTCGGCATCAGGATCGCGTCGTAGCGCGCGAGGAGGGCCTGGCCGCCAGGCCCGGCGACACGCTCGTCGGAGACCATGTCGAACGGGATCCGGGCTTCCAGCAGCGCCCGGTAGGCGCCGCGGAACGGGGCGTTCCCCAGGTCCGCCGTCTCGGTGGCGCCGCGGTACAGCCCGGTCTTGAAGGAGTGGTAGAGCCCGACCCGCGCCGCCGACTGCAGGTCCGCGTAGTGGCTCTCGTTCTTGCGGTGCCAGTGGAACAGGCGGCTGATCGCCGGAAACGACTTGCGGTCGTCCTGGTCGAAGGTGCCGACGAGGTAGTGGTCGAGCGAGGCGCCGTTCGCCAGTTGCTGGGCGAAGCGGAGCTCGTGGCAGGCGCCGGTCTCGGAGACGAAGCGCCAGGCGAAGTCGATGAAGGCGGCCGAGGTCGAGGAGAAGGTCTTGCCCTGGCCATGGGCGGCGGCCCATCGCGCCTGCTCGCCGGCCTGGTACGGCCATTCCGGCTGCGGCCGGTCGACCGCGCGCTGCACCTCCATCCGGATCAGGTCGGAGGCGTTGCGGTGTCCGGTCATGGCGATTGCCGGATTCACCGCCTTGATGGTGCGGTAGATGTCGTCGGCGAGGGCCGCGGTGGTCCGGTCCTGGAACTCCAGATAGTCGCGATGGGCCGGATCGCTGAAGCTCTCCTCCGCCGGCAGGTCCCGGCCATACATCTCCCGGAACCGGTCGCGGCAGTTCCGGCAGACGCAGATGCCGTGATAGCGGCCGCTGTAGTCGACGCTGCGATAGCCGAACATGTTGAAGAAGACGCCGTCGACCGCGTAGCGGCCCAGCGCCTCGCGCAGGATCCGGTGCGCGTAGTCCTGGTACCAGCCGCCATTGACGCAGGCTTGGTAGGTGCCGTTGTAGACCAGCGGCTGGCCGGCGCGGTTGTGGACGAACCAGTCGGGATGTGCCTCATAGGCCCGGCGTGTGGCCTTCGACATGTCGAAGCGGCCGACCAGCTTCAGCCCCTCCGCCCGTGCCGCCGCCAGCATCTCGCCGAGCAGGTCGCCGCGGAGATAGGGGTTGCGCTCGTGCAGCTCGAGATCGGTCGGGTAGAAGGCGTAGATGCCGCCGATGTTGAACAGCAGGATGTCGGCGCCGAATTCGCGGGTCTGCCGGGCGACCGCCTTCGGATCGAGCGCGGCGTCGGTCTGGCGCAGATTGGTCTGCACCATCCGGAAGGGCTTCTGCCACCAGGGCCTATCGCCCGTGGACGACGTCGCGGCCTGGAGAAAATCCTCGTTCTTGTCGGGCCGCATCGGCCATCACTCCCTTGAGATCCAGCGTTTCCGCGTGGTGACAGGCGACCTGATGCCCCGAGACGACCCGCGGGGCGGGATCCTCGACGCGGCAGAGATCGGTGGCGAAGGGGCAGCGCGGATGGAACGCGCAGCCGGAGGGACGGTTGGCCGGGTCGGCCACCTCGCCCTGGAGCCGCAGGCGGCGCGGGGCGCGGGCCATGCGGGGATCAGGCCGCGGCACCGCGGCGAGCAGCGCGGCGGTGTACGGGTGGCGGGGCCGGGCGAACAGCGGCTCGGTCTCGGCCAGCTCGACGATCCGGCCGGCATACATTACCGCCACCCGGTCGGAGATGTATTCGACGACGCTGAGGTCGTGCGAGATGAACAGGTAGGTGAGGTCGAACTCCTCCTGCAGATCCTGCAGCAGGTTCAGTGTCTGCGCCCGGACCGAGACGTCCAGCGCCGACACGCATTCATCCGCCACCACCAGCTTCGGCCGCGGCGCCAGCGCCCGGGCGATGCCGATCCGCTGCCGCTCGCCGCCGGAGAATGCATAGGGGTAGCGCGACATGTATTCCGGCCGCAGGCCGACCTTGCCGAGCAGGTCGGCGACGCGGGCCTCGACCTCCGCCTCGTCGGTCACGCCGAAATTGCGCAGCCCCTCGCCGATGATGTCGATCACGCGCCGGCGCGGATTGAGCGAGGCGAAGGGGTCCTGGAAGATCATCCGGATCTCGGAGCGGTAGGGCCGCAGCGCAGCCTCGCCGAGATGTGCGAGATCGACCGGCCCCTCCCCGCCCCGGTCGTAGAGGATCCGGCCGTCGGTCGGCTCGATGACGCGGACCAGCGCCTGGCCCAGCGTGGTCTTGCCGCAGCCGGATTCTCCGACCAGGCTCAGCGTCTCCCCGGGCCGGATCGCGAGCGAGATGCCGTCCACCGCGCGGACATTTCCGACGACGCGCTTCAGGAAGCCCTTGCGGATCGGGAAATGCACCCGGATGTCATGGGCCTGCAGCAGGGAGGGCGGGCCAGCGGTCGTCGCCATGCCCGGCATCATCCCGCCTGCCTTGCCGGCCCGCGCAGATGGCAGGCGCCGAAATGGCCCGGCGACAGCTCGTGCATCTCCGGGTCGACGCGATCGCACAGGCCCGCCACCGCTTCCGGGCACCGCGTGTTGAAGGGGCAGCCGGGCGGCCGGTTCAGCGGATGCGGCACCATGCCGGCGATGGCGTCGAGCCGCCGCCCCCGCTCCCGCCGGCCGCCGAGCTTGGGGATCGAGCGCAGCAGCGCCAGCGTGTAGGGGTGCTGCGGGTCGGTGAAGATCCGCTCGGCGCTGCCGCGCTCGACCACCCGGCCGAGATACATCACCGCCACTTCGTCGGCGATCTCGGCCACGACGCCGAGATCATGGGTGATGAACATGACGGCCATCCCCGTCTCGTCCTGCAGCGCCTTGATCAGCTCGAGGATGTTGGCCTGGGTGGTGACGTCGAGCGCGGTGGTCGGCTCGTCCGCGATCAGCAGAGCGGGCCGGCAGGCCAGCGCCATGGCGATCATCACCCGCTGGCGCATGCCGCCCGACAGCTCGAACGGATAGCTGGACAGGCGGCGGCGCGGATCGGGAATGCCGACCCGGTCGAGCGCCTCGGCCGCGCGGTCGACCGCGGCCTTCCGGCCGATCCGGTGGTGCAGCAGGATCTTCTCGACCAGCTGGTTGCCGATCGAATGCACGGGGCTCAGCGAATTCATCGGCTCCTGGAAGATCATCGCGATGTCGCGGCCGCGGATGGCTCGGATCTCGGCGCCCGTGGGGTCGAGCGGCGCGATGTCGACCGCGGGACGCCCGTCGCGGGCGAAGCGGATCGAGCCGGCGACGATCCGGCCGGGGCGCGAGACGATCTGCAGGATCGACCGCGCCATCATCGACTTGCCGGAGCCGGATTCACCGACGACGCACAGGGTCGAGCCCTTGCGCATCTCCAGGTCGACGCCGTCGACGGCGCGGACCACGCCCTCATGGGTGCCGAAATGGGTCTTGAGCCCCTGGATGCTGAGTAGCGCTGCCATGGCGTCAGTCCGAATAGGGGTCGGCGGCATCGCGCAGCCCGTCGCCGAGGAAGTTGAGCGCGAGCACGGTGACGATCACCGCGACGCCGGGGGCGAGCAGCCATGGCGCCTCCGCCAGCGAGCGGATGTTCTGCGCCTCCTGCAGCAGCACGCCCCAGCTGACCACCGGCGGGCGCAGCCCGATGCCGAGGAAGCTCAGCGAGGTCTCGGCGATGATCATCGCCGGAATGGCGAGCGTCACCGACGCGATGATGTGGCTGGTGAAGCCCGGCACCAGGTGCCGGGTGATGATCCGCATCTGGCGCGTCCCGTCGAGCCGAGCGGCGATCACGAAGGGCTCGTTGCGCCAGGACATGAACCGCCCGCGCACCTCGCGCGCCAGCGCGGTCCAGCCGATCAGCGAGATGATCAGGGTAATCATGAAATAGACCAGAACCGGCGACCAGGTGACCGGGATGGCCGCCGCCAACCCCATCCAGAGCGGGATGGTCGGCACCGACATGATGAACTCGATCACGCGCTGGATCACCGCGTCGGCCGTGCCGCCGAAATAGCCGGAGATACCACCGAGCAGGACGCCGAGAACGAGGCTCGCCGTCACCCCGACGAGGCCGATCGACATCGAGACCCGGGTGCCGTAGACGAACCGGCTGAGAACGTCGCGGCCGAGGCGGTCGGAGCCGAGGAGATAGAAGGGCTGGCTCTGGTCCAGCGGACCGATCAGGTGCCGGTCGGTCGGGATCAGCCCCCAGAGGCGATAGGGCTCGCCCCGGACGAACAGCCCGACCGGCACCCGCACCGTCTCGTCCATGGCGAAGACCCGGCGGAGCGTCTTCGGATCGCGCTGCGAGCTGAAGCCGTAGACATGCGGCTGGAAGCGGAGCCCGCCGTCACCGTCGCGAGCGAAGAAGTGGATGCCTTGCGGCGGCACCATGGTGAAGCGCGGATCGTAGGCGTCCGGCATCTTCGGCGCGATGAATTCGGCCAGGATCGCGACGGCGTAGATCAGCAGCAGAAGCACGCCGCTCCAGAAGGCGAGCCGGTGCCCGCGGAACTTCAGCCAGACGAGCCGGGACTGGCTCGACAGCCCGACGGCCACCTCCTCGCGTTCCGGACCGGCCGCGGCCGCCACCGCTGGATCGAGCCCGACGGTCATGGCCGCCGGCGCCGATCGGCCCGCCGGATGCGCGCGACCTCCCCGAAATGCGGAAACCAGGATGAAGCGACCGTCGCATGGCACGGCATCGGCATCCTCCCACGGATGATACGGCCAGCACCGCCTGGCCGTTGTTATCATTGTTAGCCTAACCAATCACATTGTTTTCTGAACGTCAAGGAACTCTGATTGGTCACCAGCGACATATTTCTGACCGTCTATATTTCCGTTGGCCGAGCAAGCGGCAATTGAGGCGTGAGACAGGGCATTCATTCGGATCTTGCAAAGTTGCTTTGTTATTCACATTTTAGGATATGTTGCGTTGCCCGATTGACCGATCGAACTGTCGGCGTTGACAGGGCGTGGGCTGGGTTACAAAGGTTCTCGACCATTCGAAGACGCATCTCTTCCGATCGAAGTGAAACACCGCCGCACATGAGCCGCGTCACCCTCCAGTCCATCGCAGACCATCTGGGGATCTCGAAATTCGCGGTCTCCCGCGCCCTGGCGGGAAAGTCGGGCGTCAGCGAGGACACGCGGCGGACGATCCTGACCACGGCCGAGCAGTTCGGCTATCTGGCGCGGAAGCGGACCAGCCCGGTCTCGGGGTCGATCGAGATCATCTTCCACGACCGCGACATCGCGAACAGCGAGCTGTGGATCAACGTGCAGCAGGGGGCGCAGGCCGAAGCGGCCCGGTCGGGCCATCCGACCGCGGTGCGCTGGACGCAGCAGCACGGCATCATCGCGGAGCTGGAGCCGTCGGCGGTCGGCTTCGTGCTGGTCGGCCCGCAGGAGCCGTCGATGGTCGAGGCGGCACGGGACAGCGGCCTGCCCTGCGTGATGGTCGGCGGCTTCACCGAGCCGCTCGACACCATGGACCGCATCGGGGCCGCCGACGCCGAGGCCGGGGCATTCATCGGCAAATATCTCGCCGGCCTGGGCCACCGGCGCCTGCTCTACGCCCATGGCCGGCCGGGGCTTCCGGGCCGGCTGGAGCGGCTGCGCGGCTTCCACGACGCGCTGTCGCCGGTCACGGACGCCGAATATCGCGAGATGGCGTTCGACGAGGCGCAGGGCGATGTCGGCTTCCGCGAGGCCTTTCTCGACCTGGTCAAGAGCGGCTTCGAGCCGACCGCCATCTTCTGCGGCAATGACGGCGTCGCGGTCACCGTGGTGTCGGAGTTGGCCCGGCTGGGCCTGCGCGTGCCGGAGGACATCTCGGTCGTCGGCTTCGCCGACTATGCCTGCGCGACGCAGATCGCGCCGAAGCTGACGACGATCCGCATGCCGGGCCAGGAGATGGGCATCGCCGCCGTCCGGCGGCTGCTCGCCCGCGCCGGCCATCGCGGCCCGCCGGACGACCTGCCGCCGCAGCGGGTGATGCTGGTGCAGCGCCTGGTCGAGCGCGATTCCACCGCCGCCCCGAACCCCAGGCCCTGGCGGTCCCGGCTGCGCGGCTAGAGACCGGTCGACGAGGAGAGTCCCCATGACTGCAGGCCATCCCGACCTCACCGTGTTCCTGACCGGGGAGATCGACGACGACCGCATGGCCGAGCTCAGGCGGATCGCCCCGACCGCCCGCCTCTCCTATTTCGAGCACCAGGAGGCGATGGAGGCGGCGATCGAGGATGCCGACATCGTCGCCGGCGCCCTGTCGCCCCACGCCTTTGGGCGCGCCGGGCGGCTGAAATGGGTGCACAGCTGGGCGGCCGGCCCGAACACCCAGCTGTTCCCGGCCTTCCTCGACAGCCCGGTGGTGCTGACCTGCAGCAAGGGCAACGGCGCGATCCCGCTGGCGGAGCATGCGGTGATGCTGATGCTGCTCCTGAACCGGAATGCCCTGCGCTGGCTCGAAGGCCAACGCCAGCACCGGTGGGAGTCCTTCGTCCATGGCGAGTTGAACGGGCTGACGGTCGGCATCATTGGCACGGGGTATTCCGGACAGGACCTGGCGCTGAAGGCCAAGGCCTTCCACATGCGCGTCCTTGGCCTCCGGCGGCAGGACCGGCCGGCGCAGAATTTCGATCGGATGTACCGGCACGCCGACCTGCATGCCTTCCTGGCCGAATGCGACTTCGTGGTGGTGACGGCGCCGCTGACGCCGGAGACGCAGGGCCTGCTGGGCGAGGCCGAGTTCCGGGCGATGAAGCCGACGGCCCACTACATCTGCTTCTCCCGCGGCGGCATCGCGGATGACGACGCGCTGCTGCGGGCGCTGCGGGAGGGATGGATCGCCGGCGCCGGGCTGGACGCCCATCTGACCGAGCCGCTGCCGGCCGACAGCCCGTTCTGGGACGCCCCGAACACCATCGTCACGCCGCATAACGGCGCGACGACGAAGGCGACCAGGACCCGCGGCTATCGCATCTTCGTCGAGAATCTCGGGCGCTATCTCGCCGGCGACCCGCTGGTCAACATCGTCGACAAATCCGCCGGTTACTGAGGCCTCACCTCCGGGCGATGGTCGCGGCCGAGAAGCCGACCATCTGCTGCCGCTTTTCATCCCACAGCGCGAAGAACGGCGCGCGCAGGGCATCCCACAGGCTGAGGCTGGGCACGGCGTGCAATTCCCGGATGGCGGCGTGGCAGGCCTGCAGGCGGTAGTTGGGGATCCGCGGGTTGAGGTGGTGGATGTGGTGGAAGCCGATATTGCCGGTGAACCACTGCAGGATCCGCGGCAGTTGCAGATAGGATGAGCCCTGCAGCGAGGCCGCGCCGAACGTCCAATCCCCGTCCCGCAGCCACAGCGTTTCCTCGAAGCGGTGCTGCACCGCGAACAGCCAGACGCCGATGATCGACGCGATCACCATGATCGGCAGCTGGACCAGCAGCACGCGCTCGAATCCCAGCGCCAGCCCCAGGCCGACGACGATGATGGCGATGCCGGCATTCGTGGCATGGACCGACAGCCGCTCCCCGCGCCAGTCCTTCGGCGTGTCGAAGGGGACCCGGTACAGCAGCAGGAAGACCAGGGGAGGCAGCATCAGCCCGGTGATCACCGGATGGCGGCTCAGCCGGTACAGGAAGCGGCGACGCGGCGGCAGGGCCAGGTATTCGGAGACGGTCAGGCAGGTCGAGTAGATGTCCGCCCCGCTGTCGCGCCGGTCGAGATTGTTCCAGACGGCGTGGTGCCCGGCGTGCTGGCGCCGCCAATTCGCGAAGGGGGTCAGGGTGATCAGGCCGCACAGGCGGCCGAGCGCCACATTGGCGCGGCGGGAGCCGAAGAACGAGGAGTGGCCGCAATCATGCTGGATGATGAACAGGCGCACGGTGAAGCCGGCCCCGATCACGGCCAGCCCGAGCGTCAGCCAGTACGACACGCCGAAGCTGGCATACATCGCCACGCAAACCGCGAGGAAGCCGGCGAATGTCGAGGTCAGCTGCCAGATCGCCCGCGGCAGGCTCGGCGTCCTGAAGCGGGCCACCGCGGCCCGTAGCGAGGCATCGGCGGCGGCCTGGCGGCGGCCCTGTGCCGTCATGGACTTCAGCTCGGTATCGCTTTGCATGATCGTCCATGAACTGCCCGGCCGAGCCGGGCGGCGTCGTCCGTCGAAACCGTCGAGAACAATGCAGGCAAAGCCGGCGCTTCACAACAGCGGCGGTCAAACTTCGCAGGATCAGCCCGCCTGCCGCACCAGGAACATCGGGCCGACGCGGATGCCGGTGCGGCCAGCCTCGTCCCGGGCCGCCAGCTCCAGCGTCTCGCCTTCATAGAGGATCCCGTGCATGCGCCAGCTGCCGTCCGGCAGCTGCTCGCAGTCATGGGTGCAGAAATACTCGATCAGGCATTTCAGCCTGCCATCGGCATAGAACAGATGCGTCGGGTTGAAGTCCGGGCCGTAGACGCCGAGATGCGGCGCCAACTCGGCCGGCGCATCGGACTCGACGGTGTTGCGCCGGGTCCAGTCCTTGCCCTTCCAGCCCAGCACGCCGTCGGTGCCGAAGGTCAGGTCGAGATGCGGGTAATCCGCCCCCTCGCCATAGATCCGGCCGTCGATGGTGAAGGCGTCGCCGCCGCGCCATTTCAGCTCCAGCGGCACGCCCTCGCCCATCAGGTACAGCCGGCCGGCCTTCTCCCGCAGCTCGACGCTCTCGCTGCCGTCGGCCGCCTGGTAGACGCCGGGCATCGCGGTCAGATGGGCCGAGGTCAGCGGCGGGTGCTTCGCCGTCGGCATCGGCGGCCGGCCCATCCGGCGCGACGCCAGGGCCAGCTGCAGCGCCCGCCGCGACAGGCGGGTGCCGATCTGGTTGGTGAAATCGAGCGTGCTGAAGATCAGCGCCGCCAGCCCGGCCTGGGGCAGCGCCACGAACTGGGTGGCATAGCCATAGACCGCGCCGCCATGGCCGATCGAGGTCCAGCCGTCGAGGTCGCCGATGCCGAAGCCCAGGCCGTAGCCCTTGCTGCTGCTGTGGCCGGCCGCCGGCCGGCCCACCACCGTCCACATCTGCTTCAGCCCGGCAGGCGACAGGATGGGCTGCCCGTCCGGGGCGAAGCCGCCGCGCAGCATGCAGGTCGCGAACTTCGCCATATCGGGCGCGGTCGAGACGATGGCGCCGGCCGGCGACCCGCCGAGGTCGAAGACCGGCGCCGGGAAGTCGCGATCGACATCCCACATCCAGGCCGGGGCCAGCCGGTCCATCAGCCCGGGCGTCAGCGACGCGCTGCTCTCGGCCATGCCCAGCGGCTGGAAGATGTGGCGATCCACATACTCGGCATAGGTCATGCCGCTGACCCGCTCCAGCACCGCCCCGACCACGGCGATGGCGGCGTTGGAGTAGTGCACGATCCCGGCGCTGGGATCCTCCTTCAGCACCGAAGTCTTCAGCCCCTCGACCGTCACCGCGAGCCCCGGCCGCCGGTCGTCCAGGTAGTGGCCGTCCTTCGGCTCGCGCACCAGACCGGAGGTGTGGCTCATCAGCTTGCGCAGCGACACCTGCGCGCCGTACGGGCCGCTCTCGCGCCCGGCGAACGGGTTCGCGGGGTGGAAGCCGGGGATATAGGTCGAGACGTCGGCGTCGATGTCCAGCAGCCCCTTCTCGGCCAGCTGCATGATGCCGACCGCGGTGAACATCTTGGTCAGGGACCCGATGCGGAACAGCGACCGGTCGTCCAGACGGTGGCCGAGATCCGGCCGCACCACATGGCCGGTGGCCAGCAGGCCGTCGCGGTCGGCGATGGCGTAGGAGATCGACGGGATCGCCTTGTCCGCGACCTCATGCGCGATGAATTCCTCCAGGCCGGCGGCCAGGGCATGGGCGTCCATTCGGTCGTCTCCTCTCAATGCCGGAGGCGGGGGTCGAGGATGTCGCGCAGCGCGTCGCCCAGCAGGCTCCAGGACAGCACGAACAGGAAGATCGCGGCGCCGGGAAAGGCCAGCGTGTACCAGTAGCGGAACGGGCTGTCGCCGCGGCCGACGATCCAGTTGCGGGAATAGCTGATCAGCTGGCCCCAGTCGGCGTAGCCGGGCTCGACTCCGACGCCGAGGAAGCTGAGGGCGGAGGCGGTCAGCACCATCGAGCCGGTCATCATCGTGGCCAGCACCAGCACCGGGAAGAAGGCGTTCGGCAGGATGTGCCGCAGCAGCAGCCGGGCGTCGCGGGTGCCGTAGGAGCGCGCGGCCTTGACGTAGTCCAGCTCCTTCACCCGCAGGATCTCGCTGCGGATGACGCGGGCGTAGTTCATCCAGCCGAAAGCGGTCAGCGCGATCGTCATCGGCACGATGCCCTTGCCCAGCAGCGTGGTCAGCACCATCGCCGCGATCAGGAACGGCACCGCCAGGAAGACGTCGACGATGCGCATCAGCACCTCGTCCACCATGCCGCCATAGAAGGCCGACACCGCCCCCACCAGGACGCCGATCAGGGTCGAGATCAGGACCACGCCGAGGCCGATCTTGAAGGCGGTGCGGGTGCCCCAGACCAGGCCGTAATAGATGTCGAACTGCCCCTCGGTGGTGCCCAGCAGCGCGCGGGCGGAGGGCGGCTGCGGCGTGGCGCGGAAGCCGCTGCGCGGGATCTCGTAGGGCGAGGACTGGTACGGCTCCGGCGGCGCGATCACCGGGGCCAGCGCGGCGACGGCGACGAAGCCCAGCAGGACCAGGATGCCCAGCAGCGACAGCGGGTTGCGCAGCAGATACGCGACGATCCTCATGCCAGCCTCACCCGGGGGTCGAACAGGGGGTACAGCAGGTCCACCACCAGGTTCAGGACCACCAGAACCAGCGAGAAATAGAGGGCGAAGCCCAGCACGGCCGGGAAGTCCAGGTTGGCCGCCGCGTTCGCGGCGAACTGGCCGAGGCCGTGATAGTCGAAAATCGTCTCGGTGATGACGACGCCGCCCAGCATCGCCGCCACCTCCATGCCCGCGATCGTGACCACCGGCAGAAGGGCGTTGCGCCGGGCGTGCCGGTTCTGCACCACCCGTTCGCTCATCCCCTTGGCGCGGGCGGTGCGGACATAGTCCTGGCGCAGCGCCTCCAGCATCGAGGTGCGCATGATCCGGGTCATCGACGCCAGGCTGACATAACAGAGCGTCACCACCGGCAGGATCAGGTGGCGCAGCGAGTCGAGGAAGATCGGCAGGTTGCCGTTCAAGAGCGCGTCGACGGTGTTCAGCCCGGTCCAGCGCTGGAAGCCGTCGCCCCCGACCTCCACCATCGCCCATTGGCTCAGCCGCCCCGGCGGGAACCAGCCCACCGACCCGTAGAACACCATCAGCATCAGCAGGCCGAACACGAAGGTCGGGAACGACCAGCCCAGCACGGTGAACAGGCGGATGCCGTGGTCGACCGGCCGGTTCAGATGCACGCCGGCCCGGCTGCCCAACCAGATTGCGCCCAGGACGACGGGCACAAAGGCGAAGATCACCAATTCCAGCGTCGCCGGGAAGAGCGAGACCAGCGCTTCGGCCACCGGCATCCGCGCCGTCTCCGACCAGCCGAGATTGCCCTGCAGGATGTTGCCGATCCAGCGGCCGTACTGCTCGTAGAACGGGTCGTTCAGGCCGTATTTCTCGATCAGCGCAGCGACCTGGGCAGCGCCGCCCTTCAGCGCGTCGGGGCTGCCGACATAGGTGATCACGCGCTGGGTGGGCGTCAGCATCATCTGCATCGCGAAGATCATCAAGGTCAGCGCGAAGAAGACGATCGGAACGAAGGACAGACGTCGGATCGCGTAGGCCAGCATAGATTATCCCTGGCTGAAGGAAATCGGCGAATCACCGCCGATGCCGGACAGGCGGGTTGGCCGACCACGCCGGCCAACCCGCCCGGCGGCGACGCCTATTGTTTTTCTGCCTTCGAGATCGGGTAGAAGTCCCAGGCGCCATACTCGATCATGTTGTGAACATAGCCGTCGACCCAGTCGCGGGTGACGATGTAGCCGTACTCCTCCCACAGGAACTGGGTGGTGGCGTAGTCGTGGCTCATATCCTGCAGCTTGGCGTAGATCTTCTCCCGCTCCGCCGGGTCGACCGTCGTCCAGGCCTGCTTCAGGAGGGGATCGAACTTGTCGCGCATCAGCTGGCGATAGCCTTCGCCGACCATGCCCCCGACCAGGCCGGTGCTGGACAGGTAATAGGTCGCGGCCCCCAGCGGCCCGCCCGGATCGGAATAGTCCGGCCCCCAGCCCATGATCGCCATCGGTGCGCTGGGGTCGGCGCCGCCATAGACCTTGTCGGCGAAGGTGGCGGCCTGCAGCTGCTGGATCTTCAGCCGGAACTTCGGATTGATGCGGGCGAGGTTCTGCTGCAGGAGCGACAGCGCCGAATGATACGCGCTGTTGCCTTCGGTCATGTAGGCGGTCAGCTCGAACCCGTTCTCCCAGACCTGGCCGCCCCAGGCCTTCTTGAAGTGCTCCGCGGCCTTCTCGGGGTCGAAGGTGTAGACCGGGCTGTCCGGCCGGTAGCCCATGATGCCGCGCACGGTGGGGCCCCGCAGCTGCACGGTCTTGCCCAGCAGCACGTCGTCCAGCAACAGCTGGTAGTCCTGGGCGTAGTTGAAGCCCTGCCGCACATCGATGTCGCTGAAGAAGTCGGGCGGGATGCCCTTGCCGTCCAGCTTGCCGCTGCCGATCGCCGGGTTGTCGACGGCGTTGACCGGCCAGATGTAGAAGATCGAGCGGCCGAACACCTGGGGCAGGCCCTGGGTCACCTTGATGCCGGGCTTCTCTCCCACCTCATCGAGGAACTCGACCGGCGTCGTCACCACGTCGGCGTCGCCGGCCTCGAGCTGCAGCAGGCGCGTGGTCCATTCGGGCACGGACCGCAGCACGACGCGCTCCAGCTTGGCCGGGCCCTGCCAGTAGCCGTTGAACCGCTTCATGGTGATCTTCTTCTGGGACCGGTCCCAGTCCTCGACCATGAAGGGGCCGCTGCCGTTCTCGACCTCGAACAGCTTGTCCGTGCCCAGCTCGGGCTTGTGGAACTGCTTCCAGGTGCCGGCGGTGCCGTCCCAGTCGCCCTGGTCACGGGTCCATTCCTCGTCGAGGATCGAGGTGGCGAAGGGCAGCGCCATGATGCCCAGCGTGGCCGGGAACGGCGCATCCAGCACGATCGTCACCCGGTCGCCGTCGACCTTGATCTTGTCGGACAGCGCGTCATGCACCTTGGCCAGGCCGGCGGCATCGACCTCGGCGAAGGTCTTCACCCCGGCCAGGTCCATGGCCCAGGCCTCGATGTTCGGATATTTGCCGGCGGTGATCATCTCGGTCACCGCATTGGCCATCCAGCTGTCGCCCTGCAGGATGGCGCGCATCAGCGAATATTTGACGTCCTGGGCCGTCAGCTCGCCATAGCCGGGGACGATCGCCGCCTTCTCCTGGTCGGTCAGCTCGTCGTACGGCCTCCAGGCGATGGCGCCGTCCGCGCCCTTGACTCCGACCTTGTGGGTATGGACCCCCTTGCGGATCGGGAAGGTGTAGCTGATCGACCCGTTCTCGCCCGGCTTGATCAGCCCGTTCTCCAGCGACGGCACCTCGGTCGACAGGGCCGGCACGAATTCCGAGATCTCGCTGCCCTTGTAGTTCAAGAGCCGCATATGGGTGTTGATCGAGACATAGGTGTTCGGGGTGTCGGCCATATAGGCCGGGTCCAGCGTGCGGATGTCGCTGGTCCACAGATAGACCAGGGTGCCGGGATTCTTCAGCTCGGCCTGTGCCGCGCCGGACAGGGCCAGCAGGGCGATGCCGAGGCTGGGGCCGATCCAACTCTTCATCGAGGAGCCTCCTGTTTTGCTGGGCGCTTTCGCCCTTATGGGGTCGCCTGGAACGGCGATCTGCCCGGCAGTGTGTCTTAGGTCCGACAACAAAACCATACCGAATACGCCCAATTTTCCTTCTTTCGGAAAACCTTTAGCGTATCGGAATATAACCTCAGCTCATGCCTCCCAGGCTTCGGCACGCACGAAATGCCGGTCCGACACCTGCCGCATCGGCAGGAACACCGGCTCGAAATCGGGCGGCCGCACCGCGCTCGGGATCTCGTCCGCCAGCAGCAGGCGGTTCTCCGGCCGCTCGCGCGGATCGGCGACGGGGACGGAGGACAGGAGCTTGCGGGTGTAGCTGTGTCGCGGGTTGCCGAAGACCTCGCGCCGGCTGCCGATCTCGACGATCTGGCCGAGATACATCACCGCTACGCGATGGGCCATCCGCTCGACCACCGCCATGTCGTGCGAGATGAACAGGACGGAGATCCCGGTCTCCGCCTGCAGATCCATCAGCAGGTTGATGACCTGGGCCTGGATGGTGACGTCCAGCGACGCCACCGCCTCGTCGGCGATCACCAGCTTCGGTCGGGTGCTGAGCGCCCGGGCGATGCAGATGCGCTGGCGCTGGCCGCCGGAGAAGGCGTGCGGATGGCGTCGCGCATGCTCGGGCGACAGCCCCACCCGCTGCAGCAGCTCGGCGACGCGCGCCTGGATTTCGGCCCGCGACAGGCCGCCATGGACCAGCATCGGGTCGGCGATCGCCTGCCCCACCGTCATCCGCGGGTTCAGCGAGCTGAAGGGGTCCTGGAACACCATCTGCACCTGGCGGCGCAGGGCCTGGATTTCGCGCGCCGGCTGCCCCAGTGTCTCGCGGCCCTCGAACCGGATCGAGCCCGACACCGGCCGGTCCAGCTGCAGGATGCTGCGGCCGATGGTGGACTTGCCGCAGCCGCTTTCCCCGACCAGGGCCAGCGTCTCGCCCGGAAAGATCTCGAACGACACGTTCTCGACCGCATGGACGCGGCCGGTCACCTTGCCGAAGACGCCGGAGTGAAGATCGAACCGTGTGGTCAGCTTCTCGACCGCCAGGACCGGGGTCATGCCGGCACCGCCTCGACGCCCCGTGCGTCGAGCGTTTCGGCCAGGGCGTCGCCCGTCTCGACCAGCGGGAAGCGCTCGGGCTCGTCCTTGTCGGCCATGCTGCCCAGGCGCGGCACCGCGGCCAGCAGCGCCCGGGTATAGGCGTGCAGCGGCGTCTCGAACACCTCATAGACCGTTCCGGTCTCCACAATCTCTCCCTTCAGCATGACGCAGATGCGGTCCGCCATCTCGGCCACCACGCCCATGTCGTGGGTGATGAACAGCACCGACATCCCGATCTCGCGCTGCAGCGCCCGGACCAGGTCCAGGATCTGGGCCTGGATGGTGACGTCCAGCGCCGTGGTCGGCTCGTCCAGGATCATCAGCGACGGGCGGCAGCACAGCGCCATGGCGATCATCACCCGCTGGCGCATGCCGCCGGACAGCTGGTGCGGATACTGGTCCAGCCGTTTCTCCGCCTCCGGCACCCGCACCAGCTTCAGCGCGTTCAGCGCGATCGCGCGCGCCTCCGCCGCGCTCTTGCCCTGGTGCCGCATGATCGCCTCGGCGATCTGGAAGCCGATGCTGAACACCGGGTTCAGGCTGGCCATCGGGTCCTGGAACACCATCGAGATGTCGGAGCCCCGCACATTCTGCATCCGCTTCTGCGGCAGCCGGGCCAGGTCGGCCACCTCTCCGCCGCGGAGGCGCATGCGGACCGACCCGCCAACCAGCCGGGCGCCGTCATATTCGGCCAGCCGCATGATGGTCATCGCGGTGACCGACTTGCCGCTGCCCGATTCCCCGACCAGCGCCAGCGTCTCGCCCCGCCCGATATGGAACGAAACCCCCTTCACTGCGCGCAGGGTCTCGCCCCCGCCCAGGGAGAACGACACCTGGAGATTCTCGACCTCGAGCACGCGATCGTCCTGCATGGCGGCTCCGATGCTGGGGAAGAAGAAATTTCCTATACGCTAAAAAATACCGTATGCAACAATGGTCGCCGTCACAAGCACCAATGACACGCCGGGAGGGAAGGAATGCGTCTCTACATCTCCGCCGACATAGAAGGCATCGTCGGCGTGGTCACCCGCGACCATACAGGCCCCGAGGGCTTCGAATACGAGCGGGCGCGCAGCTGGATGACCGACACGGTGGTCGCCGCCTGCGAGGCCGCGCAGGAGGCCGGCGCGACCGAAATCGTGATCAGCGATTCGCATGGCAACGGCGAGAGCCTGAAGATCGAGAAGCTGCCGGAGAGCGTGCAGCTGGTGCGCAGCTGGCCGCGGCCCTTGACCATGATGCAGGGGATCGAGGTCGGAGCGTTCGCCGGCGCCCTGCTGATCGGCTACCACGCCGGCGGCAGCAACCCTTCCGGCGTGCTGGCACACACGCTGACCGGCGCCTTCCAGGAGGTGCGGGTCAATGGCCAGGTGCTGAACGAGGCCGGGCTGAATGCCGCCATCGCCGGCCATTACGGCGTGCCGGTGATCTACGCCTCGGGCGACGACGTGGCGACCGCCGAGATCCGCGACATCCTCGGGGATATCGAGACGACGACGGTGAAATGGGCGTATGGCACGCGCTCCGCCCGTACCATGATGCCGGCGGCGGCCCATAGGGCGGTACGTGACGGGGTGAAGCGGTCGATCGCCCGCATCGGTGAGGCCAGGCCGTTCCGGCTGAAGGGCCCCCTCGCGCTCGAGATCCGCTTCCGCGACCGCCAGAAGGTCGAGCACCTGACCTATCTGCGCTTCATCACCCAGGTCGACACCCACACCATCCGCTACGAGGCAGAGGATGCGGTCGACCTGTCGAAGTTCCTGATGTTCCTGCTCGGCTGAAACGCCACGGCCACGATGTAAGCTCTCGACCGGCGCAACAAGACGCCGGGATGGGGGACAACATGGCGAACATTGAGGACGAGGAATTCTGGAAGCCGCGCCGCTGTCTGCGCGAGCCGATTCCTGACATCTTCCATGCGGCGTTTCTGCTGGATCGGGCGGTGGGCGCTCACCTCGCCGGTGATCGCCCATCGGCTGAAAGGCTCATCCGAGAGGCGAACATGCCTTCGGTCAGGGCCTGGACGGAGTCACTCTGGGGCAAAAAGGCGGCAAATCCGGATCAGTATAAATATTTCCGATTCCGACTAGTCCCTGCGGTTTCTTCGTATCCGCAAAAAGAAGAACGCACCGAAAAGAGAATGCCAACCTCAGAGGAACGGCGCTCAATTATCGAACGATACGGACGAAATTGCGTGTTTTGCGGCACCCCTCTGATATCAAAGGGAATTCAGACAGCAATCAGGCTCGCCTACCCAACGGCGTTGCCATGGGGAGATCGGAATGCGGATCAACACGCCGCATTCCAGTGCATGTGGATGCAGTTCGATCACGTCCTTCCACATAGCCGCGGCGGCGACAACTCGATCGAGAACGTCGTCGTGACCTGCGCTCCGTGCAACTACGGCCGCGGTGAGCGCATATTGGAAGAGCTCGGTCTCATCGATCCTCGCACCGCGCCGATCCACAAGACGTCGTGGGATGGCCTGGAGAGATTTTCGCCCGCACGAATCTAAGTCGCGAACAGCGAGCGCAGCGTCCCCTCCAGGTCGGGATCGGGGCTGGAGCAGACGGCCAGCACGGTGGCGTCGCCCTCGCCGACCGAGATGTAGGCATGGCCCATGGTGCTGTCGATGTAGATGCTGCCGCCCTTCTCCAGCCGCACCGGGGCGTAATGGTCGGTGTGCACCTCGATCGCGCCTTCCAGGACGTAGATGAACTCCTCGCCCGAATGCCGGATCAGCGGGCCGAAATCGGCGATGTCGCGGGTCTTCACCCGGCCGATCTCCGGCACCATCCGCTTCCGCTGCAGCTCGGTGCAGAGATACAGGTAGTCGTAATTCTGGGTGATCTGCGGCAGCCCCTCTCCCGGCTGGCTGATCGACCGCCGGGCCAGCGCCGCCCCCGATCCCGCCGGCGGCGCCAGCAGCTCGGCCAAGTTGATGCCCAGCCCCTCGCTGATCTGCAGCAGCTTGTCGTAGGTCAGCGACATCTGGTCGTTCTCGACCTTCGACAGGGTCGAGACCGCGACCCCGGTCCGCTTGTTGACGTCCTGCAGCGTCCAGCCGTGCCGGCGCCGCAGCGCCTTCAGGCATTCCCCGAGCTTGGGCTGATTGGAGGACATACGCGGACCCGGCCGATGGTTGGTCGATCACCCTATGTCGAGTGCCGGTCTTATCGCAAGAACCACGATTTTTCTTATACGATAAACTGTTTGACATAAACACTATAGGCCCCCAGTCTTCGGCCGAAAGGGAGGTTCGGATGGGCGTCGTCGACATCGCCGTGATCGGGGGAGGCATCGCCGGCGCGTCGCTGGCCCGCGCCGCCGCGGATAGCAGCCGGGTGCTGCTGCTGGAGCGCGAGAGCCAGCCCGGCTACCACGCCAGCGGCCGGTCCGCCGCCCTGTTCTCGGAGACCTACGGCAATGCCGTGGTGCGTGCCCTGTCGACCGGCAGCCGCGATGTCCTGCGCGCCCCGCCCGAAGATTTCGCCGGTTTCGTCCTGACCCGCCCGCGCGGCGCCATGCATGTCGGCCGGCCGGGCCAGGAGGACGCAATTCGCGGCCGGGCGGAGGCGCTGGCCGCCCTGGTGCCGAGCGTGCGCGAGATCGGCGCCGCCGACGCCACGGCCCGGTTCCCGGTGCTGCAGCCGCAGCGCGTCGGCGGCGCGGTGTTCGAACCGGAGGCGCTGGATCTCGACACCAACGGCATGCTGCAGGGGTCGCTGCGCGGCCTGCGCCGGCGCGGCGGCGAGGTCCGCACCGGGGCCGAGGTCACGGCGCTGACGAAGCTGCCGGGCGGCGGCTGGCGGATCGACACGACGGCCGGCGCGGTCGAGGCCGGCATCGTGGTCAACGCCGCCGGATCCTGGGCCGACGCGATCGCCGCCCTGGCCGGTGTCGCGCCGGTCGGGCTGGTGCCGAAGCGACGCACCGCCTTCCTGTTCGATGTGCCGGGTTATGACGTGGACGGCTGGCCGATGGTGGTCGACCTGGACGAGACCTTCTACATCAAGCCGGACGCCGGCAAGCTGCTGGGCTCCCCCGCCGACGAGACGCCGAGCCCGCCCTGCGACGCGCAGCCGGAGGAGATCGACATCGCCGTCGCGGTCGACCGGATCGAGGGCGCGACCACGCTGCAGATCCGGCGCCTGACCCATCGCTGGGCCGGGCTGCGCAGCTTCGTCGCCGACAAGACACCGGTGCTGGGCTTCGACCCGGCGGCGCCGGGCTTCTTCTGGTGTGCCGGCCAGGGCGGCTACGGCTTCCAGACCGCGCCGGCGATGGCCCGGCTGGGCGCGGCGCTGCTGCGCGGCGACCCGGTCCCCGCGGACCTCGCCCGACTGGGCGTCACCGCCGCCGCCCTTGCCCCCGGCCGGTTCCGCGCCGGTCCAGAACCGCTGGAGCCGCAGCCGTGAAGATCTTCATCGCCGCCCTGATCACCGAGACCAACACCTTCTCGCCGCTGCCGACCGGCGCCGCCGGCTTCTATGCGCCGGAGACCTACCGGCGGCGCGACGCCAGCCTGGACCACACGGCGGCCGAGACGATCTGCCAGAAGACCTGGCGCCGGCTGGCCGGGCGCGACGGGCATGAGGTGGTCGAGAGCGTCACCGCAATCGCCCAGCCGGCCGGGACCACCATCCGGTCGCTCTACGAGAGCCTGCGCGACGACATCCTCGAGGATCTGCGGCAGGCCGGACCGGTCGACATCGTGCTGCTGCTGATGCATGGCGCGATGGTGGCCGACGGCTATGACGACTGCGAGGGCGACACGGCCGAGCGGGTGCGCGCCATCGTCGGCCCGGACGTGCCGGTCGGGATGGAGCTGGACCTGCACTGCCACCTGACCGACCGGATGGTCGAGGCCTGCACTGCGATCATCGGCTTCAAGGAATACCCGCACACCGACATGGAGCCGCGGGCGATCGAGCTGTACGAGCTGTGCCTGCGCGCCCGCCGCGGCGAGATCCGGCCGGTGATGGCGCTGCACGACTGCCGCATGATCGGCATGTGGCGCACGCCCATCGAGCCGATGCGCGGCTTCGTCGACCGCATGCAGGCGCTGGAGGGAAGCGACGGCATCCTGTCGGTCACCTTCGGCCATGGTTTCCCCTGGGGCGATGTCGAGGATGTCGGCGCGCGCATGCTAGTGGTGGCCGACGGCGACCGCGAACGCGCCCGCCGCGTGGCCGAGGATCTGAGCCGGGAGATCTGGGACCTGCGCCATGCCACGGCGACGCCGCACGACACGGCAGACGAGGCGCTGGACCATGCGCTGGCGGCGCCGCGCGGCCCGGTGGTGCTGGCCGATGTGGCCGACAATGCCGGCGGCGGCGCGCCCGGCGACAGCACCTTCATCCTGCGCCGGATCATCGACCGCGGCATCGGCAACGTGGTCAGCGGCTGCTACTGGGACCCGCAGGCGGTGGCGCTGTGCGAGGAGGCCGGCGAAGGTGCTGTCTTCGACCTGCGCATCGGCGGCAAATGCGGCCCGGCCTCGGGCGACCCGGTCGATCTGCGCGTCACCGTCAAGCGGGTGCTGCCGGAGCTGCACCAGACCGGGCTGAGCGAGGACTGGGCGCCGCTGGGCCGCGGCGTCTGGGTGCAGGCGGCCAATGCGGTCGACCTGGTGCTGGTGACGCTGCGCGGCCAGACCTTCGCCCCCGACGCCTTCACCGCCTTCGGCATCGACCCGTCGCGCAAGGCGATCGTGGTGGTGAAGTCGACCCAGCATTTCCATGCCGGCTTCGCCCCGATCGCCGCCGAGATCCGTTACGTCACCACGCCGGGGGCGATCCCGCCCAGCTTCGGCGATATTCCCTACACCAAGCGCCGCCTGCCGTTCTGGCCGCGCGTCGAGAACCCCTTCGCCTGACACCCGGGAGGACGCGATGAGCCAAGACAGCCCCCTGCCCCCGGACCTCGGCACCCGGATCGATTCGCTGTTCGCACGCTGGGCCCGTCCGGATTCGCCCGGCGCCGCGGTCAGCGTCACCCGGCACGGGCGCGAGATCCATCGCGGCTGCTACGGCATGGCCGACCTGGCCCACGCCGTGCCGATCGACGAGCGCACGGTGATCCGCATCGGGTCGCAGACCAAGCAGTTCACCGTGCTGCTGGCGCTGATGCTGGAGGCCGAGGGCAAGTTGTCGATGGAGGACGACGTCCGCCGCCACCTGCCCTGGCTGCCGGAATATCCGGAGACGGTGACGCTGCGCCACCTGGCCACCAATGTCGGCGGCCTGCGGGATTTCCTGGAGATCATGATGCTGGGCGGGCTGGACATCGGCGCGCCGTCCACCCGGGCCGGGGCGCGGCGGATCATCGCCGGCCACAAGGCCGTGAACTTCCGGCCCGGCACCGACCTGATCTACTGCAACACCGGCTTCTTCCTGCTGTCGGAGATCGTCGAGCAGGTCTCCGGCAAGAGCTTCAACGACCTGCTGGAGGAGCGCATCACCGGGCCGCTGGGCATGCGCGACACCCGGCTGATGCGCTGGGATGCCGAGATCCTGCCGCGGCTGGCCGACCACCACACCCACGGGCCCGACGGCGGCTGGCACAAGGCGCAATGGGGCGTGGTGCTGGGCGGCGAAGGCGGCATGGTCTCGACCCTCGAGGATATGAAGCTCTGGCTGGCCAATCTCGACGCGCCGAAGGTCGGCACGCCGGCGATGTTCGCCCGGATGTCGTCGCCCGGCGCGGTGATCGACGGCATCCCGTCGCCCTATGGCCTGGGCCTCGTCGCCTGCCGCTATCGCGGCCTGTCCAGCATCGGCCATGGCGGCGGCGTCGCAGGCGGCCGCTCGGAATCGGTGCGCTTCCCGGAGGCCGGGATCGGCATCGTCATCCTCGGCAACACCGACGATATGGGGCCGTTCTCGCTCGCCCGCCGCATCCTGGACCTGGTGCTGGGCCATGAGCCCGGCCCGCCGCGTGCCGCCGGCGCCACCGAGCGTCTGGCCCGCGCCGCCGGGCTGTACCGGGCCGAGGATGGCGACGACGTGTTCGGCATCGCCGTGAAGGACGGCGCGCCGGTGGTGGTCAACAACATGGGCGGCGGCCTGCCGATCGAGCAGGTCGGCGACGACAGCTTCATGCCCGAGCGGGGCATCGTGCCGCTGGAGTTCACGCCGCGCGACGACGGCGACATGGACACACGCTGGTTCGGCCGCCCGCGGCGCTTCCGCCGCCTGTCCGGCACCGCCCTGCCGACAGCGCCGGGCCTGGCCGGCCGCTATGCCGACGCCGCAACCGGCTTCACCGCGGAGATCGGCGACGAGGATGGCGAGACGGTGCTGCGCCTGCGCACGCCCTACGGCGCGTGGGAAGCAGTGCTGGAGGCCCGCGCTTCGGACCTGCATCTGGCGGTGCTGCGGCGGGCCCTCGCCGACACCCCGCCCCCGGCGGTCGAAGCCGGCGGCTGGCTGTTCACGGTCCGCCTCGTGGCCGACGGCATCTTGCTGAACGACGACCGCACCAAGCGTCTGCACCTGGCCCGCGTGGCTTGATGCCTACACGACGAAATCGAAGCGGCCGAACCTGCCATCCTGCACGTCGGTGACCGTTAGGAGGAGGCGCTCGTCGAACAGGGAATCACGGCCATTCCCGGGCTCGCCGGGGAAGAACAGTTGCGTGGTCAGGATCGATCCCCCGGCCCGCTGCACCTTGAAATGATAGTGCCGCGTGCGGCCGGGATAGAGGGCCGGCACGATGGTGGCGAACCACCACCGGCCGCCGTCATCGGTGAACTGGTGGCCGCGGCACCGGTATCCGGCGTTGTCGTACTCTCCAGCCGCATCGGCATGCCAGATCTGCACCAGCGCGTTGGGGACGGGCCGGCAATCGGCATCCAGCACAAGACCGGCGACGGTGATCCTGTCGCCGGACGGGGCGTGCGCGGCCAGGTCCCGCGTCAAGGGAGCATCGGGCTTGAAGAAAGGCCCTTCCGAGCTCGCCGGCGTGGCCTCCGCATTGTTGCCGCAGGCCGGCGTCGGCACCAGCCGCGCCGGCGGCGATTGCGCCCCGGCGCGAGCACCGGCGATGAACGGCAGGGCGGATGCGGACAGAAAGGCCGTGAGGACGGTCCGACGCGTCGGCTGCACCATGCTCTTTCTCCTCCAGCAGACCCTTCAGAAGATGGGCAGGCCGGAGGAGCCGGGAAAGACGCCAACCGCCGAATGCGCTCTCCCTGTCAGGAACCGGCCGGGACTCCGGTGACACGGATATCGTTGCTGGACAGCGCGCCCTCATGCACCAGCAGGCCGATGCCACCGTCGCGCAGCGCCTGCTGCGACCCGTCGCGCGCCGCGAGGACGACGTCGCCGATGCGGCAGGTGATCCGGTCGCCCTCCGCCTCGACCACCACGTCGTAACTTCGCTCCAGGGTCCAGGCGAAGGCGGTCTCGGCGAGGACCAACCGGTCCTCGTCGCGCTGCCGCACGATGCGCAGCATGCCGTCACGCGACAGCAGCGCCGCATAGTAGCGGCGCAGGCCCTGGACCCGGACGGCGATGCCGGCCTCGAGGCCGAGATGGATCATCACGTCGGCGGCGACCCGGTAGTCGGTCCACTGCCGGGTGCCGTGGATGATGATGCCCTCGCCGCGATCCTGCGAGATCCGGAACGACGGCGGGAACCGCTTGGAGAAGAAGCTGACGCCGTTCACCCAGGCCTGGCGCCAGAAATCGCCGGTCTCGGCCGGACGGCGCAGATGCAGGTCCGGCGCGCCGTCGAAGCGCAGATGGTCCAGGATCACCGCGCCGTCGGCACGGCGGCCGGCGGCCGTGATCACCAGCCCCGCCTCGGCGATCGGCTGGCCCCCGGCATCGGGAATGACCCAGGCCAGCTCGGCATCGCCACCGGGCGAAAGCGTGGTCGGCGCGCCGTCGATCGTCCGCAGCGTGTCCTCGGCCGTGTAGACCTTGAGGCGCAGCGCCACCACGACGTCGCCGCTGTTGCCGGGATCGGCGGAGACCCGGGCCGAGAGCGTCTGGCCGGGATAGAGCAGCGGCGTCGCCACCAGCTCGTAGGTCCGCATGTTCACGACCTCGGGCGGGGCGAAGGTCGGCGTCGTCGCCGCGGCGGCCTGGCCGGGGCCGAGGCCGCGATAGCGCAGCGCCAGGGCACGCCCCCCAGGCACCACGATGTTCTCGAGATCGAGCCGCTCGGCCAGGCCATGGCCGCGCTCGGGCCGGAAGCCCTGGACACTGCCGGGCAGCGAGAAGTGGAACTGGGCGCCGTGCTTCGGCGCGGCGATGCCCGGCCCGCCCGCCAGGCGGCTGCCCAGCCCGGCGAGCTGATAGGCGACGCGCACGGCGTCGTTGATGGCGTTGCCGCCATCGGCCGAGGAGATCAGCATCCGGTCGGCCAGCGGCCCGCGCCAATCCGGGCCTGCCTCGATCCCCTCGAGGCCATGCATGATGCCGATCAGGCAGCCGACATTGCCGGCGTTGCAGTCGGTGTCCCAGCCCGAGGTGTTGACGATCATCTGGGCGCGCTGGAAATCGTCCGGCGCGTACAGCACCGCCATGATCATCAGCGCATGGTTGGGCACGACATGGCAGTTGCCGGGATATTTGTCGTAGCCGTAGCGCTCCTCGATCCGCTGCCTGGTGTCGTGCCAGTCCGGATAATCGCGATGCCAGGCGCGGATATCGGCGATCAGCGCCGCGATCCGGCTGGCCCGCGGGATCTGCGCCAAGCCGGTGTCGATCAGGTGGTCGATATCGGCGGAGACGAAGGCCTCGGCCTCCATCGCCGCCCACAGCACGGCCGCGTGCACGGATTCGCCGTCATGGCTGACCTTGCCGGCCTGCTCGGCGAGGCGGGCGGCGAGCGCCGGCTGGCCCGGCGCCACCATGGCCCAGCCGTCGATGAAGATCTGTGCGCCGATCTGCTCCGCCACCGTCGTGCCGTTCTCGGCGATCGACCCGCTGGCCGGCGCCGCCACGCCGCGCTTCAGGTTCAGCCAGGCGGTGTGCTCGGTCGAGTTGCCGTTGCCGCCCCACCACAGCACCGAGCGGTGCTCGACCAGGTAGTTCAGCCAGGCCTTGCCGATCGCCTCGGCCGAGAGGTCCGGCGTCACCCCGTAATCCTCGAGCGCGCGGACGAAGGTGAAGGTGCCGGCGACGTCGTCGTCGGTCACCACCAGCGGCACGCCCAGCCGGTCGTGCACATAATATTCGATCGGCCCGAGCTCCTGCATGATCCGCTGGTGGGTCCAGCCCTCGAAGGGGCGGCCGACATAGACGCCGATCAGCTTGCCGAGCACGCCGGCATAGACGCGCTCGAGATAGTCGTTGGGGAGGGCGGCTGTGCTCATGGGAGGACTTCCGATGGGGTTGCGGTGTGTGGCGGTCAGCCCTTGACCGAGCCGCCGGCCATGCCTTCGATGAAACGGCGCTGCAGCACCAGGAACAGGACGACGATCGGCAGCACGACGATCAGGGCCGCGGCCATGATCTCGCCCCAGTCGGAGCTGTACTGGCCGGACAGCAGGAAGAACGAGACCACGGCGGTCAGCTTGTCCTGGCGCTGCAGGAAGGTCGTGGCGATCAGGAATTCGTTCCAGGAGTAGAGGCCGATGATCAGCGCCACGGTGACGATGCCGGGCGAGACGATCGGCAGCATCACCCGGGTGAAGACCTGCCAGTGCGAGGCGCCGTCGACCGTCGCCGCCTCCTCGATCTCGCGCGGCACGGCCTGGAAATAGGTGTGCAGCAGCATGATCGCGAACGGGCTGTAGATCGCGGTGTAGACCAGCGCCACGGCGAAGACATTGTTGATCAGCCCGAGCTTGGCGAAGCCGAAATACAGCGGGAACAGGAACAGCTGAATCGGCGCGGTGACCGACCCCAGCAGGTAGAAAGTCACCAGCTTCCAGTGCCGGATCTTGCGCCGCGCCAGCGCATAGGCCGCGGCGGAGCCGGTGGTGCAGACCAGGAGGATGGTCAGCCCGGTCAGCAGCGCCGAGTTGGCGAAGGTCTGGCTGAAGCGCGCATCCTTCCAGGCCCGGGCGAAGTTGTCCCAGCGGATCGTCTGCGGCAGGGCCAGCGGGTTCAGCACGATCTCCGGCGCCGATTTCAGCGCGTTGAGCAGCAACAGCGCGATCGGGAACAGGGCGGTGAACGCCCCGATGCCGAGCACGACATAGCTGACGGTCAGGGTGCTGCGGCTTTCGACCAGCCTCACGGCGTCCCGTCCTTCGCCTGCAGGCGGATGTAGAAGAAGGTGGCGACTAGGCCGAAGGCGCTGATCACGAGGGCCGCCGCCGCGGCCTGGCCGACATTCAGGTCGTAGAACGCCTTGCGGTAGGCCAGGGTCGACAGCACCTCGCTGGAAAACGCCGGCCCGCCCTGGGTCAGGATGTAGACGAAGTCGAACACCAGGAACGACCAGATCACCGTCATGATCATCATCAGCGTGATGGTCGGGCGGATCGCCGGCAGCAGCACGTAGCGCATCATCTGCAGGAACTTGGCGCCCTCCAGCCGCGCCGCCTCGATCTGCTCCTGCGGCACCTGGCGCAGCGCCGCGAAGAAGATGACGCACAGGAAGCCCCACCAGTGCCACAGATCGACGGTGGCGACGCCGAACAGCGCCCGCGAGGGCTGCGCCAGGGGGTTCGTGATCGGCAGGCCGGTCTTCTGCAGCAGGCCGAACACGCCGGTGACCGGGCTGTAGATCATGCCCTGCCAGATCCGCGCCGTGATCGCCGTGGCGATGATCACCGGCAGGAAGTAGATCACCTGGAAGAAGGTGCTGCCGCGCCGCGCCACCAGCAGCATGGCGGCGGCCAAGAGGCCCATGGCGATCGGCACCACCAGGAAGATCGCGGTCCAGATCAGGTTGTTCAGCAGCGCCGACCAGAACACGCCGTCGGCGGCCAGGGCCTCGAAATTGCCCAGGCCGATGAACACCGGCGCCGTGATCCCGTCCCAGCTGAAGAACGCCAGGGCGATCGTCAGCAGCGCCGGAACCAGGATCACGGCGACGTTGATCGCCAGGGTCGGGACGAGATAGAGCCACATCGCGGCGTGCCCCGGTCTCAGCGCGCCGGGACGGCCGGGACCTTGCCCTGCGCCTTCTCCTGCTGGAAGGTCTGGTCCAGCTTCTCCAGGAACTGGGCGGTGGTGATCCGGCCCAACCACACCTCCTCCACCCCGCTGACCAGATAGGTGTCGGTGGCCGGCGGCAGGAAGGTCCAGGTGGTGTAACCGTACTGGCCGGCAGCGACCGAGGCCGCCAGCGTCTTCATCGTGTCGGTGTAGAGCGGCAGCACGTCAGCGCTCATCTTGACCTTGGACAGGTCCTTCAGCGGGGTGTTCCATTCGCCCTGCCAGACCGAATTGATCTCACCGTAGAAATCGTCGCTGAACACCCGGTCGATCACCGCCGCGGCGCCATCCGGGTTCTGCGAGGTGGCGGCGATCGAGAAGGTCGAGCCGATGCCCAGCGCGTAGATCGGATAGGGCACGCCGTCGGCGCTCGGGAAACCGGCGAAGGCGGGCACGGCATTGGCGGCCGGGAAGTAGGTGGGGACGTTCTGGAAGTTCCAAGTGCCGGTCGGCGCCATGCCGGCCTGGCCGGTGGCGACCTGGGCGAAGGCCTGCTCGCCGGTCAGCGAGAAGTAGTTCGGCCCGAAATACCCCGCCTGCCACCACTTGTTCAGAGTGTCGATCGACCGGACGAAGGGCTCGGCGGTCCATGGGATCTCGCCGGTCAGCGCTTTGTAGACATTGTCCGGGCCGGCAATCGAGTTGAACACCATCGAGACATAATGCTCGTTCGCCGGGCGCCAGTCGGCATTGCCGGCCGCGAACGGCACCAGCCCCTTCGCCTTCATCGCCTCGGCCAGGGTCTCCAGCTCGGCGATCGTCTTCGGCGGCTGCCAGCCATTCTGGTCGAACAGGGCCTTGTTGTAGAACAGGCCCAGCGTCTCATAAGTCTTCGGCAGGGCGTACAACTTGCCGTTGTACTGGCCGAGCTGGAGGAAGAGCGGCAGCAGCCGGTCGTTCCAGCCCAGCTTGGCGGCATAGTCGTCGAGCGGCAGCAGCTGCCCGGCCTGGGCCATCGCGGCGACATAGCTGGGGCCGGCGGTGTAGACGATGTCCGGCCCGGCGCCGGACAAGAGCGCGACGCGCAGCTGCTTGTCCAGCTCGGTCCCGCGGATGTCGATCGAGAGGTCCTGGTCCGGATGGGCGGCGTTGAACGGCTCGACCAGCATCGACTGCAGCAGGTCGCGGTTCTCTGGGGTGATGGTCTCGTACCACCAGGAGATCGGCTTGCGGTCCTGGGCCGCCGCCGGCACGACGGCCAAAGCGGCGGCGAGGAAGCCGGCAGCCATAGCGAGACATTTCAGTTCAGACATGTGCTCCTCCCTGGAATTCTTGGCTTGGTGGGCTCGACCTCAGGTGGATGCGCGCTCGATCAGGCGGAACGGCATCGACCGGCTGGTGCCCGGCGCCCCGGTGCCCTGGCGCAGCCGGTCGAGCAGCGCCTCGGCCGCGGCGGTGCCGAGCTCGTACTGGAATTGCGAGACGGTGGTCAGCGCCGGCGTGACATGCCGCGCGGCGAAGATGTCGTCGAAGCCGGCCACAGCGAGGTTGCCGGGAATGGACAATCCTGCTTCCCGCGCGGCCGTCATGGCACCGATCGCCATCAGGTCGTTGGCTGCGAAGATGGCGTCCGGCCGGTCCGACAGCGCCAGCAGGCTGCGGGCGGCGCGGTAGCCCCCCTCCTCCGTGAACTCCTGGTCGGCGACGATGATCGGGGTGCCGCCGGCCGCGGCCAGCGCGGATTCGTAGCCGTGGCGGCGGCCGTCCTGCGGGCCGCCGATGCCGGCGACCATGGCGATGCGGCGATAGCCGCGCCCGAGCAGGTAGCGGGTGACCTCGGCCGCCGCGGCGGCGTTGTCGACATAGAGGTTGTCGACCGGCAGCAAGCCGCCCGATTTGGGCCTGGATTCGATGCGGACCACGCCGATCTCGGCATCGGTCAGCGGCTTGAACTCGGTGGCGCGCAGCGTGAAGAACACGCCGACCACGCCGTCGACCCGCCCTTCCAGGCACCATTGGATGAAGCGCTGCTCGCGGTCCGCCGCCCCGTCCGTGTTGACGGTGATGACGTCGTAGCCGGCGTCGTCGGCGACCGCCTGCAGCCCGCGCAGCAGTGACGGATAGAACGGGTTGGCGATGTCCGGGACGACGCAGGCGATGGTCATGGTCCGGTTCGTCTTCAGCGCCTGGGCCCAGCGGTTGGGCACATAGCCGAGCTCGCGCACCGCCTTCTGCACCCGCTCCCAGGTCTCGGTCGGGATCGACGGCGACGACGCCCCGCTCAGCACCATCGAGACGGTCGCCTGGGAGACGCCGGCCTGTCGGGCGACATCGCGCTGGGTCACGCGCCGGGATCGCGGGGAGTCCATGGAAGGCTCTCTGATACGTATTAGTGATACGTATCAGAGAGCCTTGGAAGCGTCAACGCCTGCGTGCTCGAAAGACGATGCGCCTCAACGCTGAAGCAAGGATAGGCGACCGGTGCATGATTTCGGCAACCCGCCATACCGCTCCGGCCGATCCCGTGTTGACAAAGACCCTGCGCAAAATATGCTTCTGCAAATAATTTGCGACCAAGGGGTCGCCGGCGGAGGAACGCCATGGCCGAGCGCTCGTTTGCCCGGGAAGTCGAGGATCTGAAGCTCGGGGAGGGCGAGACCTTCAAGGGCGAAGGCATCCTCGCCATCACCAAGGCCTTGTTGCAATCCGGCGTCGCCTATGTCGGCGGCTATCAGGGCTCGCCGATCTCCCATCTCATGGACGTGCTGTCCGACGCCAAGGACGTGATGGAGGAGCTCGGCGTCCATTTCGAGACCTCCGCCTCGGAGGCGGCGGCGGCGGCGATGCTGTCGGCGTCGGTGATGTATCCGCTGCGTGGCGCCGTGACCTGGAAGTCCACCGCCGGCACCAATGTCGCCGCCGACGCGCTGTCGAACCTGGCGTCGGGCGGGGTCACCGGCGGCACCCTCGTCATCATCGGCGAGGATTACGGCGAGGGCTCCTCGATCATGCAGGAGCGCAGCCACGCCTATGCGATGAAATCGCAGATCTGGCTGCTCGATCCTCGCCCGAACCTGCCGTCGATCGTGCAGGCCGTGGAGTCCGGCTTCGAGCTCTCCGAAGCCACCCACACGCCGGTGATGCTGCAGGTCCGCATCCGCACCTGCCATGTCCATGGTCAGTTCACCGCCAAGGACAACCAGCGCCCGGCCTTCACACTGAAGCAGGCGATGGAGAACCCGGTGCGCGACACCGGTCGGATCGTGCTGCCTCCTGCCTCCTTCCTGCATGAGAAGGAGAAGATCGAGCAGCGCTGGCCCGCGGCGGTCGAGTTCATCAAGGGCCGCAGGCTGAACGAAACCTTCGGCCCGACGGCGGGCGATGTCGGCATCGTCGTGCTGGGCGGGCTCTACAACTCGCTGATCCGCTCGCTGCAGCTGCTCGGCCTGGCCGATATCTATGGCCATTCCCTCGTGCCGATCCATGTGCTCAACGTCGCCTATCCCCTGATCGACGACGAGCTTGCGGCGTTCTGCGCGTCCAGGCACGCGGTGCTGATGGTCGAGGAAGGGTCGCCCGACTATATCGAGCAGTCGCTCAACGCCATCCTGAAGCGCCGCGACATCCAGACCCGGGTCGCGGGCAAGGATGTGCTGCCGATGGGCGGCGAGTACACCGCGCCGGTGCTGATGAAGGGGCTTTCGGCCTTCCTCGATGCTTACGCGCCGGTGCTGCTCGGCAACCGGCCGCCGCTGCCGGATGCCTCGGCGGTGCTGGCCGAGCCGCGGGTCAAGGCGCTGGCCGAGGTGGTGCCGCCGCGCCCCGCCGGCTTCTGCATCGGCTGCCCCGAACGGCCGATCTTCGCCGCGCTCAAGCTGACCGAGAAGGAGCTGGGCGCGCATCACGTCTCGGCCGATATCGGCTGCCATCTGTTCTCGATCCTGCCGCCCTTCAACATCGGCGCGACGACGATGGGCTACGGCCTGGGCCCGGCCTCGGCCTCGGCCTTCAACGTCAAGGCGGACAAGCGGGCGATCTCGGTGATGGGCGATGGCGGCTTCTGGCACAACGGCCTCGCCTCCTCGATCGGCAACGCCGTGTTCAACAAGCATGACGGCGTCATCCTGATCGTCGACAACTACTATTCCGCCGCGACCGGCGGCCAGGACATCCCCTCCTCCCGCGCCGACAACCCGCGGCGCCAGACCAACAACGCGATCACCGACGCGGTCCGCGGCATCGGCGCCAAATGGGTGCGCCAGATCGACCGGACCTACGATGTCGCCCGCCTGCGGGACACCTTCCGCGAGGCGCTGACCACGCCCGAGCCCGGGCCGAAGATCATCGTCGCCTCCTCCGAATGCATGCTGAACAAGCAGCGCCGGATCCGGCCGCTGCTGGCGAAGGCGGTGAAGGACGGGCGGCGCGTGGTCCGGCAGCGCTTCGGCGTCGACGAGGATGTCTGCACCGGCGACCATGCCTGCATCCGGCTGTCGGGCTGCCCGTCGCTGTCGGTCAAGCACACCGACGACCCGCTGAAGGACGATCCGGTCGCCGCCATCGACCAGTCCTGCGTCGGCTGCGGCAATTGCGGCGAGGTCTCCGAGGCCGCGATCCTGTGCCCGTCCTTCTACCGGGCCGACATCATCCAGAACCCGACCCGGGCCGACCGGCTGCTGGCGCGGCTGCGCGGCGCGGTGATCGGCTGGCTGCAGCGCCGCCGCGAAAGCCGCCGCATCGCCTTCGCCGAATGAACGCCATGATGCCGCCGGACCGTTCGCTGCTGTCCCAGGACCGGCCGCTGGCCATCGCCATCCTCGCCATGGGCGGCCAAGGCGGCGGGGTGCTGGCCGACTGGATCGTGGCGCTGGCCGAGGGCAATGGCTGGGTCGCCCAGTCGACCTCGGTGCCGGGCGTGGCCCAGCGCACCGGCGCGACCATCTACTATATCGAGATGATCGCGGCGAAGCCGGGCGCTGCACCGGTCTTCGCGCTGATGCCGACGCCGGGCGATGTCGACGTGGTGATGGCGGCCGAGCTGATGGAGGCCGGCCGCGCGGTGCTGCGTGGGCTGGTCACGCCCGACCGCACCACCCTGATCGCGTCGACGCACCGGTCCTTCGCCGTGGTCGAGAAGGAGAAACCGGGCGACGGCACCGGCGACCCCGTGGCCGTCGTCGATGCGACGGATTTCGCCGCGAAGCGCACCATCGCCTTCGACATGGAGGCCATGGCCGGCCGCAGCGGCAGCATGATCTCCGCTGCCATGTTCGGCGCCCTGGCCGGGGCCGGGGTGCTGCCGTTCCCGAGGGACGCGTTCGAGGCGACGATCCGCGCCGGCGGCCGCGGCGTGGAACCGAGCGTCGCCGCCTTCCGCGCCGCCTGCGACCGCGCCGCCGTGCCGGAAACCGAGGCGGTCGCCCGCACGCCCGGGAAGCGCTTCGAGGCGTTGCCGGTGACCGTCGGGCACCCGGCGCTCGACCACCTCGTCGGGCGCATCGCGCAGGAGTTTCCGGCCGCCGCTCATCCCATGCTGTTCGCCGGCGTGAAGCGGCTGACCGACTACCAGGACCCGGCCTATGCGGATGAGTACCTGACGCTCCTGGCCCGGCTGCACGCCGAGGACATGGCGCAAGGCGGCGCTGGGAACGGCCTAGCCTTCACCCTGGCGGCGGCGAAGCATGTGGCGGTGGCGATGGCCTATGACGACGTCATCCGCGTCGCCGACCTGAAGGTCCGGTCGCGCCGGTTCGAGCGGGTGCGCCGCGAGGTCGGCGCCGGCCCGGACCAGATCGTCACCACCACCGAATACATGCATCCGCGCATGGAAGAGGTCTGCGGCACGCTGCCGAGAGCGCTCGGCGCCTGGATCGAGGACCGGCCTGCCCTCTTTTCGCGCCTCGACCGCCTGGTCAGCCGCGGCCGGCGCGTGCGCACCGGGACGATCTTCTGGTTCCTGGGGCTGCAGGCCGTGTCGGGGCTGCGACGAGTCCGCCGCGGCACGCTGCGCCATGCGCGCGAGACGGCCCATCGCGACGCCTGGCTGGCCACCGCCCTCGAGACGCTGCGGGTCAACTACGACCTGGCGGTCGAGGTCCTGGAATGCCGGCGGCTGGTCAAGGGCTATTCCGACACCCATGCCCGCGGCGAATCGAAGTTCGAGCGGGTGCTGTCCGGCCTGCCCCTGCTGGTCGGCCGCGACGACGGTGCTGCCTGGCTGCGCCGGCTGCGGCAGGCCGCACTGGCCGACGAGGACGGCACGACGCTGGAGGGCGCGCTGAAGACCATCGCGACGCTGTGACCGCCGCGGCGCCGGCCGCTCAGATATCGTGCTTGCGGATGTTGCGCAGGATCTTGTGCAGGGTGGCGACGAAGGCGACGTATTCGTCGCCGTCCACGCCTTCGAACATCTGCGTCAGCAGCCCGTACATGGTGGGCCACACCGCGTCGAAGACGGCCCGGCCCTCCTCGGTGATGGCGATGTCGCGCACCCGCATGTCCTCGGCGCGCGGCTGCCGGCGGATATAGCCCTGCTCCTCCAGCGCATCGAGCGTACGGCTCATCGTCGACTGCTCGGTGACCGCATAGACCGACAGTTCGTTGATCGTCAGCGTCGAGGAGATGCCGAGGATGGCGAGCGCCCGCATCTTGGTCGTGGTCATGTCGTGCGCCTTCAGCGCGTCCGACATGTTGGCGTTCCAGCGCGCCATCACCCGGTTCATCAGATAGGGCGCGAACTGGTTGAGGCCGATCTCACCGAGCGTCGGGCGCGTGTCGCCCTGCTCCAGCCGGCGCAGCACCGTTCCGGCAAATCTGTCGGTCATCGCGCTCCCACCTGCTTCCAGTCTTGCGAGGCTGGCCCCTACCCTGCCCGAGGCACCAGTGCAAGGGCGCGCACCGGCGAGCCGGTGCCACCGACGAATTTCAGCGGCGCCGCGATCAGGATCGCCCCCTTCGGCGGCAGCTGGTCGAGGTGGCACAGGCTGGCCAAGCCGTAGCGGTTGGCCTTGTGCAGCAGATTGTGGGCGGGAAAGGGCGGGGTCATGCCGCCGGCCGAGCCGGCATCGGTGCCGACCGTCTCGGAGCCCCAGCCGAGGATGCCCTTCGACAGCAGATACTCGATCGCCTCCGCCGTCGGGCCCGGCGAATGCGGGCCGTTCTGGTCGACGTTCAGGAAGGTCTCCGACGTCCCGTTGCGCTTGTACCAGTCGGTGCGCAGCACGACCCAGGATCCGGCCTCGATCGCGCCGTGCTCGGCCTCCCAGGCCTTGATGCTGTCGACCGTCAGCAGATAGTCGGGGTCGGCGGCCGTTTCCGCCGAGCGGTCGATGACGTTGACCGGCGCGACGAAGCTTTTTGGCGGGATGCGGTCGGTGGTGTTGTCGGGATGATCCCGGCCGGTGATCCAGTGCACCGGGGCATCGAAATGGGTGCCGGTATGCTCGCCGAGCTCGAGCCAGTTCCAGGCCCAGAACGGGCCGTTCTCATCGTATCGCGAGATGGGGTGGACCTTCACCGCCGGCGTGTTCTTCCCGATCTGGGGCGGCAGCTGGATCACCGGCGTCTCCGGCCCGAGCGGCGCGGTGAGGTCGACCACCCTGATCGAGCCGTCGAGCAATGCAGACGCCAGGCCGGCGAGACTATCGGTTGCCATCATGACCTCCCGTTTGGTTCTGCCGGGTCGACCCGGTTCGTCATCCCGGAACCTTAGGTCAGAATATCTGCAATCACAACTATCTGGCTTGGTGTTCCAGTACACCAGCCCGAAAGAAGCATGGAATCGCATAGGAGAAGCTTCAGACCTAAAACAATCCGATTGATCGGGGGTATCCGCCGTGATCACATAGCGCGGCCAACGAGGCGGCGTCTCAGCCCGCCCGCCCAGCGAGCGGACGGTCCTCGGCCGGAACAGCGCCAGCCTCTTCAGCGACGAAAAGCAAATAAGTCCCGCGATGCGGGACGGCAGAGGAGGCACGCATGATGAAATTCTTCGGGACGCTGGGACTCCTGGTCGCATTCGGCGTAGCGGCGGCAGCACCGGCGCAGGCCGAGACCATCACGGTCGGGGCCTACCCGGCCAATCCGCCGTGGGAGTACAAGACCGACAGCGGCGCCTTCGAGGGCTTCGAGGTCGACGTCGCCAAGGAGGTGGCCAAGCGCATCGGCGCCGATGCCGAGTTCCAGGACCTCGGCTTCCAGGCGCTGTTCGCCGCCACCAGCTCCAGCCGCATCGATTTCGCCATCTCCTCGATCTCGGTGACCAATGAGCGGCTGCAGAACCAGGCCTTCACCCAGCCCTATTACGACAGCGACGGCACCATCGTCGGCAAGGCGGATTCGCCGATCCATTCGCTCGACGACCTGAAGGGCAAGACCATCGGCGTGATCTCGGGATCGACCGGCGAGGTCTATGCCAAGGCCAATGGCGAGAAGCTCGGCTTCGCCGAGGTCAAGAGCTACAACGCGCAGCAGGACCTGCTGCTCGAAGTGCAGAACGGCCGCATCGACGGCGGCGCCGGCGAGCTGGCCGGGTTCCAATACGCGATCAAGCAGATGCCGGCGCTGAAGATCCTGGTCCGCATCCCGACCGGCGAGCGTTTCGCCATGATGACGCGCAAGAACCATCCGCTGCTGGCGAAGGCGAACGACGCGATCAGCGCGATGAAGACCGACGGCACCCTGGCCGCGATCCACAAGACCTGGTTCGGGGTCGATCCGGAACCCGGCAGCAGCACGGTGACGCCGGGGCCGATCCCGCAGGCCCAGTAACGGCAAATCACCGGGCCGGGCGCAGCGTCCGGCCCTTCCGCTGCGTCAGCCGGTCCGGACCATGGAACTGATCGACACCTTCTTCAACGGGCCGGTACTGGTTCGTGCCTTTCCGATCCTGCTGCGCGGCCTGGGCAACACCATCTTGCTGGGCTGCACCAGCATCATCCTCGGCACTCTGGCCGGGCTGCTGGTGTGCCTGGTCCGGCTCTACGCCCCCCGGCCGCTGCGGCTGCTCGCGATCGGCTACATCGACGTGTTCCGGGCGCTGCCGATCCTGGTGCTGCTGATCCTGATCTACTACGCCCTGCCCTTCATCGGCATCCGGCTGTCCTCCTTCGTCTCCGCCACGCTCGCCTTGTCGATGGTGCTGGCGGCCTTCACCGCCGAGGTCTGCCGCGCCGGCATCGAGAGCATCCCGCGCGGGCAGTTCGAGGCCTCCTCCGCGCTCGGCCTGCCGTTCTGGCTGGCGATGCGCAAGGTCATCCTGCCGCAGGCGATCCGCGTCATCATCCCGCCGCTGACCAGCAACTGTGTGTCGGTGTTCAAGGACACGGCCCTGGCCTCGGTCGTCGCCATGCCGGACCTGCTGAAGCAGGCCACCGACGCCCAGGCCCAGATGGCCAACCCGACGCCGCTGATCGGCGCCGCGATCATCTATCTCGCCTTCCTCTGGCCGCTGGTCCGGCTGATCGGCCATCTCGAAATGCGCGCCAAGCGGCGCGCCGGCCGGCCCTGACCGCGTCCCATCAACGGAGATCATCGTGACCCCCATGCCAGCAGACGCCTTCCCGATCGAGGCGGTGCGCGCCCAGTTCCCGGCCCTGCAGAAGGAGAAGGCCGGCGACTTCATCTTCCTCGACAATGCCGGCGGCGCGCAGATTCCACAGAGCGTGCTGGACGCCGTCACCCGCCACCTGGTCGACCACAACGTCCAGCGCGGCGGCCGCTACAACAAGAGCCAGGCGGTCGACCGCGCGGTCGCCGAGGCACGGGAGAGCGTCGGGCTGCTGGTCAACGCCTATGACCCGGCCGAGATCTGCTTCGGCATGAACGCGACGTCCTTCATCCGGCTGGTCAGCCTCGGCATCGGCCAGACGCTGGGGGAGCGCGACGAGATCGTGGTCACCGACATGGACCACGATGCCAACATCGCCACCTGGCTGGCGCTGGAGGGCGCCGGGGCGAAATTCGCCTGGTGGCGGATGCGCGAGGACGGCACCCTGCATGTCGAGGACCTGGTGCCGCTGCTGTCCTCGCGCACGCGGCTGGTGGCCTGCACCGCCACGGCGCATTCGATCGGCACCATCGTCGACATCGCCGAAGTGTCGCGGGCGGCACAGGCGGTCGGTGCCGAGGTCTTCGTCGACTGCGTCCATTACGGCCCGCACGGGCTGATCGACGTCCAGGCCTGGGCTTGCGACTACCTGGTCTGTTCCGGCTACAAGAACTTCTCGCCGCATATGGGCTTCCTCTGGGGCCGCTTCGACGCGCTGAAGCGGCTGCCGACCTTCCGCGAGGATTTCATCCCGGACGAGCCGCCCTACAAGATCGAGGCCGGCACCTTCGTCTATGAGAACGTCGCCGGCATGGACGCTTCGGTGCGCTATCTCGAAGCGCTCGGCCGCGGCTTCACCGGCCCGTCGATCGGGTCGCGCCGCGGCGACATCGTGGCGGCCATGGCCGCGATCCGGGCCTATGAGGCCGAGCTGTCGCGCGAGATGCTGCGCCAGCTGAAGGCGTGCGGCGCCACGATCTACGGCATCGCCGACGAGGCCCGGGTGGATGGGCGGGTGCCGACGATCTGCTTCAACATCCCCGGCCGCTCACCCCAGGCGATCGCCGATGCGATGTCCGACGCCGGCATCGGCATCCGGGACGGCCACATGTATGCGCCGCGGCTGATGCATCGGCTGGGCCTGCCGATGGCAACCGGCGCGCTGCGCGCCTCGATGGTCCATTACAACACGATCGGCGAGGTACGGCGCTTCGGCGAGGCGCTGGCCGCCGCCCTGCGCCGGACCGGGTGATCCCGGCCGCGACAGGTCGACGGCGTGGCTGCAAGTCCCGCTCGCAATCAGTAGCTCTCTTGCGGAGGGGCGGCGGATGCAAAGTCAATCCAGCCCTCGGCGTAGCGGGCGAATCGTACGTCTCCGGCCGCTCCCATCAGAGTCGCAGGGCGATAATGGCGTCTCGCACCCGCCATCCCGGAGTGTTGAGGGCCAGCCAAGCCCGGCCGAGATCCCCCTGGCCGACGGCCGACTGGAACAGCGGACCGGCGGATACGCCCTCGCCATGTCGGGGCTGGCGGGATGACCGGTGGCATCCTGCTCTCCCTCGGCTGGGATTTTGCCACCGTCTTCAGCGTCGCCGCGGTCCCGGCGCTGGTCGCCGCCGCCGGCATGGTCGCCAAGGGCCGGCTGCGGGCGGCTCCCTGAACGGTCTCGCCGTGGCCGTCCGATCGCGCAACGCTGCATGAGAGACAAGAGTGCCTGGTCGACTGCTTACCACGGGTTTATATGACCACGGCTGCAATAGACGCTCAGCAATGCCGGGATGTCGTCTGCAGGCCGTCTGATCTGGGACGTGTCTACGTCGAGACGGGTGCGATGCATCTCGCCCTGCTCAGGGCCGCAGGGTGATCCCGGCGATCACCGCCCGCAGGCCTTCCGTCGCTTCGCGGCGGTCCTCTCGCCGGCGACGAGATCCCGACTGTATCGCGCGCTGGCAGCCGCCTTCCGTGATGCTGTGGGGACGGCACGATGCCTTCTTCGATCTCTCGCCGAGATCCTGTCAAGGATGCGGGCTCTGCCGAGGATGGAAGCCCATGTTCTCGACGCCGGCCACCTCCTGCTCGAGACGCACGCGGCCGCGGCCGCGCCGCTCATGCTCGACTTCATCAGGGGACCCAACGGGACAGCGAGCGAACGGGAGAGCGTGAGTGACGCCGCCAACGCAGTGTTTTCAGGCCCTTTCAGGGCAATGGGGACTGATCGTTCGATTGTCTTTGATTTTTCAGACCCAGGCTTTTCAGGACATTCCACAGTCCGCTGAAAGGCGGACCCGCCTCGATCTCGATTGAATGCTCATCTCCAGAACAAGTTTTCAAAATTAAACGAGTCATCTGATTCTTGGTTTGGCCCATTTTTTTCAACTCAAGCAAATTCACACTGGCATTGCGCATTTCATCGATCTTGACACTTTTTTCCACCATGTCAGAACACCAGATCAGCCTGTCTGTTGTAAGCAAGATCCAATGATTGTTACTAAAAATACCACCGACCACTGGCATTTCCATTTTTCCCAATTTTACCTTGGAGATGATTTCCTTTTTCTTTTCGCTATCAAGATCTTCGAAGAGAGAAATATATTGACCGTTCCCGCCTCTCCGGATAAACACTCTACAAATGTGACTTCTCATTTCCTCAGACTTATCAATATTCATGGAACGATACTTTCAAGAAGGAAATTATTTCCTTGCTTCACAAGTGTAAAGCCGAATCTCTCTGCCATTGCCGGCCTCATCATCCTTTGCAGTTTCGGGTTTATTATAGCCACCGCAGATATACTGATGCGAGAGGCGCCGGCGGCAGCAGCCTCTTCCTTTAACGCCTGCACGAGATTTCCCATGCCCTGAGCATTCTCAGCTGCTTCCAAAAGGAATATATCAGTCTCCCACGTATCTCCAACGAGACGAGACGACCCATAGACGTCATATCCAGCCAGCGATCTTTGCGTTGCTGACTGGAGTAACTCATCATCTGTCGGAATCCGACGCGAGTATTCCGCCAGACCGGTAGGGTCAATCCCTGTTGTCGGCGCCCGGACGTATCCATTGGGCCGCAGCCCGCCGAGGAGCCCGATCGGATCCGGCGAAAGATACTGACCGATCTCCGGATCGTAAACCCGGAAGCGGTTGTAGTGCAGACCGGTCTCCGGGTCCTGCCACTGCCCGGGAAAGCGGATCGGGCAATCGGTCTCGGGGGGCGGCGCGGCGTTGTCGTTGACCGCGCCCCAGGTGTCGTGCACCACCGCCCAGGCCAATCGGCCATCCGCCGTCACCAACTCGCGCGGCGTGCCTATCTGGTCGGCCACCACGTACCAGACGCGATCGCCCTGGCGTTTCGCCAGGGGCACAGGCGAACCCGGCGCGTAAGTCCAGACCACGGCCTGCGACGGGTCGGGCGTACCGGCGCCGTCCACCGGCATCTCCTCCACCACCACCTCGCCATCCCAGAGATAGCGGGTGCCGCCGCCCTTCGCCCGGCGTTTCTCGACACGTCGGTCGAGCGCATCGTAGCGATAGAGCCAGCGCCCATGCTCCGGCGTCTCCACCCCGATCAGGCGGTCGCGATCATCCCAATGAAATCGCCAGAGCTGCGGCCGGAATCCGTCGCGGGAGCGGTGCTTCTCAACCAGCCGGCCGCGCCGGTCCCAGACGTAGCGGGCCTGCCCGGTGGCACCGACAGCGCCGCCGCGCAGCACCATCCAACCCTCTCCCGGTCGCCAGGACGCGATCGGGCGCATGGTTTCGCCATCGTCCTCGATCGGCTCCGACGACAGCCGCTGGCGTCCGGCCAGGTTCCGAGCCGCATCATAAGCATAGGCTTCAATATGCCGGCTGCCCCGGGGCCGGCCCGGCGCCGCCTGCACGATCTGGCCGTTGCCGTCATAGGCATAGCGCAGCGTGGGCCAGCGCGAATCCTCGATCGCCACCGGATTGGAGACACGGTCGTAGCGCCAGCGCCGGTCTATCAGCGCCCCGCTGGCCGCGGGCGGCTCTACACCTCCGGCCGCCGCGACCTGTTGGCTGACGATCCGTCCCAGGGGATCCCAGCCCTGATTGAGAGAAAAGCCGCGCTGATCGCTTCGCGTCGTTTCCCGACCCAGGAGGTCGTGTCCGAAGGTCAACTCCCCGCCGGGGCCGAGACCGATCGCGGCCAACAGACCCGACGGGTCGTAGGCGAAGCGGGTCGCCGCCTGCGGCGTTTCGAACTCGACCCGATTGCCTGCTCCGTCGTAGCGGGATCGGATCGCGACGCCGTTCTGGAACTCTGCGACCACGCGACCCAGCGCATCATGCTCGCGAGCAAGGACATGGCCGCAAAGGCTCGCCTCCGCCAGGAGGCCGCGCGCGTCGTAAGCGAGGCGACGCACTCCCTCGCCCGTCACCTCCTCGACCACCCGACCAGCCGGATCATAGACGTAACGACGGGCGGCCCCGTCCGGCTCGATCCGCTCGACCACGCGGCCGGCCGCATCATGCTGATAGCCATAGGTCCGGCCGCCGAAATCCGTCTCCTCGACCAGTCGGCCGGCGCGGTCGTAGACGAGATTCGTGTGTTCGCCCTTCGGATTGACAATGGCCGTCAGGCGCCGGTTGCCGTCGTACTCGTAGCGATAGCGCCCCCCTTCGGCGTCGACCACCTCGCGCAGCAGGTCGAAGGCACCGTAGACATAGCGTGTGACATGGCCTTCGCCGTTCTGGAACCGGACGAGGTTGCCTTCGCCGTCGTATGCCGCCGCGATTCGCGTGCCGTCGGCCAGAATCGCTTCGGTCATGTTGCCGCGCGCGTCGTAGGCGAAGTGGGTCTGCGCCCCGAGCGGATCGTGCCGCGACAGGACGCGGCCGAGCCTGTCGCGGGTGATCGTGCTGTGCCCGCCGCGCGGATCGATGATCCCGGCGATACGCCCGACGGCGTCATATTCCAGCCGGGTCACGGTCACCGGCGCGTCGGAACCGGTGGCTGTGGTGACGGTATGGATTCGCCCCCTGCCGTCATACTGATACTCTGTGCCGCTCCCGAGCGGGTCGACGATCCGGTTCGGATTGCCGTTGTCGTCACAGGCCACCGTCCAGCGATTCCCCGCCGGATCGACGATGCCGGCTGGCCGGCCGCGGCCGTCGAACAGAAAGCTTTCCCAGGTGCCGTCGGGATAACGGATCTCCGTCCGATTGCCGAAGGCGTCGTAGCCGTATTCGGTCCGGTGCCCGAGCTCGTCGATATAAGCGAGAAGCTCGCCGCGCTCGGTCCATTCCTGGCGGGCGACGCCGCCTTCGGCGTCGATCCGCTCGATCACCTGCCCGCGTTCGTCGCAGCGGAACGTGGTGACCGCGCCGTTGGCGCCGATGTGCCGGCTCAGGCGCTCGGCGTCGTCGTATTCGTAGCTGTCGTAGAACAGGTCCCCCGCGGCCCGGGTCGCCACCACCCGGCCGGATTCGTCATAGTCGATCTCGCTCCAGGTGTGCAGGCTGTCGGCCCAGCGGGTGACGCGGCCTTCGGCGTCGCTGCGGTAATGGAAGATGCCGCCGGACAGGCTGTCGACGAACTCGAGATGGCCGCGCGCATCGTAGCCGTAGCGCACCAGGGTCAGGGGCTCCGTGTCCTGACCGGTCGGATCGGAGAGCAGGTGCACCGCCAGGATGCGGCCCTCCGCATTGGTCTCGACCGACAGCTCATGGCCGTCGGTGTGGCGGACGAAGCGCAGGCGAGCCTGGTCGTCCCGCTCGAAGTCGATCCGGTTGCCGTGCCGGTCGCCGAGCCCGGTGATCGGCGACCGGCCGTCCTTCGGTGTCGCGAAGGTCCGGAACGACCCGTCGACGATATCGACGATCCGGGTCTCTCCGCCATGGGTCTCGAGCCGCAGACTCGGCAGCAGCGGGTTCGTGCCGATGCCTCGGCGGCCGGGCCAGGGGAAGGCGAATTCGGCGCTGTCGTCGCGGATCCAGACCACCGCATCCCGTTCGGGGTCGCGGATCAGGTGTTGGCTCCAGCTGTTGTACCAGCGCCGCCCGAGCGCGCCCCGGACGTCGCAGCCGGAGCGGTGGACGCGCATCAGCTCGAGCGGCAGGACTCCGGGGATCTCGATGTCGCTGCGGCAATCGACATAGTCGCCGGTCGCCATGTCGACGGGGTCGCCGAGCAGCGTCCGGACGCGGTCGCGGGCGGCACCGCCGATGCCGCGGGCGCCCGCCTTGAGGTTGTCGACGACGCGGGCGACCCGCGGCAGCTTCGCCACGCCCTTCGAGACGCCCCCGGCGAGCTTGCCGAGGCCCTTGAACGCGCCCTTCATCGCCGCGCCCATGGCCATCGCCATCAGCGACGGCATCGGCACGCCGCCGATGATGACGTTCGGGCTCGCCGTCACCGTGGTGCCGATCGGCACGCCCAGCGGCGGATCGCTCGGCCCGACCTTGAACGACGAGAACACGCAGTGCTTGGTGATGTCGACGCCGATCCGGGCCGCCCGCATCCCCTCGATCCAGACCGAGGAGGAGCCGAGGAAGATCTCGAACATCGGGAAATAGCCGCCGCACCAGATCCCCAGCCCCATGTCGAGGCAGCGCCCCGCCGGCATGCCGTTGATCAGCACCGTGCTGGCGCCCGACAGGAACGGGATCGGGATCACCGGGCCGAAGCTCGGCAGCGGGATCGGCGGCGCCGGCGGGATCAGGTTCGGCGGGTGGGTGTGGGCGTGCGGCAGGCCGATGGCGAAGTCGAGGATGCGCACCGCCGGCAGGGCCGGGAAGGGAATCGCCGAGAACGGGATCGAGATCAGTTGCTCGGCCGATGTCAGCGCGCCGAACACGGCGCCGGTCGTGGCCAGGGCGCCGTCGGCGTCCTTGACCGCCTTCAGCGCCTCGACCAGGCTGCCGGCCTGCATCTTCATGGCGCCCGGGACATCGCCGACCGGGGTCGAGCCGATATGGCTCAGATCCATCGAGCTGGTCGCGCCCTGCTGGCCGAAGCCCTCGCCGGTGTGGGTCCAGACGTCCAGCGGATTGGGCCCGCCGGCTGGGGACTGGGCCGTGTGCGCCGCGTTGCCGCCGCGGGCGATGACCCCGCCGACGGCGCTCGGATCAAGCGCCATGGCCGCTATGCCCCAGCTGGTCCAGCTTGGCGCGGACATCGGCGCGCCCGGCCTCCCGCACGTCCTGCAGCGCCGGGTTGGTGATGCCCTCGTACAGGCCCTGGGCATAGCGCCAGACCCGGGCGGCCTCGTCCGGCCGGCCCAGCTCCCGATGCATCGCCGCGAGGTTGTCGCAGACGAAGGCCTCGCCCGGCCGGTTGCCCTGCGCCCGGAAGAACCGGCTGCCGACGCGCAGCGCCTCGAAGGCCTGGTCGAAATTGCCCAGCCGGTGCAGGGCGACGCCGAGATTGGTGTAGGCCATCGGCGCCAGCTCGTTCAGCTGATGCGCGACGCAGAGGTCGCAGGCCCGCAGGAAGGCCTCCGCCGCCTCCTCCGCCCGCTGCTCCGCCAGCAGCGTGTTGCCGAGGCCATAGGCTCCGATCGCCTGCTCCAGCGGCTGGTCCGCCGCCTCCGCGGCGTCGAGCTGCTGCCGCTGCAGCGCTTCGGCTCGCGGATAGTCCCGGTTCGAGAAGGCGAAGCCGGCGGCCATCATCAGGGCGCGGCGGTGGTCCGCCGGGGATGCGGCGGGCTGCTCCAGCGTGGCGTTCACCCGCCGCTCCATCTCCTCCGGCGAGCACCAGAAGACCTGGCAGCTCACGCCGGAACGATCCGCCTCGACGGCGCCGGGGTCTCCCCGGCCGTGGAGGACGATGAATTTCAGCCTCGGGCTTGCGACCTTGTCCGCCAGGAAGGCGATCGACCGGGTGAAGCCGTCCCGATCCTCGACGGCCTCGGGATCGATCAGGAAGACGAGGCTGCCGACCGCCTCCGGCAGGGCATCGGCGAGGCCCTCCGCGCGCCGCAGGAACCGCCATGGCGCGGACGGGCCGGCCTCGTCCTCGAGCCCGATACCGGCTTCGGCCAGGGCCTCCGCATGCTGCTCGATCTGCGCGTCCAGGCCGTGCAGCAGGCTGCCGAACCAGCCGGCCGGATCGCGGAAGGGCTCGCGATGCGCGATCAGCAGGTGGAGAAAATCCTCCTGCTCATCCAGCCCGCCCAGCATCCGGAGCAGGACCCCGCGCATCTCCGGGTCGACGAGGACGATGCGGACCACCGGACCCGGTTCGTCCATGAAGTCTTCGAGCTGATCCAGCTGCTCGGAGAAGAACGCCGTCAGGGGCATGCCGGGATCCTTGTTCCGCTATCGGATGGGCCGATGGCTCGACGGTCTTCGTCACCGGGTGGCCGGGCGGACCCGCGGGAGCCGCCGCGTGACCTCGTCGAAGGCGGCCTCGGCAGCCTTGTCGGGCAGATCGGGGGCTTGGGCGGGGCCGAGCGCTGGGTCCGGCGCGGCAGGTTTCTCCGCCGGCCGACCCATTGTCGCGGCCGCCGGATCGGCCGGCAGGTCCGGGCGACGCCGGGCGACCCCTTCGGCGGCGGTCCTGGCCTGCGTCGCGCCGGCCGGATCCGCCAGCGCCTGTGGCACAGTCGCGGCCGGGGCTTGCAGCAATGCCGCCCCCGGCGCCCGCGGCAATCCGGCGAACCGGGCGATCCTGGCGGGCGGAACCGTGGGAAACGGAACCAGATCGGGGGCCGTGGGCAGCGCGGCCCCCGTCAGCTCGGTCAATCCGACGGGCAGGGATCCGGCCCCCTTCAGCGCCGCCGCCGGATCGGCGGCCGACGGCGCGGCCGGATGCTCCATCAGCGGCCGGACCGACCTGTTGGTGGCCTGATGGAGCGTCATGTCCTTCATGCCCTGGGCCGCCGCCATGGCGGGCGCCGAAATCCTGGACCCGGCAAACACCATCTGCGTTCTCCCTTTCGCCGCGCAACCGGTCAGTTCAGCCGGATCAGCGGGCCTTTCTGCGAGATGCCTTCGCCGTTCATCTCCAGGGTCGAACCGGCGGCCTGCTTCTTGATGCTGGTGCGGCCGCTGGAGACAACGCCGTCCTTGTCGATCGCGACGAAGTTGTCGTCGGCCTGCCACGCCGTGACCACGGCGTCGGAATGGATGCCGATGCCCTCGCCGCTCATATGGATCTGGTGGGCCCCCACGCCGTCCGCGTCCTGGGTGACGGTCTTTCCCTTGGTGTAGACGCCGTCCTTGTCGATCGAGACGAAATTGGCCGCTTCGCCCTGCACGGCCTGGACCTTCGCGGTCGAGCGGATCTGGACGCCGGCGTCGCTCAGCTGAATCGCGTGCCCGCTGCCGAAGGAGATGGTGATGCCGCTGGCGTCCATCCGGATCATGCTGCCCAGGTGCTGCAGCACGATGTCCGCCGGCGTCATCGTGGTCTGCGACGCCTGCACCGTCGTCATGTGCAGCGTCTGGGCGGCCGCCGTATAGGCATTGCCGACGGTCAGCAGCTTGTTGCTGTTGACGATCTCGCTGGCGTCCTTCTGCGCGTGCAGGAAGACCTCCTCGGCGCCGGCCTGGTCCTCGAAGCTCAGCTCGTTGAAGCCGGCGCCGCCGGGGCTCGATGCGGTCTTCAGGGACGTCCTGGTCCGGTTCGCCGGCAGCGACAGCGGCGGCATCTGGTCGGTGTTCGGCACCACGCCCACCACCATCGGCTTGTCGGGATCGCCCTCGACATAGGCGACCAGCACCTCCATGCCGACGCGCGGGATGGTCTGGGCGCCCCAGTTGCGCCCCGCCCAGGGCTGCGACACGCGCAGCCAGCAGCTGTCGCCGTCATCGCCCTTGGCGTAGCGGTCCCAGGGAAACCGGACCTTGACCCGGCCGTACTGGTCTGTGTGGATCTCCTCGCCGGGCGGGCCGACGACGATGGCCGTCTGGATACCGTCGATCCGCGGCCGCGGCGTTCTTTGCGCGGGCGTGTAGCGCACGGCGGCGGGAATGGCGGTGAAGCGGCTGGCGTAGCCGGGCGGCGCCCCGCCGCCGCCGGCATAGGTCGAGTCCTGCGCCGCGTGATGGACCGCGACAACGGCATAGTCCGCATTCTCGGCCTCGGCCGGATGCCCGTACAGGGTGAACTTCTGGCCCGGCCGAACGCGGCGGTTGCGGCTATCGGCCTCGACGACCTCGAACCGTGCCTCATGGGCCTCGATCCTCCGCCGGGTGGCCTGGTCCGCCTGGTCGTGGTCGGTGAAGCGGCCGCCCCATCGATAGAGCTCGAAGAGCTGGTTCGCCTTGACCGGCGCGAGCGAGGGCTGGCCCTGCATCTGCGGCGCCCGCGGCGCCTCGAAGTTCCAGTCGGCCTCCGCCAGACGTCCCGGCAGGAAGCTGAAGCGGCGGGTCCAGGCCGTGACGTTGTTCAGATCGAGATCGGTCGTGGCGTAGCGGAGCTCCGGCTCGTCGCCCGACGTCCAGGCATGGGCCCCGTCGGCGACCACCAGCACATGCCGCCCCTGCCCCCCGTCTTCGCCGGGGTCGTGCCGGAACCACCAGGCCCAGCCCTCCTCCTCCAGCAGGCGGAAGATGAAATCCAGGTCGGTCTCATTGTACTGGACGCAATATTCGCGCACCGCCTTCGCGCCGATCACCGGCCCGAAATCGTAGTCGCGGATCTTCGCCTCCGCGAAGATGGTCTCGAGGATCTGCTGCGTCGTCCTGTGCTGGAAGATGCGGCAGTCGGAGGTGTGCCCGAACAGCCAGAGCCAGGGATGGGCGGTGACGGTATAGGCGCGCATGCCGTCGCCCAGCATCGGGCCGGCCTCGAGCGCGCCGACCACGCCGGACCATTCCCGCCGGCCGCCGCCCGGCAGCTCCAGCGTCCAGGAGATCGGCAGGCCGACCATCTCCGCCGGGGTCACATCCTGGCGTTTCGAGCGGACGCGGAGCCGGAACGAGAACAGAGCGCAGAGATCCTCCTCGCCCTCCATTCCCTCCAGTAGGAAGACATCCTGGCCGATCGGCGTCTCGATGGCCAGAAGACGCCCCGTTTGCGTCAAGGTTTCGACATAATCATAGAGCGCCATCGAACGCTTCCATTCAAGACATGGAGTCCGATTCTTAGAGAGAATCGACCATATCAAATCGCAGCGACAGATTCCAGCCGCCGACTAGGAAAATTTTTATCTTCAATAGTGAACAGGTATTATTTCTAGACATTAGTAAAACAAAAATATCATCAATCATATTTCTTACTGATACGTATATAATCGAATATATTATAGATATTCAACGTGTTTATCAAACAAGCTCAGAGGGGTAATGCGCTTGATTTACGTTGATAGGATCAAAGTCATGCACCCGAGCGGTCCTGGCGGATCGCGACCCTGGGTCGTGATCCGGCCGGGCCGCGGGGCGTCGACCCTGCGGCCCGGCCATGGCGGATGCCCGCGCCGTCAGAAATGATAGGCGGCTCTTGCGCTGGCGGACTGGCTGAGGAAAGAGCCGCCGACATCGGCGCTGTACTCGCCCTTCAGCTCGAAGCCGCCGGCCCGGAACAGCTGCACCCCGACATCGATCCGGCCCAGCACCTCCGGCGAGTCGATCTGGTCGCTGAAGGTGCCATTCGCCGAGGACGCCCCGACGAAGCTGGAATGGATCGTCCGGGTGTTGTCCGGCAGGTAGCTCATGCCGAAGGCGACATAGGCCCGCAGCGCGGTCTCCGGGTCCAGGTCGAGCCGGCCGCCGAACTCCACCATCGGCGACAGCGCCACGCTGGTCTTGCTGTTGCCGTGCACGTCGAGCGCGTAGAGGTCGTCCCCCTTCTCCTCGAAGCCGGGCAGGTCGGTGTAGACCACGTCGAGATCGCCATAGGGGCGGATGTACCAGTCGGCGAAGGCGACCTCATAGGCGGCGCGCAGCCGGCCCCCGGCCAGGAAGATGCTGGGGTCGCTCTTCAGCGTCTCGTCGGCGATGCCGGGGATGTCGACCCGCCGGTTGGCCTCGAACGAACCGCCGGCGAAGGCGACCGATCCGGCGAACTGCCACGGCCCCATGACGCGCTTCACCGTCACCGACCCGTCATAGGTATCGCCGTCGCCCGACGAGCCGCCATCCATGGTCGCCCAGCTCCGGCCGAAGCCGAAGGAGGCGCCGAGATACCAGTCCGGCGCGATCTCGTGCTGCGCCCCGATCCGGTAGGTCGTGCCCGAGACGTAGTAGCCCTGGGTGTCGCTGGTGGAGGACTGGTCGGTCCAGCGCCCGGTGACCTTGGCCCAGGCGCAGTTGTCCTCGCCCAACTGGACGGTGTCGTCGATGAAGACCGGGCAGCTCATCGCCGCCCCCAGGATGGTGCCGGCCGAATTGGCCAGGGCGATCGGCTGGGCATGCGCCGCCTTGCTGGACCAGGCGTCGAGCGCCGCCTTGTAGTCGCTGCGGTCATTGATCGTCGACAGCTCGGCGAAGCGGGTGGCGAAGGCCTTGTCGCCGTTGGTCCAGGCCCGGCCGTAATAGCCGGCCAGCGAGGACTGGCTGTCGTTCAGGGCCACGCTGCCGGGCTTGAAGTCCGAGCGCGGCGCCAGCGTCAGGGTGTTGCCCGACTGCGCCGTGTCCCAATGGAACAAGAGCGAGTCCAGCCCGTCGGCGGTGGAGGTAAGGTGCCCTGCGGTCACCACCGGCAGCGCGCCGGGCAGCAGCGTCAGCGCCGTCGGCGCGATGTTGCCGTCCAGCGTCGCCGTGCCGTCGACCTGCAGATGACCGGCGGTCTGGTTCAGCGAGTCGACGGTTACGCCGAGGCGGCCTTCACCGATCTGGGTGAAGTCGCCGGTGACATGGGTGCTGCGCAGCTCGCCCGGCAGGCCGAGATTGACGGTGCCGCTGTTGAGAACGCGGCCCTGGACCTCGGTGCCGGAATTGTAGGTGCCGCGGTTGGTGAACAGGCCGCCATTGTGGAACAGCGAGCCCGTGATGGTGCCGTCGCTGGTCACGTCGACAGCCCCGCCCCCCGACGCCAGGATCGCCATGCCGTCGGTTCCGGACACCGTCGTGACCAAGCCGCTGGAGCCGACGGTCACCAGATTGCCCTGGCTGCCTGCCGGAGTGTCGATATGGATGGCCCTGCCGCCGAAGCCACGGGTGGCGTCCGCGGCCGCGTCGAGAGGAGCGGCAGAGGCGCCGTTGTAGGTGTAAGTGCCGCCGATCGCCGTCCCGTTGACGTTGATCTTGACCGATGCGTCCGAGCCGTAGCCCGCGCTTTGCGCGACGACCGCGGCCCCTATGGCACCGGTGGACGACACCGTGCCGTCGACGTTCACGGTGACGCTGCCGCCCGTCGGGCAGTCCTTGGAGCAGGAGTAGACGCCTTGCAGCGGCGTGCCCGCATACATGCCGTTGCCGTTGGCGAGCAGCCCGCCCCCGCCGCCGACGCTCTGCGCGAAGATGCCGATCGCGCCGCCGCCGGTGACGGAGATGCTGCTGTTCTGATCGACGGTCACGGTCACCTCGCCGCCATTGCCGGTCGATGGCTTCGATTGCGGCGTGTTCTGGTCGCTGCCGGTCGAGAGGCCGGGGGCGTCGCCGGGATAGCCGGTGACGCGGAGGATGCCGCCGCCGCCACCGATCGACTGCGCGGCGATGCCGAACGCGCCGACGCCCGAGGTGGTGATCTTGCTGCCGCCGCCGAGGGTCACGTTGACCGCACCGCCATTGCCGGTGCCCAGGCCGCCGAGCTGCGTGATCTGGGTCGACGTGCTGCGCGTGGCGCTGACGAGACCGCCGCCGCCGCCGATGCTCTGCGCCAGGATGCCGAAGCTGTTGTAGCCCGATGTCGCGATCGAGACGGGGCCGTTGCTGGAATCGAAGGTGACGGTGTCGCCGGTGCCGTTAGCTTTGCCGCCGCCGCCCACATTGAGGTTCAGCGGCTGGTTCGGGGACCCGTCCGGAGCCAGGGCCGGCACCTCGGGCCGGTTGTTTTGGGTCCAGTAGGACGAGCCGGCGCCGCCGATGCCGCCGCCGCCGCCGATCGACTGCAGGATGACGCCGTCCGCCGCGTCGCCGCTGGTGCTGATCCCGGCGGCGCCGGAAGTCGAGCTCTTGAACGTCACGGTGTTGCCGTTGCCGACGCCGCCGGCGTTCTCGTTGTCGTCGCTGCCGTTGACGGCACCGCCCACGGTGATGGTGCCGGTGGCGATGTCGGTGCCGTCACCGCCGAGGCCGCCGCCCCCACCGATGCTCTGCCCGACCACGCCGGACGCGGCGAAGCCGCCGACGACAGCGTTCTTCGCATTGGGGCCACCCGTGGCCACGGACACCCCCTGGTTGAAGTTGATCTGCACGGTGCCCCCATCGCCGCCGCTGCCGCCGGTGCCGCCGATGGCATGGTCGAAATTGTCGGTGATCTCGGCGAAGTCGCCGGTGCCGGTCGCGGCCGCGGTTCCACCCTTGCCGCCGCCGCCGCCGATCGATTGCGCGACGACCCCCTGGGCCCAGTCGCCGGATGTCGCGATCGGGGCCGAAAGGTCGGTCGTGACCGATCCGCCGGTGCCGCCCGTCCCACCGGTCCCACCGATCGCCAGGGCCATGGTGAGGTTGAGCGCCGGCTTCGAACCGCTGTTGTTCAGGCCTTCGAAGGTGCTCGAGATATCGCTGCCGAACTCACGGCCCTGCAGAGCCGTGATGACCGGGTTATCGGCCGACCCGTCGGAACCGGCCGAGCCGCCGACGCCGCCGCCGCCGCCGATCGACTGGGCCAGCACGCCGGTCGCGTCGCCGCCATAGGTGGTGATCGGCGCCGCCACATTGACCGTCACCGTGCCGCCGGTCCCGCCGTTGACACCCGTGCCGCCCAGGCTGAAGTTGATGCCCGGCTTGATGGTCTGGTCATCCCCCGAGAAGCTCTGGACGACGTTGAGAGACCCGCCCTGGGACGAACCGCCACCGCCGCCGATCGACTGGGCCAACAGGCCCATGGCGTTCGACCCATAGGTCAGGATGCCGTTGCCGGCATACAGGTCGACGTCCACCGTCTCACCGTTGCCGCCGGTCCCGCCCGACGACCCCAGGGTCACGCTGACGGAGGTCGTCGTCGACGTGCCGAATCCCTGGGTGTTGCCGCTGCCGATGCCGGCATTGCCGCCGCCGCCGCCGATCGACTGCGCCTTGATCCCGTCCGCATAGTCGCCGGAGGTGATGATCGAGGTCGGGGCGCTGCCGCTCTGATCGGCACCGCCGGAGACGGTACCGCCGACCGCGACCTGCACCTCTCCGCCATCGCTGCCGCTGCCGCCCGGGCCGCCGACCGTGAAGCTGAGCGTGATGCCGACTGAACTCGCGTCTTTCGGCGCGCCATTCGGCCCATATCCCAGCACCGCCGCCATGGCCGAGGAATCACCGCCCTCGCCGCCGCCGCCGCCGATGCTCTGGACCTGCACGGCGGTCGAGCCGGCGCCGTTGGTGATGATCGTGCCGCCGTTTGACAGGGAGAACTGCGCGGTCCCGCCTTCATTGCCGGATCCGCCCAGCCCGCCCAAGGACGTCGAGATAGACAGAGCGGCCGTGGCGTCGCCCGTGGGGGGTGCGATCGAGACGGCTTTCGCGATCGCCGTGCCGCCGGCCCCACCGCCACCGCCGATGCTCTGGACCAGCACGCCGATGCTGTCGACGGGCAGTGTGTTGGATGACCGGCCGGTGCCCACGCCGCTGACGAGCGACGGATCCTGCCCCGTGGCGATCGATCCGCCCACCACGGTGGCGGCCGCTGCGCCGCCGGCTCCGCCGGTACCGCCGGTACCGCCGATCGCCACCGACGCGTCGATCCCCACCCCGATCGAGCCGGCGAAGGCCTGGCCACCGGTTCCGCCGCCGCCACCGATCGACTGCACGATCAGGCCCGGCGCCGTGGACCCCTGGGTGACGATCGTGGCCCCGTTCGTGTTGGCGGTGGCGGTGCCGCCGCCGCCACCGGCCCCGCCCGTGCCGCCGAACGCGAAGGACGTAAAGATCGATCCGCTGCTGGCATGGCCCGCATTGCCGCCGCCGCCACCGATCGATTGCATGACGACCCCGACGGCGTTGTCGCCCGTCGTCTGGATGTTCGAGCCCTGGTTGAGCGAGGCCGTGACTTGTCCGCCGTTCGCGGCCGTCCCGCCGCTGCCGCCGAGGGTGACGGCACCGCCCGATGCGCCGCCGCCGTCACCGCCGCCGCCGCCGATCGACTGGCCCAGCACGCCGATGGAGGAGATGCCGGTGGTCGAGATCAGGCCTGTCGACGTGAAATTCACCGCCCCGCCGGCGGCCCCGGCACTGCCGCTGCCGCCGACATTCGAGATCGGGCCGCTGGCGCTGCCACCGGCGCCGCCGCCGCCGCCGATCGATTGCAGCAGGACACCCTGCGCATTCGACCCGGTCGTGGTGATCGACCCGGTGTTGGTCACATCGACCTCGCCGGTGTTGCCGCCCGAAGCCCCCGAGCCGCCGCTGCTGTGGAAAATCCCCCACGACGATCCGCCCGACCCGCCGCTGCCGGCCAGCGACTGGGCGACGATGCCGCGGGCCGTCTGGCCGGCGGTGCTGATCGTGCTGCCGTTGGTCACCTGCACCAGGCTGGAGTTGCCGCCGGTGCCACCCGTGCCGCCGGAACCGCCGTCGCCGGCTCCCGCTCCGCCCGCGCCGGGCCCGCCGCCGATGCTTTGCGCCAGGATGCCGATGGAATCGGCTGCCGCCGTGGTGATGGTGGAGGCGCTGTCGGCGACGACCGTCACCTGACCTGCGGTGCCGCCGTGACCGCCGTTCCCGCCATAGATCGGTTCCGTTCCCGAGGTTCCGGTGTTTCCATCCTGGCCCAGGCCACCCTCGGCCTGGGCGACGATGCCGGGAGAGGAGGTGCCCTGGGTGGAGATGGAGGCGGAGGCCAGGGAGACGAAGACCGCGTTGCCGTTCGGCGTCCCGCCGGGGCTCGCCGACCCGCCGTTGCCGCCGTAGCCGGCGGTGCCTTCGCCGAACTCGACGTTCGGCGCGGCGCCCGTGCCACCCTGGCCGCCGAGGCTGGCGGCATAGACCCCGGGTGAGTGGTCGCCATTCGTGGTCACGGCGGCGGCCCCCGGAGACGACCCGCTCAGGCCGATGCTGACTTCCCCGGTGACGGATCCGCCCGACCCGCCCGCGCCGGCATGCGCGTGCTGGGTCGTGGCGCCGCTGCAGCAGGTGCCGCCGGCCCCGCCCGTGCCCCCCAGGGCGAGGGCCAGCAGCCCGGGCAGATCGTCGCCGGTCGTGGCGGTCGTGGCGTCGGTGACCGAAATGGCCGCTCCTCCGGCATTTCCCGCGGTGCCGCCGCCGTAGCCATCCTGGCCGTTGCCGCCCAACCCTGCATTGCCGCCGATCGAGGTCGCTGCGACGCCGCCACCGAAAACCAGCGTGCCGGAGGTCGGGGCGCTGCCGCTCGACGTGACGCTGACATCGGCCCCCGAACTGAGCGTGACCGATGCGGCGGCCGCGTTGCCACCGCCCCCGCCCAGGGCGGCAGCGTTGCCGCCGAGGGCACCGCTGCCGCCCTGGGCGGACGCCTGGATGCCGAACAGGCCGTCGGCACTGCCCCCGCCGGCCCAGGCGAAGTCGACGCTGATCGGCGCGGAACTGGCTACGGAGACCGGCCCGGCATTTCCGCCGGAGCCATTGGTGTTGTCGTTGTTGGAACTGCCGTTGCCGCCCGCCGATTGTGCGGCGATGCCGGCGAAACCATACTGGGTGGTCACCGTGGCGGTGATGGCGCCGGTGTTCGTGATCGCCACGCCCGCGGACGACCCGCCCACGCCGCCGGACACGCCGTTCCCGCCAGAATCGACCCCCAGGATGCCGCCGCCGCCACCGACCTGGATGCCGGATAGATCGAGGTCGATCGCGCCCGAGTTGTTGATGGTTATGCCGGCGGGAACACCGCTTCCGCCGAGGCTGGTGCTTAATCCGCCCGGATTGCCGTTGCCTGCGGTCTGCGTCACCTGCAGGCCGAAGGAAAAGCTGCCCGTCGATGACGCGGCGGTGAGCATGATCGATCCCTGATTGGTGAACTGAAGCCCCTGGGTCCTGCCGCCGCCCTGGTTGGCCTGGCTGAAGCCGAAGGCCCCGAAATTGAGCCCGTCAGCCCCATCCGGGCTCACCGCCAGCGACACGTTGCCGGTCGACAGCACCGTCATCGGCGCGGCATTGGCGGCGCCGGCATTCGCGTAGAAGAAGTTGTAGGCGGATACGGTGCCGGAATAGGTGCAGGCGTAGACGCTGCCCTGCATGCCGCAGCTCTGTGCCGCGGCCGGGTCCGGCATGGCGAGCCAGGCCGTGGTGCCGAGCAACCCGGCGATCAGGCCCGCGCGGGTCGGCCGGATGGACGCGTCGATCCTGGAACAGGTGTTGGAAACCAGCCCTGCCGTCATCACAGCCCCCCAGATGCTCATTCACATGCCCTGCCGTCCGGCCGGCGCGGATGCCCCACATCGAGGCGCCGGCGAACATTCCAGGTCGGGAATGAGCCTAAGTGGTTATGCACATGCGGCGTAGATCCAGATCAGACCAATCGATGGGTCCAGATTCAGATTTCCAGCGCGGAAGATCAGCCAGCGCCCGCGCGGCATGGATCCAGATCGCACCCGTCGATGGGCCCAGATTCCACCAGGGAAGCTCGGATGGTGAACGGCATGGAAGCAGTCGGTGGTGCCCGGCTACGCGCGAACCATGCGGCCCACCTCGAGGCTCTGCCGCAATCGCCGGGCCGCGATCCGGCCGAGAGCGATCGGCCCGATGCCGCCGCCCAGCAGGACTCTGCAGCGTCCGGCATCCTGCCACTCGACACGCTCGAGCTGGTCGAGGTTGACGATCAGCGACCGGCTGATGCGGACGAAGGGCGGCGTTGGCAACTGGGCCTCGAAATGGCGCAGCAGCCGGCACACCAGATAATCCCGCGCCCCCTTCAGGAAGATGCGGGTGAAATCCGCCTCCGCCGCCAGCATCGCCACCGTGCCCAGCGGCGCGATCACCGACTTGCCGTCGATCCGCAGATGGATGCGTCGCTGCGCCCCGCCCGGCTGCGGGTCGGCGTCCAGCTCGGCGTCGTCCTGCCGCTCGCGGGCGGGCGGCGGGACGCGCGCCGCATCCAGCCGGTTGCGGCGCAGCCGGTCGATGGTGACGGCCAGGCGCTGCGGGTCGACCGGCTTGAGCAGGAAGTCGACCGCCGACACGTCGAACGCCTTCACGGCGTAGAGGTCGTGCGCGGTGACGAACACGATCGCCGGCACCGGCGAGACCTGGCCGACCAGGTCGAAGCCCAGCCCGTCCGCCAGCTCGACATCCAGGAAGATCGCGTCGGGCTGCACGGCCGCGGCCCGCGCCCGCGCCTCGGCCACGCTGCCGGCCTCGGCCACGACCTCGACATCCGGATGCGCCTGCAGCAGGCGCCGGAACCCCCGCCGCGCCGGCGGCTCGTCATCCACCAGCATCACGCGAAGCATGCCGTCCCCTTCAGCACCAGCCGCGCCACCACCGTCTCTCCCTGCTGGGTCAACGTCAGTTCGTGCCGCGCCGGGTAGTGCAGCTCCAGCCGGCGGCGGGTGTTGGCCAGGCCGACCGCCGGCCGGTCGTCCGTCCGCGGCGCCAGCCGGCCCGGATTGGTGACCTCGATCGCCACCGTGTCATGGTCCGGCCGGCGGGCGGCGACCCGGATCTCGAGCGGGCCGACGGATGTCCGCAGACCGTGCTTCACCGCGTTCTCGACCAGCCCCTGCACGATCAGATGCGGCACGGGGACGGCGCCGGCGCAAGGGTCCAGCTCGACCGTGCAGCGCAGCCGGTCGTCGAAGCGCAGCTCCTGGATCCGGACATAGGCGCGCACCGCCTCGATCTCGTCGCTCAGCGGGCACACCGGCCGGGTCTGCGGGTCCAGCGAGTAGCGGAGGTAGCCGGCGATGCGGTGGGTCATCTCCAGCGCCGCCCCCGGATTGTCGGGGATCTCGACCGCCACGGTGTTCAGCGCGTTGAACAGGAAATGCGGGTCCAGTTGCAGGCGCAGCCGCTGCAGCTCTGCCCGCGTGGCGGCGGCCTGCGCCTCGCTGCGGTGCGCCCGTTCCGACCGGGCCTCGACATCCGCCCGGATCCAGAAATAGGCCAGCGACCAGCCGAGGAAGACGGCGGTGTAGTAGATGACCGGGATCGAGTCGGCGCGGGCCATGCTGCGTTGATCCAGGTCGGCGAACAGGCCGTCTTTGACTATGTTGACGATCACCATCTGCAACAGACCGCCGAGGATCGAGCACACCAGCACCAGGCCGACAATCACAGCCGGCCGGTACAGGGGACGGGACAGGACCGTCTTGTGCGCCAGCGCCGTCAGCGCGAAGCCGATCGGGTCGACGATCAGGGTGATCGTCAAGGCCAGCGCAAGATCATTGAAGGTGGCCATGCGCGAGGCCAGGCCGAACAGGGCGATGAAGATCCAGCCTGCCGTGTGCGCCCGCCAGAACGACCCCGCCGGTGCCGCGGTGTCATCCGGCGCCGTTGCGGCCGGCCTGCGATCGGCGAGAGTCGCGAACACTTCCGTCACACGCCGCTTCTCGTCCTGTGAAGTCCCGGTTGACCAATCCATCGCTGGGAACGTTTCATCGACCGGCATGGTCGGTTCATCGATTGCATAATGCGCTAATAGAGCAAGAATATTATCTCACATGCAATGAGGAAGACGTCATTTTGCGTCAGCCGGAGACCACCGCCAGCCTGATCCTCCGGCATCAGCGCCGGCCGAAGGCGGCGAAGCCACTCCGGCCAAGCGGGGGATAAAGCATGCGGACGAAGTTTGACCGGGACATCGTGCGGCCGGCCTCGGCGGAACCGGCTGCCGCAGTCACGAGGCCTGCCGGCCGGGCGCACGCTCTGTGGCCCCGCCTCGCCCTGCTCTCCTCCGTCTCCGCCGCCGGCCTGCTGGCCGCCGTGCCGGGGCACGCGGGCGAGATCGGCTGCTCCGGCAGCAACCCGGCCACCTGCAACATCTCCAGCGGCTCCTACAGCCAGCGCGACTACGTCCTCATCACCGGCGCGGCCGGCGACGACGACGTCAAGACCGGCGGCGCCTCGGACAGCCTGAGCGTTACCAACAGCGGCACGTTCAATTTTGGCACGCTGACGACGACGCTCTTCCCCCTCTTCGCCGGCATCACCGCCGCCACGGTGGGCGGCACCGGCAAGGACGAGGGCGGCGGCGGCAATGCCGGCTCCCTGACCTTCACCAACAACGGCGCCGTCACCGCGAACCTGATCACCACCAACTTCCCCCCCGTGCTGTTCCTGATCCACGCCGTGTCGTCCGGCGGCGAGGGTGACCAGGACAACAAGAACGACAACTCCGACGGCGGCACCGGCGGCACCGGCGGCACGGTCACGTTCACCAACAACCAGCAGTTGAATGTGACCGGCACGAGCGAAGGCTTCATCGGCATCTTCGCGGAGAGTGCCGGCGGCCGAGGCGGCGAGCAGAACAGCGCCGTCATCGACGACCAGAAGGGCGGCGCGGGTGGCGCCGGCGGCAGTGCCACGGCCACCAACAACAGCACCATCCTGTTCGGCAGCAGCTCCAACCGGCTGCAGGGTCTGGCGGATGGCGGCGGCATGATCGCGAGTTCGCTCGGCGGCGCCGGCGGCAACTACAATGGCAACGCCGGATCGGCCGGATCGGCCACCGCCACCAACAACGGCTCGGTCCAGATTTATTGGAACGCCAATGGCGGCGATGAGGTGTTCGGCATCGCCGCCCTGAGCGCCGGCGGCGAGGGCATCGTCTCGACCGACAACAGCGACAATGGCGGCAATGGCGGCGGCAGCGGCACCGCGACGGCCAACAATGCCGGCCAGATCCTGGTCGACGTCACCAACGGCACCAGCGTGGTCGGCGCCGCCCTGGCGGCGGAGAGCCGGGGCGGCGACGGCGGCACGGGGCCGAAGGAGGATCATTCCGGCGGCAATGGCGGCACCGCCGGCAACGCGGCTGCGAACCTGATCGGCAGCGGCATGCTGACCACCCATGGCAATTCGCTCTACGGCATCCTGGCGGAGAGCCTGGGCGGCCAGGGTGGCGACGGCGGCGACGGCACCGCCCTGGCGGGCACCGGCGGCGGCGGCGGCTTCGGCGGCAATGCCGGCAATGTGACAGTCACCACTGCTGCCGGCAGCCTGATCACCACCACCGGCACCTATGCCGGCGGCATCGTCGCGCATTCCATCGGCGGCGGCGGCGGCACCGGCAGCGATTTCCAGAGCGTGCTGGGCGGCGCGGGCGGCAATGGCGGCAACGGCGGCAATGGCGGCACCGCGACCGTCACCAGCGCCGGCACGATCTCGACCACCGGCGACCATGCCTATGGCGTGCTGTCCCAGTCGATCGCGGGCAGCGGCGGCACCGGCGGGGTGGCGACCGGCGAATTCGTCGCGCTGGGCGGCGACGGCGCCGGCGGCGGCACCGCCGGGGAGGCGATCATCCGCAACAGCGGCGGCATCACCACCGGCGGATACTCGTCGCATGGCATCATCGCCCAATCGATCGGCGGCGGCGGCGGCGCGGCCGGGTCCGCCACCGGTCTGGTGAGCGTCGGCGGCGATGCCGCGGGCACCACCGATTCAGATGGCGGCAAGGTCCTGGTCAACAACACCGGCACGGTCACGACCGCGGGCGATGCCGCGGTCGGCCTGGTCGCCCAGTCGGTCGGCGGCGGCGGCGGCAGCGGCGGCGACAGCAAGGGCATCGCCGGGGTCGGCGGCTCCGGCTCGGCCGGCGGCGACGGCGGCGAGGTCGACCTGATCAATCTCGGCCGGATCCAGACGACGGGAGACTTCGGCCACGGAGTGCTGGCGCAGTCGGTCGGCGGCGGCGGCGGCAATGGCGGCGACGTGCTGACCGTCTCGACCATCGCGTCGATCGGCATCGGCGGCAATGCTGCCAATGGCGGCGACGGCGGGACGGTCTGCGTCGACAACACCGGCACCATCTGCAGCGACGGCAGCGGCCCGGCCGGCCAGGCGGCGACCATCACAACCACCGGCAACTACGCGGTCGGGCTGATGGCGCAGTCGGTCGGCGGCGGCGGCGGCAATGGCGGCAGCGTCCAGAACTACAGCGCCCTGTCCTTCGTGGCGCTGCAGATCGGCGGCAAGGGTGGCGACGGCGGGATCGGCAAGGGCGCGACCGTGCAGCAGAACGACCTGACGCTGACCACCGGCGGCGCCCACGCCATCGGCGTGCTGGCGCAGTCGGTCGGCGGCGGCGGCGGCAACGGCGGCGATGCCTCCTACTACAATGTCACCCTCGGATTCAACGCGTCCCTGGTGGTCGGCGGCAGCGGCGGCAGCGGCGGCACCGGCGGCGGGGCGGCGACCGTCGCGCTGAACAACTCCCGGATCATGACCGGCTTGCCCCCCAGCAACGTGGATCCCGAGACCTACGCGCCGGACGACGCCTTCGGCGTCGTGGCGCAGTCGGTCGGCGGCGGCGGCGGCAATGGCGGCAGCTCCAGCGCCGCCGATCTGGTCGTGGCAGCACCGACCGGCACCGGCGTGCCAGTCGCCTTCAACTTCCAGGGCGCCGTCGGCGGCACGGGCGGCAGCGCCGGCGCCGGCGGGGCTGCCTCGGTGTCCTTGACCGGCGGCAGCTCGGTCACCACGGTGGGCGACGGGTCCCATGCCGTCGTGGCGCAGTCGGTCGGTGGCGGCGGCGGCAATGGCGGCGACGCCTCGGTGCTGTCCACCACCCTCGGCGACAAGGACACGGTCGAGGTGACGGCCGGCATGAGCCTCGGCGGCAGCGCCAGCACCTCCGCCTCCACCGGCGGCACGGTCACGGTCACGCTCGGCGACGCCAGCGGACCGGTGGTCGGCAGCCCACCGGCGCTGCAGCTGCCGCCGACCCAGCCGACCCCGGCCTCGACCATCGTCACCTACGGCAACTACGCCGACGGGGTGCTGGCGCAGTCGATCGGCGGCGGCGGCGGCAATGGCGGCATCGGCGCCAGCAACGCCTATTCCCAGGGCGGCGTCGTCAGCGTCAAGGCAACGGTGGGCCTCGGCGGTACCGGCGGCAGCGGCGGCACGGTCAACATGACCCAGTATCAGAACCAGACGATCCAGACCCTCGGCTCCGGCTCGCGCGGCATCGTCGCCCAGTCGATCGGCGGCGGCGGCGGCAATTCGCAGGGCGGCACGCTGTTCCTGGCCGCCGGCGCGGGCGGCTATGAGGGCCGGCTGACCGTCGGGGTTGGCCGGACCGGCGGCAGCGGCGGTGACGGCGGCGCCGTCACCGCCAGCACGGCCGGCGCCATCTCGACGGTGGGCGGCGACGCCGACGGCGTCATGCTGCAGTCGATCGGCGGTGGCGGCGGGCTGGGCGGATCGATCGGCGCCGACGCCTCGTCCCACCCCATCCTCGACCGCATCGGCGAGTTCAAGGACAACAAGGACCGGCTGTCCGACGAAGGCAACACCTACACCCTGTCGGTCGATGTCGGCGGCACGGGTGGCGGCGGCGGCAATGGCGGCGCGGTCTCGCTGACCCATTCCGGGCGGATCGCCACGGCCGGCGACTGGGCCGACGGCATCGTGGCGCAGTCGATCGGCGGAGGCGGCGGCGCCGGCGGGTCGGCGACGGCGTCCGGCAGCAAGGTCCAGGCCAACATCACCGTCGGCGTCGGCGGCAAGGGCGGCTCCGCCGCCACGGGCGGCACCGTCTCCGCCATCTTCGACGACAGCTATAACAACCAGGCCAACACGTCGGGCTATGCCGCCAATGCCGTGGTGTTGCAGTCGATCGGCGGCGGCGGCGGCCAGGGCGGTGACGGGTCCGACCAGGCGGCCGGCAACCTGACGGTCGGCGGTGACGGCGGCGGCACGGGCGGCGGCGGAGGCGATGGCGGCACGGTCCAGATCAACCCGCTCGTCGACGGCCGCGGCAGCTGGCTGAACGCCATGACCAGCGGTGACGACGCCATCGGCATCCTGGCGCAGTCGATCGGCGGCGGCGGCGGCACCGGCGGCGCCGGCAACAGCAGCGCGGCCAAGAATATCGGCGGCCATGCGGTCGCGGTCGTCGTCGGCGGCAAGGGCGGCGTCTCCGGCAATGGCGAGGCCGTCACCCTGACCACCGGGCTGGCCCTGAACACCTTCGGCGCCCGATCCTACGGCGTCGTGGCGCAGTCGATCGGCGGCGGCGGCGGCATCGGTGGTGCCGGGGCCGCCAACAACCTGGTCGGCCTGGCTCTGGGCGGCCAAAGCGGGGCCGGCGGCAGTGGCGGCGCCGTGACAGTGGACATCACCACGGAAAGCCACATCACCACTGGCGGCGCTGGGGCGCACGCGATCGTGGCGCAGTCGATCGGTGGCGGCGGCGGCATCGGCGGCGATGCCTCGGTGGGCCTGTTCTCGCTGAACCCGGCCGGGCGCAGCGGTGCGGGCGGCGGCAACGGCGGCAATGGCGGCACCGTCGCGGTCACGGTCGACGGCTCGATCAACACCAGCGGCGCCAACGCCTTCGGCATCCTGGCCCAGTCGATCGGCGGCGGCGGCGGCTTCGGCGGCGATCAGTCCGGCGCCTTCGCGGGGTCGACCGGCTCGTCGGGCTCGGGGGTTGGCGGTGCGGTGACCGTGACACAGAGCGGCACGATCAGCACGACCGGCGCGAATTCGGTCGGCATCTTCGCCCAGAGCGAGGGGCCACAAGGGGATGGGAAGGTCACCGTGACCGTGAACGGCACCGTCACCGGCGGGTCGGGTCAGGGCGCGGGCGTCTGGGTGGCGGGCGGCGTGGACAATGTGATGACCGTGAACGCCAACGGCCGGATCTCGGCGACATCCGGAACCGCCATCCACTTCGTCGGGGACTCCACCGGCTCCCTTGGCAGCGTGCTGGACGTCACCAACTACGGCACCATCTCCGGCAACATCCTGCTGGTCAACAGCAATGACACCTGCAACGGGACAGGGGGCTATACCGTGCAATGCCTCGCCGGCACGGTGAACAACTACTCCAGCGACACGCTTGTCGACGCCTCGCTCTACGTGGCGGATGTGAACAACCAGGGCCGGCTGGTGGTCGGGCATTCCGGCGCGGTCGACGGCACCGAGATCGTCGGCGACTTCACCCAAGGGGCGGCCGGCACGCTGGTGGTCGACACCGACTTCAACCGCAGCGCCGCCGACCGGCTGCTGGTGCGCGGCGACGCGGCGCTGGGCGGCATGCTGGACCTGCAGGCCACCAGCCTGCGGCCCGGCCGGGCCCTGACCGTGCTGACCGTCGACGGCGCCGCCACCGGCGCGATCACCCCGGAGGTCTCGCCGATCTACCGCTTCGCCCTGGCGCCGCAGGGGCATGACTACCGCCTGTCGGTGGCCTCGGCCGATTTCGATGCGGAGGCGATGAAGCTGGAGGGCAACCAGTCCAAGGTCGCCCGTGGTCTGCAGGAGATCTGGGATGCGGGCGGCACCGACGGCTTCGGCACGCTGTTCGCCACCCTCGGCGCCGCCGCCGACCAGGGCAGCAAGGCCTATTCCGGCATGCTGTCCGACCTGTCGCCCGGCGTCGCCCTGGCCCCGGCGGCACAGTTGCAGGCCGGCCTGGCGCGGTTCAACAGCGGGCTGATGAGCTGCCCGGTGTTCAGCGGCGCCGACGCGCTGACCAGCGAGACCGAGTGCGCCTGGGCCCAGGTCACCGGCCGGTCGACCCAGCAGACCGCCGACAGCGGCACCTCCGGCTTCTCCGACGACAGCATCACCTACCAGGTCGGCGGCCAGCACGAGGTCGCGCCCGGCTGGCTCGTCGGCATGTCCGCCGCCTACCAGAACAGCTGGCTCGACGGCTATGACGGCCGGGTCGACGGCGACGGCGACAGCGGCTATCTCGGCCTCACCGTGAAGCGCGAGATCGGCCCCTGGCAGATCGCCGGCGCGCTCAGCGGCAGCTATGGCAGCTTCGAGCTGAACCGGCGGGTCTCCATCCCCGGCTTCGCCGGCACCGCGTCCAGCGATCCGGACGTCTTCGCCGGGTCGGCACGGCTGCGGGTGGCGCGGACCTTCGCCGTTTCCGAGATGTATCTGAAGCCCTATCTCGACCTGGACGCGATCTATTCGCGGATGCCGGGCTATCGCGAGGACGGCGGCGGCGATCTCGGCCTGAAGGTGGAGGACAGCGACCAGTTCACCTTCGCCTTCTCGCCGACGATCGAGGTCGGCGGGCGCGTCGCCGCCGGCAACGCCGTGCTGCGGCCCTACGCCTATGCCGGCGTCTCGATCCTGACCGACGACGACTGGACCGCGAAGGCCCGCTTCGCCGGCGCGCCGTCCGGTACCGGCAGCTTCGACACCTCGCTGCCGATCGACGATGTGGTGGCCCGCATCGGCGCCGGCGTCCAGGTTCTGACCGCCGCCGGGGTCGACTTCCGCTTCCAATACGATGGCGAGTTCTCCGACCGCACCTCCAGCAACGCCGGCTCGCTGAAGGCCATCCTGCCGTTCTGACCCGCCGGGGCATTCCTGGCGGATTTCGCGGCGCCGGCGCTGCAGACCGGCGTCGGCGAACCTCCGGGATCCGTCAGTCCGGCCGCCCGGTTGGACCGTCACGCCGCGCCGCGGCACGAAAGTCGACGGCGCCTAGATCGCCCGGCGCCAGCAAGTCCTGGATCGCGCCCGCGATCCCGCGATTCCGGGCATCGACGAAGCGCTCATAGAAGGCCAGGTTGGCCCGGCCGATGCCGTGCTCGGCGCTGAAGCTGCCGCCGAAGCGCCCGGCCGCCTCGCCGAACACCAGCTCGCGCAGCGGCGTCGGGTCGCGCGCCAAAGCGGAGTCGCGCGGCAGCACGAGGTTGAAGTGCACGCCGCCGTCGCCGACATGGCCGAAATCGCAGATCCGGGCCTCCGGATGCCGCTGCGCCAGCACCTCCGTCATCGCCCGACGGAACGGCATCACGTCGGCGCGCGAAAAACCGAGATCGAAGGCCACCACCCTGCCCTCGGCCGCCAAGCTCTCGCTCAGCACATGGCGCAGCGCCCAGAACTCGGATCCGCGGCCCGGCATGGCGTCGGCGAGCGGAGCGCCCGGCAGATCCCAGATCTCGGCCAGCACCTGCTCCATCAGGGCGTCGATCGACGGCTCCTGCTCCCGCGGCGCCCAGGAGCGCTCGATCTCGACCAGGATGCAGAAGGGCGGCGGCGGGTGCGGCGCGAAGGGGTTGCGCAGGCGGTTGTGATGCTTGAGCGCCAGCCCGACCGCGGCGCCCGACAGGCCCTCGAACGCCGCCAGATGGTCGCCGACCCGCTCCTCGAAGGCGGTCAGCAGAGTCATCACCGCCTCATCGTCGCGCGGCACCAGGACGGCCGTGGCCGATTGCTGCGGCAGGCGGCGAAGCTCCAGCACCGCGCGGGTGACCAGGCCATAGGCGCCGCCGGTGCCGATGAAGAGCTGCTTGAGGTCGAGCCCGGTGTTGTTCTTGCGCAGCGGCCGCATCAGGTCGAGCACGGTGCCCTGGGCATCGGGCAGCACGACCTCGAGCCCCAGCACATGCCGCCGCATGTCGCCGTAGCGGATGAAGCGCGCCCCGCCGGTGTTGGTCGCGACCATGCCGCCGACCATCGGGTCGGCGCCGAGGTCGATCGGCAGGGTCAGGCCGTGCGGTGCGAGCCCCTGGTTGAGGGCGGACAGGCGGAGGCCAGCGCCGACGGTCGCGCTGCGGTTGGCGACATCAACCTCGAACAGGCCGGTGAAGCGGTCGAGGCTGAGCACGCCCTGCGCCCCGCCGGGGTCGGGTGTCGAGCCGGCGACGAGGCCGGTGTTGCCGCCCTGGGGCACCAGCCGGATGCCGTGGCGCACGCAATGGGCGACGACGGCGGAGGCCTCGGCCGTCGTCGCCGGACGGGCGACGAAGGCGGCGCGGCCGCGGTCGTAGCGGGCGCCGGTCTCGTAGGATGAGAGGTCGTCGGGGGCCGCAAGCAGGCCGCGCTCTCCGAGCACCACCCGCAGGGCTTCCAGATGGCTGTCGTTCACTCGCGCAGGCTCTCCCGGCGCAGGCCCGGGCGGCGGCCGGCCTCCCTGCCGGTCGGGCCCGCCCCCGCATGGCGGATACTGGCGGCCAGGGACCGCCCTACCACGACTCTGCGTTGTCATCGATCAACTTGTCAACTTATGCTTTTTTTCGCGCAACCCGGCCGCAGCGCGTCGGGCGGCCAGATATCAATGAATTGATTTAAATATATAAACTCTCCAGACCATCTCTCCGGCTCGTCTGACAACCACCTCCGGACGGCCCCTGCCGGATCGCCACTTGTCAAGCAATCCCGGTCGCCGGCCTGCTGCCGGTCGCTACAGATGGATGCCGTCGAAGACTCGCTCCTGCGCGTTGCGAATATGGGCCTGCATCGCCTCGCGCGCCTTGACAGCGTCGCCGTCCCGGATCGCCTCGTAGACCGCCGCATGCTCGCGCTGGACCATCGCCAGATGCCCGGCCGAATGCAGCACGGAGAAGCTGCGCGCCAGGTCGATGACGTAGTCGAGATGCGGCCGCACCGCGGCGAGCGCCGCCTCGAAATACTGGTTCTGCGTGGCCCGGGCGATCGCGGTGTGGAAATCGCTGTCCTGCTGGACGCCGATCTTGCCGGTCCGGATCGCCTGGTCGATCGCGTCGAGTTCCTTCTTCACCGCGGCCAGCAGCACCTCGTTGCGGTTCAGGGCGGCGGCATAGGCCACCTCGCCCTCCAGCGCGATCCGAAACTGGTAGATGCGCCGCACGTCGGAGATCGTCTGGATCCCCTGGGCGCCATTCGCCGGCCGCGGCGGCTCCTCCGCGCCGACGACGAAGCTGCCGGCGCCCTGGCGGGACTGGATCAGCCCGTCCTCGCGCAGCCGGCGCAGGGCCTCGCGCACGATCGGCCGGGACACGCCGAAGCTCTGGCTGAGCTCCTTCTCGGACGGCAGCTTGCCGTCGCCCGGAAACTGGCCACGCTGGATGCGCCCCAGCATGTCGCCATAGAGGATATCGCTCAGTCTTGGACGTTGAGACACCGGAACCCTTTGCCGTCTGCGGGCCTGATTGTTTGCATGTGAGATTACACGTTATGCCGGGAAGCTCAAAGCCCGGCCGTCCCGGAAAATGGCACTGCGGCCCGGCTTACGACATCTTCGCCGCCACGATCAGGCCACAACGCCTCGCCCACATGTCAGTTGACATGTAATTTTCAGCCAGATAGATGTCAAACAAGCCCGGACGACATCGGGCAAAAATCGACATCGCGGCCACGGGCCATGTCGCCCGCACGCCGGAAACAACAGGGGATGGCACCATGGTCGGGGGTAGCCGCTGCATCACCATGACGCGCCGGGCGCTGCTGGGGGCCGGGCTGTCCTTGCCCTTCCTCTCGCTGCCGGGGCGGGCCCAGCCGGCCGATGGCGTCCTGCGCTACGGCCTGTCGGCCTTTCCGCCCAACCTGCAGCCCTGGGTCAGCACCGGCGCCGCCGCCGGCACGGTGAAGCTGATGCTGCACCGCAGCCTGGTCACCTATGACAGCAAGGGTCAGCTGCGCGGCGAGCTGGCCGAATCCTGGTCGGTCGATGACGAGGGCGCCTGGGTGTTCAAGCTGCGCCCCGGCTGCGTCTTCCAGAACGGCGACCCGGTCACCGCCGACGACGTGAAATGGTCGATCGAGCAGATCGCCGGCGAGACCTCGACCGCCTATATGCGCACTCAGTTCCAGGGCATCGCGCGCATCGATATCCCCGACCCGCAGACCGTCCGGCTGGTCACCAAGACGCCGACGGCGACGCTGCCGACCTGGTTCGCCAACTACAACACATTCGTGCTGTCGCGGAACTCGACGCCGAGCGAGCCGATCGGCGCCGGGCCCTTCCGCCTGGCCGGGCAGGAGCGCGGCACCTCGATCGAGCTGGCCGCCTTCGACAAGTTCTACAAGCCCGGCTTCCCCAAGCTGAAGGGCATCCGCTTCACCGTCTATGCCGACGAGAACCTGCGCGTCGCGGCGCTGCAGAGCGGCGATGTCGACATGATCGAATACGTCCCCTGGCAGTCGATGGGCACGGTCGAAGCCGACCCGCGGCTGCGGCTCGACGCGGTCGAGGGGCCGTTCATGTGCGTGCTGTTCAACGCCACCCGGCCGCCCTTCGACGACCCGCGCGTGCGCCGGGCGATCGCTCATGCGGTGAAGCGCGAGGACATCGTCAAGGCCGCCTTCTTCGGCCGGGGCAAGCCGCTGGCAGGGGTGCCGATCGTCGCGGGGACGCCGTGGTACGACGACGCGCTGGCGCAGGGCTGGGCCTACGACCCGGCCAAGGCCAAGGCACTGCTGGCCGAGGCCGGGCACCCTGACGGATTCCAGACGACGCTGCTGGCCACCGCCCAGTACGGCATGCACAAGGACACCGCCGAGGTGGTGCAGCAGCACCTGGCCGCCATCGGCATCCAGTGCGAGCTGCAGCTGCCCGACTGGTCGACCCGCGTCGCCCGCGGCACCAAGGGCCAGTACGACATCGCCATCCACGGCCTGGCCGCCGACAACAACGACCCCGACGGGCTGACCAGCGTGATCGACACCTCGCTGGCGCCCACCCATGGCCGCTCCTTCGGCCTGAAGGCGCCGAAGACCGTCGAGGCACTGGCCCGCGGCCGGGCCGAGTTCGACCCGGCCAAGCGGGTCGAGATCTACAAGGAGATGCAGCGCGCCGCCCTTGAGGAGGTGCCGCTGGCCGGCCTGGCCTGGCGGGCCCAGGGCTACGGCCTGGACCGGCGCCTCACCGGCTTCACCAACCTGCCCGGCGCGCTGACCACCTCCTCCGGCGCGACGCTCGAAGAGACGTCCTTTACATGATCGCCGGGCTGCTCCGCCGCATCGGAACCTCGCTGGCGCTGGCCTGGATCGTCGCCACGATCGTGTTCCTGGCGCTGCACATGGTGCCCGGCGACCCGGCGGAGCTGCTGCTGTCGACCGGCGGCGTCGCGCCCGACCCGGGCGCGGTCGCCGAGCTGCGCGAGCGGCTGGGCCTCGACCGGCCGCTGTCGGACCAGTATTTCGAGTTCCTGTCCGGGCTGCCGCGGGGCGACCTGGGCAACTCCCTGGTCGACGACTATCCGGTGGCGCAGGAGATCGCGCTGCGCCTGCCGCGCACGCTGGAGCTGATCGCCGCCGGCGCGCTGCTGGCCGTGGTCTTCGGCATCCCGGCCGGCACCTATGCCGCGATGCACCGCGGCGGGACATTCGACCGCGTCGCCTCCGGCCTCGCCGCACTGCTGCTGGCGGTGCCGGTCTTCGTGGTCGGCACCCTGCTGATCCTGCTGATGGCCCAGGCGCTGCGGCTGATGCCGGCCGGCGGCTTCGTGCCGCTGGCCCAGGATCCGATGAAGCACCTGACCCTGCTGGCCCTCCCGGCGATCGCCATCGCCAAGGGCCTGACCGCGATCGTGTTCCGGATGACCCGGTCCTCGGTGCTGGACGCCCTGTCGCGCGACTATGTCCGCACCGCCCGCGCCAAGGGCCTGTCCCCGGCCCGGGTGCTGGTGCACCACGTCGTGCGCAACGCGCTGAGCCCGGTGCTGACCGTGCTGGGCCTGCAGATGGGCACGATGCTGGGCGGCACGGTGCTGGTCGAATACGTCTTCAACTGGCCCGGCCTGTCGACGCCGCTGCTGCACGCGGTCGAGGCGCGCGACTACCCGATGGTGGTCGGCATCGTGCTCACCGTCTCCGGCCTGTTCCTGCTGATCAACCTGGCGATGGACCTGCTCTACGCCGTGCTCGATCCGCGGATCCGCGCAGCATGAGGCGCCTCTGGATCCCCGGCGCGCTGGTCGCGGCCGTCATCCTGCTGGCGCTGCTGGCGCCGTGGCTGGGCCTGGCGGACCCGGTCAAGCAGGACATCGCCCAGCGCCTGGCCGGGCCGATGCCGGGGTCGCCGCTGGGCCGTGACGAGTTCGGCCGCGACGTGCTGTCCCGCCTGATCTGGGGCGCGCGCACCAGCCTGGGCGTCGCCTTCGCCGCCGCCGCGATCGCCGGCATCATCGGCACCGCGCTCGGGCTGGTCGGCGGCTGGTTCCGCGGCATCGGCGAGTTGCTGACGGTGCGCAGCATGGACATCATCCTGTGCTTCCCGCCGGTGCTGCTGGCGCTGCTGGTCGTCACCCTGCTGGGCCCCGGCGCCGGCACGCTGATCCTGGTGCTGTCCGTGCTGTACCTGCCCGGCTTCGCCCGGGTGACCTATGCCGAGGTGCTGTCGGCCCGCAGCCACGACTATGTCGAGGCGGTGCGCGCCCTGGGCGCCCCGACCGGCCGCATCCTGCTGCGCACCGTGCTGCCCAACATCGCCGGGCCGGTGCTGGTGCAGCTGTCGCTCGCCGTCGCCGCCGCCGTGGTGCTGGAAAGCGGCCTGTCCTTCCTCGGCCTCGGCGTGGTGCCGCCCGCCCCGTCCTGGGGCCTGATGATCCGCGGCGCCCGCGCAACGATGGAGCAGTCCCCGCTGCTGCTGCTGTGGCCCTGCGCGGCGCTGAGCCTGACCATCCTGGCGATGAACCTGCTGTGCGACGCGCTGCGCGACGCGGTCGACCCGCGCACGCCGGCCGCCCGCCCCCGCCTGCGCCTGATCGACCGGATGCTGCCCGGGCTGCTGCCGCCACCGGCGCAGACCGACGCCGTGCTGGACCTGCAGGGCCTGACGGTCGAGATCGCCACCCCGCGCGGCGTCATCCGGCCGGTCGAGGACGTTTCGCTGTCGGTCCGCCCCGGCGAGACCATGGCCATCGTCGGCGAGAGCGGCTCCGGCAAATCGGTCACCGCCACCGCCCTGATGGGGCTGCTGCCGCCGACGGCCCGGCCGGTCGCCGGCGCCGCCTGGCTGGGCGAGCGCGACCTGCTGCGGCTGGGCGAGCCGGCCCTGCGGGCCCTGCGCGGCGGCGCCATGGCCATGGTGTTCCAGGACCCGATGAGCAGCCTGAACCCGGTGCACCGTGTCGGCGACCAGGTGGCCGAGGCGATCCGGGCCCATCGCGCGATGACGGCCAAGGCGGCGCGGACCGAGGCGCTGGGCCTGTTCCGCCGCGTCGGCATCGCCGACCCGGAGCGGCGGCTGGACGCCTGGCCGCACGAGCTGTCGGGCGGCATGCGGCAGCGGGTGATGATCGCCATGGCGCTGGCCAACCGCCCGGGCCTGCTGATCGCCGACGAGCCGACCACCGCGCTGGACGTCACCGTCCAGGCCCAGATCCTGGACCTGCTGGCCGAGCTGCAGCGCGAGACCGGCACGGCGATGATCTTCATCACCCACAGCCTGGGCGTCGTCGCCGAGATCGCCGACCGGGTCACGGTGATGTATGCGGGGCAGGTGGTCGAGCAGGGCGACGTCGCCGCGGTCTTCGCAGCCCCCCTGCACCCCTACACCCGCGCCCTGCTGGCGGCGACGCCCGACGGCGACGGCCAGCCCGCCGGCATCCCCGGCGTGGTGCCGCAGCCCCATGCCTTCCCGACCGGCTGCCGCTTCGCGCCGCGCTGCAGCCATGCCGTGGCGGCCTGCGAAGCGGCGCCCGTGATGCTCGACGAGACGCAGGGCGGCCGGCTGACGCGCTGCATCCGCTGGCCGGATCTGGCGAACGGAGCGGAGTGCGCGGCATGATCCCCCCATCGACGACGCCGCTGGTCGAGGCCAGGGGCCTGTCCAAGATCTTCCACACCGGCGGCCTGTTCCGGCGCGGCCGGTTTGTGCAGGCCGTGCGCGGGGTGGATGCCGGCGTGGCCCGTGGCGAGGCGCTGGGCGTCGTCGGCGAATCCGGATCGGGCAAGAGCACGCTGGGCCGGATGATGCTGGGGCTGATGCCGGCCAGCGCGGGGACGGTCAGCTTCGACGGCCGGCCGCTGGGCCGCCCCTCCGGCCGCGACTGGCGGGCGCTGCGCCGGCGCATGCAGATCGTGTTCCAGGATCCCTATGGCAGCCTCGACCCGCGCCGCCGGGTCGGGGCGCAGATCGCCGACGGCCTGGCCATCCACCGCGTCGGCGACGCCGCGGAGCGCGACGGCCGCGTGGCCGGGCTGCTCGAACGCGTCGGTCTCGACCCCAGCCATGCCCAGCGCTACCCGCACGAATTCTCCGGCGGCCAGCGCCAGCGCATCGGCCTGGCCCGCGCCCTGGCCAGCGGGCCGGACTTCCTGGTCGCCGACGAGCCGGTGTCGGCGCTGGACGTCTCGATCCAGGCCCAGATCGTGCAGCTGCTGGCCGAGCTGCGCCGCGACCTGGGGCTGGCCCTGCTGTTCATCAGCCACGACCTGCCGGTGGTGCGGCATCTCTGCGACCGGGTGATCGTGATGTATCTCGGCCGGGTGATGGAGGAAGGCCCGGCCGAGGCGGTCTTCACCAGCCCGGCCCACCCCTACACCCGGGCCCTGATCTCGGCGACGCCGCAGCTGCACCCGGACCGACGCGCCGACCGCATCCTCCTGGCCGGCGAACCGCCGAGCCCGTCCAACCCGCCCTCCGGCTGCGTCTTCCGCACCCGCTGCGCCCATGCGCGGCCGGCCTGTGCGGAGGCGGTGCCGGAGCTGCGCCCCCACGGCGAAGCCCGCCGTGTCGCCTGCATCCGGGCCGAGGAGATCGCCTGAATGACGATCCGGCCCGACCACCGACCTGCCGACGAGGAGTAGAGCTTTGGCCGCGAAGACGGAACCGAAGGTGCATATGGGCACCATCACGGGCGGCGAGGCCCGCGACATCCTGGCCCGGAACCCGGTGATCCTGCTGCCGATGGGCAGCCATGAGGATCAGGGCCCGCACGCGCCGATGGGCGACTACCTGCTGGCCGAGAAGATCGCCGAGCTGGCCGCCATCCGCGCCAGCGAGCGCGGCGTCCGCACCCTGGTGGCGCCGGTGCTGCCCTATGGCGGCGTCGACTGGTTCGCCCCGATGATCGGCGGCATCGCCCTGAGCCAGGCGACGCTGACCAGCGTCATCGCCGAGATGGTCGGCTCGCTGCACAAGACCGGCCTGACCCGCATCGTCGTCATCAACGGCCATGGCGGCAATGTCGGGCCGATCGCCGAGGTGGCGCGCGGCCTGTACCTGCGTGACGGCACGGTGCTGCCGAGCCTGTATCTGTGGCGCATCGGCTACGGCCTGCTGCCCGGCATCGTCGGGGCCGAGAATTCCGCCAAGGTCGCAGGCCACGGTGCCGACCCGCTGACCAGCATCGGCCTGCACCTGTTCCCGGAGCTGATGCGCCCGGAGATGATGCCGACGGAGCGGCCGGCGAAGCGCGACCCGGTGCTGGACCTGCCCTTCACCGGGCTCGGCACCGCCAGCTTCGACGGCGCCGAGATCGGCATGCCGAACCAGTATGACGAGGTCTACACCCTCGGCGTCGGCAAGGGCGACCCGCGCCTGTGCTCGGCCGAGACCGGCGCGGCTCTGACCGAGAAGCTGACCGAGATCTGCGCCCGCTTCGTCGCCCATTTCGCCGGCAAGGTCGCGGCCTGAGGGCTGCAAAGACGAGATCAATGCTGCCCCGGACGGGGCCAACAAAGGGGGCTTCCAGATGCTGACGCGCCGTCTCCTGCTGCAGACCGGGGTCGCGACCCTCGCGGCCCCGGCCATCCTCCGGGCCCAGTCGCCTGCCGGCCAGATCCGGCTGATGGCCTATGCCGACGGCACCTTCCAGGACAATTACGTCGAGACCGTCATCGAGCCGTTCCAGCAGGCTTTCCCGGGCGTGGAGGTCGCCTATGCGCCCGGCGGCACCTCGGCCGAGATGCTGGGCAACATCCGCGCCCAGAAGGCGGACCCGCAGATCGACGTCACCATCATGGACGTCACCGCGTCGAACATCGGCAATGCCGAGGGGCTGTTCGACAAGCTGAGCCCGGCCGAGGTGCCGTCGCTGGAGGAGCTGGTCCCCGAGGCCCGCGCCGCCGGCGGCGAGTTCGGCCCGGCCGTGACCTTCGACCATCTGGTGCTGGTGACCGACGCCCAGAACCTGCAGCCCCCGCTCGCCAGCCTGGCCGACCTGTGGCGCCCGGACCTGAAGGGGCAGCTGGCGATCAGCGCCCCGCCGAACATCCAGGGCCTGGCCCTGACCGTGATGGTCGAGAAGATGCTGGGCGGCGACTACCGGCAATCGGTCGACCAGGCGATCGCCAAGCTGGCCGAGCTGGCGCCGTCGGTGAACACCTGGAACCCCAATCCCGACGGCTATTCCCTGATCCAGAACGGCATCGTCCGCGTCGCCACCGGCTGGAACGCGCGGTCGCAGCGCAAGATCGACGAGACCCAGGGCAAGCTCGGCGCGCTGCTGCCGCCGGAGGGCTCGGTGTTCCAGATCAACACCATCAACCTGACCGCCGGCTCGAAGAACCGCGCCACGGCCGTTGCCTTCATCAACCACGCCCTGTCGCAGCAGGCCCAGAAGGCCTTCACCGAGCGCGTGTTCTACGCGCCGACCAACGGCAAGGCGCAGATCGATCCCAAGGCGCTGGCCCGCACCGCCGCCGCGCCGGAGAACCGCAGCCGCATGATCGAGGTGGACTGGAGCGAGATCGTCAAGGTGCGCGACAAGTGGAACAACCGCTGGCGCCGCGAAGTGATTTCGGCCGGCTGATCCGATGAGCTACCTCCAGCTGCAGGGCCTGGCCAAGCACTATGGCAGTTTCGTCGCGGTCGACGACGTCTCGCTGACCGTCGGCCGGGGCGAGGCGGTGGCGCTGCTCGGCCCGTCCGGCTGCGGCAAGACCACGACGCTGCGGATGCTGGCCGGGCTGATCGCGCCGGATGGCGGCACCATCCGGGTCGACGGCGCCGACATCACCCGCGAGCCGGCGCATCGCCGCAACATGGGCTACGTCTTCCAGTCCTACGCGCTGTTCCCGCATCTGAGCGTGGCACGCAATGTCGGCTTCGGGCTGGAGGAGCGGCGGGTGCCGCGCGCCGAGGCCGCCGCCCGGGTCGAGGAGGCGCTGGCCATGGTCCGCCTCGGCGCGCTGGGCGGTCGCCGCCCGCGCGAGCTGTCGGGCGGCCAGCAGCAGCGCGTGGCGCTGGCGCGGGCCCTGGTGGTCCGGCCGTCGGTGCTGCTGCTCGACGAATCCCTGTCCAACCTCGACGCCAAGCTGCGCGACGCGATGCGGCACGAGATCCGCGACATCCAGCGGTCGCTCGGCATCACCACGCTGTTCGTCACCCATGACCAGGTCGAGGCGCTGACCATGTGCGACCGGATCGCGGTGATGAACCGCGGCCGGGTCGAGCAGGTGGGGGCGCCGGAGGACATCTACGAACGCCCGGCGACGCGCTTCGTCGCCGATTTCGTCGGCCGCGCCAACATCCTGCCGGCGACGCGGGATGCCGACGGGCGCCTGGCGCTGTGGGGCACGACGCTGCCGGTCGCGGCCCCGCCGGCGGGCGAGATCGACATCTTCGTCCGGCCGCAGCGCATCCGCCTGGCCCCGGTCTCCGAGCCGGCGTCGGAGGGCGTGGCCCGCATCCGCGGCCAGGTCTCGCACAGCGTCTTCATCGGCGACCGGATCGAGGTCGTGGTCGAGGGAGCCGGCGGCCAGCTGAGCGTCGAGATGCCGTCCGGCCAGCGCCCGCCGGCCGAGGGCATTGAGGTCGCGGCGATCTGGCCGGTCGAGGACACGCTGGTGTTCCCGCGCGAGGCGCCATGACCGACGCCCTGCACCCCCTCGCCGCCGAACGCCCTGCCCTGCCCCGCGGCCGGCGCCTGCCGCTGCCCCTGCTGGTGCTGCCGGCGGCGCTGTTCGTGCTCGCCATCTATCTCTGGCCGACGCTCGGGCTGTTCCGCACCGCCTTCAACGAGGTCGGGCCGACCGGCGCGATGGTCGAGGCCTGGTCGCTGCAGACCGCGAAGGATGTCTTCTCGGATTCCTTCACGGCCGAGCTGACCCTCAATTCCCTCTGGCTGTCGCTGGTGGCGACCGCCCTGGCGCTGGCGCTGTCCTACCCGGTGGCGCTGTTCCTGTTCCGCACCAAATCGCGTTTCCGCGGCCTGCTGGCCGTGGTCGCGATCATGCCGATGCTGGTGTCCGGCGTGGTGCGCATCTTCGGCTGGCTGGCCATCCTCGGCGACCGCGGCCTGGTCAACGGCATCGCCCAGTGGCTGGGGCTGATCAGCACGCCGATGCGGCTGGTGTTCAACTGGACCGGCGTCACCATCGGCCTGGCCGAGAGCATCATGCCCTACATGATCCTGGCGCTGCTGGCCGGGTTCGGGCGCCTGGACCGCACGCTGGAGGAGGCGGCGCGCAGCCTGGGCGCCACACCGCTGCGCTGCTTCCTGCGCGTCACCCTGCCGCTGAGCCTGCCGGCCATCGCGCTGGCCGCGGGCCTGGGCTTCGTGCTGTCGATGTCGTCCTACATCACGCCCAGGCTGATGGGCGGCGGCCGCATTTTCGTGCTGGCGACCGAGATCTACGAGCAGGCGACCACCAACACCAACTGGCCGGTGGCCGCGGTGCTGGCGATCTACACGCTGGTGCTGCTGCTGGCCCTGGCCGTCGTGGCCCGGCTGGCGGCGCGGAGGCTGCAGCGATGAACGGCGCCGGCCGCGTCCTCTCCACCCTCGCCGGCATCGTCTACGCCATGATCCTGGCGCCCATCGTCGTGGTGGTGGCGCTGGCCTTCTCCGCCGACGACTTCATCGTCTTCCCGCCCTCGGGCTACTCGTTCCGCTGGTTCCAGGCGCTGGCCGGCAACGGGCCGCTCCTGGACGCGCTGATGCTGAGCGCGCAGATCGCCTGCGTGGTCACGGCGCTGTCGCTGCTGCTGGGCGTGCCGGCGGCGCTGGCCCTGAACAAGGGCAGCTTCCCCGGCCGCGAGGCGCTGCAGGGCTTCTTCCTGGCGCCGCTGCTGCTGCCGACGCTGATCATCGGCCTGGCGCTGCTGCTGTTCTTCACGCCGCTGCACCTGACCGCCACACTGCCCGGCCTGGTGCTGGGCCACATGATCGTGACCCTGCCCTTCGTCATCCGGATGATGACGACCGCCTTCTCCACCCTGCCGGACGACATCGAGGCCGCGGCCGCCACGTTGGGCGCCACGCCCTGGCGGGTGGTGTGCCGGGTCACCCTGCCGCTGGCCGCACCCGGCCTGGTCGCCTGCGGGGCCTTGTCCTTCCTGCTGTCCTTCGACGAGACCGTGATCTCGCTGTTCATCGCCGGGCCGCGCGCCTCGACCCTGCCGGTCGAGATGGTGCGCTACGTCGAAGGCCGCACCGACCCGATGGTCGCGGCCCTGTCGGTCGTGCTGATCGCCGCGACCCTTCTCGTCGTCATTCTGGTCGAACGTCTCGTCGGCGTCGCGCGCGCCGTCGGCAACTAGGGAAAGCCACATGCCCGATTACCGCATCGCCCCCATGCCGCAGCAGATTTCCCCCGCTTTGGTGGAGAAGCTGCGCCGCGTCGAGACCGCGACCATCGGCCATTCCCAGCATTGGGGCTTCATGGACCGGGGCATCCAGCCGCTGCTGCGCGGCAAGCGCATCGCCGGCGCGGCCGTGACCCTGGCCATCCCGGGCCAGGATTCGACCCTGCTGCATCACACGCTGGGCCTGCTGCGGCCGGGCGACATCCTGGTGGTCGACCGGCTGGGCGACGACAAGCACGCCTGCTGGGGCGGCGGCGTCACCATCGCGGCCAAGGCGGCCGGCGCGGTCGGCGGCATCGTCGACGGGCCGTGCACCGACCTGGCCGAGATCGAGGATTCGGACTTCCCGATGTGGTGCCGCGGCATGTCGCCGATCACCACCCGGCTGTACAACCTGGGCGGCACGCTGAACCTGCCGGTGTCCTGCGGCAACGTCCCGGTGCGGGCCGGCGACGTCATCCTGGCCGACGAATCCGGCGTGCTGGTGCTGCCGGCCGACCAGGCCGAGGCGATCGCCGACGCCGCGCTGGTGCGGCAGGAGCGCGGCGAGCGCAGCCAGGAGCGGGTCAAGGCCGGCGAAAAGCTGGGCGACATCTCCGGCGCCAGCCGTATGGTGCTGGAAGCCCTGAACCAGACCAGCTGAGGCCAGCATCGTGACGGACTCCCCGCGCGCCCCGCGCGTCACCGACTTCGCTTGCGAGAAGCGGCCGGCCACCGGCTCGCGCGGCATGGTCGTCACCAACCATCCGCTGGCCTCCGCCGCGGGGTCGGAGATGCTGCTGGCCGGCGGCAACGCGGTGGACGCGGCGGTGGCCGCCCTGTTCACGCTGACCGTGGTCGAGCCGATGATGGTTGGCGTGCTGGGCGGCGGCGTCGCCCATATCCGGCTGGCGGATGGGCGGCACCTGGTGCTGGACGGGCTGTCGACCGCGCCGGGCCGCGGCGGCGCCGCCATGTACGAGCCGCTGTCGGACGAGATCGGCAAGGCCCGGCTGGTCCGCGACCGGGAGAATGAGGTCGGCCCCAAGGCCGTGGCCGTGCCCGGCGCGTTGGCCGGCTGGTGCGAGGCGCTGGCCCGGTTCGGCACCCTGCCGCTGGCCGATGTGCTGGCGCCCGCGATCCGCCTGGCCGAGCGCGGCTTCATCGCCAGCCCCTATCTGTCGGACTGCATCAGCGACTGCGCCGCGGACCTGGCCCGCGACCCCGGCCTGTCGGCCCTGTTCCTGCCCGGCGGACAGCCGCTGCGGCCGGGCGACCGGCTGGTGCAGGGCGACTATGCCGCCAGCCTGCGGCTGATCGCCGAGCGCGGGCCTGCCGCGCTCTATGATGGCCCGCTGGGCGCCGCGCTGACCGATTTCATGGCGGGCCATGGCGGTCTGATCGACCAGGCCGACCTGAGCGCCTTCCGGGTGATCGAGCGGGCGCCGGTGCGCGGCACCTATCGCGGCTTCGAGATCCTGGGGCCGCCGCCGCCCTCTTCCTCCGGCGTGCATATCGTGCAGATGCTGAACATCCTGGAGGGCTACGATATCGGCGGGCTGGGCTTCGGCTCGGCCGATGCGGTGCACCTGCTGGCCGAGGCGCTGAAGATCGCCTTCGCCGACCGCGCCGTCGCCACCGCCGACCCCGCCTTCGTCGACGTCCCGGTCGACCGCCTGATCGCCAAATCCTATGCCGAGGAGCGCCGGTCCCGTATCGACCTGCGGCGGACCCAGGCCTGGACCGCCGGCCTGGCGGGCGGGGAATCGGCCAACACCACCCATGTCACCGTGGCGGACGCCGCAGGCAACGTCGTCGCCACCACCCAGACCATCAACGGCCTGTTCGGCGCCTGCACCCAGATCCCCGGCACCGGCATGCTGACCAACAACTACATGTACAATTTCGACCCGCATCCCGGCCGCGCCCTGTCGATCGCGCCGGGCAAGCGGGTGTTCACCTCGATGGCGCCGATGATGGCGCTGCGCGACGGCAGGCTGGCCTTCGCCCTCGGCCTGCCCGGCGGCCTGCGCATCTTCCCGTCGGCGCTGCAGGCGATCGTCAACCTGATCGACCACGGCATGACCCTGCAGGAGGCGGTCGAGGCCCCGCGGGTGTGGACCGAGGGCGGCGTGCTGGAGCTCGAGCAGGCCTTCCCCGACGCCGTCGCCGAGGACCTGGCCGCCCGCGGCCACAGCATCACCCGCATGCCGCGCATCGCCGGCGGCATGAACGCGATCGCCTTCGCCCCCGACGGCATCCTGACCGGCGCCGCCTGCTGGCGCGCCGACGGCACGCCCGTCGCCATCTCCGGCGGCCTGGCCCGTGCCGGCGTCCGCTTCACCATCTGACCTGTTGCCCGACTGGAGTTAGCCCGCTGTGACCGAAACCGTCGTCGTCCTGGACCCGATCAGCGAGGACAGCGTCACCCGCCTCCGCGCCCTGCTGCCGCCCGGCCTCGTCCTCACCCACGGCACCGCCCGCGGCGATGATCACCTGAAGGAGATCATCGCCGGGGCCGAATACGCCATCGCCGGCCAGGTCGGCGTCAGCGGCGAGGTGCTGCGCGCCGCGCCCCGGCTCAAGCTGCTGCACAAATGGGGAGTCGGGGTCGACAACCTCGACCTCGACACGGCGCGCGCGCTCAACATCCGGGTCGCCCGCACCACCGGCAGCAACGCCGTGCCGGTCGCCGAGTTCACCCTGGGCCTGACGCTGGCGGCGCTGCGCTGCATCGCCTTCGGCCATGCCGAGCTGAAGAAGGGCCATTGGCGCACCGCCACCGCGATGCCGATGCAGACCTTCATGCTGACGGGCAAGACGGTCGGGATCATCGGCTTCGGCGCCATCGGCCAGGCCTTCGCCCGGCTGCTGAAGGGCTTCGGCTGCACCATCCTCTATTCCAAGCGCACGCCCCTGCCCGCCGCCGAAGAGGCCGCGCTGGGCGCCCGCTTCGCCACGCTGCCGGAGATCCTGGCCCAGTCCGACGTCATCACGCTGAACTGCCCGCTGACGCCGGAGACCAGGAACCTGATCGACAAGGCCGCGCTGGCGGCGATGAAGCCGACCGCCGTGCTGGTCAATGCCGCACGCGGCGGCGTGATGGTGGAGGCCGACCTGGTCGAGGCGTTGCGGGCGCGCACGATCCATGCCGCAGCCATGGATGTCTATGAGATCGAGCCGCTGCCGCCGGACAGCCCGCTGCTGACGCTGGACAACCTGGTGGTGACGCCGCATCTGGCGGCGATCGCGGCCGACAATTTCGTCAAGACCGTCAACCAGATGTTCGGCAACATCGCCTGCGTCGCCCGGGGCGAACCGGTGCCGGAGCGCGACCTCGTGGTCTGAGCTCGCGAAGACATCGCCGGCCGCTTGCCGCCGGCGATGTCCACGGGTGTGCGGTTCAGCTTCCATGCGTCTGGCGTTGGTCGACCTCCCGGCAGGATCTGCCGGCGGCTTGTCCATGCCAGGGCGGATACATGAGTTTCGACCGTCCGATACGATGGCGTCCTCGCGCAATGCGATACAACGCTACCGCTTGGCGTGATGCATGCCCGACATTCCCAACCCACCGCCTGCCGCGTTCAGGTCGGGCACGATGGCGATGTTCGCCATCATGCCGGCGTCCTCATGGTCGAGGATGTGACAATGCAGAACATATTCGCCGATGTACCGGTCATACCGAGTCCTGACCCGGATCTGGTAGTTGTTCTCGACGATGATCGTGTCGCGGAACGTATGCCACATACCGCAATACTGGTTGGCGAGCTGCTGCTGGTCGGACGACACGATGTCCGGCCGGCAGGTGCCGTCCGGATTGTAGATCGAGACCTGCTGACCGTTAGCGTCCGTGGTGGTCACGTCGATCACCTGGAACGGATTCACATGGATATGGAAGATGTGCGGCTCGCCCTGGGAGGTGAGCAGCCAGTCATCCGTCGTGTTCACCTGGCGGGTGAAATTCACCACATCGGGATCGTACGACTTGCCGTTGATCGTGAAGGCCGGGAAGTTGATGACGAAGTTCGCCTGCTGCTCCTGGTCGTCAACCGCGGGTGGCTGCAGTGTCTCGAACGGCGCCCAGGGCCGCAGGTCGCCATCGCGCAGGCCGGCGCGGACGGCGTCGGGCAACTGCGGATTGGCGTCGTACAGCGCTTTCCCGACATAGGCCTGCAGATCGCCGGTCACAGCCTGGCCGCCGCGCACATGGATGTAGGCCAGCAATTGCGGCGTCGACGGTCCCTGGCCGCCGCCGTTGCCGTTCGACACGCGCTCCGCCGGCGGCGCTGCCTGGTTGAGCAGGCAATAGTCGCCATCCGACGGGAACGCGACCAGGATGTCGCTGCGGTATCCGGGCTGCAGGTAGTTCGACTCCAGCACGCCGCCGACCTCGGAGGCGTGGATGGTGTTCATCCTGGTCCGCGTCAGCCCGTCCAAGGCGATCTCGAATTGCGGGATCAGCGTGGCGGGCGTGGCATTGCAAGCGGCCAGGACGTCGGCCTTCTGCTGCTGGCGGTTGCCGCTCAATGCCGAGGCGGCGATCAGGTTCTTCGGGCCCACCGGCGTGGCGCGCACGATCTGGACATTGATGGTGTCGTGGATGCCGGAGTGCACGAACCGCCAGCGCTGAATCTCGCCGGCCGGCACGGTGAGCGTCGGCTGCACCACACCGTTGATGCTGGTGAAGCGGCCATTGGTATCCCAGATGGTCGGCGAGTCGAGTTGCAGCGCGAAGTTCTCGACGACGCCGGGGCTGACCGGATTCCCGGGCGTGGGCAGCGGGCACGTCCAGGGCGCGTTGGCGATCGTGTCATCGCTGTTGACGTTGTAGAGCCCTTCGGTCGTGTAGATCTGCTGCCAGGGGCCGCCTGGCTGGTTTGGCTGGTTGGCGAAGCAGGCATAGGCGATCTGCTGGAACAGGAAGAGCTGCTCCTTGAAGGGCGCGCCATCGGCGTCGTGCAGCACCGTGTCGATGTCGGCAATGGGGTGCGGGTCCTGCGGTGACGGCGGTGTGTAGGGACGGTCGCCCTTGATGATCAGCGCGCCCGAGGCGCCGCTCGCCACCTGCACCGCCGTCGAGCCGTGGCGATGCGCGTGGTACCAGAACGTCCCCGCCGGATGGTCGGCCGGGATGTTGATCTCGTAGGGAAACTTCGTCTGCGGCGCGATGTTGAGCAGCACGTTGTCGCTGTTGCCGGCCGGGGACACGTGCAGACCATGCGTGTGCAGATTGGTGGTGTTGAAGCAACCGACGCCGGCCGGCAGGCTGAGGCCCGACGGAGGATTGTCGAGGCAACTCGGGTCGTCCTTGTCGAGGCCGTTGATCAGGTCGAAGCGCAGCGTATCGCCTGGCTTGACGAAGACCGCCGGGCCCGACGGACAGCCGCCGTATGACCGCAGCTCGACCGGATCCATCCCGTCCTTCTGCGGGTCGGTGGGATCGGGGTTGTTGATGAAGAAGCGGCCGAGCACGAAGTTCAGCTCCAGCGAGACGATGGCCCCGTTGCGGGAGATCGACCCTTGCGGCTGGCATCCGCCGGTCGCCGGTGGCGCGGCCTCCAGCCGCACCACGCTGTCCTGGCCCGGCAGCGTCGGCGGCGCCTCGAACGCGCGGGGGCCGGGCGCCGCTGAGGCCGGCAGGGCCAGCCCGAGCGCGCCGATCAACGGAACGATGCGTGGGAAGGTCTTCATCATCTTTCCCTTACTGGTGTGAGAGACCGCTCGAGGGTCCGGCGCGACGATCGCGATAAGGCCGTCGAACCCGGCCAAGGATCAGTCGGTCCGGACGGCGTAGAAGGACGCCACGACGCCGGCCGGCGCCACGGTGCCCGGAGAGCCGCCGCTGTGCGGGATGGTGCGGATCACCGAGCCGACGATGGCCGGGCGCTGGTCGACGCCGTTCGGCCACGCCGGAACCAGGGAACCCCAATAGTCGTAGATCCACTCATCGCCGCTCACGATGCCGACGCCCTGAAAGCGCACCTGCATGGGCGAGCCGTAGGCGCGCGAGCCTTTCAGGGCAAGCGACCAGCCAGGACCGCCGATCGTCCCCACCAGGAGCTGCATCGGCGCTTCGGCGATCTCGATCGTGCCGCGGCCGAACTCAAGATTGTTGAAGGCCGTGTTGACGTCGGGATCGTTGAGCAGGCTGCGGTAGGTCCAACGTCCGACGAAGGGATTGTCGCTCATGATGCCTCGCTGGTTGGGACAGGGCCGCCGCGACCGATCAGGTTCGCTCGACGCTGATGGACTGGTGTGTGAGATCGTCGGCCGGCCTGGCGCCGGGCTCATAGGAGTTGCGCACAATGGAGCCGAGTCTGGACCACGCGATGACCATCCCGAGATCGCCGAGCGAGGTCTGCGGGATGCCGCGGCTCCAGGTGGTCCACGCGTAGTTGGGCCCGCCGTCGTCGATCGAGGCGAGCTCGAAGCACTGCAACGGCCGATGCGCCGGTCATCACAATACAGTCCAGGTCCGCTCGTTGTTGTCGCTGCCCGGCCAGGGGTTGTTCCAGTCGGCGAAGATGATGTCGACCGGCTGCGTGATGCGCTTGTTGGAATCGAACCGCCAGGGTATGGCCATGTAATTGATCAGATCACACGACGAAGTGAACACAACTTTGATTCGTTAAATCTCAAGAAACACTTTTTTCAGACCTCCATCGTTCCTATATTTATTTGCGATCGTCGTTTGCAACTTAGGAAAGATGAATTTTCGAAACCAAGATGAATTTAACATGCGATTTAAAATGGCGCAATTCTGATTCTTCAATGTGCTTGGCACATCCTTGTATCAAAAATTGCCGTCATTGATTTTGACTAAAATTCTATTATTCTTTGACAAACACCGATAAACTCTTGGTGCACTTGGGCAAAACACCTGAGGCAGCGCGCTGATCCTCGACCTGCTGGTCCCGCCGATGCTGCCATCGGCGGCAAGCAAGCGGCCGATCTCGTCTTCATCGTTGATGCCCTGCAGAATGCGCCATTGCGCGCCGCCGTTAACTAGTGGTTGAAATCTGACACCTGGTACCTGTCCGGTGAGTCGGCTTAGAGTCCTTTTGGAAAATCAGGGATGGGCAATTCTGCGCAGCAAGATGCCGCCCATGGCGAGGAAGACCATGGCTTCGGAGACGTCGATGCGCTGCTCGTAGTCGCGCACGAGGCGTCGCCAGCGGGTCATCCATCCAAAGCTTCGCTCGACCACCCAGCGCCGCGGCAGAACCTTGAAGCCGGGCTCGGCATCGGCGCGACGGACCACCTCGATGACGAAGTCGAGGAAGGCGGCCTTGTCCATCAGCCGGAGCCGGTCGTAGGCGCCGTCGGCGAACAGGTGCTTGACCCAGGGCCAGCGCTTGCGGATGCCGTCGAGAATGGCCTGGGCCCCCGCGCTGTCGGAGATGTCGGCGGGGGTGAGGTTGACCATCAGCAGCCGGCCATCGGTATCGACGGCGATGTGACGCTTGCGGCCGACAATCTTCTTGGCCGCATCGTATCCCCGCGCCTCGGCGTGTGGCGCCTTGACCGACTGGCTGTCGATCACCGCCGCCGAAGGCGAAGCCTCCCGTCCGACCCGCTCCCGGTCGCACATCAGGCACAGGTCATGGATGGTCCGGAACAGGAAGCGCCGCATCAGCCGGCGGAACCACCAGTAGACCGTCTGCCAGGGGCCGAAATGGACCGGCAGCATCTCCCAGCCGCAGCCCGACCGCACCAGGTAGCGCAAGGCGTTGATCACCTCCCGCAGATCGGCCTCCCGCGGCCGCCCCCGGCGCGACGGCTTGGGCATCAGCGGCGCAATCCGCTCCCATTCCTCGTCCGTCAGGTCCGTCGGATAACGCTTGGTCTTCCGGGCAATCTCGGCCATCCGGCCACGGCTCTGCTTCGTCCACATCCTAAGCTTGAATCACAAACACAGCCCTCCGGGAAGCTCTATCCCGATTTTCCAAAAGGCCTCTTAGGGCGGAAAGCGGCCGGTCACGTCCAGCGGAACAGGGGCCGGACCACACCAGTGAGCGGGCATAGCTGGATGGTCCGGATCGGCCCATTGCAGACACAAGTCACGGTCCTTCCCGAGCTAGGATTTGGTGCGAAGCGCTGCAATGAGTGCAGCCAGCGCGGGAGGGGTCTGCCGCCGGCTGGGGTGATAGAGATAGTAGCCGGGGAAGGTCGGGCACCACTTCTCCAGAATCCGCGTGAGCCGCCCGGCCTCGATATCCGCCGCCACCCCGTCCTCGTAGGTGAACGCGAGGCCCTGGCCCGCCAGAGCCGCCTCCCGGATCAGGTCGACATTGTTGAACACGAGGGGGCCCTCAACGCGGACCTCGAAGGGCCGTCCCTTTTCCTCGAAGTCCCAGGCGTAGAGCCCGCCCGTCTTGACGTGCCGGTAGTTGATGCAGCGATGGCCTGAGAGCTCTCGAGGCGTCCTGGGCACCGGATGGTCGGCGAAATAGGACGGTGCGCCGACGACCGCCATCCGGATGTCCGGCCCGATCCTGACCGCGATCATGTCCTTCTCGACGATGTCGCCGAAGCGGATGCCGGCGTCGATGCGGTCCGCGACGATGTCGGTCAGGTTGTCGTCGATGATCATGTCCACCCGGATATCGGGGTGGGACGCCAGGAAGCCCGGCAGGACAGGCATGACGACGGTGGAGACCGCATGCTTGGTCGCGGTGATCCGCACGGTGCCGGACGCCTTCCCCCGCAGGGCGCCGACCGCATCCACGCCCGAGGCGATCTCGCCCAGTGCGGGGCGCAGGGAGCGCAGCAGCGTCTCGCCCGCTTCGGTCGTCGACACCGAGCGCGTGGTCCGCGACAGGAGCCGCACTCCGAGCCGCTCCTCAAGCGCTTTCATGGCGTGGCTCAACGCCGGCTGGGACATGCCGAGCTCGGCCGCCGCCCGGGTGAAGCTGCCCTCCTCGGCGACGACGGCGAAGGCGGCGAGGTCGTACAGATCTCCTCGCTTCATTTATGCACCACATGAATAAGCCCAAGTGAATTATAGCGGCTAATCGAAATCGGATGCCAGGACCATCTGGTGGTTGGCGACCCGGGGCGGACCGATCCGGCGGTCCTCGGTGGGAGACCGGCCAACGTCGAGGAAGAGGTCATGGCGTACGATCTGAGTGTCAACGGAGAGCGGCACAGCGCGGACGTCGACGGCGATACGCCGTTGCTCTGGGTCATCCGCGACGTGCTGGGAATGACCGGCACCAAGTACGGGTGCGGTGTCGCGCAGTGCGGCGCCTGCACCGTCCATATCGATGGCCAGCCGGCGCGGTCCTGCGTGACCCCGGTCGAGAGCGTCGGGGGGTCGGCGATCACCACGATCGAGGCGATCCACAATACCCCGAGCGGTCTCAAGGTTCAGAAGGCCTGGCAGGATCTCGACGTGGTGCAGTGCGGGTACTGCCAGTCCGGGCAGATCATGTCCGCGGCCGCCCTGCTGTCCGAGACGCCTGATCCGACCGATGCCGATATCGACGCCGCCATGTCGGGCAACATCTGCCGCTGCGGCACCTATGTTCGCATTCGCGCAGCGATCAAGCATGCCGCGACGCTCGACGGCAGCGCGAAGCAGGAGGGCTGAAAATGGACATGAAGGTCTCTGCCTCCGAGGCATCGTCCGTCGACTCCCGGCTGTCGCGGCGTCACTTCCTGCGCGCCGGCGTCGCCGCCGGGGGCGGTCTGCTGATCTCGATCAACGCGCCGATGTTTCCCGCAGCGGCCGCGGACGCGTCGGCTGCGACCTTCGCTCCGGGCGCCTTCATCAGGATCGACACGGCCGGCCAGGTGACCGCCATCATCCCTCAGGTCGAGATCGGGCAGGGCGTCTACACCTCGATGCCGATGCTGCTCGCGGAAGAGCTGGAAGTGGAGCCCGGCCAGATCCGGGTGGAGCACGCGCCGCCGGACGACAAGCTCTATGCCAATCCGAAGCTCGGGTTCCAGGCAACGGGCGGCTCGACCTCGATTGCCGCGTTCTACGAGCCGTTTCGGCAGGCCGGCGCCGTGGCGCGCACGATGCTGGTTGCGGCGGCCGCAGAGATTTGGGGTGTCGACGCCTCCGGCTGCCGGGCCGGGAACGGCACCGTGATCCATGATGCGAGCGGCCGGAGCCTCGGCTATGGCGACCTGGCGGCCAAGGCGGCCACGCTCCCGGTGCCGGAGACGGTCGGGCTGAAGGATCCGAAGGACTTCAGGGTCATCGGACGGTCGCTCAAGCGGCGGGATTCCGTCGACAAGACGACGGGCCGGGCCCAGTACAGCATCGATTTCATGCTGCCCGGCATGAAGATCGCGGTGGCCCAGGCTTCGCCGGTCATCGGCGGCAGGCTTGGCGGCATGGACGAGGCGGCGGCCCTTTCCGTTTCCGGGGTCCGGAAGGTGGTCCGGTTCGATGAGACCGTGGCGGTCATCGCCGACCACACGGGCGCGGCACGGAAGGGGCTCGCTGCCCTGAACCCGCAATGGGACGGCGGCGCGGCGGCATACTCGAGCTCTGATCTGGTGGGCGAGCTCGACAAGGCCATCGCCGGCACCGCCGTGGTCGCGACCAACGAAGGCGACGTCAAGGGCGCACACTCCGTTGCCGCCAGGACCCTCGACGCCAGATACGAAGCGCCGCTGCTCGCCCATGCGACGATGGAGCCGATGACCTGCGCCGTCCGGATCACAGCCGATGGCTGCGACGTCTGGGTCGGGACCCAGGTGATCGCCCGCGTCCAGTCGGCGGTTGCCGAGGCTATCGGCCGTCCCGTCGAGACGGTGCGCGTGCACAACTTCCTGATGGGCGGCGCGTTCGGCCGCCGGCTGGAGACCGACTACGCGGTGCAGGCGGCCAAGATCGCCCGGCAGGTCGATTTTCCGGTCAAGGTCATCTGGACGCGCGAGGAGGACTTCCAGCACGACGCCTTCCGTCCACACTACGTCGATACGCTGTCCGCGGCGCTAGATGCGAACGGGATCCCGACGGCCTTCTCGCACCGCGTCGCCGGGTCCAGCGTGATGGCCCGCTGGACGCCGGCCTGGTTCGTCAACGGGCTCGACCCCGATGCGGTCGACGGCGCGGCCGGGCCCTACAGGTTTCCCAACCAGCTCATCGAGTACAGCCGCTCGGAGCCGCCGGCGGGACTCATGACCGGCTGGTGGCGCGGCGTCGGCGTCACCCACAACGCCTTCGTCGTCGAAAGCTTCATCGATGAGATGGCCGAGGCGGTCGGCAAGGATCCTGTCGAATTCCGCAGACTCCTATTAGCGGAATCGCCACGCGCCAAAGCTGTCCTCGACCTGGCGGCCGAGAAAGCCGGCTGGGGCACGCCGATGCCTGCCGGCAAAGGTCGCGGCGTCTCGGTGATATTGCTGTTCGGGACCTATGTGGCGGAAGTGGCCGAGGTCTCCGTCGACGACCAGGGCGACGTCCGGCTCGACCGCGTGGTCTGCGCGGTCGATTGCGGCCGGGTCGTGAACCCCGACGGCGCCAAGGCGCAGATCGAGGGCGGCATAATCTTCGGCGCCAGCGCGGCGCTCTACAACGCGATCGACATCGACAAGGGTCGCATCGTGCAGACCAACTTCGACACCTACAGGGTCATGCGGATCGACGAGGCCCCCACGATCGAGGTCCATTTCGTGGAGAACGACCAGCCGCCCACCGGCACCGGCGAGCCCGGCACCGCGGCGATCGCAGGGGCGATCGGCAACGCGATCTTCGCCGCGACCGGCAAGCGGCTGCGCAAGCTTCCGGTCGGCACGGGCGCGATCAACGCCTGAGACAGGCGGCCGGTCGACCTCATCTCCCTTCTCTTGAAATCTGGAGACATCCTATGCGCAAGCGCGAGCTTGGAAAGAGCGGCCTGACGGTTTCGGAGCTCGGTTTCGGCTGCATGAGCCTGAGCTCCGGCTATGGCGCGCCCACCGAGAGGACGGCGGCCATCGCGGTCATCCGCGCCGCTTGCGAGGGCGGCGTGACCTTCTTCGATACGGCCGAAGTCTACGGCCTGCGGGCCAATGAGGAGCTGGTCGGCGAGGCGCTCGCACCATTCCGCGACCAGGTGGCGATCGCCACGAAGTTCGGCTTCGACCTGGACAACTACCCCGGCCTGAACAGCCGCCCCGAGCACATCAAGCGCGTGGCCGAGGCGTCGCTCAAGCGCCTGAAGACCGATGTGATCGATCTGTTCTACCAGCACCGCGTCGACCCGAACGTCCCGATCGAGGATGTCGCCGGCGCCGTGCAGGACCTGATCCGGGACGGCAAGGTGAAGCATTTCGGCCTGTCCGAGGCGACAGCCCGGACGATCCGCCGCGCCCATGCCGTGCAACCGATCGCCGCGGTGCAGAACGAGTACTCGCTGTGGACCCGCGACTGGGAAGCCGATGTGCTGCCGACATGCGAGGAGCTCGGGATCGGCTTCGTGCCGTGGAGCCCGCTGGGCCAGGGCTTCCTGACGGGGAAGATCACGGCGAACACGACATTCGATGGCACATCCGACCTGCGGGCCAGCTTTCCCCGCTTTGCGCCCGAGGCCATTCGCGCCAACCAGCCCGTGCTCGATCTGCTGAACGGCATCGCAGCCCGGAAGGAGGCGACTCCCGCGCAGATCGCCCTGGCCTGGCTGCTGGCGCAGAAGCCGTGGATCGTTCCGATTCCGGGCACGACCAAAGTCGAGCGCCTGCGAGAAAACCTGGGCGCAGCCAAGGTCGAACTGAGCGCCACGGACCTTCACGACATCGAACAGATCTTCGCCACCATCCAGGTGCGGGGCGAGCGACTGTCGGAAGAACACATGGCGAGCATCGACCGTTGATCGCAGCAATGACCGGCCGAAGTGCCGAAAAAGGGGTGAACCCGCGGTCAACAGAAGGTCCGCCTTCAGCCGCGGGTGCGTTGACCAGAATGTCCGCTCCGGAGCGGCCCGACAGTCGGTGGAATGTCCGCAAAGGAGGTGAGCAGACGCTCGACCGGCCGAGCCGGAACTTCCGCAGAGGGTCGTCTCCCGTCATTCCACACAGGTACCAAGCGTTAGACGCGCACCACTAGCCGGCGACGGCGCTGTGGATTCTGCGCCGATGCGTCCGTCCGAGAGCCTCGAACCGAGTTCCATCGACACTGGCAGGGCCAGCAGATGGTCGGGAATCGTCGGCCGCACAGACCTTTCGGATTGGCGCACGCTCTCGCGCATCTCGGCCGGCAGCGCTTCCCAGACGCGAACGAGCTCACCGACGGACTTCAACTCCATCTTGCGCATGGCGTTGCTGCGGTGAAGCTTGACCGTGACCTCGCTGAGGTCGAGGTCATAGGCGATCTGCTTGTTGAGGCGTCCCAGCGCCACCGCGCACATCACCTGCCGCTCGCGCGGCGTCAAGGTCTTGAAGCGGTCTGCATGCAGCCGGGCGACCCGGGCCTTGGCGCGCTGCGCGGCATCCATCGCAACGCCCGCAATCACGGCGTCCAGCAGCGTCTGATCGCGCACCGGCTTGGTGAGGAAGTCGACGGCGCCGGCCTTCATCGCCTGGACCGTCATGGGAATGTCGCCGTGGCCGGTGAGGAAGATGATCGGCTTGGAATTGCCGGTCTGGGCGAGCTGTCGCTGCAGATCGAGGCCGCTCGCCCCCGGCATCCGCACGTCGAGAATCATGCAGCCGGCGGCATCCGACAGGTCGGCGTCGAGGAAGTCGCGGGCCGACGCGAAGCAGACCGGCTGAAAGCCCGCCGACAGGATCAGCTCCGACAGCCCCTCCCGAACGGACTCCTGGTCATCGACGATGATGACGAGCGGTTGGTCCGCCGCGCTCCTGCGCTGCGATGACAACGGCACCGACCTCTCTGGAAGCGGCTGGTCAATGTGCATGATGATCCTCCACGTTTCGGTCGCTCAGGACACGCTTCTTCACCGGTCACGAAGCTCGAAGCGGTCGAGCTTGCTGTCGAAAGCAGTTTCAGATGCGGCTCCGATCAGCTCTTGTCGGCTGTGTCGACTTTGACGCTGATCCACGGAACCCGGCCAGTTAGGACTGGTTAAGTCGAGTTAATCGCACGGCCGAAGCGTCCACCCCGCGAATGCGCCTTTGGCTCGTGCAATGAAGGCCGCGACCATCGCGGCGGAATCGACCTTCGAAGCCGGATCAGCCTATCGGAAAGGCGCCAAAACCCGGCCATAGGCAGCACGGCACCAATACCAACATATAATTCAGGGGCAGCGAGGGACCGGCTATTGTCACTTTCGCCGCGGTTCTTCCCCCCAACGCGGCACGTGGCCCGGCCTTCATTCCCCCCATGAAGCGGTCACGCACTCGATGCGCTGTCTTTACCCCAGCAGCGCTGGCGGCCCGGCCACACGAGTTGAAGCCTCGCCTGCGGCCGGGCCGCATTTCTCTTCGGCTCAGGCGCGCCGCTCACGCTGCTCGATGTGAGAAACGGCGCAGGGACGCGCCTTCCCGACGGTGCGGTCGAGACCGCGATGGCGGATCCGTCGGGTTGCCGGACCCGGCGCGCGGGTTGCCAGGCTCAGCACCCGGATTTACCAGTCTTAACTCGAACCGGAATCCGAACAGGCGCAGCATTCCTTCCGTCAAGGCGCCTTCGGGAGCCAGCCGTCGATGCGGGACCCGGTCAGTTGTCCACAGATCACGCAGAGAACGTTGGACATACGGTCGCGCGAGGCTGCTGCCGGATCCGCCCCCGAGATCCGATATCGCGAGCCGGGGTCACAGAATGAATGACGCAAGTTGGGTTCTCGAGCCGATAACGCAGGACTTCCTCGATACGATCGGCGAGAACCCCGACCTGTGCCGTCGATCGCCCGAGGATGCGCGCCGCGCGCTGGTCCGGATTCAGGCCGGCGCCGTCGGACGGCCTTCCGCTCAGATCGAAGACACGGCGTTTCCGGTCGGGCCGACCGGATCAGTGGCTGTCAGGATCGTCCGGCCCAGCGATGCGCAGAGAACGCTTCCGGTCATCGTCTACATCCATGGCGGCGGTTGGTGTCTCGGAGATGTCCACACTCACGACCGGATCGTGCGAGAGCTGGCCGTCGCTGCGCGGGCGGCGCTGTTCTTTGTGGAGTACGACCGCTCACCCGAAACGCGGTACCCGGTCGCCCTGGAGCAGATCTATGCGGTCCTCGCCCATGTTGCCGCACATGGTGAGAGCCTTGGTGTGGACCCCACGAGGCTTGCCGTCGTCGGGGACGGCGCGGGCGGCAACCTGGCTGCCGCGATCACGCTCCTCGCGCTGCAGCGCCGCGGTCCGAAGATCGATCTGCAGATCCTGTTCTATCCGATCACGGATGCCGATTTCGCCACATCCTCGTACCAGACCTTCGCAGACGGACCGTGGCTGACGAAAGCGGCCATGGAACGGTTCTGGGATGCCTATCTTCCCGACGCCGCGTTGCGAAACGAGATCACCGCTGCGCCCCTGCGGGCTTCCGTCGACCAATTGCGGGGGCTGCCCGATGCGCTGATCATCGTCGCGGAGAACGATGTCCTTTGCGATGACGGCGAAGGCTACGCCCGCCTGCTCATCAGCGCTGGCGTGAGGGCGACCTCGGTCCGCTATAGCGGCACCATTCATGGATTCGTCGTGCTGAACGCGCTGGCGGACACGCCGGCAACACGAAGCGCCATTGCCCAGGCCGTCGCCGCTCTGCGCTCCGTCCTGGACTGAGCGCCGATCGACATCCGAGACGCTCCGCGCAACAAACCAGTGGAGGGACAAATGATAACGCATTCGTATCACGCAGCATCCGCACAGATCCGTTGCAGGCCTCTCCCGATCGTCGCGAACGATCTCTCGCCATCAGATGCTGACGGCACGCCGACCGTCTTCATCGTCGACGATGACATATCCGCCCGCGAACCCCTCGCAGATCTCGTCAGGATCTCGGGCTGGAGGGCAGAGGCATTTGGATCCGCCCTCGGATTCCTTGAGCGCCCGCATGTGCCGGTCCCGAGCTGTGTCGTGCTGGACCTCCGGCTACCCGATCTGAGCGGTCTCGAGCTGCAGAGACGCATCGCGGCGGACCGTAGCGAAATGCCAGTCATCTTCCTGACCGGCCACAGCGACGTTCCGATCGCGGTCCAGGCCATGAAGGCGGGCGCGGCCGAGTTCTTCATCAAACCGTTCGATGACGAGGAGCTTCTGACGGCAATCGGTCGCGCCCTGGAAGCCAGCAGGACCAAGCTGAAACATGAAGCGGACCTGCGGGCCCTCCGCAGGCGTCACGCCTCGCTTAGCGGTCGCGAGCAGGAGGTCATGGCACTGGTCGCCGCCGGGCTCCTGAACAAACAGATCGGCTTCGAACTGGGCATCAGCGGAATCACCGTAAAGGCCCATCGCGGCAAGGCCATGCGCAAGATGCAGGCGAATTCCCTGGCCGACCTGATCACCATGGCGGCCAGACTCGGATTGCGCCGCCATTGATACGGGGGGCCGCGCCCGATCCTCGCAGGCAACTCCGCTACAGCTTCGTCACACCCTCGGCCAGACCCTTGAAGAACAACTTCTGGGCGAAGGCGAAGGCGATGAGGCCGGGCGTGGTCACGATGATGTACACGGCCGCGAGATTGGGCCAGGCCCAATGGCCCTGGCCGCCTTGGGCCACAGCCAGGACAACCGGCATGGTGCGCCGCGCCTCGTCGTCGATCAGCGTCACGCACAGCAGATACTCGCCCCACGCGGCGACGAAATTGACGATGAAGATGACAACGAGACCGTTGCGCACCATCGGCAAGCCCACCATCCAGAGGGTGCGCCAGTGACCGGCGCCATCGACCCGCGCGGCCTCGATGACTTCGCGTGGAACGAGCTGGAACATGCTGCGCATGATCAGGATGCTGATCGCCAGCTGCAGGGTGACATAGGGCAGGATCAGGCCGGCGGTGTCGTTGATCAGCCCGAGCCAGCGCTGGGTCTCGTAGATGCTGATCAGGGACACGACGCGAACCGGAAAATAGAGTGAGACCAGGAGAACGGTCATCACCAGCCCGGTGCCGCGCGGCTTCAGATGCACGAGCGCATAACCGGCCATCACGGAACAGACCATGGTCACCAGCACCGAGCTCAGGGTGACGTATACGCTGTTGAACAGGTTTCTCGGCAGCGTGACGATGCGCTCGAACACATAGGAATAGTGGCTGAAGTCGAGTTGCCTCGGGAAGAGATCGCCGCGCATCGAATCCGGCAGCGTCTTCACCGACATCAGCAGCACCCAGACCAGCGGCAGCAGGATGATCAGCAGGAAGAAATTGATCACCGCATGCCGAGCGACCGCGGCCCGCCTGCGCCTGGACCAGCCCGGCCGGGTGTTCCCGCCGCTCGCCCGCTTGGCCGCGACCTGGCTGCGATGAATGGCTTCGAGGCTCATTGGCAGATCGATCCCCCTCAGTCCTTCGCCCGGAACAGCCGAAGCAGCAGCACCATGACGAGCATCATGGCGACGGCCCCGATCATCCCGATCGCCGCGGCATAGCCCTGCCGCCACAGGCCGAGCTTGAAGGCCTGGTCGTACATGAAGATCGTCCAGGTATAGGTCGGCGAGGCGCGGTTGAAGCCGCCGAAGATCAGATACTCGTCGATCACCGCCATCGAGGTGCCGAAGCGCAGGACGACCAGCACCATCATGATCGGCGCCAGCCGCGGCCGGATGACATGCCAGAAGATCTGCCACTCATTCGCCCCATCGATGCGCGCCGCCTCCGGCAGATCCTTGGGGATCGTGGCGAGGCCGGCGAGGAAGAAGATGGTGTGGTAGCCGAGCCCCCACCACACCTCCATGATCGCGATCGAGGGCAGCGTCAGCGGCGTCCCGCCCAGCCATTGCGGTGCGTTCTGCAAGGTGAACAGGCCGGTCGTTTCGACGAGAAAATGATTAATCGGGCCGGCCTGGTAATTGTACATCCACTTCCATAACACGAAGATCAGTGTGCTCGGGATGACCGCCGGAATCAGCAGGACGATGCGGTAGAAGGTCGCCAGGCGCGCATTCGTCACCCGATCGATCAGGATCGCCAGCAGGAGGGGCAGAATGATCGTCCCGGGCAGGAACATGATGGTGAACAGCCCGGCACGCCCGAGGCCGGCCCACAGCAAGGGATCCTGCAGGGCATCGGCATAGTTCCCGAGCCAGACCCAGTTGGCGGGCTGGTTGGACAGAACCTGATAATCGGTGAAGCTGATCCAGAGGACGCGCAGGATCGGGTAGAGCTGATACAGGACGAAGAACGCCAGGGCCGGCAGCAGGAACAGCCACGCGCCGGCGGCCCGGCGCAGCTGGACCGCCTGGCTGCGCAAGGGAACCGCCGCTGCGGGGCGGTACAGGGTCGTATCGTCCATGACTGAAGAACCCGCTCGAAGCCCGGCACGCATCATCCGCAAGGGCCGAGCGCCTCACGGCAACTAACTCCTGCTGACCACCGGTCGTGCGTCAGCCTTTCTTCACCTCGGCGGCGACCGCTTCGGCAACCTTCTGCATGGCCACCTTCGGGTCGGCCTCCTCGCCCTTGAGGTAGGTCTCCCAGATCGGCTTGCCGATGACGAATTGCTGCAGTCCGAACAGATGGTTGGTGATCGCCTTGGCCTTGTCGAGCTGGTCGCGGACCAGGGTGACGAAGCCGGGCATCCAGTCCGGCTTGTCGGCGGCCCATTCGGCGTAGATGGATTTATAAGGCGGCAGTTGCCCCGGATGGCCGCTCGGGGTCCCGACGATCGAGTCTTTCCAGATCTGCCTGTCATAGGTCAGCGCCTTGATGTACTCGGCCGCCTTTTCCTTGTTCTGGCCGTATTTGAACAACGCGCAGCCGGTGGTCCAGAACACGGTCGAGCCTTCGCCGTTGGCGAATCTGGGCAAGGGCCCGAGATGCAGCGCGTTGGGGTCGTCCCAGCTCGCCGCCATCCGCAACGGCGCGTTGAAATACTTGAAGTAGAGGCCGACGCGCTGGGTGGCGAAGGCGACCTCATCCGGGGTTCCGTTGACGCCGGCGTCCGACGCGCCTTCGAGCAGAACGTCGGGGTTGGCGAGCGCCATGATCTGCTTCATCAGCTTCAGCGCTTCGATCGCCGGCTCGCTGGTGAAGTCGAACAGGCCTTCCGGCGTGTAGACATGGGGGCTCATGCTGTGCGCGATCGGCGCCAGCGAGCGCCAGCCATGGCTGTCGAAGGTGGCGCCCCATGGCGCCGCCTGCTTGTCCACGATCGTCTTGGCCGCCGCCAGGACATCGTCCCAGGTCGCCGGCGCGGCATCCGCCAACCCCGCCTTGCCCGTCAGGCCCGAATGCCATCCGGTGCCGATGACGTCGAGGAAGAACGGCCAGCTGTAGAGCTTCCCGTCGATCGTGCACTCCTCGCGGATCGATGGAATGAGATCGTCGATCACCTCCTTCGGGATGTACTTGTCCCAAGGCTCGATCACGTCGGCCTTGACCAAAGCCGACATCTCGACGAAGGGGGTCTGGCCGACATAGACGTCCCAGGTGCTCTCCTTGTTCTTCGCCTCCGCGACAAAGCGTTCGATGCCGAACCCTTCGACCGGCGCGACCTGACTGTTGATGCCCGGAAACTTGGCGTTCACGTCGGCGATCGCCGGGTGGAAGTTCTGGATCCACTGGTAGACCGTGGGTGTCAGCGGACGGTCTGCCGCATAGGCCGCGCCGATGCCCATCTTCGCGACGGCTCCGACGCCGGCAAGGCCGAGCCCTGCCGTGATGCTCCGCGCCATGAAGCCGCGTCTGTCAATATTTCCTGAATACTGAGGAGTAAATTCCACCTGTCGGAGGAATTCCTGCCCTTTCCGGAATGCCATTTGATCCCTCCCGAATCTGCCTTTTGTCCAACATTAAATTGTTCCATGATTCTGGGGGCGGAGCAATGCTGACGCCTCGCCCTTCTGGTCGTCGGCACCGGGCGTTGACGGTGTCCGCCGATCGCGGGACGATAGGTGTGGTGCCGACCAAGACTAAACCCCACGACTTGGGTGGGGCTTCTTGCAAGCGCTGTCAGACTCACGAGCCGAAGGGGCGAAGGTTGACCGGGTACGAGGCTGGGAAGCCGAGCGAGATCTCTTTTGGCGCCTTCCGGCTGCTGCCTGCGCAACAGCTGCTGCTCGAAGGCGACAAGCCGGTTCACCTCGGCAGCCGCGCCCGCGACATCCTCGTCGCTCTTCTCGAACGGCCCGGCCAGATCCTGGGCAAGCAGGAGCTGCTCGACCGCGTATGGCCCAACACCTTCGTGGAAGAGGGCAATCTGAAGGTCCATGTCGCCGCCCTGCGCCGCGCCCTCGGCGACGGACAGGCCGGGAAGCGCTTCATCGCCAATATCCCGGGACGCGGCTACAGCTTCGTCGCACCCGTCGATCACGGTTCCGCGCCCGGCGGCATCGATCCGCAGATCGACAAGGTCGAGGCGCGGCAGGACCTGCCGATGCCGCTCACGCGCATGCTCGGCCGTTCCGACACCGTCGGCGTCCTGTCCGCGCAGATCGCCCGTCAGCGCTTCGTCACCATCGTCGGCGCCGGCGGCATCGGCAAGACGACCGTCGCGGTCGCCGTGGCCGACACCCTGGCCGGCGGCTTCACCGACGGCGTCCGCTTCGTCGACCTCGCCCCGCTCTCCGATCCGCTGCTGGCGCCGGGCGCGCTGGCGACCGTCCTCGGAATCGGCTTGGGTTCGGACAAGCCGCTGTCGACCGTGATCTCCTTCCTGCGGGAAAAGCACCTGCTGATCGTGCTCGACAACTGCGAGCACCTCGTCGAAGCCGCCGCAAGAATGGCGGAGGACGTGCTGAAGGGCGCCCCGCGAGTCCACATCCTGGCGACGAGCAGGGAAGCCCTCCGTTCGGAGGGCGAGCGCGTCCACCGGCTTGCGCCGCTGGCGTTTCCGCAGAGCGGCACGGCGCTCACGGCCGCCGAGGCCCTGGCGTTTCCCTCGGTGCAGCTCTTCGTCGAACGTGCCGCTGCATGCCTCGACGCCTTCGAACTGGGCGACGCCGAGGCGCCGCTCGTCGCCGAGATCTGCCGGCGCCTCGACGGCATCGCGCTGGCCATCGAGATCGTGGCGGGACGGGTCGACACCTTCGGCGTTGCCGGGCTCGCCGCCCGGCTGGACGAGCGCTTCAGCCTGCTGCTGCGCGGTCGCCGCACCGCCCTGCCCCGCCATCAGACTCTGCTCACGACGCTGGACTGGAGCTATGCCCTGCTGCCGGAGCTGCAGCAGGTCGTGCTTCGCCGCCTGGCCGTGTTTGCCGGCATGTTCACGATGGAATCGGCAAGCGCCGTCCTGGCCGACAACGATACGCCTCCGTCCGAGATCGTCGATGCGATCGCCGATCTGATCGCCAAATCCCTGGTCACGGCCAGCGTGGACGCTGCCGTCGCACTCTACCGCCTTCTGGACACCACCCGTGCCTATGCGCTGGTCAAGCTCGACGAACACGGCGAACGGGACCGGTTCGCGCGGCGCCATGCCGAGCATTATCGGGCCTTGCTCGAGCAGGCCAATGGTCAATGGGAGCGCGAGCCTGCGAGCGATTGGCTCCAGCATCACCGGCACAACATCGACAATGTGAGAGCCGCGCTCGACTGGGCCTTTTCGCCCATCGGCGATGTGGCCACGGGCGTCGCCCTGACGGTCGTCGCGATCCCGCTCTGGTTCCACCTTTCGCTCACCAGGGAGTGCGAGGAGCGCGTCGACCGCGCCCTGGCCGCGCCCGAGATCAGCCGGACTCTCGACCAGGAGATGCGCCTGCACGCGGCGCGGGCCTGGTCCTTGATGCAGACGAAGGGCCTGGGGTCGGAGACCTTGGCGGCCTGGCGCCGGGTCCTGGAAACGTCCGAGCGGCAGGAGAATCGCGACTACCAGTTGCGGGCCCTGTGGGGTCTGTGGTCCGGCTTGCTGAACCAGGGCGAGTTCCGCGAGGCCCTGGCGCTCGCGAGGCGGTTTTCGGAGCTCGCCGCAGGCGCAGGCGACAAGCTCGGCATCCTGGTCGGAGACCGGATGGTCGGCTACATCCTGCATCTCCTGGGCGACCAGGCGGAGGCCCGGCACACCATCGAGCGCATGCTGGGCAGATATGAGGTTCCGATCATCGGCGCCCAGATGATCCGCTTTGTCTTCGACCAGCGCGCCATGGCCCGGTGCTTCCTGGCGCGGATTCTGTGGCTGCAGGGCCGGCCGAAGCAGGCCGTGCTCCTGGTCAGGAACATCGTCGACGGCGCCGCCTCCGGGAACGATACCCTCAGCCTTTGCCAGGTCCTGGTTCACGCCGCGTGCCCCGTGGCCCTGTTCGTCGGCGACCTGCCGCTGGTCGAGCGCTACGTCTCGATGCTGATCGACAATGCGGCCCAGGGGCTCGCCTTCTGGCAAGGCTGGGGCCGGTGCTTCCGCGGCGTCCTGCTGATCAAGCGCGGCGACCTCGATCGTGGGCTGGCCGAGCTCGAGGCCGCCCTGGCGGAGCTGCGCGAGATCCAGTACGGCGTCTACTACATCGTGTTCCAGAGCGAGTACGCCTCCGCTCTCGGGCGCGCCGGCAACATCGCCGAGGGATTGGCGGCGATCGACGAAGCCCTGGCGCGATCCGAACAGAATGACGAGCGCTGGTATTTCGCCGAGATCCTCAGGATCAAAGGCGAGCTGCTCCTGTCCCGCGGCGCCGCCGACGGGCCACTCGAGGCCGAGCTGTATTATCACCGATCGCTCGAATGGGCCCGCCGGCAGCAGACGGTCGCCTGGGAATTGCGGACCGCGACGAGCCTTGCGCGGCTGTGGAAGGATCAGCGTCGACCCGGCGAAGCGCTCGCGCTCCTGGCCCCCATCCATGACGGCTTTGCCGAAGGGCAGGATACGCACGATCTCGTGGCCGCAGCGGAGCTCCTGCAGGAGCTCCGCGCCAGCGACTGAGGCGGGCATCGGTCTCCAGGACCGGAACCGAAATGGCACTCAAGCAGCGTTGGAGCCGCCCGCCGAAGGCCGGGTCTCGGAGAGCAGCTTCAGCAGGGCCTGGGCACCGGCGGTCGAAGAGGCTGGGTTCTGCCCCGTGATCAGGCGCCCGTCGGTGATGGCGAAGCTCTGCCAGTTCGGCGCCTTCTCGAAGAGCCCGCCCAGCCGCTTCAGCTCGTCCTCGACCAGGAACGGCACGACATGGGTCAGCTGGACCTCTTCTTCTTCGCTGTTGGCGAAGCCGGTGACGCGCTTGCCCTTCACGATCGGCGCACCTTCATACGTCACCCGATGCAGCACACCAGGCGCATGGCAGACGGCGGCGACCGGCTTGCCGGAATTGTAGAAGGATTCGATCAGGGCGATGGAGTCCGGGTTGTCGACCAGGTCCCACATCGGCCCGTGGCCGCCCGGATAGAAGATCGCGTCGAAATCCTCCGAGCCCATACCCGCCAGCTTCACCGTGTTGGCGAAGTCCTTCCGGGCCGCGTGATCCTGCTTGAACCGCGCCATGGCCGGCGTCTGGTTCTCCGGCAGGTCGCTCTTCGGATCGTCCGGCGGCTGACCACCCTTGGGCGAGGCGAGCGTCAGGGCGACGCCGGCGTCGCGGAACACGAAGTACGGGGCTGCGCCCTCTTCGAGCCAGAAGCCGGTCTTGCGTCCGGTGTTGCCGAGGGTGTCGTGCGAGGTCAGCACCATCAAAATCTTCACGGATCTTCTCCTGTGCTGTTGGTGGTGGCGCGATCAGGTCGTCTGGCGAAGAGGCCGGAAGGCGGCGCGCAACTCGGCGCTGAAGGCGGCCGGCTGCTCCCAGGCGGCGAAATGGCCGCCCTTTTCGGGCCTGTTGTAGTGAATCAGCTTGGGATAGGCCCGCTCCGCCCAGCTCCTGGGCGCCTGGTAGATCTCGTCCGGAAAGGCGCTGACGGCGACCGGGATCTTGATGCCGCGGGGATCGAAGAAGCCGCCCGACGGAAAATGCGCATTGTCCCAATAGAGGCGCGCCGAGGAGATCGCCGTGTTGGTCAGCCAATACAGCGTGACGTTGTCGAGGATGTCGTCGCGCGTCAGGCCTTCGGTCTTGCCGTCGAACACCCGTGCGATGAGCCTGTAGCTGCGGATGTCATGGTCGAGCATCCACGCCGCGAGGCCGACCGGCGAGTCGACGATCCCGTACAGCGTCTGCGGCCGGTTGTTCATCTCGATGGCATAGCCCAGCCCGTTCTTATAGAAGTCGTCCAACTGGTCCCAGGCGTGCTTTTCGTCCGGCGAGAGGCCGGCGGGGGCCGGGCCGCCGGCGGCCAGCGCCTTCGAGACATCGGCCGGCACGGTGGCCGCCATGTTGGTGTGGATGCCGAGCAACCCCGGCGGCTGCTGCAGGGCCATCTGTTCGGACACGGCGTTGCCCCAGTCGCCGCCCTGCGCGACGTACTTCGCATAGCCGAGACGCTGCATCAGCACCGCCCAGGCCCGCGCGATCCGCACCGGGGTCCACTCGGGCCCCGTGGGCTTGCCGGAGAAGCCATAGCCCGGCAATGACGGGATCACGACGTGGAACGCGTCCGATGCGGTCCCGCCATGCGCCGTGGGATCGGACAGCGGCCCGATGATCTTGAGCTGCTCGATGATCGAGCCGGGCCAGCCATGCGTGACGATCAGCGGCAGCGCGGTCTCGCGTTTCGAGCGGACGTGGATGAAGTGGATGTCCAGCCCGTCGATCTCGGTGACGAATTGCGGCAGGGCCTCAAGCCGCGCCGCCATCTTGCTCCAGTCGTAGTCGGCCGCCCAATATTCCGCGAGCGTCCGGATCGTCGCGAGCTGCACGCCCTGCGTGTCGTCCGCGACGGTCTCCCGGTCCGGCCACCGGGTGGCCGAGACGCGGCGGCGCAGGTCGTCGAGCTGCTCCTGAGGAAAGGTCATGCCGAAGGGGCGGATCGCGCCGCTCGCGGCCGCACGGAGCGGCATCGGCATCATCGTGGCGACGCTCGTCAGGGCGGTTGCGACGAGTACGTCGCGGCGGGTGGGCAACAAGCCTTCCGGCATGGCGGGCTCCTCTCGGGTGGCGTCATCGACAGCTGGGTGCCGGGACAGACTGCGACGAGGCGAGGAGGCGCACGATTGCACGTTGGTATCGCCGACACCTTGGTATCGGATGCCGATGATCGGCCGATCGAATATTTCCGCTCCCGGACGATACCAAGGTATTGTCGATACCTTTGTTTGATGGTCAGGGGCGTTGTGCACCGGTATTTCTAGGCCGGGACTGTTTCCGCAACCATCGGAGATCGGATATGGACATCAGCGCAAACGTCGGTCAGATCCGGGTCGATCGCCGCTCACCGGCCTATTGGCGCGTCACCTTCGACCTGCCGCCCCTGAACATCTTCGGGCCGGGGAACATGGCGCAGCTGAACGCCGTCGTCGCGGCGCTCGAAAGCGACGAGCAGGTGAAGGTCGTCGTCTTCGACAGCGCCGTCGAGGGCTTCTTCCTGACCCACTATGATTTCCTGGCGAAGCCGGAGGAGACGCTCGGCCTGCCACCAGGCCCGACCGGGCTGCAGCAGCTGCCCGACATGCTGGTGCGGCTGAGCCGCGCTCCCGTCGTATCGATCGCGTCGATCCGGGGCCGCGCGACCGGTGTGGGAAGCGAACTCGCCCTCGCCAGCGACATGCGCTTCGCCAGCCGCGAGAAGGCCATTCTCTCGCAATGGGAGGTCGGTGCCGGCCTGGTGCCGGGCGGCGGCCCGATGGCTCGGCTGCCCCGTCTCATGGGCCGCGGCCGCGCGCTCGAGGTGCTGCTCGGGGCGGACGACATTCCGGGCGATCTCGCGGAGCGCTATGGCTACGTCAATCGCTCCTTCCCGGATGCGGAGCTCGACTCCTTCGTCGATGCGCTGGCTCAGAGGATCGCGTCCTTCGACAAACAGGCCATCACGGAGACGAAGCGCCTGGTCGACGTGGCGAGCCTGCCATCCGATGCCGAGATCGCGCCGGAGTGGGAGGCGTTCATGACGGCGCTGGCGCGGCCCGCGGCCCAGACGCGGATCAAGCAGCTGATGGAGCGCGGCTTCCATAAGCCGGGCGATGTCGAGACGCACCTCGGCTACCACGTCGGGCAGCTCGGCCGCTGACGGCTCGGTCGGCCATGGCGGGATGCTGTATCATGATCCCGGGCAGCGAGATCGTTACAACCTATATCCAGATCGGTTGCAAATAGTTACTCCGGCATCCCCGCCTTGCGCATTCCTTCGATGAACACGGCGACATCTTCCGAGCGTTGCAATGGTATCCAGCTCTTTAGTTGAGACACCCGTGCATCCAGGTCGACTGTCTGCAGCCTTCTCATCATGGACTGCGCTTCGTCGGCTCGATCCAGGACCGAATATGCGATCGCCGCGAATCTGAGCGCAGACGGGAAACTGGGACGGCGCGCCAGCGCTTTGCCGAACCACTCCAATGACTCCACCGGCCTGCGAAGAAGCAGCAGGGCAATGCCCATGGCGGATTCCGCCTGATGGACCTGGGGATCGACCGGATTGAGCCGCATGGCGTGGCTGATTTCAGCCAAGGCCCGTTCATGCTCACCGAGATAGATGCTGGTCCAGCTCCGCGCCTGCCACGCCCGGAACAGGTTCGGATTCACGGACAGCGCCTGGTTGACCAGAATATCGGCGGTTTGCGCGTCGCGCAGGGCGAAGCCGAAGAACTGCGCCGCGGAGGCCAGGGCGACGGCGTCGTCCTGGCCGAATTCGATGGCCAGCGAAGCCAATTGCTTCCCCCGAGCCAGTTGCTCGGCATCGTTCCTGGCCCAACCGATGTTCTGCCGAAGCCGGTAGCATTCCGACGCCAGGCCATAGGCCGCCGCAAATGACGGGTCCAGATCGATCGCCAGCCTGAAGTGCTGCAACGCCTCCGCATTCGACTCGGCGGTCATCAGCTGCAGCAGGCTGATGCCACGATAATAATAGTCGTAGGCATCGAGATTCTCGGTGGGCTTGCGGGCCGACCGCTCGATTTCCGCCTGCTGCACCTTCGGGGCAATCGCGCCGACCAGCTTTTTCGTGAAATGATCCTGGAGCTCGAAGATGTCGTCGAGCGCTCCGTCGAACTTCTCCGCCCACAGATGCGTCCCGGTGGCCGCCTCGATCAATTGCCCGGTGGTGCGGACGCGGCCCCCCACCCTGCGCACGCTGCCTTCCAGGACGTAGCGGACACCGAGCTCACGGCCGACCTGCTTGATGTCGACCGGTTTCCCTTTGTAGGTGAAGGACGAGTTCCGGGCGATCACGAACAGCGACGGGAATCGCGACAATGCGGTAATGATGTCTTCGACCATGCCGTCGGCAAAGTACTCCTGCTCCGCCTCGCCGCTCATATTCTGGAACGGCAGGACGGCGATCGACGGCTTGTCTGGAAGGGCGGGCAGCGGGCTGGCTTCGGCAGGCTCCGGCGGCGCTCCGATCGAGTCGCCGCCCATGCGAATGCGCCAGGCTCGAATGGGCTCGACGATATTCTTGAGGGTCTGCTCGCCGATGTCCTCGAAGGCAATGTCGACCTTGCCGCGGACCTGGCGCTGGGCGTCGTCCGAGATGCAGACGCTCCCCGGCTCGGCGATGCCTTCCAGCCGCGCCGCGATGTTGACGCCGTCGCCGAAGATGTCGCCGTCATCATCGATGATGATGTCGCCGAAATGGACGCCGATCCGGTATTCGATCCTCACATCCTGCGGCACATCGGCGTTGTGCGTGGACATGGCACGCTGCACATCGATGGCGCAGCGCACGGCGTCGACGACGCTGGCGAACTCCACCAGCAGGCCATCGCCGGTGGTCTTGACGATGCGGCCGCGATAGGCGGCCAGGGCTGGATCGAACACGGCCTGCCTCGTGCTCTTCAGCGCCGCGAGCGTGCGCTCTTCATCCCGGCCCATCAGGCGGCTGTAGCCGGCGACATCCGCCGCCAGCACCGCCGCCAACCGTCGTTCCACCCGCTCGGCGCTCATGTCAGCTCCTCCGCCCCGGGCGACCGCGCAGCGTGCCTGGTCGCGTAGATCGAACGCGCCCGGACCCATCCCGCGACCATGGCCGCCATGGCGCCGAGGCACGGCAGCAGGCCGATCGTCTTTTTCCTGGCGAGCCGTGCCATGCCGCCCCCTCCCCTATTGCGCGGTCCAGCCGCCGTCGACCGACACGCTGGTGCCGGTGATCTGTTCGGCCGCGCCGGAGCACAGGAAGGCGACCGTGCCGCCCAGCTGCTCCGGCGTCACGAAGGTCATCGAGGGCTGCTTCTCGCCCAGGAGCTGCCGGGATGCCTCCTCCTGGCTGATGCCCTTCTCGGCCGCGATCGCGCTGATCTGCTTCTCGACCAGCGGGGTGCGCACCCAGCCCGGGCAGACGGCGTTGCAGGTGATGCCGTTGCCGGCATTCTCCAGCCCGACCACCTTGGTCAGGCCGAGCAGGCCATGCTTGCCCGCGACATAGGCCGCCTTGTGGGTCGAAGCCACGAGGCCGTGGGCCGAGGCGATGTTGATGATCCGACCCCAGCCCTGCTGCTTCATGACCGGCACCGCCGCGGCGATGCCGTGGAACGCCGCCGACAGGTTGATCGCCAGAATGGCGTCCCACTTCTCGGCCGGGAACTCCTCCACCGGCGCGGTGAACTGGATGCCGGCATTGTTGACCAGGATGTCGACCCGGCCGAGCCGCTCGACCGTAGCCGCCACCAGGCCGCGCACCGCGTCGCCCTTCGACATGTCGGCGCCGTCATAGACCGCGCGCACCCCGTGCTCGCGCTCGATGCCGCTGCGGATCGCCTCGATCTCGCCGGCATCGCCGAAGCCGTTCAGCACGATGTCGGCGCCCTGGCCTGCCAGCACCTTGGCGATGCCGAGCCCGATGCCGCTGGTCGAGCCGGTGACGATCGCAACCTTGCCCTTCAACATGTCGATTGTCCTTGTGTCGGATCGGGGGTGAGGCGGCCTATTCGCCGCGATGGATGTCATGGGTGACGACGCCGATCTCGGAGTCCGGCCGGTCCAGCCGGCGCGGATCGGCCAAGGTGCGGCGGATGTCGTCGAGGCCGCTCTGCCAGTGCTCGCGCATCGCATCCAGCCCGAACTCGTAGTCCTTCGAGTGACCCTCGTAGGTCTTCGATTGGTAGATCAGGTGGACGATGTTGTAGACGCGATGGCAGGCCAGGTCCGCGATGGCCTTGATCTCCGGATCCTCCAAGGCCGCCGCCGGAACTTGCTTCATCACCGTCTGCAGCGCCTGGCGCATCTTCTGCATCTGCAACATGTGATTGGTGATGGCGCGGGTGCGGCTGGAGTACTGGATGTCCTTCTGCCGGCTGGTCACCTCCATCAGATCGTCCGGCATCCGGCCCTTGGCCGACCACAGGTCGACCTGGAAGGTCAGGGTGTCGCGCCGCGGTTCGGTCGACAGCACGTAGGACAGGGGCGTGTTCGAGACCACGCCGCCATCCCAATAGTGCTTGCCTTCGATCTCGATCGCCGGGAAGCCGGGCGGCAGCGCGCCGGAGGCCATGAAATGCTCCGGCCCCAGCTTCCGCTCGGCCGTGTCGAAATAGACGAAGTTGCCGCTGCGGACATTGACCGCGCCGACGCTGACCCGGATGTCGCCGGAGTTCAGCCGGTCGAAATCGACCAGCCGCAGCAGCGTGTCGCGCAGCGGGTTGGTGTCGTAGAAGCTGGTGGCGGCATCGCCGGCGAAGGGCGACAGGTAGGGCGGCGGGAGGCGCGGCTTGAAGAAACCGGGCTGGCCCTGAAACAGCGCCCGCATCGCCGCCGCGGTGTTGTGCGCCGGGCGGAGATCCATGGCGAAGGGCAGCGCCGCCTCGGCCAGCCCGCTGGTCGCAGGCCATTTCACCGGGGAGGCGCAGATGGTTTCCCACAGCTCGCGCAGCCGGTCGACGCGCTGGGATTCGGGCGCCCCCGCGATCACCGCGGTGTTGAGCGCGCCGATCGAGATGCCGGCCAGCCAGGTCGGGCGGATGCCGGCTTCGTGCAGCCCTTCATAGACCCCGGCCTGATAGGCGCCGAGCGCGCCGCCGCCCTGCAGCACCAGGGCGACGGCATCATAGGCCGGTACCTCGACCCGCCCGGGCGCCTTGTGTACCAGCCTGCGGTTTACGCCTCGCATGCGTTGCTCTCCTGCAGGCCGATCGACCTGGTAATGGCAGAGAAATTCCGTCCGATCCGTGGCGCGTCAGGCGAGGTAATCGTGCATGACGGTGCCGAGGCCGAGCGTCAGGTCGGCGACCAGATGCTTGGCCGACAGCACCTCCAGCACCGGCAA